>WNDQ01000002.1 GCA_009912175.1 Paracidovorax wautersii | reverse complement strand
TTTGACTACATTGAGGTTGACTACAATCGGATCCGGCTGCACTCGACCCTGGGCTACCTCAGCCCAGAGCAGTACGAGCTGGCCAATGTCGCTTAGATAGGTGTCCGTAAATCAGGGGCAAGATCAGTTTGGCGAAGTACGCCGCCGCTTTTTGGCGAAGTACGCCGCCGCTTTTTTTAGGAAAGCGTTCTCCTCCTCCAGCCGCGCCACTTCACGTTTGAGCCGTGCATGTTCGGCCAACTCCAAGCGTTGTGCCTGATCGTCCTGGTCGTGCCGCCGCGCCTGGGCGCGCCAACTGTACAGCTGGGCAGGCTGCAACCCCAGATCACGAGCCACCGTGGTTACCCCTTCTGTGGCCGCTCGCAACAGTGCCTGCTGCCTGAACTCCAGGCTGAACTCCTGCCCCTTTCTGCCTGCCTTGCTCTTGGTCATCGTCCACCTCCTATTGCGATAGTTAATCGCTTATAGGGGTGTCCGTGAAACGGGGGCAAGATCAGTGATCTGGTAATCCGATTCCAGAATCCCCAGATTGCCAAGCTGGAGTCTTGTCAAATCGCTGTTGCTTCCCCTGCCGTGAAGAGCCAAAAGCCTGGGCTTCGACTCAGCCCCCCTGTTCGCGTGCTCACTTGTATTCCTTTAAAAAAGCTTACCCAGGGCAAGCCATGATTATTAAATAAAGGCAGTAACCTCGTGATGGTTGTCCCGGCAGGGCCGACGCATGAGTCTCGGGCTCATGTCTCTTCATCGGCGACCTGCATACGCTACCGCCTTCTGGTTGAATGAAAGATTCCTCGACAATCGATCTTGAGCTTTGTTATTTTTTGTCCCCTCACCCACGTAAAAAACCCATCCTGCCACTTGAGAAGAATGGGTTTCTTTCGTCGATGCTGAATGACGGTGGCGGCCGTTTTCTGGTCTACCCAAGAAAACGGCGCCAGAACAGGAAGTGCAGCTGCACGTCAGTCCTTTTTGTACAAGGCCTCGATCGTGCTGGAGCCCAGCGCATGGGCCTTCACCATGTAGCCGGCGAGCGCCCCGGACGCACCTTCAGGCAGTTCCAGCTTCTTCGACAAGGCGTAGACGGTGAACTGGTAGCGATGCGGTCCATGGCCAGCGGGCGGGCAAGCGCCACCAAAACCCACGGCGCCATAATCATTGCGGTTGCTGAAGCTACCTGCCGGGGCCAGATTCTTGCCCGGATCGCCAGCCCCTGTGGGCAGCGTGGTCACTTCCTTGGGAATATTGATGAGCTGCCAGTGCCACCATCCGCTGCCGGTGGGTGCGTCCGGGTCATAGGCGAATACGGCAAACGCCTCGGTGCCCTTGGGCGCGCCGCTCCACGAAAGCTGCGGGGACAGGTTTCCACCGCTGCAGCCAAAACCCTCGAACTCCTGGGCCTTGGCCATGAATTTCCCTTGGGATATATCCGTGCTCGTGAGCTTCAGTCCCGCTGCCCATGCGGCTCCCGAAACCAATACCGCTGCCGAGACACCCAAAGAAAATTTCAAGATGGTTCTACGCACGCTCATCCTCGCTGTTTAAGATAATGGAAGGTGACCGATCATAAAAATTTCTGACGAACGCGTTATCAGAAAACAGTCAACTTTTATCTAAAAACAGGCTTTTGGCAGGACAGGCTGGCCGAAGAGAGGTATCTGAAACGCCCGGCATTCCCCCATGCCGGGCAGCTTTGTGTCGACGCGGCTCAGAACGTGTTGACGTTCTCAGCCCGCCGCCCGCGCCAGCGCCTGGTCCAGATCGGCCAGCAGGTCGTCGATGTGCTCGATGCCCACGGACAGCCGCACCGTGTCTTCCGTGACGCCGGTCTTGGCCAGCTCCTCGGGCGCAAGCTGGCGGTGCGTGGTCGAGGCCGGGTGCGTGGCCAGCGAACGCACGTCGCCGATGTTGACCAGGCGCGTGAACAGTTGCAGCGCATCGAGGAAACGCGCCCCGCCCTCGCGCCCGCCCGGCACGCCGAAGGTCAGGATGCCCGAGGCCTTGCCCGAGAGGTATTGGCGTACCAGCGCATGTTCGGGGTGGTCTTCCAGGCCGGCGTAGTTGACCCATTTCACCTGGGCGTGGCGGCTCAGGTGCTGCGCGACTTTCAGCGCGTTGTCGCTGATGCGCTCAACACGCAGCGCCAGCGTTTCGATGCCCTGCAGGATCAGGAAAGCGTTGAAGGGCGAGATCGCCGCGCCCGTGTTGCGCAGCGGCACGACGCGCGCGCGGCCGATGTAGGCCGCCTCGCCCAGCGCCTCGGTGTAGACCACGCCGTGGTAGCTCACGTCGGGCTCGTTCAGGCGCTTGAAGCGCTGTTTGTGCTCGGCCCACGGGAACTTGCCGGAATCGACGATGGCCCCGCCAATGCTCGTGCCATGCCCGCCCAGGTACTTGGTGAGCGAATGCACGACGATGTCGGCCCCGTGCTCGAACGGGCGGCTCAGATACGGCGAGGGCACCGTGTTGTCGACGATCAGCGGCACGCCGTGGCGGTGCGCGATCTCGGCCACACGCGCGATGTCGGTGATGGTGCCCGAGGGGTTGCCCAGCGACTCGACGAAGACGGCCTTGGTGCGTTCGTCGATCAGCGATTCGAAACTGGCCGGATCGCGGTGGTCGGCAAAACGGGTGGTGATGCCGAACTGCGGCAGCGTGTGCGCAAACAGGTTGTAGGTGCCGCCATACAGCGCCGTGGACGAGACGATGTTGTCGCCCGCCTCGGCAATCGTCAGGATCGAATACGTCACCGCCGCCTGCCCCGAGGCCAGCGCCAGCGCGCCCACGCCGCCTTCGAGCGCGGCGATGCGCTGCTCCAGCACGTCCTGCGTGGGGTTGCCGATGCGGGTGTAGATGTTGCCCGGCACCTTCAGGTCGAACAGGTCGGCGCCGTGCTGCGCGCTGTCGAAGGCGTAGGCCACCGTCTGGTAGATCGGCACCGCCACCGCCTTGGTGGTCGGGTCGGGTGTGTAGCCCGCATGCACGGAACGGGTCTCGAATTTCCACGCGGCCCGGGGGTCGTTGCTGCTCATGAAGAACGCCTTTCTGATGCTGAAGATGGGCGTTCAGCTTAGGCAGGCGGGGCGGCAGCGGTAACTGCGGAAATCGTGGTTGGGCATGCGGGAAACGGGGATGGGCATGCAATCCCATGGCGACTCACGCCCGACTCAAACGCTGCTCGCCTCCATCGCGCTGGCATAGCCGGCCAGGTCCGTCAGCACCACCGACATGCCGCGCCGGCCGATGTCGGCTTCCATCTCGGCCTGGGCCTCGCCCACGGCCCAGCCGAACACGTCCAACCATTCCAGGCCGGCGGCGGTGAAACGCACGATGCGCACACGCTTGTCGGCCGGGTCCTGCAGACGCTCGACCAGGCCGAGTGTTTCGCACTGGTCGATCAGCTCGGTCATGGCGGCGTTGGTCATCGCCGCCCGCCGCGCCAGTTCGGTGATGCGTGTGCCCTCCAGGTCCAGGTGCCGCGTCAGGTTGACGTGCGAACGCCGGGTCTGCGCGTGGCCGGCCTCGCTCATCAGCGCCAGCACGCGCTCTTCGAAGCGCCGCAGGGCGTTGCTGAGCACGCGGCCCGGGTTGTGCTGGCGCCAGCGGTAGGCGGACGGATCGTTCGGGTTTCCCATGATGGATGGTTCCTGGTGTCGCTTCAAAATACTTAGGAAGCCTAAATAAATACCTTGCCACCTGGAAAGATACCCGATGACAGCCAACCCCGGGGCAACGCCCTCGCCCTCCGTGCTCACGACCGACGTGCTCATCGCCGGCGGCGGCCCTTGCGGGCTGATGCTGGCCAATGAACTGGGCCTGCGCGGCATCCGCTGCCTGGTGGTCGACGCCAAGCCCGGCACGGCCTTCAACCCGCAGGCCAACGCGACCCAGGCGCGCACCATGGAGCACTTTCGCCGGCTGGGCTTTGCGCACGAGATCCGGGCGCTGGGCCTGCCGCCCGACCATCCCACGGACATCGCCTACTTCACCCGCTACACCGGCCACGAACTGGCCCGCATCCGCCTGCCGACCGCCACCGAGGCGGTGGCCCAGGTCAGGGCGATGACGGGTTCGTGGAGCGCGGCCGAGCTGCCCCACCGCGTCTCGCAGAAGTTCGTCGAGGCCGTCCTGCGCCGCCATGCGCAGGCCCGCGCGTCGAACGACGTGCGCTACGGCTGGCGGCTGACGCGCTTTGCCGACGAAGGCGCGTTCGTGAGCGCCACGGTCCGCCACAACGACAGCGGCCAGACGCAGGAAGTGCAGGCCTCCTACCTGGTCGGCGCCGATGGCGCGCGCAGCTTCGTGCGGCAGCAGCTGGGCATCGAATGGGGTGGCGAGACCGGCATCCAGCGCGAGTTCATGGGCGGCAAGATGTTTGCGCTCTACCTGCGCTGCCCGCAGTTCCTGTCGGCGCTGCCGCATCCCAAGGCCTGGATGTACGTCGCCGTCAACGCCGAGCGGCGCGCCTTCATGGCATCGGTCGACGGCCAGGGCGAATACGCCTTCCATGCCGCGCTGCGCCCCGGCGAGGACGCCGACGGCTGGACCGAGGCCGACGCGCGCCGCGTCTTCACCGAGGTGGTCGGGCAGGCGCTGCCCATCGAGATCCTGTCCATGGGCACCTGGCTGGCCGGGCACGCGCTGGTCGCGCAGCGCCTGCGCCAGGGCCGCGTGTTCATCGCGGGCGACGCGGCCCACCTGTTCACGCCCACGGGCGGCCTGGGCTACAACACGGCCATCGAGGACGCCGTCAACCTGGGCTGGAAACTGGCCAGCGTGATCCGCGGCCAGGCGCCGCCGGCCCTGCTCGACAGCTACGAGGCCGAACGCAAGCCGCTGGCCGAACGCAACACCCGCTACGCGCGGCGCTTCGCCGATTCGGTCGGCCTGTTCACGGCCCGGCCCGAACTGGAGGAAAACTCGGTGCGCGGCCAGGCCGAGCGCCAGGCCGCGGGGCAGCATTTCCACGAACACGCGCGCCTGGAATTCAACATTCCCGGCGTGACCTTCGGCGGCCGCTACGACGCCTCGCCCATCATCGCCCACGACAGCGCACCGCTGCCGCCCGACGAACCCAATGCCTACACGCCCACCGCCAGCCCGGGCGGACGCCCGCCGCACGCGTGGCTGGACGATGGGCGCTCGCTGTTCGACAGTTTCCACACCGAATGGACGCTGCTCGCGCTGGGCTCGCAGCCGCCCGACACCGAGGCCTTCGAGGCCGCCGCGCGGGACCTGGCCGTCGACCTGCGCGTCGTGCGGCTGGCCGATGCCTCGCTGCGCGCGCTCTACAAGGCCCCGCTCGCGCTGATCCGCCCCGACCAGATCGTCGCCTGGCGCGGCCACGCCGGCAGCCATGCGCCGTCCGTGCTGGCCCGGGCCACCGGGCGCGCGTCCACGTAGTTTTTCTGACCCGATCACGACCTGACTGGAGACAACCATGACCCGCCTTGCCCACACGCTTCTTCTGCGCCTCCTGGCCCTTGCCGCGGCCGGGCTGGCCTTGCAGCCCCTGGCCGCGCAGGCGCAGGACTGGCCGACCAAACCCGTGC
The DNA here is from genome assembly GCA_009912175.1 of Paracidovorax wautersii. Classification (GTDB taxonomy): domain Bacteria; phylum Pseudomonadota; class Gammaproteobacteria; order Burkholderiales; family Burkholderiaceae_C; genus Comamonas_F; species Comamonas_F wautersii_A. The sequence goes on along the minus strand of WNDQ01000002.1, from coordinate 136,123 downwards.
GCCTGATCTCGTCCTTTCCGCCGGGCACGCCCGGCGACGTGATCGCGCGGCTGATCCAGCCCGCGCTGCAGGTGGCCTGGAAACAGTCCGTCATCGTCGACAACAAGCCCGGGGCGGGTGGCAACCTGGCCGCGCTGGACGTCGCCCACGCGCGGGACGAGCACACACTGCTCGTGGGGCCGGACACCATCCTCACCATCAACCCGCATCTCTACAAAAAACTGAACATCGACCTGCGCACCGCGCTCCAGCCCGTGACCTACCTGGCCAGCTTCAACCAGACGCTGGTGTGCAACCCGCAGGCCCGGATCGAATCGCTCAAGGCGTTCAGCCAGTTGCCCGCCACGGCACTGTATGCATCGGGCGGCACGGGCAGCCCCAGCCACATGACGATGGAATTGCTGCTGACCACGCAGGGCACCCAGCTCGTGCACGTGCCCTACAAGGGGCCCGGCCCCGCCGCCCTGGACGTGATGGCGCGCCATGTCGACTGTGGCTTCATCGTGTCCTCGGTCGTGCTGCCCTATGTGCAGAGCAAGCGCCTGCAGGCCATTGCCGTCTCGGGCCAGGCGCGCTCGGTCCAGATGCCGACCGTGCCGACGGTTGCCGAAAGCGGCTACCCGGGCTTTGACGCCACCTTCTTCGAGACACTGCTCGCGCCGGCCTCGATGCCCGCCGCGCGCGTCGACCAGATCAGCCGCGACGTGCGCGCCGCCATCGAAGCGCCCGACGTCAAGGCCAGACTGGCCGAGATCGACCTGCGCGTCGAAGCCACCACGCCGCAGGAAGCGCGACGCCGCAGCGAACAGGACTACGCCAAGTGGGGCGCCGTGGCGCAACGCGCGCAGATCCAGCTGGATTGAACAACCGACGCAAGGAAAGCCGCCCATGCGCAACCTCGACCACTACACCATCACCGAAGCGGTCCTGGCCCGCCATGCCCAGGCGGCCAATCCGCGCCTGAAAACCGTGCTGGACAGCCTCGTCAAGCACCTGCACGCCTTCGCGCGCGACGTCCAGCTCACCGAGGACGAGTGGTTCCAGGGCATCGCCTTCCTCACGCGCTGTGGCCACATCACCGACGCGCGGCGCCAGGAATTCATCCTGCTGTCGGACGTGCTGGGCCTGTCGATGCTGACCACGGCCATGAACAACGACAAGCCCGCCGGCTGCACCGAAGCCACCGTCTTCGGCCCCTTCCACGTCGACGGCGCGCCGCACTACGAGCTGGGCGCCGACATCGCCAACGGCGCGCAAGGCATTGCCTGCACGGTGAGCGGCACGGTGCGCGGCATCGGCGGCGAGCCCGTGCCCCACGCCAGCCTGGACGTGTGGCAGTCGGACGCGGACGGCCTTTACGACGTCCAGCACGAAGACATCGACCACGCCCAGGCCCGGGGCATCCTGCACACCGATGCCCAGGGCCGCTACCACTTCCACTCCATCCTCGCGGTGCCGTATGCCATTCCGCACGACGGCCCGGTGGGCGACCTGCTGCAGGCCGCCGGCCGGCACCCCTGGCGGCCCGCGCACCTGCACTTCATGATCAAGGCCGACGGCTACGAGACGCTGATCACCCACGTCTTCCGGGGCGACGATCCTTACCTCGATTCCGACGCGGTGTTCGGCGTGCGCCAGTCGCTGATCGCCGACTGGAAGGAACAGCCCGACGGCAGCTACCGTGTCGACTACGACTTCGTGCTGAACCCGGTGGCCGCGCGCGGCACGAAGGGCCACGCATGAAAGACTTCGTCTACCACCACGCATCGCCCCGCGTGGTCTTTGGCGCCGGCGCGCTGGCGCATCTGGAGCGCGAGATCGACCTGCTCCGCGCGCGGCGTGCGCTGGTACTGTCCACGCCGGAGCAAGCGGCGCAGGCCCAGAGCGTGGCCGACCGGCTGGGCGCACGCGCGGCCGGCGTGTTCCCGCACGCGGTGATGCACGTGCCCATCGAAACCGCGCGCCAGGCACAAGACGAGGCCCGCCGGCTCGGCGCCGACTGCGCGGTCGCCATCGGTGGCGGCTCCACCATCGGCCTGGGCAAGGCCATCGCGCTCGACGCGGGCCTGCCCATCCTCGCCATTCCCACGACCTACGCGGGCAGCGAGATGACGCCGATCTACGGCATCACCGAAGCCGGCCAGAAGAAGACCGGCCGCGACGCCCGCGTGCGGCCGCGCACCGTCATCTACGACCCCGAGCTGACCCTGACGCTGCCCGTCCCCCTGAGCGTGACCAGCGGCATGAACGCCATCGCGCACGCCGCCGAAGGCCTGTATGCGCGCGACGGCAACCCCGTCATGGCGCTGATGGCCGAGGAAGGCGTGCGCGCCCTCGCCCAGGCGCTGCCCGCCCTGACTCGGCGGGGCGACGATCTGGCGGCACGCGGCGACGCGCTGTACGGCGCCTGGCTGTGCGGCACCGTGCTGGGCAGCGTGGGCATGGCCCTGCACCACAAGCTCTGCCATGTGCTGGGCGGCAGCTTCAACCTGCCGCACGCCGAAGTCCACACCGTCGTGCTGCCGCAGGCCATCGCCTTCAACGCCCCGGCCGCGCCCGAGGCCATGGCACGCATCCAGCGCGCGCTCGGCGGCGCCACGCCCCGCAGCGCGGCAGCCGCGCTGTTCGACCTGGCGCGCGACAACGGCGCACCCGTAGCCTTGCGCGACATCGGCATGAAGGCCGACGAGCTCGAACGCGCGGCCGACATCGTCGTCGCCAACCCCTACTGGAACCCACGCGCGGTGGGCGTGGCCGAGCGCGACGGCATCCTCGCACTGCTGCGCCGCGCCTTCGACGGCGTGCGGCCGGATTGATGAAGCTCAGGCCAACGCGCCGCAAAACCCCTGGATCGCCTCACACGCGCGGCCCAGCGTCGCGTCGTCGAGCGCATAGGCGATCCGGATGCAGGGGCCCAGCCCGAAGGCACTGCCGTGTACGACGGCCACACCCGTCTCGTCGAGCAGCGCGTTGACCACGTCCTCGTCGCTCCGCAGCCGCGTGCCCGCCGGTGTCGTCTTGCCGAGCAGGCCTTCGCACGAAGCGAAGGCGTAGAACGCGCCCTGTGAGACTTCGCAGCGCAGTCCTGGCGCCTGGTTGAGCGCCGCGACCACCGTATCGCGCCGCCGCTGGAACACCGCACGCGACTGCGCGATGAAGTCCTGCGGCCCCGTCAGCGCCGCCAGCGCCGCGTGCTGCGAGATCGTGCTGGCGCCCGAGGTCTGCTGGCCCTGGAGCTTTTCCATGGCCTCGACCAGCCAGCGCGGCCCGGTGCCGAAGCCGATGCGCCAGCCGGTCATCGCATAGGCCTTGGAAACGCCATTCATGGTCAGCACCCGCTCGCGCAGGCACGGCTCGACCTGGGCGATGGTGAAGAACGCAAGGCCGTCGAAGACCAGGTGTTCGTAGATGTCGTCGGCCAGCACCAGCACCTGCGGATGTGCCAGCAGCACCTCGGCCAGGGCCTGCAGCTCGGCGCGGCTGTAGACGGCGCCGGTCGGGTTGGAGGGCGAGTTGAGGATCAGCCAGCGCGTGCGCGGCGTGATGGCCGCCTGCAGCGCCGCGGGCGTGAGTTTGAAGCCGCTGTTGACATCGCACGCCACGACCACGGACTTGCCGCCGCACAGCTGCACGATCTCTGGATAGCTCACCCAATACGGCGCGGGCACGATGACCTCGTCGCCCTCGTTGAGCGTGGCGGCCAGGGCGTTGAAGATGATCTGCTTGCCGCCGTTGCCCACCAGGGTGTCCTGCCATTGCACGTCCAGCCCGTTCTCGCGCTGGAACTTGCCGGCAATCGCTTCGCGCAGCGCGCGCAGTCCAGCCACCTGGGCGTAGCGTGTGTGGCCGGCGCGGATGGCGGCAATGCCGGCTTCGCGCACGTGCGCCGGTGTTTCGAAGTCGGGCTCGCCCGCGCTGAGCGAGATCACCGTCGCGCCCGCCGCGCGGCGAGCCGCCACGCGATCCATCACCTGGTAAGTGGCCGAGGGCTTGGCCGCGGCCAGGAAACGGTTGAGAGGCTGGGCGGCCGCTCTCATGGCTGCTCCCTCCAGGCCGTGAGCGCCATCAGCGCCAGCGTGGAACGCCTCGGGGTTTCGTGGAGCGTCGACGTTCCGAGCTTGCGCGCCTGCGCCAGTTGCGTTGCGCTGTAGGGAGACACCATGGTTCAGTCCTTGGTTTGGAGCTTGTGGTAGCCCAGCGCAGCCCGGGCCTCGCCCAGGGACTTGCCTTGCGTGATTTGCTCGCGGATGCGCGATTCGGCGTCCTCGATCTTGTGGGCCGTGGCCGCCACCTCGCGGGCGCGGGCACGCGGCACGATGACGACGCCATTGGCGTCGGCCACCACGATGTCGCGCGAGGCGACACGCACCGTGCCGATACCCACCGTGGTGTTGACCGATTCGACCTGCACGCGGTCCTTGCCGGTGCGCATGAAGCGCCCGGCCGTGAACAGCGGGTAGCCATCGCCCAGGGCCTTGGAGACGTCGCGGCAGACGCCGTCGATCACCGTGGCGGCAATGCCGCGCAGGCCCGCGTACTGGGTCAGGATGTCGCCCCAGACCGTGCAGTCGGTACGGCCATCGTTGTCGATGACGATCACATCGCCCTCGGCCACCTCATCGATGAAGTCCCCGACGGTGCCCGGCGGATTGCTCGCCGGCACGTACTTCACGGTAAAAGCCGGGCCGACGACCGGCCGGGTGTCGACGGCCAGCGGCATGATGCCCAGCGCCTGGCCATGAAGGCCCAGCTTGTCGAGGGCGTCGGACACGCCGGGTGTGTCCAGACCGGCAAACAGCGCCACCAGTGCCTGGTCTTCGGCGCGGGCGTTTCGGGGATGAGTCATGAATGGATCTCCAGGTCGTGGTTATTGGGCGCGGATGGCTTCGAATTCCTTGTCGTGCATGACTTCGGCCACCGAGCGGCCGGCGCGCACGGCAGCCACCATGCCGCCCTGGCGCCGGGCGATGCGCTCGCCCAGGTCCAGCACTTGCTCGATGCGCGTGGCAAGCACAAAGACCGCGCCACAGCGATCGGCGATCACGTAGTCGCCTTCGTTCACGATGACGCCGGCCACCTGCACGGGCTTGCCCGAGTCGAGTTGAACGACGCGGTTGCGCGCGCTGATCATGGTGATGCCGCGGCCGTAGACCGGGTAGCCGATCGATTCGCTGCCCTCGATGTCGCGGCTCAGTCCATCGATGACCGAGCCCCGGATGCGCTTGGCCACGGCCGCGTTGGCCAGGATGTCACCCCAGCACGAGATGCCGTCCGCGCCGCCCGCGATGACCAGCACACGGTCGTCGGAGTTCACCGCATCGATCACGGGCGAGAGGAGGTGCACCGTGGGCTTGGTGCTGGCCTTTGGGCCGAGCTGAACGGTGCAGGCACGCCCGACGATCCTGGGGCAGTCCCACAGCGGGCGCAGGCCGTGGGTGGCGCCGGGCAGGCCCAGAAAGTCGAGCGCATCGGACACCGTGTTGGTGTCGAGCAAGGCCAGGCGGTCGAGGCACAAGGTCGAGGTCATGAGGTCGATATCCGTTCAAGAAGCGGCTATCGTCATGCGCATCCTCTGATCTGTGAATTTCTGATTTCGTATGCTTCTGATACGATTTTCGGATCACAAGAGCACACCGGACGGCACGCTCCGACCCTCAGAAGAAAGCTGGGCATGAGCCACAACACGAGCAACAGCACCATCGATTTCCGGCTGATGAAGCAGCTCTGGATGTTCCTGGCCGTGGCCGAGGAACAGCATTTCGGGCGTGCGGCCCAGCGCCTGAACATGTCGCAGCCGCCGCTGACCGAGCAGATCAAGGTGCTTGAACAATCACTCAAGCTGCAGCTCTTCGAACGTTCGCGGCGCGGCACCCGGCTCAGCCCCGCCGGGGCGGCGATCCTGCCGGCGGTACGGCAATTCGCCCAGCAGGTCGGGCAACTGGAGCGCGTGGTGCGCGAGGTCGCCGCCGGGCGGTCGGGCGTGCTGCACGTGGGGGCGATCACCTCGGCCATGCTCGAAACCGTGCCGCCGTTGCTCGACGCACTCAAGCGCGCCACCCCCGACCTGACCGTGTTCATGCGCGAAATCGACAGCGTCGAGGCGGTGCCCGCGCTGGAGGCGGGCGAGCTCGACCTGGCCTTCGTGCGGCTCGACGGACCGCTGGGCGATGGCATCGCCACCCTGCCCCTGGCCGAAGACCGGCTGGCCGTGGCCCTGCCCCGGGACCACGCGCTGGCCGCGCAGCCCCGCGTCCGGCTGCGCGCACTTGCCGGCGAGCAGTTGGTGATGTCGTCGCGGCAGGTCAGTCCGGTTTATTTCGACATGCTCGCCGCCGTCTGCCGCGCGCACGGCTTTGCACCCCGCGTGCTGCATGAAGTGCGTTCGGTGACGTCGCAGATCGCCTACGTCGGCTGCGGCCAGGGGGTCGCGCTGGTGCCCGCGGCCATGCGCAAACTCGCCCCGGAAAACGTGGTCGTGCGGCCGCTGAAGGAAAAGGTGATGGTGGTCACCGCGGCACTGGCCTGGAACACCAGTCGCCACCATCCCATGGCCGACACGGTGGTGGCGTGGCTCAAGAACGGCCGCACGCCCCGCAAGGACGGTGGCCCTGCCTGACGCTGGCTTTGCGTCCTATCGGGGCTTGTAGGCCACCACGTCGATCTCGACCTTGGCGTCGATCATCAGCCGCGCCTCGGTCGTCGAGCGCGCGGGTTTGCCGTTGGGGAAATAGCCCAGGTAGACGCGGTTGAAGGCGCCGAAGTCACGCGCGTCCTGCAGCCACACGGTGCATTTGCACACGTCGTCAAAACCCGCATCGGCCAGCGCCAGCACGGCGCGGATGTTGTCCATCACCTGGCGCGTCTGCGCCTCGATGCCGCCGGCCACGATCTCGCCGTCGGCATTGACCGGGACCTGGCCCGAGACATAGATAAAGTCGCCCGCGCGCACGGCGGGAGACAGCGGGCGGGCCTGGCGGTCCGAGGCGACGGGCGGCAGGCCCAGGTATTCCAGCGGCATGGGGACTCCTGAAAAAGGACAAGGAAAGTGGATCTTTTTCTGAAATTCTATTTCAACATTTCGGGAAAACACTGGCATGAAACCTGCAATACCTCGCTAATCTACGCCGGTTTCTGAAAAAAACTTTCACTTCTTTGGTGCACCCCGCCCACTCAGGAGTCCTCATGCCCCACCGTCTTTCCCCTGTGGCCGCCCCGTCCGGCCTGCCCCGCCTGTCGCTGGCCCGCCGTGGCCTGCTGATGGCGGCCTGCGTACTGCCCTGGGCCACGCTGGTGCATGCCCAGGCGCCCGCGCCCCGCGACTACGCAACCCTGGCCATGGTGGCCGAGCCGCAGACGCTGGACCCGATGGCCTCGTCCGCCGACCTGGTGGGCACCATCATGCAGCACGTCTACGAGACGCTCTACACCTTCGACGCCAAGTGGAACGTGGTGCCCATGCTGGCCGAGGCCGCGCCCAAGATTTCGGCCGACGGCAAGGTCTACACCATTGCCCTGCGCCATGGCGTGGCGCTACACAACGGCCGCACGCTCAACGCCGACGACGTGGTCGCCAGCCTGCAGCGCTGGATGGAACAGTCGCCGCGCGGCAAGGCCGTGGGCCGGCAGGTCGAGCACCTCCAGGCCAAGGGCCCGCTGACGGTGGAAATCGCGCTGAAGTCGCCCTACGCCCCGCTGCTGGCCCAGCTTGCGCTGCCCAGCGGCATGGCGGCCATCATGGCCAAGGAGTCGATCGCCACGCCGCTCAAGGAATTCGTGGGCACCGGCCCCTACCGCTTCAAGGAGCGCCGCCCCGACCAGTACGTGCTGCTCGAACGTTTCGACGCCTACAGCGCACGCAAGGAAGCGGCCAGCGGCTACGGCGGCAAACGCGAAGCGCTGGTGCGCGAGCTGCGCTTCGTGCCCGTGCCCAACGCCAACACCCGCGTCGAAGGCGCGCTGGCCGGCCAGTACGACTTTGCCGACCTGCTGCCCACCGACGCCCTGCCGCGCCTGGAAAAAGCCGCCGGCAAGACCGTGCCCGTGATGACGCCAGCTTTCGGTTTCCCCTACCTGGTGCTCAACACGCAAGAGGGCGTGATGGCCAGCCTGCCGCTGCGCCGCGCCGTGCAGACCGCGCTGGGCGAAGGCGAGATGCTGGCCGCCGGCTTCGGCGACACCCGTTTCTTTGTGGCCGAGGGCAACCACTTCCCCAAGGAATCGCCCTTCTACTCGACCGCCGGCACCGACCAGTACAACCAGCGCAACGCCCCCAAGGCCAAAGAGCTGGCGGCCCAGGCCGGGTACAAGGGTGAGACGGTGCGCATCCTCACCAGCCGCCAGTACGACTTCCACTACAACATGGCGCTGTTGATGGCCGAGCAGCTCAAGCGCGCCGGCTTCAAGGCCGAACTCAACGTGGTCGACTGGGCCACGCTGGTCCAGCGCCGCAACGACCCCAAACTGTGGGATATCTACGTGACCCACTCCGGCCAGTTCCCCGAGCCCATGCTCTCGCCGCCCCAACTGGGCGACGGCGCCCCGGGCTGGTGGGACACGCCCGCCAAGCAGGCCGCGCTGGCCGCCTTCAACACCGAGACCGACCCGGCCAAGCGCGGCGCGCTGTGGGGCAAGGTGCAGCAGACCGTCTACGACGAGGTGCCCTACATCAACGTCGGCAAGTTCAGCGGTCTGTCGGCGCGCAGCCCGGCGCTGGACGGCTACACGCCGGCCACCTGGCCCTTCTTCTGGAACACGCGCATCAAGTAAGCCGCCACGGCTGACCAACACGAAGACTGTGCGCATGTACAAGTTCATTCTTTCCAAGGCGCTGGGCATGCTGGCGGTGCTGGCCATCGTGGCGGTGCTGGTGTTCGTGCTCACGCGCGCGGCCTCGGGCGACCCGGTGGCGGTGCTGCTGGGCGACCAGGCCACCGCCGCCGACATCGCCCGCGTGCAACAGCAGTACGGGCTGGACCAGCCCCTACCCGTGCAGTTCGGCTACTGGCTCGGCGAGGTGCTGCGCGGCAATCTGGGCGACTCCATCTTCCTGCAGCGCCCCGTCACGCAGGCCCTGGCCGAACGGGCCGAGCCCACCGCGCTGCTCACGCTCATGGCCGTGGCGCTGGCCACGCTGATCGGCATTCCGTGCGGCATCGTCTCGGCCGTGTTCCGGGGCCGCGTGGTCGACCAGCTCTTCAGCGGCGTGGCCATGCTGGGCGCCAGCGTGCCCAGCTTCTGGCTGGGCATCGTGCTGATCCAGATCTTCGCGGTCAAGATGGGCTGGTTCCCGGTGTCGGGCTATGGCGCGCCCGACGCGTCGCTGGCCGAGCGCGTGCACGCGCTGGTGCTGCCGGCCGTGGTGCTGGGGCTGCTCAACTCGGCGCTGATCACACGCTTCACGCGGGCCTCGATGCTGGACGTGCTGGGCGAGGACTACGTGCGCACCGCCCGCGCCAAGGGCCTGGGCGAGGGTCTGGTCGTGCTCAAGCACGCGCTGCGCAATGCGCTGGTGCCCATCGTCACCGTGGTGGGGCTGACCACGGCGCTGATGATCGGCGGCGCCATCGTCACCGAGACCGTGTTCGGCCTGCCCGGCGTGGGCAACCTGGTGGTGGGCGCCGTGCTGCGCCGCGACTACCCGGTGATCCAGGGCACGCTGCTGGTGATTGCCGCGATCTACGTGTTCATCAACTTTGCGATCGACCTGCTCTATGCCGTGGTCGATCCGCGCGTGAAAGCCTGACCCGCCATGAAAGCTCTGCTCACGCGGCTGTTCCGACGCCGCATCGTGCTGCTGGCCACGCTGGTGCTGGCGGCCATCGTGGTGCTGGCGCTGGGCGCCTCGGTGTTCGCCTCGGCCGACCCCAATGACACGGCGGTGCTGGAGCGCCTTAAAGCCCCAAGCGCCGCCCATCTGATGGGCACCGACGAACTCGGGCGCGACCTGTACGCCCGCGTGGTCCATGGCGCGCGTTATTCGCTGGCCATTGCCGGCACCACCGCGCTGGGTGCGCTGCTCATCGGCACGCTGCTGGGCCTGGTGGCCGGTTTCTTTCGCCGGCTCGACGCGCCGCTGATGCGGCTGGTCGACGCCATGATGTCCTTCCCCGACATCCTGCTGGCCATCGCGCTGGTGGCCATCCTCGGGCCGTCGCTCTCCAACGTGGTGCTGGCGCTGGTGCTGGTCTACACGCCGCGCGTGGCGCGCGTGGTGCGCGCCTCCACGCTGGTGGTGCGCGAGCTGCTGTTCGTCGAGGCCGCCCGCGCCATCGGCGCGCGCACGCCGCACATCCTGTGGCACCACGTGCTGCCCAGCCTGCTCTCGCCCGTGCTGGTGCAGGGCTCCTTCATCTTCGCCTACGCCATCCTGGCCGAAGCCGGCCTGTCCTTCCTGGGCGTGGGCGTGCCGCCCGAGATTCCCACCTGGGGCACCATGGTCGCGGGCAGCCAGCAGTACGCCGACCGCGCGATGTGGGTGGTGCTGTTCCCGGGCCTGGCCATCATCCTGACGGCGCTGTCGCTGCAGCTGCTGGGCGACGGCGTGCGCGACCTGCTCGACCCCAAACTCAAGAAGACCGCATGACCATGGACGCGACCGCCACCCTGGAACGCCGCCCCCTGGCGCTGGCCCTGCCCGACCGCCGCGTGCTGGCCGTCGACGGCCTGTCCGTGAGTTTTTGTTCGCCCGAACGCACGGTGCAGGCCGTGCGCGACTTGTCCTTTCACGTCGACCGTGGCGAGACCCTGGCCATCGTGGGCGAATCGGGCTCGGGCAAGTCCGTCACCTCGCTGGCACTGATGCGTTTGATCGAGCAAGGCGGCGGCCAGATCGCGGCCGGGCGCGCGCTGCTGCGGCGGCGCGACGGCCAGGTGCTGGACTTGATGCAGGCCGGCAAGGCCACCATGCGTTCGGTGCGCGGCGCCGACGTGGCGATGATCTTCCAGGAGCCCATGACCTCGCTCAACCCGGTGTTCACCGCCGGCGAGCAGATCGCCGAATCGATTCGCCACCACCAGGGCATGGACCGCGCCGCCGCGCGCGCCGAGGCGCTGCGCATGCTGGAGCTCGTGCGCATCCCCGAAGCGCGCAACGTGCTCGACCGCTACCCGCACCAGCTCTCGGGCGGCATGCGCCAGCGCGTGATGATCGCCATGGCGCTGTCGTGCAAGCCGCAACTGCTGATTGCCGACGAGCCGACCACGGCGCTGGACGTGACCATCCAGGCGCAGATCCTGCAGCTCATCCGCCAGTTGCAGGACGAAATGCAGATGGGCGTGATCTTCATCACGCACGACATGGGCGTGGTCGCCGAAGTCGCCGACCGCGTGCTGGTCATGTACCGCGGCGACAAGGTGGAAGAAGGCCCGTCGGCGCAGATCTTTGCGCAGCCGCGGCATGCCTACACACAGGCGCTGCTGTCGGCCGTGCCCAAGCTCGGCGCCATGCAGGGCACCGACCTGCCGCAGCCTTTTGATCTGTTGAAAATCGAGGGCGACACAGCCGTGCCCGTCGCGCCCGTGCAAGACACCCGCCTGGCCGGCGCCGCGCCGGTCCTGCGTGTGCAGAACCTGGTCACGCGCTTCGACCTCAAGAACGGCACCTTCGGCAAAGTCACACGGCGTGTGCATGCGGTCGAGAACGTCAGCTTCGACCTCTACCCGGGCGAAACGCTGGTCGTCGTGGGCGAATCGGGCTGCGGCAAGTCGACCACGGGCCGCTCGCTGCTGCGCCTGGTCGAGAGCCAGAGCGGCGCCATCGAGTTCGGCGGGCGCAATATCCTGAACCTGCCGACCTCGCAGGTGCAGGCGCTGCGCCGCGACATCCAGTTCATCTTTCAAGACCCGTTCGCCTCGCTCAACCCGCGCAAGACGGTGGGCTTTTCGCTGGCCGAACCGCTGCTCGTGCACAAGGCCGCCAGCGGCAGCGCCGTTCAGGAGCGCGTGCGCTGGCTGCTCGACAAGGTGCAACTGCCGCCCGAAGCGGCCGAGCGTTACCCGCATGAATTCTCAGGCGGCCAGCGCCAGCGCATCGCCATCGCGCGCGCCCTGGCGCTGGCGCTGGCGCCCAAGGTGATCGTGGCCGACGAATCGGTCTCGGCGCTGGACGTGTCGATCCAGGCGCAGATCGTCAACCTGATGATGCAACTGCAGCGCGAGATGGGCGTGGCCATCGTCTTCATCTCGCACGACATGGCCGTGGTCGAGCGTGTCAGCCACCGCGTGGCGGTGATGTTCCTGGGCCAGATCGTCGAGATCGGCCCGCGCCGCGCCGTGTTCGAAAACCCGCAGCACGCCTACACCCGCCGCCTGATGGCCGCCGTGCCGGTGGCCGACCCGCGCCGCCGCGGCCAGCCGCGCGCGCTGATCGAAGGCGAGATTCCCAGCCCGATCCGGGCCGTGGGCGACGAGCCGGTGGTGCAGCCTCTGGTACAAGTCGGTCCCGGCCATTTTGTTGCCCGCCACCGCATCGCGGGCGACTTCTGAACAGCCCAAGGCATGACCATGAACACCGAATTGATCGACCCCATCCTCGACGCCAGCTACAAGGGCTATCCCCGCACCCAGCCGCCGCGCGCGCGCAGCGCCGTGGGCACCGCGGGCTGGAACGTGCTGGCCGGCGACCTGCCGCTGCCGCTGGCCCTCATCAAACGCGAGGCGCTGGCCCACAACCTGGACTGGATGCAGCGCTACGCCCAGGGCCAGGGCGTGGACATGGCCCCGCACGGCAAGACCACCATGTCGCCCCAGCTCTTTGCGCGCCAGCTCGACGCGGGCGCCTGGGGCATCACCTTTGCCACCGTCGCCCAGCTCACCGTGGGCGTGGCCGCCGGCGTGCGCCGTGCGTTGATCGCCAACCAGGTGGTGCAGGACGACGACCTGGCCGGCATCCAGCAGTTGCGGGCCGCGCACGCCGACCTGCGCGTGGTCTTTCTGGTCGACTCGCTGGCCCAACTTGGCCTGATCGACGGCTGGGCCGCGCGCCACGCGGGCACACCGCCTTTCGAGGTGATGCTGGAGATCGGCGTGGACGGCGCGCGCACCGGCTGCCGCACGCATGACGAGGCGCTGGCCCTGGCCCGCGCGCTGCGCGCCAGCCCGGCCGTGCGGCTGGTGGGCATCGAATGCTACGAAGGCCAGGGCGCGACCGGCCAGAGCGGCCCCGACACCGCCTATGCCACCACGCTGATGGACCGCGTGCAGGCCGTGGCCCAGGCCGCCAACGCCGAACAATTGTTCGAGGCCGACGAGCTGCTGTTTTCCGCCGGCGGCTCTGCCATCTTCGACCTGGTGGCCGGCCGGCTGCGCCCCACACTGGGCCGGCCCGTGCGCGGACTGCTGCGCTCGGGCTGCTACGTCACGCACGACCATGGCTTTTATGGCCGCATGGTCGCGGCGGTCAACCAGCGCATCGGCTGCGACTGCGCCGACGGCCTGCGCCCGGCCATGGAGGTCTGGGCCGCCGTGCAGTCGCGCCCCGAGCCCGGCCTGGCGATTCTGGCCGTGGGCCGGCGCGACCTGTCGTTTGACATCACCCTGCCCATGCCCATCGCGCGCGCGGCACGCGGCGCGCTGCAGCCGCAGGCCGTGCCCGCCAGTTGGAAGATCACGGCGCTCAACGACCAGCACGCCTACCTGCGCTGGGACGCTGGCGCCGACGACGCGCTCGCGCCCGTGGTGGGTGAACGTATCGGCCTAGGCATCTCGCACCCCTGCACCACCTTCGACAAATGGCGCTGGATGCCCATCGTCGACGAAGGCTACGGTGTGGTGGATGCCATCACCACGCATTTCTGATGGCCGCCGAACACTGCCTTCTGCAGCGCGTGGCGCAGGCCCGCGCCAGCGCGTCTTCGACACGCCGGGCCATCCTGGCGCTGATCGAGGCCGACCCGCAGCGTGTGCTGGAGGAAAGCTTCGAGCAACTGGCCGAACGCGCCGGCAGCTCGGTGCCCACCGTCATGCGCACCTGCCGCGACCTGGGTTTTGCCGGCCTGCGTGAATTCAAGCTGGCGCTGGCCCAGGAGCTGGCGCTGGGCGGCTCGCCTCTGCACCGCAACGTGAGCCTTAACGACTCGGCCGAGGATGTGGTCAGCAAGATCGTTCGCAGCGCCTCGGCCTCGGTGCTGGGCGTGCGTGCGCAGCTCGACCTGGCCGTGGTCGAGGCCACCGCCACCGCGCTGGCCGCCGCGCCCCACATCGACATCTACGGCGCGGGCGCCACCTCGTGGTTCATGGCCAACGACCTGCAGTCACGCCTGTTCCGCCTGGGCCTGTCAGTCAACGCCTGGGCCGACTACCACCTGCAGCAGGTTGCGGCCGGCGCGCACGGTCCGGGCTCGGTGGTGGTGGCCTTCTCGCACGTGGGCGGCATGCCTTCGCTGCTCGACAGCGTGGACGTGGCCCGTGCGCAAGGCGCGCGCACCGTGGCCATCACGCGGCCCGGCTCGCCGCTGGCCGCGCGCGCCGACCTGCTGCTGGCCGTGGACGTGCCCGAGGACGCCGTGATGCGCGTCGGCATCGACGCCTACCTGGCCCACCTGACCATCATCGAGATCCTGTCGGTGCTGGTCGCCCAGCGCCTGGGCGATCCGGCCTTTCGCCGCCTGCGCGAGGTGCGCGCGGCACTGCAGCGCCAGGGCATCGACGTGCAGGGCTACCCGCTGCCCGTGTGGGACAGCCCGGCCGCCCCGGCCCAGGACAACGACTGACGCAACGACCAGCACTACGACCACCAAAAAGACAACAACAAGGACCCGCATCCATGACATCCATCACCCTGCTCGAAGGCGGCCTGCTGGTCGACGGCTCGGGCCAGCCCGGCTGGCACGGCGACCTGCTCATGGCCGACGGCCGCATCGTCTGCCTGGGCGAAAACCTGCGCGCGCACCCGCCTGCCGGCATTGATCTGGCAGCGGCCGAGGTCGTCGACTGCCGTGGCAAGGTGGTGGCGCCGGGCTTCATCGACGCCCACACGCACGACGACGCGGCCGTGCTGAAGATGCCCGAATACCTGCCCAAACTTTCGCAGGGCATCACGACGGTGGTAACGGGCAATTGCGGCCTGTCGCTGGCGCCCTACCGCACGCCGCAGGCGCAGCCGCCGCTCACGCTGCTGGGCGCGGACTCGTTCCAGTACCCGAGCATGGCCGCCTACCGCGACGCCGTGACGGCCGCGCGCCCGGCGCTCAACGTGGCCGCCCTGGTCGGTCACACCACGCTGCGTTTTGCGGCCATGGACGACCTGTCGCGCCCGGCCAGCGAGGACGAGCGCGCCCGCATGGCCGCGCTGCTCGACGCCTGCATGGCCGACGGCACGCTGGGCCTGTCGTCCGGCCTGTTCTACGAAGAAGCCTTCCCCGCACCGGCCGACGAAGTGACCGCGCTGGCCCGCGTCGTGGCGCGCCACGGCGGCGTCTACGCCACCCACTTGCGCAGCGAGATGGCCGCCATCATCGAAGCCCTGCACGAGGCCGGTGACTGCGCCTTCGAAGCCGGCGTGCCGCTGGTGATCTCGCACCACAAATGCGCCGGCCCGGCCAACTGGGGCCGCACGCAGGAAACCCTGCCGCTGATCGACCAGCTTGGCCAGCGCCAGCCCATCGCCATGGACGTCTACCCCTACGTGGCCGGCTCCACCGTGCTGCGCGAAGACCTGGTCGAGGGCATCGAGGTGCTCATCACCTGGAGCGAACCGCACCCCGAACTGGGCGGGCGCATGCTGGCCGACATCGCCGCCGGCTGGGGCGTGGACGTGCGCACCGCCGCGCAGCGCCTCAAGCCCGGCGGCGCCTGCTACTTCCAGATGGACGAGGCCGACGTCGAGCGCGTCATCGCCCACCCGCGCACCATGATCGGCTCGGACGGCCTGCCGCACGACCGCCACCCGCACCCGCGCCTGTGGGGCGCCTTCCCGCGCGTGCTGGCGCGCTACTGGCGCGGCCGCCACTTGTTCACGCTGGAGCAGGCCATCTACAAGATGACGGGCCTGACCGCACGCAACTTCCGCCTGGCCGAACGCGGCCTGCTGCGCGCCGGCCACCACGCCGACGTCGTCGTGTTCGACCCCGAACGCATCCGCGACGTGGCCACCTACGCCGAGCCCGAGCAGTTGAGCGAAGGCGTCACCGCCGTCTATGTCAACGGCGCCCTCGCCTACCGCGAAGGCCAGCCCACGGTGCTGGCGCGCGCGGGGCAGATGCTGGCGCGGCAAGGCTGACTCAGAAATCGAGGACGAGATCCCCGGTCGGAACCGCCTGGCAAGCCAGGCAGACCCCGGGCTCGTCGGGCTCGGCGCCATGCAGGTGGCGCACGCTGCCCGAGACGACACGCACCGCGCAGCTTCTCGCACTGGCCGACCCGGCAGCCGCTGGGCAGCGTCAGGCCCAGCCGTTCGGCAAATGACAGCAGCGGGCCGTCCTGCGCGCCCCAGCGGTGGTCGACGCCGGTCTTGCCGAAGCGCACGACATAGGTCTTGCCATCGGCCACCAGCGGCTCGGGCGGCGAGCGGAAGACCTCGCTGAAGATGTCGAAGCGCGGCAGGCCGCGTCGCACCAGGCCTGCGGCGAAGGCGTCCATCATGGCCGGTGGACCGCACATATAGACCCGGGCACGCCGGGCGATCAGGTCGCTGGGCACCACGCGGTGATGCGCTCGGTGCTGTCGAAGTCGATCCCCAAGCCATCCTGCGCACGCGGCTGCGCGTAGTGGTTGAAGACCCTCAGGCCCGGCAGCCGGCGCCGGTGCGCGTCGATGCGCGCCTTGAACGCATGCGTGCCGCCGTGCTGGTTGCCGTAGTAGAGCCAGATCTCGGCGGGATCGCCGTCGGGCAGGGATTCGAGCAGGCTGATGAAAGGCGTGATGCCAATGCCACCAGCCAGCAGCAGCAGCGGCTGCGGCGAATGCCGGGGCAACACAAAAGCGCCGCTGGGCGCCTTGAGCTCGACCCTGTCGCCCACATGCAGGTGGGTGTGCAGATGGCCCGACATGCGCCCCTCGAAAGCCACGCCCGCGGCCGTGGCGCCGCGCTGGTGCCGCACGGAGATGCGATAGCCGCGTCGCTGCGGCACCACCGCGGCATCCGACAGTGAATAGGCGCGCTCGATTTCGCCATCGCCCGTCTTGACCCGGATCTGCACGTGCTGGCCCGGCAGGAAATCGGGCAGCATCCGCCCCTCGGCGTCCACCAGGTGAATGGACAGCACGCCGTCGGCCTCAGGCTGCAGGCGCTCGACACGAAATGGCCGCCAGCCCGTCCATTTGCGCTGCCGCGCGTCGTTGGCCGTGTCGTGCGCGATCTCGCACTGGAACGAACGCATGCCGACCGAGCCGCTGACCGGGTCAGCGTCCTCGGCCGAGATCAGGCTGTTGTAGTTGCTCGATACCGTGCCCAGCACTGGCAGGCCGTCGCGCCCCAGCTCGGGGCAGGCCTGCCACCAGCCGAACTCGGCCACGACGACGTCATCGGCCAGGCCCGGCGTGACCTTGGCAACAAAACGCGCCGAGCCCATACGCGTGGACAGGCGAATCCAGTCGCCATCGGCCAGCGCGCGCGCCTGTGCCAGCGCGGGGCTGATCTCGGCCACGGGCTCAGGCGCACGCCGCCTCAGCGACGGCAATCCACGGTGCTGCGAATGGCAGAAGTAGCCGTTCTTGGCGCTGGTCAGCAACAGCGGAAACAGCGAGTCGCCCTCGCCTGCCTGGCGCCGGCCCTCGGCCGGCTCGACAAAAGTGGCGACGGCGGGCTGGCCCTGCCGGTGCAGGGTTTCCGAATACAGCTCGACGCGGCGTGTCGGCGTGTTGAAACCGGCGACGCCGTCGGCGCTCGTCAGGGCGTACTTGCGTTCGCGGGCATCGATCGGCAAGCGCACGCCGCCCGGCTGGGTCCGCAACTGCGCCACGCTCAGGCCCGTGGGCGCGAGCATGTGGTCCCAGCCCGCGTGCAGTTGCCCGCCGAAGAAGTCGTCGGCTATGCCCAGGCGACTGGCCAGTTCGAAGACGATCTCGTTATCCGAGCGCGACTGCCCACGCGGGCTGACCATGCGCGGACGGAACTGCACGAGGCTGGCCGCCGCGTCGCTGATCTCGAAACCCACGCGCAGGCCCTCGTGCTCCCAGGGCGAATTCACGGGCAGCAGGATGTCGGCGTAGCGCGCGGCGGGCGTCTCGAACAGGTCAAGCTGCACATGAAACTCCAGCGCCTGCAGCGCCTGCAAGGCCAGCGCGGTGTCGCCATGGGCGACGGGCAGGTTGGTGCCGAAGGACACCAGCGCGCGCACCGGGTAAGGTTGGTGATCAAGGACGGCGCGGTAGACGTCCAGCGCCCGCACATAACCCATGGCCGGCGGGCCCTTGGGCCGCTCGTCCAGGCCCAGCGCCTTGGCCCATTGGCTCTCGGGCATCAAGGACCGCGCGTTGACGGGCTGCGCGGCCACACCGGTGCGGATGCGGTTGCCGCCCACCCGGTCAAAGCTGCCGTTGAGCGCATAGAGGGTGGCGATGGCGCGGTCCGTCTGCGTCGCGTTGGTGTGCTGGCCCACGCCGGTCCAGGCGTGATAGGCCACGCGCCGCCCGCCCTGCAGCAGTTGCGCGGCCGCCATCAACGCGGGTGGCTGCACGCCCGTGATGCGCGCCACTTCGTCGGGCGTGTAAGGCTGCGCGGCCCGGCGCAGCAACGCAAAGGCCGTGTCGCAGACCAGGCCCGCGCCCGCCACGGTCACAGTCACCGTGCCGTCCAGCCACAAGCCGCGCGCGGCATCGGCATTGAGCGCAACGGCCGGGTCATACGGCTGCGCGCCGCCGGCCTCGGCATGCCAGACCACAAACCCGGCTTGCGACCGGTCCGGCCAGACGTCACACGCCCGCAGCAGATCGCCGGTGTCGCGCCGCACCAGGAAAGGCCCGTTGGACCAGGCGCGGATGAAGTCCGCGTCATAACTTCCCGCTTCGATCAGGCAACGCGCCAGCCCCAGGGCCAGGGCCGTGTCGGTGCCCGGGCGCACCTGCAGCCAGGCATCGGCGGCCTTGGCCAGCGGCGTAGGACGCGGATCGACCACCACCAGCTTGGCGCCGCGCGCGCGGCCCTGCCCGATGGCGTTGGCCTGGGCCAGCCAGGTGTTGGTGGGGTTGTGGCCCCAGACCATCATGGTGTCGGCCTGGGCATAGTCGGCCGGCGGGATGCCGCAGCCGAACGTGAAGGCGTGGGCGTGGTCCTTGTGCCAGTTGCAGATCTCGGAGGCATAGATCTGGTTGGGGCTGCCGAACACGCGGATGAAACGTTCGATCCAGTCGATGCTGTCGGACAGCGGCGTGCCGCTGGGCGTGGTGACGGAAAAGGCGACGGCCTCGGCGCCCGCTTCACGCCGGATCGTGCCCAGCTTCTGCGCGATGGCCTCCAGCGCCTCGTCCCAGCTGATCGGCTCCCAACCCGGGTCGGGGTCGCTCTTGGGCCGGGTGCGCCGCAGCGGCCGCGTCAGGCGATGCGGGCTGTGCACGATCTCGGGCGCGGCCTTGCCCTTCATGCACATCGCCCCGCCCGTCGGGTGGTCCATGTCCGGGCGCATGGCCACCAGTTGGTCGTTCTCCACCACCTGGATGGTGCCGCAGCGCGAGCGGCACAGCGTGCAGTAGCCGCGAATCTCGGTCGTCGTCATGGGGTGTCTGTCTCAGTCGCGCAGCAGCCGCGAATCTTGCACCGGCCATTCGACCAGCACCTCGTCACCGCCCGCCAGCGCCTGCTCGGCCTGCTCGCGGCCGTTGGGCTGGAGGGCCGTCAGCACGGCATCGCCGGCCACGCCGATGCGGTGCTCGATGAAGGGCCCCAGGTAGGTGGTCGACAGCATACGCCCGCGCAGGCCATTCCAGCCCGCCCCGGCCGCCGCCGCGCCGCGTGACAGGCGCACGCGCTCGGGGCGAAAACTCATCACGCGCGGCACGCCTTCACGCTCCGGCGTTTCGGCGCACGCCAGGACCTCGCCCGACTTGCACTGGAAACGCCCGTCGGTCGTCGTCTGGCCTTCGAGGAAGTTGGTCTTGCCCATGAACTCGGCCACGAAGCGGTTGGCCGGATGTTCGTACACCTGGCCGGGCGTGCCGATCTGCTCGATGCGTCCCTGGTTCATGATGACCAGCCGGTCGGCCATGCTCAGGGCCTCGTCCTGGTCGTGCGTACCATGACGGTGGTCAGGCCCGACTCTTTCTGCAACTGCCGGATCTCGGCCCGCACCTCGTGGCGCAGGCGCGCGTCCAGCGCCGACAGGGGTTCGTCCAGCAGCAGCACGGCCGGGTTGATCGCCATCGCCCGCGCCAGCGCGACACGCTGCTGCTGGCCGCCCGACAGCTCGCGCGGCAGGCGCTTCATGTGCGGGTCCAGCCGCACGCGGCGCAGGGCCTGCGTCACCCGCTGCGCGACCGAACTGCGATCGATGCCACGCATCTCCAGGCCAAAGGCCACGTTCTGCTCCACCGTCATATGGGGAAACAGCGCGTAGCCCTGGAACACCATGCCCACGTTGCGCCGGTGAGCCGGCAGCGTGGTGATGTCCTTGCCCGCCAGCTCGATCGTGCCGTCCGAGACCGGAACGAAGCCGGCCAGCATGCGCAGCGAGGTCGTCTTGCCGCAGCCGCTGGGGCCGAGGATGGCGATCAGCTCGCCCTCTTCGACGGCCAATGAGAAATCCGAGACGGCCTGGAAGGCACCGTAGCGCTTGTTCACGCCTTTGAATTCGAGATAGGAAGTCATGGGGAAACCGGATCAGGAAAGGAAGTCAGAAAGCGCGGCTGAGCTTGACGTAGCGGTCGGACACCACCAGGGCGATGCCGATGATCAGGATCTGGACCGTGGCCACGGCCGAGACGGTCGGGTCCAGGTTCCATTCGAGGTAGTTGAGGATCGCGATCGGCAGCGTGGTCTCACCCGGCCCGATCAGGAAGATGGACTTCTCCAGGTCGGTGAAGGACACGATGAAGCTGAACAGCCCCGCCGCCACCAGCCCGGGCCGCGCCATGGGCAGCGTCACGCGCCGCAGGGTGGTCCAGGGCGTGGCGCCCAGGTTCATCGCGGCTTCCTCGACCTGGCCACCGATGGCGATGAGCGAGGCCGTCACCAGCCGCATGGTCCAGGGAATGGTGAGCACGGCGTGCGCGGCGACCAGGCCCGGCAGTGTGGCGGCCAGTTGCACCTCGGTGGCCATCTCGAACTGGATGAAGTAGACGTACAGCGCGCTGCCGGCCACCACGCCAGGAATCATCATGGGCGACATCAGCAACTGGGTAACGAAGGCCTTGCCCGGAAAGCGCCCGCGCACCAGGGCCAGCGCGGCCGGCACGCCCAGCGCCATGCCGACCACCGTCGCCATCAGGCTGACCTTGACGCTCAGCAGGAAACCGTCGCGAAAGCTGTCAAGCCGCCAGCCGTTGGCATACCAGTCCAGCGAGTAGCCCTGGGGCGGAAAGCTGATGATCTTGTTGCTGAAGAAGCTGACCCAGACCACCGCGATCAGCGGCAGCAGCACGAACAGCAGCACGGCAAAAACCGCCAGCCGGAACAGGAAGGAAGGAAGGAAGATGCTTCATGCGTGCGCCTCCGCCATCCTGGGGCTGCGCCGCTCCAGCAGCCAGGTCGAGGCGACCGTCAGCACCAGGGTGGTCGACATCAGCACAAAGGCCAACGCCGCGCCGAAGGGCCAGTTGCTGGCCCGCGTGATCTGTTCGTAGAGCGCCGGCGCCATCATCTGGAACTTGGGGCCGCCGATGAGCAGCGGCGTCGCATAGCCGTTCATGCCCAGGATGAAGCACAGCACGCAGCCGGTGACGATGCCCGGCATCATCAGCGGCAGCAGGATTTTTCGGAACATCTGGAAGTGGTTGGCGCCCAGGCCCAGCCCCGCTTCTTCCAGCGGGTGCTCGATGCCCTCGATCACGCTCTGGAGCGTGATGATCATGAAAGGCAGATTGACCGACACCAGCCCGATGACCACGGCGGTGCCGGTGTACAGCAGTTGAACCGGCGCGTCGGCCAGCCCCACCGAGAGCAGGAAGGCGTTGGCCAGCCCGCGGTCGCCGAACAGCACCAGCCAGCCGGCCACGCGCACGGCCGCGCCCATGAACAGCGGCAGGATCACGGCGATCAGCACCAGGCTCTTGAGGCGCGGCGATGAAATGCGGGCGATGTAGTAGGCCGGCAGGATGCCCAGCACCAGGCAGATCGCGGTCGTGGCCAGGGCCACCCAGACCGTGCGCAGCAGCACGTCGCGGTAGTAGGGGTCGTTGAAGAAGCGTGTGTAGTTCTCCAGCGTCCAGGCCTGCACCATGAACTGGCCCGGCTCGAAATGGTTGAGGCTGTAGCGGGCCAGCAGCACCAGCGGCCCGATGAGCAGCACCAGCACCAGCAGAACGGACGGCGCGAGCAGCATGCCCGCGCCGCCGCCCGTCGGGCGCAAGGGTCCGAAAGACAAAGCGGCTTTCATGGTCAGATCTTGATTTCCTTGTTCCACCAGTCCAGCCAGGCGGCCTGGTTCTTGGCCGCATAGGCCAGGTCGGGACGGTTGAGCCGGGCGCGCTGCTCGGGCGTGAAGGACACGGCGCTGGCGACGTCCGGCGCAAAGCCCGCGTTGTCGATGGGCACCGCGTAATACGTGGTCTCGACCAGCCGCTGGGCGACCTGCGGCTGCAGCATCGCGTTGAGGTACTGGTAGGCGTTGTCCTTGTTGCGGGCGCGCTTGGGAATGCAGACGCTGCCTTCGAACGCAATGGCCCCTTCGGCCGGGTAAGCCGCTTCCACGGGAATGCCGTCGGCCTTCCACTGCGCGGCGCGTGCGTTGTAGTTGACGGTGATCCAGATTTCTTCCGACGCCAGCGCAGCCGCGGCCTGCTGGTGCGACGGATAGATGCGCGGCTGCACGGCCTTCTTGAGCGCCAGCAGCTTGTCGAAGGCGGGCTCCACATTGCTCATGCTGCCCCCGCCCAGCAGGCCGAACGCGAAGAAGTAGTTGAAGTAGATCTGGTCGATCAGGCCGACACGGCCGGCGTACGCGGGGTTGATCAGGTCGGCGAAGGACTTGGGCGGCGTCTTGATCTTGTTCTTGTTGTAGATGATGACCACGCCGCTGTCGTACAGCGGCACGTAGTAAGGCTTGCCCATGGACGGCAGCAGATGTTTGGCATTGGGAATCTTCGAGTAGTCCAGCTCTTCGAGCACGCCCTGCTGGTAGAGCTCGAACGCGTCGGCGTCCGTGAAGTGCGCGACGTCGACCGAGCCCCGCGGCAGGTTGCGCTCCGACAGGATCTTGGTCTTGCGCGCCGGCGCCGCGGCCAGGTCGCGCACGATGCGCATGCCCCGGCTTTCCAGCTCCGGCTGTTCCAGCGCCGCGACCAGGTTGGTGTTCCAGTCGCCGCCCCAGTTCGAGACCAGCAGGTCCCCGCTGTACGACTGCGCGAGCGCCGACAGGGGCGAGCCCAGCAGCGCGCCGCCCAGGGCCGCACCGCTGCCCTGAAGAAAACGGCGTCGGCTGGACGTGGCCCACGGCGCACGGTCAAGGGTTGGGGCATGAAGGCTGGGCATGGTTTTTCCTCTCAGAAGGGTGATGGGGGCGAAGAAGCGAAGCTCAGGCAAAAAAATTTATCAATCAGAGAAAAATTCATTATTGGAAACAATCCGGGCAAAAAAATACAAGCAAAGCATTCCACTGAGCTTGACCGGCTGTTCTGGAGCCTGATGGACGGGCCTGGGTCCAGCCATCAGGATTACCCCATTGGCACGCAAGAACAATGCCAAAAGGCCTTGGATGCGGGGGTTGACCCCACGGAAAAGCATGGGTGAAACACGGCTTCAACACCGCGCCTGCTCCAGCGCTTGCTGCAGCCGGGCGATGCCTTGCGAGACCTCGTCCACTGTCGGGGTCGCAAAGGACAGCCGCAAGGCCTGCGGGTGGGACGGACTGGCATAGAAGGCCTTGCCCGGCACGTAGAGCACGCCCCGAGCCACCGCCGCCGCGAACAGCGCATCGGCATCGATGCCCGGGGCCAATGCCAACCACAGGAACAGGCCGCCTTGAGGCGCAACAAACGTGGCCTGGCCGTCCAGGCGGTCTCGCAACGCCTGCACCATACGCGTCATGCGGGCCTGGTATTCGAGCGACGCACGCGCCACGGCGGTGCCGTAGCGGTCCAGCCGCAGGTACTCGCTGGCGATGCGCTGCGTGATGGGCGGGGTGCACAAGTCCATGGTCTGCTTGGCGATCGCGCAGCGCCGCAGCAGTTCGGGCGGCGCGATCATCCAGCCGGTGCGCAAGGCCGGTGCCACGGTCTTGGACAGGCTCGACAGGTAGACGACGGGCGACTGGGCGCCGGCCAGTTCCTGACCATGCTGGTAGAGCGTGGCGCGCGGCTGCCCGGTGAAGTCCAGATCGCCATAGGGATCGTCCTCCACGATCAGGAAACCATGCGCCCGCGCCAGGCCGACCAGCTGCCGCCGCCGCTCGGCGGACAGCAGCGTGCCGCCCGGGTTGGAAAAACTGGGCACGGTGTAGAGCAGCTTGGGCTGGCGCGCGGGCAGCAAGGCGGCCAGCGCCTGCGCCAGCGCGTCGATGCGCAGCCCCTGCGCGTCGGTCGGCACCTCGACCACATGCGCGCCGGCCAGCCGCAAGGCCTGCAGCGTGGCGGGATAGGCGGGCGACTCGACCAGCACCGTATCGCCCGCGTCGATCAGCGTGCGCACCAGCAGATCGAAGGCCTGCTGCGAGCCGGTGGTCACCAGCACCTGCGGCGGATCGGCGTGGATGCCCCGGCCCGCGCACAGCCGGCACAACTGCTCGCGCAGATCGGCATCGCCTTCGGTGGGGCCGTACTGGTAGACGCCGCGCTGCGCCAATGCGCGCGCGCCAGCCTCCTGCAGGCCTTCCATGTCGAACAGCGAGGGCGAGGGGTAGCCGCCCGCCAGCGAGATCATGCCGGGGCGGCTCAGGTAGGGAAACAGCTCGCGGATCGGCGAGCCCGCCGGCTGCGCGTAGGCCTGCGAGAAAAAAGAAGCGTCCATGGCGATGAGGGGAACGGGAAAAGGTCAGACGGCCCGCGCAAAGCGCGACTGCAGCGCCCGCAACGATTCGGCCTCGGTGCGCGCATACAGCGCGATCTCGTCGAGCACCGGCGCGCCCAGCGCCTGCTCGAACGCCGCCCGGGCCGCGTTGGCCGCGTAGCTCTTCTGTTCCGTGCCGCCCAGGTTGGACTGGAAGATGCCGGCCGCGCTGACCGGCAGGAAGTCTTCGTAGACGATGGGGCTGGCCTCGACGGCGCCTTGTTCGATCAGCCGTTCCACGTCCCAGCCCTGCCCCGCTGCTGCGGCCTGCGCAAACGCGGCTTCGTCGCGCACGGCGTAGCGGAAAAAGGCCAGGCCCTGCCGGCGCAGGCCATCCAGCGTGTCGGGGAAATCGCGGAAGGCCGCTTGCAGCCACTGGCCATAATCCTGGCCCGCGTTGCCGGTTCCGCCGATTTCACGCACGCCCGCCAGCAAGCGGTCGTAGAGCTGGCGGCCCTGGGCGGTCAGCGCCACCCCGCGCTGTTCGATCTCGCCAAAGCGCGCCGTGTGGGTGCCGGCCTCGTCGTCGCCGACGAAGTGGATGGGCTCGACCAGCGCCTTGAAGCTGGTCTGCCGCAGCAAGATGGGATGCTGGCGCGTGGGCGGCCCTTCGACCACATCCTTGGCGGCGATGCCGCGCCGGGGCATTTCGCGCTGCACGGCGTCGATGTCCAGCGTGCGCGGCGTGAGGTGGTTGATGTGCGGGCCCTTGAAACACACCACGTCGGCGATCAAGCGGTGGGCGTCGTGCAAGCGCTGGTAGGTCGGCGCGTCCACCGTGGCTTCGTTGTGCCAGCGGAAGGTCTCCAGCACCTCGGCGACGAATTCGTCGGCCTGATCGTGGCTCAGATCGCCCGCCTGCTCGGATTGCTCGACCAGTTCGATGGCACGCGGCGTGAAGATCTGGCGCTGCGCCAGGATCTGCGCGGCGCGCGCGCAGGTCGGCATCGTCGATCAACTCCAGACGCAGCAGCGAGGTGAAGACACGGAACGGGTTCTTGCGCAGCGCCTCGTCCGTCACCGGACGAAACGCCGTCGAATGCACCGGCACACCCGCGACCGAGAGGTCGTAATAGCCCACGGGCTGCATGCCCATGACCGCGAAGATGCGCCGCACCGTCGCCAACTCCTGAGCCGAGCCCAGGCGGATGGCGCCGTGGCGCTCCACATCCAGGCGCTCCAGCTCCTGCCGCCGGGCCATGGCCTGGCGCACCTGCGGATGGGCGTCGAGGTAAGCCGCGTTGATGTCGGCCACCAGCGCCAGCAGCGTGCCGTACTGCGGGACTTCCTGGCGGTACATGACCGACATGGCGGTCGAGAAACGGGTGCGGATGTCGTCGGGCGAGACCGGGGAAACGGAGGGCATGGCGGGCCGTACAGAATTCAACAAGGAGGGCCATCTCAGTCCTGCATCGCATGGACATGGGGTGGGTGCTCTTGGATTCTGTGACCGGCTACAGCTGGGGGTCAATCGACGATTTGGACTCACCTCATTCCAAAATGGAATCAGCGAGGCGCCAACCGTTCGCCCGCGCCTTGCCGCTAGAACTGCGCCGGGAGCAGCTTCGGATGCGTCGTGCTGACCCAGAGGACTTCGGCGTTCTCGGGGCTGGTGCTGACCACCTTGTGGCCCATGCGGCTGTCGATGTACCAGCAATCCCCGGCCGCCAGCTCGGCCGGCTCGTAGAACTCGGTGTAGAGCGTGACCGAGCCCTGCAGCACGAACACGAATTCCTCGCCCACGTGGCGGCTCCAATCGTCGAATTCACCAGGGTCGCGCGCGGTGATGACGGAGCGGAACGGCACCATGTCTTTCTGCGTCAGCTCGTTGCACAGCAGGACGTGGTCATAGTAGGGCGTGGCATGCCGCACGCCCCTGCCGCCACGCGTGATGCTGCGCCGGCCCGTGGCGGCCGACGGCGGTGCGGGCGTGGGCGCGAACAGCTCGCTCAGGCCCAGCCCCATGCCGGTGGCGATCTTGATCAAGGCATCGTAGGTCGGGGAAATCTGCGCGTTCTCGATCTTGGAGAGCGTCGATTTCGCCAGGCCCGTGTTCTTGCTGGCCTGCTCCAGCGTCCATGAGCGTTCCTTGCGCAGTTGGCGAACCCGCACGCCCAAAGGCGGACTATGGACGGTCGGTCCGGGAGACAGTGCGCTCATACGAAGTACCCGAAGGGCAAAAATGATGGGAAAAGATCACGGCTATTGTAGGCAGGCCGCCACATTCGACCGCCAACGCCCAGGCAGCGCCGCCACCCGGGCGTTGGGTCGAGGGGATTGAATCCAAAAATTTCCTATAGGAAATATTTTTATCTTAAGTATACTTGTTGACGCATGATGGAAATCGACGCCCATCACCGTCAGCCAGCAGCCGCCCGCCACGGACAACTGCCTTTCTCGCCCTCTTCCTCTTTTTCTTCGTCCTCTCGACATGCCCTCACCGGAACAGAAATCCATGCCCACTCCCTCTGAATCCACCGCGTCCATCCTGGCACAGTTGGGCGTGGACCGCGCCCTCTACGCGGACGGCGACCTGCAGGTGCACTCCCCCATCGACGGCTCGGTCATCGGCCGCCTGCGCACCCAATCGCCCGAGGACGTGGCCCGGCTGATAGCCAACGCCCAGCAGGCCTTCCAAAGCTGGCGCGACGTGCCCGCGCCGCAGCGTGGCGAGCTGATCCGCCTGCTGGGCGAGGAACTGCGCGCCGAGAAGGCGGCGCTGGGCCAACTGGTCTCGATCGAGGCCGGCAAGATCCTGACCGAGGGCCTGGGCGAGGTGCAGGAGATGATCGACATCTGCGACTTCGCCGTCGGCCTGTCGCGCCAGCTCTACGGCCTGACCATCGCGTCCGAACGCCCGGGCCATCGCATGATGGAAACCTGGCACCCGCTGGGCGTGGTTGGTGTGATCACGGCCTTCAATTTCCCGGTGGCCGTCTGGGCCTGGAACACGGCGCTGGCCGTCGTCGCCGGCAACGCCGTGCTGTGGAAGCCGTCGGAAAAAACGCCGCTGACGGCGCTGGCGTCGCAAGCGTTGTTCGAGCGCGCGGTGCGGCGTTTCGGCAAGGCGCCCGCGCACCTCAACCAGCTCGTGCTGGGCGACCGCCAACTGGGTGAAGTGCTGGTCGACAGCCCCCAGGTGCCGCTGATCTCGGCCACCGGCAGCACCCGCATGGGCCGCGAAGTCGGCCCGCGCGTGGCGCAGCGTTTTGGCCGTTCGCTGCTGGAGCTGGGCGGCAACAACGCCGTCATCGTCACGCCCAGCGCCGATCTGGATCTGGCGCTGCGCGGCATCGCCTTCGCCGCCGCCGGCACCGCCGGTCAGCGCTGCACCACCACACGCCGACTGATCGTGCACAGCAGCGTCCAGCCGCAACTGATCGCGCGCCTGAAGGCCGCCTACGGCAAACTGCCCATCGGCAGCCCGCTGGCCGAAGGCACGCTGGTCGGTCCCCTGATCGATCAGGCCAGCTTCGACGCCATGCAGCGCAGCCTGACCGCCGCGCGGGCCGAGGGCGGCCAGGTCTTCGGCGGCGAGCGCGTCAACGCCGAGCAGGCACCCGGCGCCTACTACGTGCGCCCGGCCATCGTTGAAATGCCTGCGCAGACCGACACCGTGCGGCACGAAACCTTCGCGCCCATCCTCTACGTGCTCACCTACGACACCTTCGAGCAGGCCATCGCGCTGCAGAACGACGTGCCACAAGGCCTGTCCTCGGCCATCTTCACGACCGACCTGCGCGAGGCCGAGCAATTCCTGTCGGCCAGCGGCTCGGACTGCGGCATCGCCAACGTCAACATCGGCACCTCCGGCGCCGAGATCGGCGGCGCCTTCGGTGGCGAAAAAGAAACCGGCGGCGGCCGCGAATCGGGCTCGGACGCGTGGAAGGCCTACATGCGCCGCGCCACCAACACCGTGAACTACTCGCGCGAATTGCCGCTGGCGCAAGGGGTCAGGTTCGACGTCTGAACAGCTTCTGGCGCAACGGCGCTCAGTTCGACGGCGTACAACGGTAGCTCGCGGCCAGCAGCCGGTCGCCTCCGCCGTAATGCGGGTAAGACAGGTAGCGGCACATCGGCCGCGATGCCTGGACGGTGAATGGCGCGACCGCCGACTTCGCCGTCTGGACCAGCGAGTCGGCCGGTACGGTGCCCGCCCGCACCCAGGCATCCAATGGATCCAGCAGATCGACCTGGATCGGCACCACGGCCAGGTCCGTCATGGTGCGGGCGTTGCCGCTGTGCGTGGAGCCGGGTGACACATAGAGCCGCACCGACTGGTCCACGGCCGCCTGGCCCAAGCGGTCGATCAACGATTGGTAGTACTCGAACCCCATCAGCGGGCTCTGCGCACGATCCGCGGCGTTTTCGCGCAGGATCAGTTTGCCGCCGCGGGCAAAGAAGGCCGACAGGTCGGGGCTGGTCGAATCCATCAGTGCGGACGTGGCCTGGACACGCGCCACGAAGCGGTCGGGGTCGTAGCCCCGGACGTCGAAGTTGGCGTCGCGCGCAATGACGTAACGAATCCAGTTGCTGCCATAGAGCCACTGCGTGGCATTGGCCGATGCATTGGGGGGAATCGACGGCGCCGCGGTTCCCGTCACCCAGCGCACCAGACTGACCGCCGTGTTGTCCAGCGCGTTCTCGTGGCCGTAGAGCCATGGCGGATAGTGGGTCAGCCCATTGGCCAGCGGGAACGAGAAGTGATAGGGCGTATGGATGGCCTTGAGCAACGCGATCTCGGCATCCGACAGGCAGGCACTGCCCTGATCGCTGCCGTCGGCACAACGCAGCGCCGTGAAATCGACCTTGCTTTGGCAGGCCAGGTAGTTGTTCACCACCCCGTCTTCCAGCCCGTCGAGCGCGTCACAGGCCTCGACGACCGCCTTGGACACGAGCGCCGTCTTCTCCGGCTCCAGCCAGTCCGAGAACTGTGGAACCTGGTTGCGCACGAAGGCGTGGAACAGCCCCGTCCAGTTGATGACCGGAACCACGCTGACCACCCCGTCGTAGTCCTCGGGGAAGCGCTGCGCCATGGTCAGCCCCTCCCGGCCGCCTTCGGACCCGCCGAAGTAATAGACCTGGCGCGGCTTTGCGCGGTAGAAGTCCTGCATGACCGCCACCGAGACGTCCCTCACCTTCTTGTACGAGGCGTAGGCGAAGTTGGTGAGCATCTCATCGTTGAGCGCAAAGCTGGCCGGCTCACTGGCCGCCACCGAGGCCGCCTGGTGGCCGGAGTCCGTGCCCAGCGTGGCATAGCCCCTGGCGAGCGGCAGCGGATCGTCCGGCGCCGCGTCGCGCAGCGGCAGCAGCCCGGTGACCAGCGTGCCGTTGAAACCACCACCGCCGTATTGCAACGCCCGGCCGTTCCAGTCGATCGGCAGGTTGATCTGGAAATTGATCGCCTGCGCACGGTCGTCCAAGGGTGCGATGGTGCCCAGCACACGGCAGTAGTCCGGCGTTGCCGGCGTCGTCACGCCCGCAGCCACCGCCTGGGCGACGGCCGGCACAAAAGTCGCCGACCCGATGCTTGCCGCCCCGCTGGGCAGGCCGATCGCCGAGGCGGCAATGGTCTGCCCCGCCAGCGAAGGGCAACGGGCCTGAAGCTCTACCGCGGAAGGCCCTTCGGCTGGCTCGTCGCCCGAACCGCAAGCGGTGAGCGCAAGACAGGCGGCCGCCAGGCCAAGCCCGAAATGACACGGGAACATGTTCACGATCGTCTCCTGTCGCGGTCATGCACGACCGCCCTTGATTTCTTGTCGGTTTGTCGTGGGTTGCGGTCGACGTGCGACCGACAGCCGTGAGGCCCTAGATGGCCGACGGATGCCTGGCCAGCGGCGTCACCAAAATCGTCATGTAGGGGAACAGCGGAAGCTGGCTCAACAGGCTGTGCAGCTCGTCGTTGCTGTCGACGTCGAAGATGCTGACGTTCGCGTAGCGGCCGACCACCAGCCAGAGATGCGACCACTTCCCGGCATGCTGCAAGGCCTGCGCATACGCCTTTTCCTCGCGCTTGATGCGGTCGGCTTCCTCCGCACTGACGGTCGCGGGAATCTGCACCGTCATTTCGACCAGGAACAACATGGGACTTTCCTTTCTTCACGCCAGGCCGGCCAGCCAGCCGGCAAGAGCTTGTTCAAACGCCTGCGGCGCTTCGAGGTTGGACAGATGCGAGGCGGGAATGCCGACCAGGCGCGCCCCGGGGACGGCCTGCTGCATCGCCTCGGCGTCGGCGACCGTCGTCACCGGATCGCTGTTGCCGGCGACCAGCAGCATGGGCAAATCGATCGACGCCAGCGCGCGGCGCAAGTCGGAGGCGGCCAGCGCCTCGCAGCACGCGGCATAGCCCTCGGCCGCGATGCCCGCGATCCAGGCTTGCGCCGCGGCGACGGTCTGTGGCGCACGCCGTACGAAGTCGGGCGTGAACCAGCGCGTCGGCGCGGTATCGGCCAACTGGCGCATGGCGGCAGCGCCGCCTTCACGCACCTGCCGCGCACGTTCGAGCCACGCCTCAGGGCTGCCGATGCGTGCCGCGCTGTTGCAAACGGCGACCCCGGTCAGGCGCCGTGGCGCGTGCAGCGCCAGCCACAGGCCGGTGTGGCCCCCCATCGAGATGCCGCAGAAGGCCGCCCGTTGAATCTGCAGCGCATCGAGCACGGCCAGCACGTCGTCGCCCAGTTGCGCTAACGTGTAGGGGCCCGGCGTGACGGGGCTGCCGCCATGGCCTCGCGTGTCATAGCGCACCACGCGGTATGCGCCTGAAAAGGCGGCCGCCTGGGCATCCCACATTTCCAGGGTCGTGCCCAGCGAGTTGCTGAACACCAGAACCGGTGCATCGTCGGGGCCGTCGACGGCGACTCGAAAGTCGCCATTGCGGGTGGCAAGTGTGCAGAGGGAAGTCGTGCTCATGGGAACGGGTCGCCTCGCTCAGAGCGGTGCCACCTTCAACGCTGGGGCACGCCGCTTGCCGGCCGCGAAGACCGCCATGGCCAGCGTGGCGACCACACCAGGAATGGCAAAGACCATGAAGTTCAACTGCAGGGGCAAGGCGGCGGCCATCAACGACCCACCCAGCAGCGGGCCCACGATGGCACCCGTGCGTCCCACACCCGATGCCCAGCCCAGGCCGGTGGAACGGTTCGACAGGTCGTAGAACTGCGCAACGCTGGCATACAGCAGGATCTGGGTGCCGATGGTCGTTGCACCGGCGATCGTGATCAGTCCATACAGCACCAGCATGGGACTGTTGAAACCCAGCAAGGTGATCGACACGGCCGCGGTGGCAAAGAAGGCCATGACGACCTTGGGCAGGCTGTAACGATCGCCCAGCCAGCCGCCCACGATGGCACCGAACATGCCGCCAAAGTTGAGCGCCAGCAGAAAGGACAGGCTCGATCCCAGGCTGTAGCCGGCATTGGCCATCAGCTTCGGCAGCCACGAGCCCAGCGCATAGACCATCAGCAGGCAGCAGAAGAATGCGATCCAGAGCATGAAGGTGCCCAGCACGCGGCCCTGGCGGAACAGGTCGAGCACCGGCACGCCCGGCGACTTGGCGCCGAGCTGGAGCAGGCGGTCGCCGTCAGTGGCACGCAGTTCGGGGGCAATCCTGTTCAGCATGTCCCGCGCCTGGTCCTCGCGGCCCTGGCGCAGCAGATAGCCGATCGACTCGGGCAGGCGCCACAGGATCAGAGGCAGCAGCAAGGGAACGATGGCGGCGAAGAACATCGAGCTCCACCCGAAGCGCGGCAGCATGTAGATGCCCAGGCCGGCGGACAACACGCCGCCCAGCGAATAGCCGCTGAACATGATGGCCACCAGCGTGCTGCGCCAGCGGCGCGGCGCGTACTCGTTCATCAGCGCCACGGCATTGGGCATCAACCCGCCGCAGCCGAGCCCGGCCAGGAAGCGGTAAACGCCAAATTCGGTGGGACTGGTGGCGAAGCCATTGGCGAACGTCGACAGGCTGAACAGCGCAAAACAGATGACGATGCCGCGTTTGCGGCCGATCCGGTCGGCCAGGGTGCCGAAGATCAACGCGCCGAACATCATGCCGAACAGCGCATAACTGCCAAGCGCGCCGGCCTGAACGGGCGTGAGTTTCCAGACATCCATCAGCACCGGCAGCACGACGCCGTAGATGAAAAGGTCGTAGCCGTCGAAGATCAGCAGCAGCGCGCACAGCAGGGTGACCCGCCAGTGGAACGGCGTGAATTTCGCCTGGTCGATGACCTGGGCCGTCTCGATGACTCTCATGTCTGTCTCCTCGGGCCTTGGCCCTTGTTCATGTTGAATGCCGGAAACGAACCTCCGGCGGGGTGGTGGCAAGCCAGCGGCGGTCGGTGGGCTAGCCCTGATCGCCGCCGCCCACCGGCAGCACGGAACCGGTGATGTAGGAGGCCTCGTCCGAGGCCAGGAAAAGAATGGCGCTCGCCTGCTCATCCAGCGTTCCGTAGCGCTTCATGAGGCTGCTCTGCACCGTCTGGTCAACGATCTGCTGATACCAGATGCGGTCCTGTTCACCCAGCGTGTTCGTGTTGCGCGGCACCCTGCGCGGCGGCGCCTCGGTGCCGCCGGGCGCCACGGCATTGACGCGGATGCCACGCTCGGCGTTCTCGAACGCCAGGCAGGCGGTCAGCGCGTTGACGCCGCCCTTGGCTGCGCCGTAGGGCGCGCGGTTGATGCCGCGTGTGGCGATCGAAGACACGTTGACGATCGCGCCCTTGCCCTGCGCCAGCATGCAGGGCAGCACGGCGTGGCAGCACCACAGCGTGGGAAACAGTGAACGGCGGATCTCGGCCTCGATCTCGTCGACGCTGTAGTGCTCGTAGGGCTTGGTCCAGATCGTGCCGCCCACGTTGTTGACCAGCACGTCGATGCGGCCGAAATACCGCTGCGCGGCCTCGGCCGCCCGCTGTGCGCCAGCAGGCTGCTCCAGGTCGGCCGTGATCGCGTGGACCTCGGTCTGCGGCGCCAGACTCGCGGCAACCTCATGCACGAGGTCCGCGCGGTCGACCAGCAGCAGCCGGGCGCCCTCGCCCGCGGCACGTTCAGCCACACGGCGGCCGATGCCCTGGGCCGCGCCGGTGATCAGCAGCACCTGTCCTT
Organism: Paracidovorax wautersii; assembly: GCA_009912175.1. Classification (GTDB taxonomy): domain Bacteria; phylum Pseudomonadota; class Gammaproteobacteria; order Burkholderiales; family Burkholderiaceae_C; genus Comamonas_F; species Comamonas_F wautersii_A. The sequence continues at coordinate 101,949 of WNDQ01000002.1, read as the reverse complement.
CGAAACGCGCGCTCATGCGGTCACCGCTTCCCTGGCCGGCGCGGTGTTCGGCACGAATTTTTCGTAATGGAAGCTGCGCGGCTCGATGCCCGTGGCGCGGAAATGGCGCTGCACCGCATCGACCATGGGCGGCGGCCCGCACAGGTAGGTGTCGACCTCTCCGCCATGCAGGTGCTCGGCGGCAAGGTGGTCCGTCACATAGCCCCGCCGGGCATGCGCCGACGCCCCGTCGGCCACGCACGTCAGGTAGCTGAAATTCGGCAAACGCTCGGCATAGGATTGCAGCGCGTCGACCCGCACCAGGTCCTGGTCGCGCGTGACGCCGTAGACCAGGTGGACCGGCGTGCTCACCCCCTCACGCTGGAGTACTTCGAGCATCGACAGGAAGGGCGCCAGTCCGGTGCCACCCGCCAGAAACAGCAAGGGACGCTCGACCTTGCGCAAGTAGAAACTGCCCAGCGGCCCGGTCAGCGCCAGCGCCAGCGCCGGTTCGGCGCCATCGAGCCAGTTGCTCATCAGGCCATCCGGGACCTTGCGAATCAGAAAGGTCAAGCGCTTGTCGCCCGGTGCGGAGCTGAAGGAATAGGCCCGGCGCTCGCCCGTTCCCGGCACCTCGATGTTGACGTACTGGCCGGGCAGGAAAACCGGCGCGTCGCCGCTCGTGTCGAGCGCCAGTTCGAAAGCAGCATCGCCGTGCCGGGTGACCCCGGCCAGTTGGGCCTGGAACCGGCCCGTGCCCGTCTTGCAGGCCGACGAGGCGAGCGGCACCGCGATGACGCAGTCGGACGACGGCTTCATCTGGCAGGTCAGCACCAGGCCCGCCTCGGCCTCGTCCTGCGTGAGCGCGTCCTCGATGTAGTCGTCGCCCAGGTCGTACTGGCCGCTTTCGGCGCGGCACTTGCAGGTGCCGCACACGCCGTCGGAGCAGTCCATCGGCAGGTTGATGCGGTGGCGAAAGGCCGCGTCGAGCACCTTCTCGGTGGACGCGCAGTCGATGAAGCGTGTCACCCCATCCTCGAAGTTCAGGGCAATCTGGTAGTGGGTCATCAGGGTCTCCTTGGGCACTCAGACGTGGTAGACGTCGATGACCTGGCGGATGTAGTCGTTCTTGAGGACGATCTTCTTGCGGCTGATCAGAAAGCCTGATGCGACCTTCTTGAGCGTGAGCTCCACGGTGCCGAAGAAGTGGTCCGTCTGCTTGTAGCGATGGCTGAGCGTGTGGAAGTTGTAGCGAACGTCGAGCGCGTCCTGCCGCTCTTGCACGATTTCAACGTTGGTGACCGTGTGCGAGGTGCGCGGCTCCGGCGTCGACGCGCCGGAGCGCTCGGTCTTGATGCGGAACACCCGGTCTTCAAGGCCGTCGCGGCTCGGGCAGTAGATCAAGGAAATCTGGCTGCGCGGGTCCTCCGTGATCCGGTCATCGTCGTCCCAGGCCGGCATCCAGTACTCCACGCCAGGGTCGTAAAGCTCCAGCCAGTCATCCCACTGGCGGTCGTCGAGGAAACGCGCTTCCTTGTACAGAAAGGCGCAGACCTGGTTGTAGTCGGCGGTGCTCACGCGCAGTCCTCCGCGGTTGCGCTGGACAGGCAGGCGCCGCTGCTTTCGTCACCTTCGCGGGCCAAGGCCTGGCGCATCACCTCGGCCCAGTACGCGTGCTGGCGCACGAACAGCCCTTCGTCCTCGCTGCGCTCGCCGCTCAGCAAAGGCTTCAAGCCCATCTTGCGGGCGTTTTCGTCAGGCCCCTCGACCCACAGCGGCGCACCGCGGCTGAGGTCGTTCCACAGCGCGGCCGTGCCGGCGTAGCCTGCCTGGCAGGCGCGGAACTCCTCCAGATCGTCGGCCGTTCCCATGCCGGAGACATTGAAGAAGTCCTCGTACTGGCGGATGCGCGTGGCCCGGTCTTCGGCGCTTTCGCCCTTGGGCGCAAAGCAGTAGATCGTGACTTCCGTCTGGTCCACACTGATCGGGCGGGTCACCCGGATCTGGGTCGAGAACTGGTCCATCAGGTACACGTTGGGGTAGATACCCAGGTTGCGGGTCTGCCTGAGGATGAAGTCGGCCCGGTCCTCGCCCAGACGCGCCTTGAGCTCCTCGCGATGGTTCCAGATCGGCCGCACCTCGGGGTTCATGGTGTTGGTCCACAACAGGATGTGGCCGTGCTCGAAACCGTAGACGCCGCCCACGCTCTTGCTCCAGCCGTTGGCGTCGACCGCCTTGGTGCCGCCCTCCTTGCGGCGGCCCATGGTCGCCGCATAGTTCCAGTGCACGCTGCTGACGTGGTAGCCGTCGCAGCCGTTTTCCATCTGCAGCTTCCAGTTGCCGTCGTAGATGTATGACGAATTGCCGCGCAGCACCTCGATCCCGTTCGGCGCCTGGTCGACGATCTGGTCGATGATCACCGTGCTGGCGCCCAGGTGCTCGGCCAGCGGCTTGACGTGCGGGTTGAGCGAGCCGAACAGGAAGCCCTTGTAGCTCTCGAATCGTGCGACCTTACGCAGATCGTGCGAGCCGTTCTGCGCGAACTGCACCGGGTACTGCGTGGTCTTCTCGTCCTTGACCTTGAGCAGCTTGCCCGTGTTGTTGAAGGTCCAGCCGTGGAACGGGCAGGTGAAGCTGCCCTTGTTGCCGTGCTTGCGGCGGCACAGCATGGCACCGCGATGGGCGCAGGCGTTGATGACCGCGTGCAATTGCCCGTCCTTGGCCCGCGTGATGACGACAGGCTGGCGCCCGATGTGGGTGGTGAAGTAGTCGTTGACGTTGGGAATCTGGCTTTCGTGCGCCAGGTAGACCCAGTTGGCCTCGAAGATGTGTTTCATCTCGAACTCGAACAGGTCCGGATCGGTGAACACATCGCGGCGGCAACGGTAGATGCCCGCGTCCTTGTCGTCCTGCAGCGCGGTGGCCAGCAGATGGTCGAGCTCCAGCTTTCTGTCCATGATGGCAGACATCTCTTTCTCCTTGGCAAGTCGCCTCGGCCGGTGGCCGCGCGCGAATCGAATGGCATTCCAGCAGCGGGACGGTGTGTGGCCGCGCGATCCCGGACCGGGCTCTTCAGGCCGAGGCGCGTGGCCGCTCCACCAGCTGGTTGTCGACCCCGTCGATCAGCGCCGACAGATGAAAGTCGAAGGTGATCTCGGCAAAGGGCCCCTTGATGCCCCAGGCCTGCTGGCTCTGGGCGTCGCTGCGCTCGACCAGCGCAGGCACCAGGCCCTCGCGCGTGGCATAGGCGAAGTCGTCATACACCAGCGGATCCCCGTCGATGTTGATCTGCGTGGTCAGCTTGCGGTGTCCTTCGGCCGTCACGAAGAAGTGGATGTGGGCAGGCCGGTTGCCGTGGCGGCCCAACTGGTTCAGCAGTGCCTGCGTCGCGCCGTCGGGCGGGCACCCGTAGCCCCTGGGCACGATGCTTTCGAAGCTGTAGTGGCCCTGCGCGTCGGTCACGATGGTGCGGCGCATGTTGAAGGGCTGCTGCTCGCCGGTCGGATCGAAGTGCGAATAGAAGCCCTTGGTGTTGGCGTGCCAGACCTCGACCTGGACACCCGGCAGCGGTTGGCCGTCCGCGCCGTGGACCGTGCCATGCATGATCAGCGGATGGCCGTCGGTGTCGGTGCCGTCATCCAACTTGGCATGGCCATGCACGACCGGTGCGCCGGCCACGTAAAGCGGGCCCTCGATGGTGCGCGGCGTGCCGTTCTCGACGCCGGCCGACGCGTCCTGCGCATCCATGCGCATGTCGAGAAACCGGTCGATGCCCAGGCCAGGCGAGAGCAATCCGGCCTCTCCCCGCGCGCCCAGAAAATTCAGGTAGGCGACGCCCGCCCAGTACTCGTCCGGCGTGATCTCCAGGTCCTCGATGGTCTTGAAGAGATCGCTGGCGATGCGATGGACGATCTGCTTGGTTCTGGGATTGCCCCCATCGTTGTGGATCCCGGCAATGGTTTGCAGAAATTCCTGAACCTCGGTCGTTTCGAAAATACGGGCGGTCATCGTGTCTCCTGTCGTCGATTAAAAATGGGGGCTGCGGATGGTGGTGGGGCCAAGGATTCAGCGGCCGGCGGCGACCGGTTTGAACTTCCGATCGCGGCGGAAAAAATCGACCTTGTCCGGGTCCAGGGTCAGGCCCAGGCCCGGGCCGGACGGCACCGTCAGGTGGAAGTCGGCGTAGTCCAGCGGCTCGGCCAGGATGTCCTCGGTGATCAGCAGGGGGCCGAACAGCTCGGTGCCCCACTCGAGACGCGGGAAGGTGGAAAAGACGTGGGCCGAGGCGATGGTGCTGACCGCGCCTTCGAGCATGGTGCCGCCATAAAGCGCGATGCCCGCCGACTCGGCAACAGCCGCCACGCGCTGCGCGGCCAGGAGCCCACCCGATTGTTCGATCTTGATGGCGAACACATCGGCCGCAGCCATCCTGGCCAATTCGAAAGCCGAGGCCGGTCCCGTCAGCGATTCATCCGCCATCAAGGCCAGCGGAAAACCGAGCGCAGCCAGCCGTGCCATGGCGGCAGCCGAGGCGACCGGCTGCTCGACCAGCTCGCAGCCCGCGTCGACCAGCGCGGCCAGGCCGTTGCGGGCCTGCTGTTCGCTCCAGGCCATGTTGACATCGACCCGGACCTCGCCACGGTCGCCCAGCGCCCGCTTGATCGCCGCGACATGCGCGACGTCCTCCTTCACGCTGCGGCGGCCGATCTTGAGCTTGAAAATGCGGTGGCGCCGGCTCTCCAGCATGTGCTCGGCCTCGTCGATGTTCCGGCGGGTGTCGCCAGAGGCCAGCGTCCACGCCACCGGCAAGCGGTCCCGGAGCCGGCCGCCAATGAGCTCGGGGACAGGAAGGTCGGTACGCTGGCCCAGCGCATCAAAAAGTGCCGTCTCGACCGCGCACTTCGCGAACCGGTTGTCCCTGACCACGCTGCCGACGCGGGCCATGGCCGCGGCCACGGCATTGGCGTTCATGCCGACCAGCAGCGGCGCCATGTAGGTGTCGACGGTCAGCTTCATGCTCTCGGGGCTCTCGGCTCCGTAGGCCAGGCCGCCGATCGTGGTGCCCTCGCCCCAACCCACCGTGCCGTCGGAGCAAGACACACGAACCAGCATCAGGGTCTGCCCTTCCATGACCGCCATGGACAGCTTGTGGGGCCGAATCGTCGGCAGGTCCAGCAGCACGGTCTCGATCTTCTCGATCCGAACGTGGCCAGGCATTGGAAAAGTGGCGGGAGTGGCTGTAGCGATCTGCATGCCGCCATTGGAGCGTGAAGACCCTGTTCTCATCCAAGATTTTTTTTGATCTCATTCCATACCCTCAGAGCATAGTACAGACACAAGTCCTTGTTATTTCTTAAAATAACAGCCTATGATTTCAATTACCTATCGTTTTCCCTGATGGATCTCAGACAACTCCGCTACTTTGTCTGTCGCCGTCGCCCGCGCGCGCAATTTCACGCGGGCCGCCGAGCAACTGCACATCGCACAACCCCCGCTGAGCCGGCAGATCCAGCTTCTGGAAAACGAACTGGGCGTGGCCCTGGTGCTGCGCAACAGCCGGCCACTGCGGCTGACGGACGCAGGCCGCCTGTTCTACGAGCAGGCCCTTCAGGTATTGGGTCGGGTCGACCAGATGAAGGCGGCGACCAGCCGGCTGGGCATGAACCAGCAAAAGGCGCTGTCCATCGGCTTTGTTGCCTCCACGCTGTACGGCGGTCTGCCCATGCTGGTCAGAAAGCTCAGGCAGCGGACGCTCGATGTCGACATCCAGCTGATCGAGCTGTCTTCCCTACAGCAGTTCGACGCCCTCAAGACCGGCCGCATCGACGTCGGTTTTGGCCGCATCCGTGCCAACGACAGCGCCATCGTGAGAACCGTCCTGAGGGAAGAGCGCCTGGTACTGGCGGTTCCGCCGTCCTTCGACCTGGCCTGATCGAAACCCATCCATCTCGGCGAGCTCAGCGGACAGAAGCTGATCGTCTATCCCAAGGAACCCAGGCCGAGCTTCGCCGACCAGGTCCTCACACTCATCAACGACCACGGCGTACGGCTGGCGGAAGTCATCGAGGTGAAAGAGCTCCAGACGGCACTCGGCCTGGTGGCGTCAGAAGCCGGCATCTGCATCGTGCCGGCCTCCGCCCAGTTCAGAACCGACATCCAGTACCGCCTGGTCGCCGACGAAGGCGCAACGTCGCCCATCATCCTGGCGCATCGGCTCAACGACGACGGCTGGTACATCGACCTCATCAAGAACCTCATCCAGGAGATGTACGCCGAAAAGCCGCCCTGGCTCAATTTCGAGCACAACGCCATTCCGCACGGCCTGTTTGCCCGAAACAGGGAGTAGCAACCGCCAAGAAAAAAGCACCTGACGCCTGCGCATCAAGTGCTTTTGAACTTCAATTTTTTGGCTCCCCGACCTGGGCTCGAACCAGGGACCTACGGATTAACAGTCCGGCGCTCTACCAACTGAGCTATCGGGGAACAAGCCTTCGATTATAGCGGGCTTATCAGGCCCTTCGGCCCAATCGCCCGCTTTTCACCATCCAGCTTTTTACTTCTTGACGGGCGGCAGGTCGGTGCACGAGCCGTGCGCGGCTTCGGCTGCCAGGCCCAGGCTTTCGCCCAGCGTCGGGTGCGGGTGGATGGTCTTGCCGATGTCGATCTCGTCAGCGCCCATCTCGATGGCCAGCGCGATCTCGCCGATCATGTCGCCCGCGTGTGTGCCGACGATGCCGCCACCCAGGATGCGGTGCGTTTCAGCGTCGAACAGCAGCTTGGTGAAGCCTTCGTCGCGGCCGTTGGCAATCGCGCGGCCCGAGGCGTTCCAGGGGAACAGGCCCTTCTTGATCTTGATGCCCTGCGCCTTGGCCTGGTCTTCGGTCAGACCCACCCACGCCACTTCGGGGTCGGTGTAGGCCACGCTCGGGATGACCAGCGCGTCGAACACGGCGGCGGCCAGTTCCTTGTCGCCCTTGAGTTCGCCGGCGATCACTTCGGCGGCCACGTGGGCTTCATGCACGGCCTTGTGCGCCAGCATGGGCTGGCCCACCACGTCGCCAATGGCGAAGATGTGCCGCACGTTGGTGCGCAGCTGGATGTCGACCGGGATAAAACCACGTTCGTTGACGGCCACGCCGGCCTTCTCGGCACCGATCTTCTTGCCGTTGGGCGTGCGGCCCACGGCCTGCAGCACCAGGTCGTAGACCTGCGGTTCCTTCGGGGCACCCTCGCCTTCGAACGTCACCTCGATGCCCTGCTCGGTGGCTTTGGCGCCCACCGTCTTGGTCTTGAGCATGACGTTGTCGAAGCGGCCGGCGTTGAATTTCTGCCAGACCTTGACCAGGTCGCGGTCGGCGCCCTGCATCAGGCCGTCGAGCATCTCGACCACGTCCAGGCGCGCACCGACGGTGCTGCTGTAGACCGTGCCCATTTCCAGGCCGATAATGCCGCCGCCCACGATCAGCATGCGCTTGGGACGGATGTCCAGCGCCAGCGCGCCGGTCGAGTCCACGACACGCGGGTCGTCGGGCAGGAACGGCAGGCGCACGGCCTGCGAGCCGGCCGCGATGATGGCGTTCTTGAACGCCACGACCTTCTTGCCGCCGGTCTTTTCCTGCGCGTCGCCAGCCGTCTCGTCGACTTCCAGGTGATGCGTGCCCACGAACGAGCCGTAGCCGCGCAGCACCGTCACCTTGCGCATCTTGGCCATGGCGGCCAGGCCGCCGGTCAGCTTGCCGATGACCTTGTCCTTGTGCGTGCGCAGCTTGGTGAGGTCGACTTCGGGCTCGCTGAAGCTCACGCCCAGGTCGGCGAAGTGCTTGACCTCGTCCATCACGGCGGCCACGTGCAGCAGCGCCTTGGACGGGATGCAGCCCACGTTCAGGCACACGCCGCCCAGCGTCTTGTAGCGCTCGACCAGCACGACCTTCAGGCCCAGATCGGCCGCGCGGAACGCCGCCGAGTAGCCGCCCGGGCCACCGCCGATGACGACCACATCGGCCTCGACGTCGACCTGGCCGGCATAGGACGAACCGGCCGGTGCCGAGACCGGCGCAGCCGGCGCGGGGGCGGCCGCGGCAGGCGCGGATGCCGGTGCGGCAGCGGCCGGTGCGGACGCTGGTGCAGATGCCGGCGCAGCGGCGCCTTCGGCCTCCAGCGTCAGCAGCACCGTGCCTTCGGCCACCTTGTCGCCGACCTTGACCTGCAGGGACTTGACCACGCCCGCGTGCGAGGACGGGATTTCCATGGAGGCCTTGTCGCTCTCCACGGTGATGAGCGACTGCTCGGCGGCGATGGTGTCGCCAGCCTTGACCAGCACCTCGATGACGCTGACTTCGGCGAAGTCGCCAATGTCCGGAACCTTGACTTCAATGGTTGCCATGATGTGCGTCCTTTCCTCAGACCAGCACGCGGCGGAAGTCCGCCAGCACCTGGGCCAGGTAAGCGTTGAAACGGGCGGCGGCCGCACCGTCGATGACGCGGTGGTCGTACGACAGCGACAGCGGCAGGATCAGGCGCGGCTGGAAGACCTTGCCGTCCCACACCGGCTGGATGCTGGACTTGCTCACGCCCAGGATCGCCACTTCGGGTGCGTTGATGATGGGCGTGAACGAGGTCCCGCCAATGCCGCCCAACGACGAGATCGAGAAGTTGCCGCCGGTCATCTCGGCCGGGCCGAGCTTGCCGTCGCGCGCCTTGCCCGCCAGCTCGCCCATTTCCTTGGCGATCTGCGAGACGCTCTTGGTGTCGGCGTTCTTGATCACCGGCACCACCAGCCCGTTGGGCGTGTCGGCCGCAAAGCCGACGTTGAAGTACTTCTTGTAGACCAGGTCGTCGCCGTCGAGGCTGGCGTTGAACTCGGGGAATTTCTTGAGCGCGGCCACCACGGCCTTGATCAGGAAAGCCAGCATCGTGTACTTGACGCCCGACTTGGACTTCTCGGCTTCCTTGTTGAGCTGCACACGCAGGTCTTCGAGGTCGGTGATGTCGGCCACGTCATTGTTGGTCACGTGCGGAATCAACACCCAGTTGCGGTGCAGGTTGGCGCCCGAGATCTTCTTGATGCGCGACAGCGCCTTGCGCTCGACCGTGCCGAACTTCTCGAAGTCGACCTTGGGCCAGGGCAGCAGGTTCAGTTCGCCACCGCCCGCGGCGGCGGCCGGCGCCTTGGCCTTGGCGGCCTGGGTCTGCGCGGTGCCGGCCATCACGGCCTTGGTGAAGGCCTGGATGTCTTCGTGCGTGATGCGGCCCTTGGGCGCACTGCCCTTGACCTCGGCCAGCGGCACGCCCAGCTCGCGTGCGAACTTGCGCACCGAGGGCGAAGCCAGCGGCAGCTTGCTGCTGGGCGCGGCGGCCGTGGGCTGGTGCGCCGGCAGCGTGGCCGGTGCACCAGCAGCGGCACCAGCAACGGCAACAGCAGGCGCGGCCTGGGCAGCGGCAGCAGGCGCCGGGGCGGCTGCAGCAGGTGCGGGCGCAGAGGCGGCCGGCGCGGATGCCGGAGCGGCCTGGCCCTGTCCCTGCACGATGGCCAGCAGGTCGCCGATGTTGATCTTGTCGCCGAGCTTGACCTTGAGCTCCTTGAGCACGCCCGCGGCGCTCGACGGAATCTCCATCGAGGCCTTGTCGCTTTCGACGGTCAACAGCGATTGTTCGGCCTTGATCGTGTCGCCGGGCTTGACGAACACTTCGATGACCTCGACGTCCTTGAAGTCGCCGATGTTGGGCACCGTGACCTCGATGTCGCCAACGGGTGCGGCAGCCGGTGCCGGGCTCGGTGCAGCGGCCTGGGCGGCCGGTGCGGGCGCCGCAGCAGTTGGCGCGGGCGCCGGGCTGGGGGCGGCAGCGCCCTCGCCTGCGGCCTCGACGGTCAGCAGCACCGTGCCTTCGTTGACGGTGTCGCCGACCTTGATCTTGATCTCTTTGACGACGCCGGCCGTGCTGGCGGGAATCTCCATCGAGGCCTTGTCGCTCTCGACGGTGATGAGGGATTGTTCGACGCTGATGGTGTCACCGGGCTTGACCAGGATTTCGATGACGGCCACGTCCTTGAAGTCGCCGATGTCCGGGACCTTGACTTCTACCTGTGCCATGAATCTGTCTCCGTAGGGGCTGGAAGCAATTGAGCGGGACGCCCGGCGGCTGATGCCGCCGCCAGGGCTGTCCGGAAGAAATGACGGCGGTTGCGGCCGCGATCAGGCGTACAAGGGGTTGATCTTGTCAACGGCGATGTCGTACTTCTTGAGCGCCTCGGCCACCTTGGCCTGCGGCAGCTTGCCTTCATCGGCCAGGCTCTTGAGCGCGGCCACCACGATGTAGTGGCGGTTGACCTCGAAGTGCGCGCGCAGCTTGGTGCGGAAGTCGCTGCGGCCAAAGCCGTCGGTGCCCAGCACCTTGTAGTCGCGGCCCTTGGGGATGAAGGCGCGGATCTGCTCGGCGTAGTTCTTCATGTAGTCGGTCGAGGCGATCACCGGACCGTCATGGCCTTGCAGCTGCTGCGTCACGAACGGCACGCGCGGCGTCTCGGTCGGGTGCAGCAGGTTCCAGCGCTCGGCGTCCTGGCCGTCACGCGTGAGCTCGTTGAAGCTCGGCGCGCTCCAGACGTTGGCGGTCACGCCCCAGTCCTCGGCCAGCAGCTTTTGTGCGGCAAGGGATTCGCGCAGGATGGTGCCCGAGCCCAGCAGGTTCACGCGCGGGCCGCTGCCGCTGCCCTCTTCGAGCAGGTACAGGCCCTTGATGATCTGTTCCTCGGTGCCCGGCTTCAGGCCCGGCTGCGCGTAGTTCTCGTTGAGCAGCGTGATGTAGTAGAAGACGTTTTCCTGCTTCTCGACCATGCGCTTGAGGCCGTCCTGCATGATGACCGCGACTTCGTGCGCGAAGGTCGGGTCGTAGCTGATGCAGTTCGGGATGGTGCCGGCCAGGATGTGGCTGTGGCCGTCTTCGTGCTGCAGGCCTTCGCCGTTGAGCGTGGTGCGGCCCGACGTGCCGCCCAGCAGGAAGCCGCGCGCCTGCATGTCGCCCGCCGCCCAGGCCAGGTCGCCAATGCGCTGGAAGCCGAACATCGAGTAGTACACGTAGAACGGGATCATCACGCGGTTGTTCGTCGAGTACGACGTTGCCGCGGCGATCCACGAGGACATGCCGCCCGCTTCGTTGATGCCTTCCTGCAGGATCTGGCCGCCCTTGTCTTCCTTGTAGTACATGACCTGGTCCTTGTCGACCGGGGTGTACTGCTGACCGTGCGGGTTGTAGATGCCGATCTGGCGGAACAGGCCTTCCATGCCGAAGGTGCGCGCCTCGTCGACCAGGATGGGCACCACGCGCGGGCCGATGGCCTTGTCGCGCAGCAGTTGCGTCAGGAAACGCACGTAGGCCTGCGTGGTCGAGATCTCGCGGCCTTCGGCCGTGGGCTCGATCACCGACTTGAAGGTGTCCAGCGACGGCACCGTGAAGCTCTCTTCGCTCTTGGTGCGGCGCTGCGGCAGGTAGCCGCCCAGGGCCTTGCGGCGCGCGTGCAGGTACTGCATTTCCGGCGTGTCGTCGGCCGGCTTGTAGAACGGCAGATCGGCGATCTGGCTGTCCGGAATCGGGATGTTGAAGCGGTCGCGGAAGGCCTTGATGTCCTCGTCGCCCAGCTTCTTGGTCTGGTGGACCGTGTTCTTGCCTTCACCGATCTTGCCCATGCCAAAGCCCTTGACGGTCTTGGCAAGCAGCACGGTGGGCTGGCCCTTGTGGTTGTGCGCGGCGTGGAAGGCGGCGTACACCTTCTGCGAGTCGTGGCCGCCGCGTTGCAGGTTCCAGATCTCGTCGTCGCTCAGGTGCTCGACCATCTTCAGGGTGCGCGGGTCGCGGCCGAAGAAGTTCTTGCGAACGTAGGCGCCGTCATTGGCCTTGAAGGACTGGTAGTCGCCGTCGTTGCACTCCATCATGATCTTGCGCAGTGCGCCGTCATGATCCTTGGCCAGCAGCTCGTCCCAGCCCTTGCCCCAGATCAGCTTGATCACGTTCCAGCCGGAGCCGCGGAATTCGCCTTCGAGCTCCTGGATGATCTTGCCGTTGCCGCGCACCGGGCCGTCCAGGCGCTGCAGGTTGCAATTGATGACGAAGATCAGGTTGTCGAGGTTCTCGCGCGCGGCCAGGCCGATGGCGCCCAGCGATTCGACTTCGTCCATTTCGCCGTCGCCGCAGAACACCCAGACCTTGCGGTTTTCGGTGTTGGCGATGCCGCGGGCGTGCAGGTACTTGAGGAAACGCGCCTGGTAGATCGCCATCAGCGGGCCCAGGCCCATCGAGACGGTCGGGAACTGCCAGAACTCGGGCATCAGCTTGGGGTGCGGGTAGCTGGACAGACCCTTGCCGTCGACTTCCTGGCGGAAGTTGAGCAGGTGTTCTTCGGACAGGCGGCCTTCGAGGTAGGCGCGGGCGTAGATGCCGGGAGAGACGTGGCCCTGGATGTAGAGCAGATCGCCGCCGTGGTTTTCGTTCTCGGCGTGCCAGAAGTGGTTGAAGCCGGCACCGAACATGCTGGCCAGCGAAGCGAAGGAGCCGATGTGGCCGCCCAGGTCGCCGCCGTCTTCGGGGTTCAGGCGGTTGGCCTTGACCACCATGGCCATGGCGTTCCAGCGCATGTAGGCGCGCAGGCGCTGTTCGATTTCAAGGTTGCCCGGCGTGCGTGCCTCGTCCTGCACCTCGATGGTGTTGACGTAGCCGGTGTTGGCCGAATACGGCAGGTCGATGCCCTGCTGGCGGCCTTCTTCGAGCAGTTGCTCGATCAGGAAATGGGCCCGCTCGCGTCCTTCGGATTCGATGACGGCGGCCAGGGATTCCAGCCACTCTCGGGTTTCTTGGCTATCGGTATCGTGCGCGCTCAAGCCGCTGTTTTGATCAGGCTGTGCCGACATGGATTGTCTCCTTGGGACTGGCAGGTTGTGAACGGTGGGTATGCGATCAGCCTCGGAGTTTCGCACAATTTTGCCCGTGCTTTCCAATTTATGAATTGCTGCACCACAATATGAAATCGAAACAACACCGCGACCCCACCCCCATCGGCACCCGCCCGCCTCCGTCGGCGCGGCCCCTCAAAAACACTGTCGAATCACAGGCTTCCCTGCGGCGCAGCCCCTAAACTCAGGCCTTATGTCGAAACGCATTCCCGTGCCCGCCCCCTCCAACCTGGCCGCGTCCGCCCGGAGCAGCATCGACCGCTGGTGGGACAAACAGTCGCCTTCGCGACAGGACCGCTACATGGTGCTCGCCCCCCTGGGCGCGGTGCTGCTGTTCCTGGCCGCCATTTCCGCCGCGTTCTTCTATCTGCGGGCCGAAGAGATCTCGCGCGGGCAGGAAACCGTGGTGCGCGACGTCGAGAACATGCGCCAGCAGATCCGCCTGCGCCTGGTCGAGCAGCAGGAGCAGTTCATCCACATCGCGCGCGAGCTGCCGCAGCAGTCGGCCCTGCTCGACCGCACCGACTTCTTCCGGGCCCAGGCCGAGGGCTACGCCGGCAAGTACCCCGAAATCCAGAGCCTGCTGTGGATCGACGCGCAGCGCCACGTCGAGTCCGGCCACGTGGCCTATAACGCGCGCCTGTATGGCCAGACGCTGGACGACATCGCCAACCTGCCGCAGACGCAGGCCACGCTCGACAAGGTCCAGGCCATTCGCCAGCCCGTCTATTCGGTGCCCTACCGCAGCCGGCCTGACGTCAACCTCTGGACGCTGCAGCTGCAGGTCCCCATCGTCAATCAGGGCCAGGTTACCGGCGCGCTGGTGGTGGAATACGCCATCGAGCGCATGCTGCCGTTCTCGGTCTCGGGCGATGTCGGCACGCGTTATGCCATCACGCTGCTCGACGACCAGGGCAATCTGCTGGCCGGCGCCGCCATTCCGCCCAGCGCACGCTCGCTGCTGCCCTGGATCAACCCGAGCAGCGAATACGCCGCGCCCGTCTACCCGATCGGCCACACGCTGCAGGTGCGCGCGCAGATGTACCGCACCTCGCTCAACGTGGTGGGCAGCGGCCTGTTCTGGATGGTCTGCGCGCTCAGCGCCCTGACGGTCTGGACGCTGCTGTCCAACTGGCGCCACATGCGCCGGCGCCAGCAGACGCAGCGTGCACTGGTGGCCGAGACCAATTTCCGCCGCGCGATGGAGAACTCCATGCGCATAGGCCTGCGCGCCATGGACATGCAGGGCCGCATCAGCTACGTCAACCCGGCTTTCTGCCAGATGACGGGCTGGAGCGAGGGCGAACTGGTCGGCCAGAGCGCGCCCTTCCCCCACTGGCCCGAACAAGACCGCGAACTGCTCAGCGCGCGCCTGCAGGACGAACTCAGCGGCCATTTCAGCCCGGGCGGCTTCCAGGTGCGGGTCAAGCGCAAGAACGGCACGCTGTTCGACGCGCGCATGTATGTCTCGCCGCTGATCGACCCGCAGGGCCAGCAGGCCGGCTGGATGACGTCGATGACCGACATCACCGAGCCCAACCGCATCCGCGAGCAGCTCTCGGCGTCCTACCAGCGTTTCACCACGGTGCTCGAAGCGCTGGACGCCTCGGTCTCGGTCGCGCCGCTGGGCAGCACCGAGCTGCTGTTCGCCAACAAGCTCTACCGCCAGTGGTTCGGCACCCAGACCAAGGGCCACCTGGGCATGGTCGCGCAGGCCGGCATGAGCGGCGCGGGCAGCACAGACGAGGCCCAGGACGAAGTCGACTCACTGGCGGGCCTGCCCACCGACGAGCTGACCTCGGCGCAAAGCGGCAGCGCCGAAATCTACGTGGCCGAACTCGACAAGTGGCTGGAAATCCGCTCGCGCTACCTCAGTTGGGTGGACGGGCGCCTGGCGCAGATGGTGATCGCCTCGGACATCACGGCGCGCCGCCAGGCCGAAGAGCAGGCCGCACGCCAGGCCGAGCGCGCGGAGTCGGCCAACCGGCTGATCACCATGGGCGAGATGGCCTCCTCCGTCGCCCACGAGCTCAACCAGCCGCTGGCGGCCATCTCCAACTATTGCAACGGCATGCTCTCGCGCCTGCGCAACCAGCAACTGCGCGAGGAAGACCTGCTCAAGGCGCTCGAAAAGACCGCCCACCAGGCGCAGCGCGCGGGCCAGATCATTCAGCGCATCCGCGCCTTCGTCAAACGCAGCGAGCCCAACCGCACGCGCTCGGACGTCGAGGTCATCGTGGGCGAGGCGATCGAGCTGGCCGGCCTGGAACTGCGCCGGCGCAACGTGCGGCTGAGCCACTACGTCGCCGCGCGCCTGCCGCCGCTCATGGTCGACCCGATCCTGATCGAGCAGGTGCTCATCAACCTGCTCAAGAACGCCGGCGAGGCCATCGACCAGGCCAACCGGCCCAGCACCAAACGCAATGTCGAGCTGCGCGTGGTGCCGCGCCAGGTCGACGGCCGCAACGCCATCGAATTTGCCGTGCAGGATTCAGGGCCGGGCCTGCCCAAGGAGATCATGGCGCAGATATTCGACGCTTTTTTCACCACCAAGAAAGAAGGAATGGGCATCGGCCTCAAACTGTGTCGTACCATCGTCGAGTCCCACCAGGGACGCCTGCAGGCCGAAAATATCTACAATGGCCCCGACATCATCGGCAGCCGCTTCAGCTTCTGGATTCCAGTGACGGCTGCTCGCGATTTTGAAGACACGAGAGAAGACGAGGCAAACGTATGAGCGTGATTCCGAAGAAAGGCACCATCTATGTCGTCGATGACGACGAGGCGGTGCGCGACTCGCTGCAGTGGCTGCTGGAGGGCAAGGACTACCGGGTCCGCTGTTTCGATTCGGCCGAGAGTTTCCTCTCGCGCTACGACCCGCGCGAGGTCGCCTGCCTGCTGGTGGACATCCGCATGGACGGCATGAGCGGCCTTGAACTGCAGGACAAGCTGCTCGAGCGCAAGTCGCCGCTGCCCGTCGTCTTCATCACCGGCCACGGCGACGTGCCCATGGCGGTCGACACCATGAAGAAGGGCGCGCTCGACTTCATCCAGAAACCCTTCAAGGAAGACGACCTGGTGGTGCTGGTCGAGCGCATGCTCGACGTGGCGCGCGGCGCCTTCGCCGACCACCAGCAGGCCGCCAGCCGCGACGCCCTGCTCTCCAAGCTCACCGGCCGCGAGTCGCAGGTGCTCGAACGCATCGTCGCCGGCCGCCTGAACAAACAGATCGCCGACGACCTCAACATCAGCATCAAGACGGTCGAGGCCCACCGCGCCAACATCATGGAAAAGCTGGGCGCCAACACCGTGGCCGACCTGCTCAAGATCGCCCTGGGGCAGGCCAGCAAGGCCTGAGTACACTTCGACGACCCGAGCCGTCCCCTGGCACACCGCCCGTAGAGAGACGGCTACGGGCGTTTTCTTTTTTCGACTCTTCGCTTCTTTCGCCTGCCATGACCGCCCAACTGATCAACGGAAACGAACTCTCCTCGAAACTGCGCGCCGACGTTGCCGCCCGCGCGGCGCAACTCAAGGCCCGGGGTACCACGCCCGGCTTGGCCGTGGTACTGGTCGGCGAAGATCCGGCCAGCCAGGTGTATGTCGGCAAGAAGGTCCAGGCCTGCCAGGAAGCTGGCTTGCATTCCGTGCTCGAGAAGTACGACGCCACCCTGAGCGAGGCCGACTTGCTCGCTCGCGTGCATGCGCTCAACGCCGATCCGGCCATCCACGGCATCCTGGTGCAATTGCCCCTGCCACGCCACATCGACGCCCAGAAAGTCATCGAGGCCATCGCGCCGTCCAAGGACGTCGACGGCTTCCACATCGCCAGCGCCGGCGCCCTCATGACCGGCATGCCGGGCTTTTGGTCCTGCACGCCTTATGGCTGCATCAAACTGCTGGAGAGCACCGGCATCGACCTGCGCGGCAAGCATGCCGTGGTCATCGGCCGCAGCAACAACGTCGGCAAGCCCATGGCACTGATGCTGCTGCAGAAGAACGCCACCGTCACCATCTGCCACAGCGCCACGCAAGACCTCAAGGCCCACACGCTGCAGGCCGACGTCATCGTCGCAGCCGTCGGCCGGCGCAACACACTGACCGCCGACATGGTCAAGCCCGGCGCCGTGGTGATTGACGTGGGCATGAACCGCAATGAGCAAGGCAAGCTCTGCGGCGACGTGGACTTCGCCGCCGTCAAGGAAGTCGCCGGCTGGATCACCCCGGTGCCAGGCGGCGTCGGCCCCATGACCGTCACCATGCTGCTGGTCAACACCATCGAATCGGCCGAGCGGGCGCTGGCCCAGCGCGCCTGAGTCCACCGCTATCACGGCGATCGCGACAAATCAGCGGGGGACGGCTTGAATCCCACGGCCATGCCGCAAAATGCGACGCATGACCTCCTCCGCCAATCCCCTGCTCGACTTCACCGATCTCCCCCTGTTCGACCGCATCCGGCCCGAGCATGTGGAGCCCGCCATCACCACGCTGCTGGCCCAGGCCCGTGAAGCCCAGGCCCGCGTGACCGCGCCGGACTTCCCCGCCCAATGGCGCGAGGTCGCCCGCACGCTGGACGTGGCCACGGAGCAGTTGGGCAGCGCCTGGGGCGCCGTCGGCCACCTCAAGTCCGTGGCGGACACACCGGAGTTGCGCGCGGCCTACAACGCCGTGCTGCCACAGGTTTCGGAGTTCTGGACCCAGCTGGGCGCCGACGAGGCGCTCTACGCCAAGTACAAGGCCATGGACGTCGCCACGCTGACGCCCGCGCAGCAGCAGGCCCACAAGAACGCCATTCGCGGCTTTGTGCTGTCGGGCGCCGAACTGCAAGGCGCGGCACGCGAACGCTACGCGGCCATCCAGGACCGCATGGCCGAGCTGACGCAGAAATTCAGCGAGAACGCGCTCGACGCCACCGATGCCTACGCCTATCTGGCCGGTGACGACGAAGTCGCCGGCATTCCGGCCGATGCGCTGCAGGCCGCGCGCGAAGCCGCCCAGGCCGATGGTAAGGACGGCAAGGCTGGTTACAAATTCACGCTCAAGCTGCCCAGCTACCTGTCCGTGATGCAGTACGCGCAGTCGAGCGCGCTGCGCGAAAAGCTCTACAAGGCCTACGTCACGCGCGCCAGCGAAGTCGCCGAGGGCGAGGGCACGAAGTTCGACAACACCGAGATCATCCGCGAGATCCTGGCCCTGCGCCACGAGGAATCCGTGCTGCTGGGCTACGCCGACTTCGCCACCGTCTCCCTGGTGCCCAAGATGGCCGAGTCGCCGCAGCAGGTCGTCGACTTCCTGCGCGACCTGGCCCGGCGTGCTCGCCCCTATGCCGAGCAGGACCTGGCCGATCTGCGCGCCTTCGGTGCCGAGCAATTGGGCATTGGCGACCCGCAGCCCTGGGACTGGCCCTACATCGGCGAAAAGCTCAAGGAAGCGCGCTACAGCTTCAGCGACCAGGAGGTCAAGCCCTACTTCCCGGAGCCCAAGGTGCTGGCCGGCCTGTTCAAGATCGTCGAGACGCTGTTCGAAGTTGCCATCCGGCGCGACGAAGCGCCCGTCTGGCACCCGACGGTCGAGTTCTACCGGATCGAGCGCGGCGGCCAGTTGGTCGGCCAGTTCTACCTCGATCCCGGCGCGCGCAAGGGCAAGCGCGGCGGCGCCTGGATGGACGACGTGCGCACGCGCTGGCTGCGGCCCGACACCGGCCGCCTGCAAACGCCGGTGGCGCACCTGGTGTGCAATTTCTCCGAAAGCGTCGGCGGCAAGCCGCCGCTGCTCACGCACGACGACGTGATCACGCTGTTCCACGAATTCGGCCATGGCCTGCACCACATGCTGACGCAGGTCGACGAGCGCGATGTCTCGGGCATCAGCGGCGTGGAGTGGGATGCCGTGGAGCTGCCCAGCCAGTTCATGGAGAACTTCTGCTGGGAGTGGGAAGTGCTGCGCCACATGACCGGCCACGTCGAGACGGGCGAGCCACTGCCGCGCGCGCTCTACGACAAGATGCTGGCGGCCAAGAACTTCCAGAGCGGCATGCAGACGCTGCGCCAGGTCGAGTTCTCGCTCTACGACATGCTGCTGCACAGCGGCCGCGAGCCCCGGCGCGACTTCATGGCCCTGCTCGGCCAGGTGCGCCAGGAAGTCGCAGTGCTCCAGTCGCCCGCCTACAGCCGCACGCCGCACACCTTCAGCCACATCTTCGCGGGCGGCTACGCAGCGGGCTATTACAGCTACAAGTGGGCCGAGGTCCTGAGCGCCGATGCCTACGCGGCCTTCGAGGAAACCGTGGACGCCGACGGCGCGCACAGCCCCGAAACCGGCCGCCGCTACCGGCAGGCCATCCTGGAGGCCGGCGGCAGCCGCCCCGCCATGGAGTCGTTCAAGGCCTTCCGCGGCCGCGAACCCAGCATCGACGCCCTGCTGCGACATCAGGGCATGGCGTGACCGGGGGCTACGGCCCCGCACACGGCACCCTGGCGACATGAAGCCGCCGACCCTGGGCAGGCCATGGCCCGCCGTGGCCTTGGGCCTGGTCGGCGCACTGTTGCTGGTCGACAGTGCCGTGCTGCTGGCGCAGCACCAGGTCAACTTCGGCACGATCCTGCCCGGCTTGCTGGGCGTTGCGGCCGGGCTGCTGGCCTGGCACTGGCCGGCGCTGCGGCGCTGGCGTGCGCCGCCGGCCCCGCGCTGGCGCCGGGTTCTGTGGCGCACCAGCTGGGGCGTTTTTGCGCTGTGGCTGCTGAGCCTGCTCGTGTTCTTTGCCTTCATCCGCGCCGATCACAGCACATCGCCCGATCAGGCGCCCGCGGCCATCGTGGTGCTGGGGTCGGGCACGCCGCGCTGCCAGCCGTCGGCCACCCTGAGCGCGCGCCTGGACGAAGCGCTGCAGCAAGCCCGGCACTGGCCGCAGGCCGTGGTCGTGGTCAGCGGCGGTCCCGACCGCTGGCTGGACTGCACCGAAGCCGACGTCATGGCCGACTACCTGCTGCAACAAGGCCTGCCCGAGGCCCGGCTGCTGCGCGAGTCACGCAGCACCAGCACCTTCGAGAACCTGCGCTGGAGCCGCGAACTACTCGCCAGCCGCGGCCAGGCGGCCGAGCCCCTGCTGCTGGTCACCAGCGACTTTCATGCCCTGCGTGCCCGCCTGATCGCACGCCGCGCCGGCTTCATCGACGTGGCCAGCGCCACCGCGCCCACGCCGCTGCCGGTGCGCTACAACGCCTGGCTGCGCGAATACTTCGCCTTCGCCAGTGGGTGGATGCTGGGCGAGTACTGAGACCACCGCAGTGCAGCAGGCACTGCTCCCCATGATTTCGCAGGAATACGGCCTTGGCTGACTGGCGTTCCTGCGCCCAACGTGCCAGAGTGGGCCCCTGCAACCCAAGGAGCAAGCCATGAAGCCATTGCGTACATTTGCCGCAGCCCTGGGCGTGGGCCTGGCCTGCGCGGCCGCCGCGGCCCAAACCGCCGACGCCGTGCAAGCCGAGCTCAAGAACGCCAGCGGCGCCCGGATCGGCACGGTTACCGCCACGGCCACGCCCAAGGGCGTGCTACTGCGCATCGAGGCCACGGGCCTGCCGCCGGGCTGGCATGGCGCGCATTTCCATGAAAAGGCCGACTGCAGCGACGCCGCCTTCACGCGCTCGGGCGGCCACGTGCATGGCGACGGCAAGCTGGTGCACGGGCTGCTCAATCCCGAAGCCAATGACGCTGGCGACCTGCCCAACCTCTACGTCGCCGCGGACGGCAGCGCACGCGTGGAGCTGTACTCCACCCTGGTCGCGCTGCGCGAAGGCGCCGCCGGCCGGGTGCCGCTGCTCGACGCGGACGGCGCCGCGCTGGTCATCCACGCCAACCCCGACGACTACCAGAGCCAGCCCATCGGCGGCGCAGGCGCGCGCATTGCCTGCGCCGAGCTGCGCTGAGTGAATTCGTCGAGCTTTGCCATGCGGCCAGCGCGGTTGCCAGGGCTTCTCTAAAATAAGCCGAACAACCGCCACTGTCCGCTCGCCTCCAGTCCGGACCCGCACCGTGCCCAGCTTGCACCCCCCGCTGCCGGTCGACGCCAACGCCGACCTTCACTGCCATTCGGTCGTCTCCGATGGCACCCTCACACCCCGTCAGCTCGCACAACGCGCCAAGGCAGCCGGCGTCGAGCTCTGGTCGCTCACCGACCACGACGAAGTGGGCGGCCAGGCCGAGGCCGCGCAGGCGGCGCGCGCACTGGGACTGCCCTACCTCACGGGCTCCGAGGTCTCGGTGACGTTCGCGGACACGACCGTGCACATCGTGGGGCTGGGGTTCGACGCCACCGACGCGCAACTGGTCCAGGGCCTGGCGCGCACGCGCGGCGGCCGCGACGGCCGCGCGCGCGAAATGGCCGCGGGGCTGGCGCAGGCCGGCATTGCCGGCACCTTCGAGGGCGCGCTCAAGTACGCGGGCAATCCGGACCTGATCTCGCGCAGCCACTTTGCGCGCTACCTGGTCGAGATCGGCGTGTGCCACGACATCCCCGAGGTCTTTCGCCGCTACATGACCGAAGGCAAACCCGGCTTCGTGCCGCACCGCTGGGCCAGCCTGGGCGAGACCGTGCGCTGGATCCGCGACGCGGGCGGCGCCGCCGTCATCGCCCACCCGGGGCGCTACGGCTTTTCGCCCACGCTCGAATACGCCTTCTTCACGGAATTCATCGCCTACGGCGGCCAGGGCGTGGAAGTGGTCACGGGCAGCCATCACCCCAGCGAATACGGCAAATACGCCGACCTTGCGCGCGAGTTCGGCCTGGCCGCCTCGCGCGGCTCGGACTTCCACAGCCCCGCCGAAAGCCGCACCGACCTGGGCGCCCTGCCCCCGCTGCCGACCGACCTGCAGCCCGTGTGGGCGCTGCTGGACGCACGCATCCAGGCATGAAGATGCAACCGATCTACGTCGGCATCGCACTGGCGATCGCGGCGACGGCCTGCTTTGGCGTCTTCGACACGACCACCAAGTACGTGGTCACGCACGGCACCTCGCTGACCCTGGCGCTGTGGGTGCGCTACACCTTCCAGTCGCTCACGACAACCGCCGTCATCCTGCCGCAGCAGGGCCTGGCCATTTTCCGCACACGCGCGCTGCACCTGCAGATCCTGCGCGGGCTGCTGCTGGTGAGCATCAGCCTGTTCAGCATGTACACGCTGACCTTCATGCCGGTGGGCGAGTTCACCGCCATCATGATGATGGCGCCGCTGCTGATCACGCTGTTCGCCGTGCTCGTCCTCAAGGAAAGCGTCTCGCTCGTGCGCTGGCTGCTGCTGGCCGGGGGTTTCGCGGGCACGCTGCTCATCATCCGCCCGGGCGCGGGCGACTTCCAGTGGATGGTGGCGCTGCCGCTGAGCCTGGTCGTGGCCAACGCCTGGTTCCAGGTCATCACCAGCCGGCTGGCGCGGCTCGACGCGCCCGCCACCACACACCTCTACACGGGCCTGGTGGGCGCCGTCGTCGCCTCGATCCTGTTGCCCTTCACCTGGCAGGCGTCGCCCCACTGGACGACGTGGCTGCTGCTGATCTTCATGGGCCTGTGCTCCAGCGGCGGGCATTTCCTGCTGATCCTGGCCTACGGGCGCGCGGCCGCCGCGGCGATCACGCCCTATCTCTACGGCCAGATCCTGTTCGCCATGGCCGGCGGCTGGCTGGTGTTCGACCCTGCGCCCGACCAATGGGCGCTGGCGGGCATGGCCCTGGTCGGCCTGTGCGGCGCAACGACCGCCTGGGTGGTCACGCGCGAAAACCGCGTCATGGGTGCGGCCTCCCCCAAGGGTTAGCGTCCACGGGTTGGCGTGTTAGCCTGACCTGTCTTTTCTCTTCGTGACAAGGAAACCCTCATGGCCCAGCATTTCGAAGTGCACCCCGCCAATCCGCAGGGCCGGCTGCTCAAGCAGGCCGTGGCGCTGCTGGACAAGGGCGGCGTGCTGGCCGTGCCGACCGACTCCAGCTACGCGCTGGTCTGCCACCTCGACGACAAGGCCGCGGCCGACCGCCTGCGCCAGATCCGGGGTGTGGACGACAAGCACCTGCTCACGCTGCTGTGCCGCGACCTGGCCGAACTGGCCAACTACGCCATCGTCGACAACAAGCAGTACCGGCTGATCAAGAACGGCACACCGGGCTCGTACACCTTTGTGCTGGAGGCAACCAAGGAGGTGCCGCGCCGCGTGAGCCACCCGGCGCGCAAGACCATCGGCCTGCGCGTGCCGGACCACCCGGTGGTGCACGCGCTGCTGGCCGTGCACACCGGGCCGCTGCTGGCCACCACCTTGATTCCGCCCGGCGAAACCCAGCCGCTCAACGACGTCGACACGATCCGCCAGCGCTACGAAAAACTGCTGGCCGGCATCGTCGACGGCGGCGCCTGCTCGTCCGAGCCGACCACGATGATCGACCTCACGGGCGACGAACCCGTCGTGGTGCGCCAGGGCCGGGGTGACCTGGGCCGGCTCGGCCTGGCCGTCTGATCGAAAGAAGGGCCGCTCAGGCGTGGCCCGGCCGCCACTGCCCCGCCGCGCTGGCGTGCAGGCAGATGCCAGCGGCCACCGCCACGTTGAGCGATTCTTCGCCCCCGGGCTGAATGATGCGGACCTTCTCGCGCGCCAGCGCCTCCAGTTCCGCGCTGACGCCCTGCCCTTCGTGGCCGAGGATCCATGCGCAGGGAAACGGCAGGCCGCCTTCATGCACGTGGCGCCCGCCATGCGAGCTGGTCGCCAGCAGCGGCACCTGCAGCGACGCAATGTCCGCCAGCGCCAGGCCATCGACCAGCCGCAGCCCGAAGTGCGCGCCCATGCCCGCGCGCATCACCTTGGACGACCACAGGGCCGCCGTGCCCTTGAGCGCAGCCACTTGCGTAAAACCGAACGCCGCCGCACTGCGCAGGATGGCGCCGACGTTGCCGGCGTCCTGCACCCGGTCGAGCACCACGGTGGGCGCGTGCAGGTCGAGCGCGGGCGTGCCCGGCCAGTCGACCACAAAACCCATCGAGGCGGGCGACTCCAGGCCGCTCACCTCGCGCATCAGCGCGGTCTTGACCACCACGAAACGCGGCGCGCAGCCCACGTAGGCCGCCTGCGAACGCAGCCATTCGTCCTCGGAAAACACGGCGATGGCCGGCTGGCCGCCCCGCGCCAGGTAAGCCCGGCACAGGTGATCGCCCTCCAGCCAGACGCGGCCTTGCTTGCGGTAGGCCGTGTTGTCCTGCGCCAGCCGGCGCAGATCCTTGAGGAAAGCGTTGTCGCGCGACGTGATGTCGACGATGTTCATTGGAGACTCCCCGCCGCCGGCAACACCGCCCGCACCGGCGCAAAAGAGCGCCGATGCTGCGGGCAGGCGCCATGCTGGGCAATGGCGGTCAGGTGCTCGGCCGTGCCGTAGCCCTTGTGGCCGGCAAAACCGTACTGCGGATACTGCTGATCCAGCTGTGCGCACCAGCGGTCGCGGTACACCTTGGCCAGAATGGACGCGGCCGAGATCGCCTGCACCTTGCTGTCGCCCTTGACGATGGCCTCGGCCAGAATGTCCAGCACCGGAATGCGGTTGCCGTCGATCAGCACCTTGGACGGCCGCAACCGCAGGCCCTGCACCGCGCGCTGCATGGCCAGCATGGTGGCCTGCAGGATGTTGAGCTGGTCGATCTCCTCGACCGAGGCTTCGGCGATCGAAAAGCACAGCGCCTTGCCGCGGATTTCCTCATAGAGCTTTTCGCGGCGCAGCGGCGTGAGTTTCTTGGAATCGGCCAGTCCGACGATCGGGTTGAGCTCGTCCAGGATCACCGCAGCGGCGACCACGGGGCCGGCCAGCGGTCCGCGTCCCGCCTCGTCGACTCCGGCGATCAAGCCCGGCGCATCCCAGCTCAGGCCTTGCTGGGTCGCACCCAGCAATTTACGCAGAGGAGAGGACTTTTTCGATCGCATGGGTTGCCAGGGTAGCCGTGTCGCGCCGCAATTCGTGGTGCAGCGCCAGAAAGCGTTGAGTCAGATTCTGGACCGCCTCGGGCGAATCCAGCCACCGCTGCAGCGCATCGGCCAGCGCGCGGGGGGTGCAATTGTGCTGCAACAACTCGGGCACCACGAAGTCGCGGCACAAAATATTCGGCAAGCCCACCCAGGGCTGGAGCGCCTTGCGTTTCATGATCTGTGCCGTCAACCAGTTCACGCGGTAGCCGATCACCATCGGCCGCTTGTAGAGCACGGCCTCCAGCGTGGCCGTCCCGCTGGCGATCAGCGTGAGGTCGCAGGCTTCGAGCACGTCGTGCGAGCGCCCCTCCAGCAAGATCACATGGCCCGCCAGGCCGGCCGCCTGGATCTGGCGCTCGACCACCGGCCGCAGTGCCGGCAGCGTTGGCAGCACCAGGCGCAACTGCCGGCCACGGCGCTGCAGCTCGGCCGCGGCGGCCAGGAAAACCGGCCCGTTGTGGCCGATTTCGGATGCCACACTGCCGGGCAGGATGGCCAGCAGCGGCACGTCGTCCACGGGAATGCCCAGCCGGGCCTTGGCGGCCGCACGATCAGGCGCAAGCGGAATGACGCCCGCCAGCGGGTGCCCGACATAGGTGGCGGCAATGCCCGCCTTCTCGTAGATCGGCGGCTCGAACGGGAAAATGCACAGCACGTGGTCCGCGCTGACACGGACTTTCTCGATGCGTTCGGGCCGCCAGGCCCAGATCGAGGGGCCGACGAAATGGACCGTCTTGATGCCCTGGGCGCGCAGCATGGCTTCGAGCCCCAGGTTGAAGTCCGGTGCATCGACGCCGACAAAGACGTTGGGCCGCTCCACGGTCAGCCGCTGCGCCAGCGCCTTGCGGATCTGCAGGATCTCGCGCAGGTGACGCAGCACTTCCACATAGCCCCGCACAGCCAGCTTGCTCTGCGGCCACCAGGTTTCAAACCCTTGCTCGATCATGCGCGGGCCGCCGATGCCCACGGCGTGCATGCCGGGCCACTTCTGGCGTGCGCCCTTGAGCAGCAGACTGGCGAGCAAGTCGCCCGAGGCCTCGCCCGCGACCATCGCGATCTCGGGGCCGACGTCGACCCCACTCACGGGAAAGGCCTGCGGATGCGAATCGGCAGCCCGTCCCTCGGCCGCTTCAACGGGCGATGCCACGCGAGGCCTTGCCCAGGAAGTCCAGCATGAGATTGGCATCGCCCTGGGCGTGCGGCTGCTCCTGGGCCAGCGCCGCAATGCGCTCACTGGCCTGGGCCGCGGTCAACCCGTCACGGTACAGCGCGCGGTGCATGGACTTGACCGCGGCGATGCGCTCCGGAGAAAAGCCGCGGCGGCGCAGGCCGACCACGTTGTACCCCCGTACCGCCAGCGGATTGCCGTCGACCAGCATGAAAGGCGGGACGTCCTGCGTGACCGCGCTGGCGAAGCCCACCATGGCGTGGGCGCCGATCTGGACGAACTGGTGCACGCCGGTCAGGCCACCGATCGTGACCCAGTCACCCAGATGCACGTGGCCCGCCAGCGTCGTGTTGTTGGCCAGGGTCGTGCTGTTGCCGACATGGCAGTCATGGGCGATGTGGCTGTAGGCCATGATCCAGTTGTCGTCGCCGACCGTGGTCACGCCGCCGGCCCCCGGCACGCCCAGGTTCAAGGTGCAGAACTCGCGGATCGTATTGCGGTCGCCAATGATCAGCTCGGTCGGCTCGCCCCGGTATTTCTTGTCCTGCGGAATGGCGCCGATGGAATTGAACTGAAAGATCCGGTTGTCGCTGCCGATCGTAGTGTGCCCGTCGATCACGCAGTGCGCGCCGATCGTGGTGCCCGCCCCGATCTTGACGTGCGGGCCCACGATGGAAAACGGCCCGACTTCAACGTCGCTGGCCAGTTGCGCGGCCGGATCGATCAATGCAGTCGCGTGTATGCGCGCCATGGATCAGTCCTCGATACGGCGCACCGTGCACATCAGGTTGGCCTCGGCCACCAGTTCCTCGCCCACCTTGGCGCGCGCATGGAAACGGAAGATGCCGGCCTTGTGGCGCTCGATCTCGGCCTCCAGCGTGAGCTGGTCGCCAGGGCCGACCGGACGCTTGAAGCGCGCGTTGTCGATGCCCACGAAGTAATAGACCGTCTTCTCGTCCGGCTCCTCGCCGGCCGAGACGAAGGACAGCAGCGCCGAAGTCTGCGCCAGCGCCTCCAGAATCAGCACCCCCGGGAACACCGGCCGGTGCGGGAAGTGGCCGGTGAAGCACGGCTCGTTGTAGGTGATGTTCTTGATGGCCTTGATGCGGGTGTCCGTCTCCAGCTCGAGCACGCGGTCGACCAGCAGGAACGGGTAACGGTGAGGCAGCCGCTTGAGGATTTGGTGGATGTCCATCGTCGTGTCCATGCTTGAGTACTCTTGATCTGAATTGTGAGAGAGGGGAAGCCAGCGCTTCCCGAAAAAACCGAACGACCGGCAGCCCTGGCGCCAGCAGGCAGCCAAGGCGTGATCGTAACCGCGTTGGTGCCAGTCAATCCGGCTCGCCGCCGGGATCGTCGGCCACGATGCCGGCCTGCTCTTCGAGGAATTTGACCCGGTCGCGCAGGGTGCTCAGGTTCCGGAGCACCGCCGCATTCTTGCGCCACACCCCGTTGTCGGCAAACGGGAAGATGCCGGTGTAGTTGCCGGGCTGAAGGATGGAGCGCGACACCAGCGTGCCCGCGGAGATGTTCACCCGGTCGACGATCTTCATGTGGCCGCCCAGCATGGCCGCGCCGCCGATGGTGCAGTAGGCGCCGATGTCGCAACTGCCGGCAATGCCCACGCAGCCGGCCATGGCCGTGTGTTTGCCGATGCGCACGTTGTGAGCGACCTGGATCAGGTTGTCGAGCTTGACGCCGTCTTCGATGATGGTGTCGCCCAACGCCCCGCGGTCCACGCAGGTGTTGATGCCGATCTCGACGTCGTCGCCCAGGCGGGCGATGCCGAGTTGCTCGATCTTGACCCAGGTGCCGTTGTCCGGCGCGAAGCCGAAGCCGTCGCCGCCCACCACCGCACCCTGGTTGAGCACGCAGCGCTGGCCGATGCGGCAGCGCGCACCCAGCACCGCACGGGCCTTGATCTGCGAATGCGCGCCGACGAAGGCGTCCTCCTCCACCGTCGCCTGCACGCCGATGATGACGCCCTCCCCGATCACCGCGCGCGGCCCGATGTAGGCCAGCGCTCCGATGGTCGCCGACGGCGCCACCACGGCGGTCTCATCGACATGGGCGGTAGGGTGGATGCCTGCGGCCGGGCGCGGCGCGTGAAGGCGCTGCCACAGCTGCGTGACGCGCGCATAGTAAAGATAGGGGTCGGGCGTGACGATGCAGCTGCCCCGCTTCAGCGCCGCCTCTTTCATGCGCGGCGAGACGATGACGCAACCAGCCTGGCTGCTCACCAACTGGCTGCGGAACTTGGGGCTCGACAGAAACGCCAGATCACCCGGCTGTGCGACGTCCAGCGGCGCCAGCCGCTCGATCACAAGCCCGTCCCCGCCGACCAGCTCGCCGCCCAGCTCCCCAACAATGTCCGAAAGTCGCACGCTCACGATTTACTTGCCGTTCAAGGCCTTGAGAACCTTGTCCGTGATGTCGTTCTTGGGGTTGATGTAGACGGCGTCCTGCAGGATCAGGTCATAGGATTCGCTTTCGGCGACCTGCTTGATGACGCGGTTGGCGCGCTCGAGCACCTGCTGCAGCTCTTCGTTGCGGCGGGTGTTGAGGTCTTCCTGGAACTCGCGGCTGCGCCGCTGCAGTTCACGATCCTGATCGGCGAGCTGGCGCTGGCGCTGCAGGCGCTGCGATTCGGACAGCGTCGGGGCTTCGCGTTCGAACTTGTCGGAAGCGGTCTTGAGCGCCGCGCCCTGGCTGTTGAGGTCGGCCTCGCGCTTGGAGAACTCCTGCTCGAGCTTGGCCTGCGCCGCCTGGGCCGGCGCTGCCTCGCGGAATATGCGGTCGGTGTTGACGAAACCGAACTTCAGGGCCTGGGCCTGCGCGGCCGCGCCAAAGGCAGCCACGCTCATGGTGGCCGCGACCAGCAATTGACGAGAAAAGTTTTTCATTTAGAACGACGTCCCGATTTGGAATTGAATACGCTGAACATCGTCGCCGGTCTTCTTGCGCAGCGGCTGGGCGTAGGCGATGCGCAGCGGGCCGAGGGGCGAGATCCAACTCACGCCGATACCGGTCGATGCCCGCAGGTCACCCAGCCGGATGTTCTGGCCATCGCCGAAAACGTTACCGGCGTCGACGAAACCATACAGACGCAGCGTACGGTCATTGCCGGCGCCCGGAAACGGCGTCTGCAATTCTACGTTGGCCGTGACCTTCTTCGAGCCGCCGTAAGCGTTGTTGGCCTCGTCGCGCGGTCCCAGACTGTTCTGCTCGAAACCACGCACCGAACCCAGGCCGCCCGAGTAGAAGTTCTTGAGGAACGGGAGCGATCCGCCGATGCCCTTGCCGTAGCCCAGCTCACCATTGAAGGCCAGCGTGTAGCGCGCCGACAGCGGCACGTAATGCTGGTACTGGTAGTTGGTGCGGAAATAGTGCGCGTCGCCGATCAGGCTCAGTTCACCGTTGATGCGGTGCAGTGACCCGGTGGTCGGCACCAGCGAGCTGTCGCGGCTGTCGCGCGCCCAGCCCAATGTCAGCGGCACGGTGTTGACCGTCGAGCCGTACTCGTTGACCTGGTCGCGGATGTAGGTGTTTTGTGCCTCGTAATCCTTGACCTGCACGTTCTCGAAGCCCGCGCCGAAGAACACCGTGTCGCGCTCGGAGAACGGCACGCCGAACTTGATCGCCGCACCCTTGGTGACGTAGGTGTAGTAGTCGTCGTTCGAGCTGTAGTTGTACGGGTGCTGGGTCCGGTAGTAGATGTCGTAGGTGCGCGAAACCCCGTTCTCGGTGAAGTAGGGGTTGGTCGTGCTGACCGAGTACTCACGGTAGTACTTGCTGGTGTTGACGTTCAGGCCCAGGTAGTTGCCCGAGCCGAACACGTTTTCCTGCGAGATGCCGAACACGAAGGACAGCTTCTCGGCGCTCGAATAGCCAGCACCGACCGTCAGGCTGCCGGTCGGCTTTTCCTTGACGTTGACGACCAGGTCGACCTGGTCCTGCACGCCCGGCACCTCGCGGGTGTCGATGTTGACCTCGGTGAAATAACCCAGGCGGTCGACGCGGTCGCGCGAGAGCTTGATCCGGTTGCTGTCGTACCAGGACGACTCCAGCTGGCGGAACTCGCGGCGGATCACCTCGTCGCGCGTGCGGTCGTTGCCCACCACGTTGATGCGGCGCACATAGGCGCGCTGACCGGGCGTGGACTGCAACACCAGCGAGACCTGGTTGGTCGCGCGGTCGATCTGCGGCACCGCCTGGACCTGGGCAAAGGCATAACCGAAGGTGCCGAAGTGGTCGGTGAAGGCCTTGACGGTTTCGGCGACTTCGTCGGAGTTGTAGGCCTGACCCGGGCGGATGGTCACGCGCGACTTGAACTCGTCTTCGCGGTTGAGGTAGTTGCCCTCGAGCTTGACGCCCGAAACCACAAAACGCTGCCCCTCCGTCACATTGATCACCACGCCGATGCGCTGCTTGTCCGGCGAGATCGAGACCTGGGTCGAGTCGATGCGGAACTCCAGGTAGCCGCGCGTCATGTAGTAGGCACGCAGCTTCTCCAGGTCGGCATTGAGCTTGGAGCGCGAATACTGGTCGGACTTGGTGTACCAGCTCAGCCAGCCGCCCGTGTCCAGATCGAACAGACCCTTGAGCGTCGATTCGCTGAAGGCCTGGTTGCCCACGATCTGGATGTCGTGGATCTTGGCGGCGGCGCCCTCGGTCACCGTGAAGGTCAGGTTGACGCGGTTGCGGTCGACCGGCGTGACCGTGGTCACCACCTCGGCGCCGTACAGGCTCTTGTTGATGTACTGGCGCTTGAGTTCCTGCTCGGCCTGGTCGGCCAGCGCCTTGTCGTAGGGGCGCCCATCGGTCACGCCGATGTCGCGCAGGGCCTTGATCAGGGTGTCCTTGTCGAACTCCTTGGTACCGGCGAAATCGACGTTGGCGATGGTCGGGCGCTCCTGCACGATCACCACCAGCACGTTGCCCTGGGCTTGCAGCCGAACGTCGGTGAACAGGCCGAGGCCGAACAGCGAGCGGATCGCCTCGGTGCCCTTGTCGTCGTTGTAGGTATCGCCCACGCGCACCGGCAGCGACGCGAACACGGTGCCAGGCTCGACGCGCTGCAGGCCCTCCACCCGGATGTCGCGGATGGTGAACGGGTCAACGGCCCACGCGCTGGCAGCAAAAAGCAAGGCGGCGACCGACGAGATGGCGCGCACGTGAAATCGATGATGGTTTTTCATGCAGACAAAGGGTGAAAAGAAAGGCCGGTGCAATCAGCCAAGCAGACGGGAGAAGTCGTTGAAAAGCGCGATCGACATCATGACGAGCAAGACAGCAACGCCGCCACGTTGCAGGCGCTCCATCCAGAGGTCGGAGACAGGCTTGCCCGTGACGGCTTCCCACAAGTAATATAGCAGGTGGCCTCCATCTAGCACCGGCAGAGGCAGCAGATTCAGCACCCCGAGGCTCACGCTGATCAGCGCCAGAAACAGCAGGTACTGCGTCATGCCCAGGCTGGCCGACTTGCCGGCGTAGTCGGCAATCGTCACCGGCCCGCTGAGATTCTTGATCGAGGCCTCGCCAATGACCATGCGGCCGATCATCTTGAGCGTGAGCCAGGACATCTCCCAGGTTCGCGCAAAACCGTAGCCCAGGCCGTCGAGCGGTCCGCGGCTGACCCGCACCATCTCGGGCGCGGCACCAATATAGGCGCCGATGCGGCCAATGCGACGCCCGTCGGCCGCAGTGACCGTGTCGGGCTGGACATCGAGATCGAGCACGGCGCCTTCGCGCTCGATGGCCCAGACGCTGGCGCCCGCGTCGCCCTGGCTGGCCGAAGCCTGGATCAGCGCGCGAAGCTGCTGCGCGTCGGCGACCGACTGGCCATCGACCGAACGCACCACGTCCCCGGCCTGCAACCCGGCGCGCTGCGCGGCCGAGCCGTCCATGACCTGCCCGATGGACGGCGACATCCAGGGGCCCAGCAGACCGATGCGCTGGAACAGCGTGGCATCGACCTCTTGCGCGTCCAGCCCCGCCAGCGGGAGCGTGACCCAGTGCGCCACCGGCCGGCCGGGCGCGCGCACTTCCAGGCTCAGGTCCTGGCCGTCCAGCGCCGCGCGGGTCAGGTTCCAGCGCAGTTCATCGAACGACACCACCGCCTCGCCGCCGCTCTCGCTGTCGGCAGCGCGCACACGCAGCACCTCTTCGGCCCCACGCAGGCCCACCTGCGCGGCGATCGACCCGGCCACGGGCGGCGCCAGCACCGGCCTGGCCTCTTCCATGCCATACCAGCTCACGACGGTGTAGAGGAGCGCCGCCAGCAGCAGATTGGCCACCGGCCCGGCCGCGACGATGGCCGCGCGTGCACGCAAGGGTTGGTTGTTGAAAGCACGTTTGCGCTCGTAGGCCGCCACCGGCGCCTCGCGCTCGTCCAGCATCCTCACGTAGCCGCCGAGCGGCAGCATGCCGATGGTGAACTCGGTATCCTGGCCCGGACGCGGCCGCCGGGACTTCCAGCGCAGGATCGGGTGGCCAAACCCGATGGAAAACCGCAGGACACGCACGTTGAACGCCACCGCCACGCGGTAATGCCCGTACTCGTGCACGGCGATCAGCACGCCCAGCGCCACAACGAAAGCCACCAATGTCAGCATGTTTGCTTATTTCTCCAAGGGCTTGATCAGGGCCTCGGCCCGCGCGCGCGCACGGGCATCCAGGTCCATCAACGCCTCCAGCGATCCGGGCTTGGAAACCTCGACCGCCGACAAAGTTGCATCGTTGACGGCGAATATCTGGTCGAACCGGATACGCCCGCCCAGGAAAGCCTCGACCGCGACCTCGTTGGCCGCGTTCAGCACGGCCGTCGTGCCCGCGGTCGCCCGCAGCGTCTGCCAGGCCAGCGCCAGGCCCGGGAAACGGGTGTTGTCGGGCGCCTCGAAGGTCAAGGCCGACAGCTTCGAAAAATCGAGCGCACTGGCACCGGAAGTCATGCGCTGCGGCCAGGAAAGACCGTACGCGATGGGCACCCGCATGTCGGGCGTTCCCAGTTGCGCGATCACCGATGCATCGCGGTATTGCACCATGGAATGGATCACGCTCTGCGGATGGATGAGCACTTCGATCTGCGCCGGCTGCAGGCCGAAGAGGTAGGCGGCCTCGATCACTTCCAGCGCCTTGTTCATCATGGTGGCGGAATCCACCGAAATCTTGCGCCCCATCGACCAGTTGGGGTGGGCGCAGGCCTGCTGCGGCGTCACGTCACGCAGCGACGCCGGGTCGCGCGTGCGAAACGGCCCGCCCGAGGCCGTCAGGATGACTTTCTCGATCCGGTCCAGCCAGGTCGAGCGGTCGGCCGGCAGCGACTGGAACACGGCCGAGTGCTCGCTGTCGATGGGCAGCAGGGTCGCCCCGCCTTCGCGCACGGCGTCCATGAAGAACGCGCCGCCGACCACCAGCGCCTCCTTGTTGGCCAGCAGCAGGCGTTTGCCCGCGCGCGCGGCCGCCAGGCAAGGCGCCAGCCCCGCCGCGCCAACAATGGCGGCCATGACGGTGTCGACCTGCGGATCGCGGGCCAGGTCCGCGAGGGCCTGCGGCCCCTGCAGAACCTCGGTGTCGATCCGGTTGATCTCCAGAATCTCGGCCAGCGCGGCAGCCGCCGCGGCGTCGGCCATGACGGCAAAACGCGGCCGAAAGCGGAAACACTGCTCAGCCATCTCCTTGGCACGGGTCGCCGCGCTCAGCGCGTAGACCTCGAAACGATCGGGGTGCCGGCTGATCACGTCGAGCGTGCTGTTTCCGATGGACCCGGTCGAGCCCAGCACCACCACGCGCTGTTTGTCAGTCATGAACAATCTCCCGGCCTCAGCTCAGAACGGCCAGCAGCATCATGGCCACCGGGAAGGTCGGCAACACGGCGTCGATGCGGTCGAGCACACCGCCGTGACCGGGCAGCAATTGGCTGCTGTCCTTGACGCCCGCGCTGCGCTTGACGAGGGATTCGATCAGATCGCCCGCGATGCTCACCAGCGTCAGAAACAGCAGCGCCAGCACGAACAGCACCACACCCTGCCCCTGCAGCCGCGCAAACACACTGGCCGCCGAGGCATCGACCGCCGTCCAGATCCAGCCCAGCGCGACCACGGCGACGATGCCGCCCAGCGCGCCCTCCCAGCTCTTGCCGGGACTGATGGCGGGTGCGAGCTTGCGCGCAAAGACCTTCTGGCTGAACGCCCGGCCCGCAAAATACGCGGCGATGTCGGCCGCCCAGACAATGGCGAAGACCGACAGCAGCAGGCCAACCCCCATGACGCGTGCCTGCGCGATCGCCAGCCAGGCCAGCCACAGGAACAGGACGCCGCCCGCCAGGCGCAGCGCCTGCGGCAGGCGCTGCCAGGCCGGCACGCCGGCGCGCAACAGCGCCACGATCACCACGACCCACGCCGCCCCGGCCGCCAGCCACAGCAGGCGGTTGTCCTGCATCGGCAGCCCACCCCACCAGCTGGCGGCCGCGACCGCCGCCGTCAGGACGGCAAGCCCGACGGCGCCGCCCTGCCCCAGGCCATTGAGGCGGCCCCATTCCCAGCCGGCCGCGCCGACCAGAACCAGCGCCAGCGCCAGGAACGGCCAGACCGCCGGTGACAGCAGTGCTGCCATCACGATCAGCAGCAGAACGATGGCGGTGATGATGCGTTGCTTGAGCATGAGGCTCGTCCCTCTTTTTTTGTCAGGCGCTGTGCTGCTCGACCGCAGCGGCTTGCGCCACGGCCGGCGCCGGCTGCGGGTCACGCCCGGCACCGCGCACCTGCTCCGAGGTCTGGCCGAAGCGGCGCTCGCGGCGCTTGAAGGCCAGCAGCGCCTCGTCCAGATCGTCGTGCGTGAAGGCCGGCCAGGGCTTGTCGCTGAAGAACCACTCGGCATAGGCCGCCTGCCACAGCAGGAAATTGCTCACCCGGCGCTCGCCACCTGTGCGGATGACCAGGTCCGGGTCGGCCACGTGGGCCAGCGCCATGGCTTCGGGCATCGACGCCTCGGTGATCGCGATGCCGCGCGCCGCCAGCGTCTGCGCCGCCTGGACGATGTCCCAGCGGCCGCCGTAGTTGAAGCAGATGTTGAGCACCAGGCGCGCGCCGTCCTGCGTGCGCGCCTCGGCACGCTCGAACAGCGCCTGCATCTCAGGCTTGAGCGCCTGGCGCTCGCCCACGAAACGCAGGGCCACACCTTGCTCGACGAAGCCGGGCAGCTCGCGCGGAATCGCATGCTGCAGCAAGGTCATCAAACCCTTGACCTCCTCGGCCGGACGGTTCCAGTTCTCGGAAGAAAAGGCGAACACCGTCAACACGGGAATGCGGCGCGCCAGCGCCCATTTCACGGCCAGTCGCAGGGTTTCGACGCCCTGCCGATGCCCGGCCAGGCGCGGCAACAGGCGGCGCGAGGCCCAGCGCCCGTTGCCATCCATCACGATCGCGACATGCTGGGGACCTGCGGTGGTTCCGAATGGCAGAGCGGCAACGGTCAAAAGAAGGATTCCCGGGAAAAGGCGAACGGCATCCGGCTCAGACGGCCAGGATTTCCTGTTCCTTGGCGGCGACCAGCTTGTCGATCTCGGTGATGAACTTGTCGGTGGTCTTCTGGACATCCGCTTCGGAACGCTTCTGGTCGTCCTCGGACGCTTCCTTGTCCTTGACCAGGCGCTTGACCGCCTCGTTGGCATCGCGGCGCAGATTGCGCACGGCGATCTTGGCGTTTTCGCCTTCATGGCGCACGACCTTGGTCAGCTCCTTGCGGCGCTCTTCGCTCATGGGCGGCATCGGCACGCGGATGAGATCGCCCATCGAGACCGGATTGAGGCCCAGATCGCTCTCGCGGATCGCCTTCTCGATCTTGGCGCCCATGCCTTTTTCCCACGGCTGGATGCCGATGGTGCGGGCGTCGATCAGCGACAGATTGGCCACCTGCGACAGCGGCACGGGCGAGCCGTAGTAGTCGACCTGGATCGTGTCGAGCAGCGCCGGATTGGCACGGCCCGTGCGGATCTTGGTCAGGTTGCCCTTGAACGAGTCGATGGACTGGGTCATCTTGGTCTCGGCAGTTTTCTTGATGTCTGCAATCGTCATGTTCCAAACTCCTACTTGCATGGCAGGGCTGGCCCGCCGCTGGCGGGCCTCTGCTGCCCGGTTCGATGAATGCCGGCGTCTTTTACGCGTGCACCAACGTGCCCTCGTCTTCCCCCATGACGACACGCTTGAGCGCGCCGTCCTTCAGGATGGAAAACACCTTGATGGGCAGATTCTGGTCGCGGCACAGCGCAAAGGCTGTGGCGTCCATGATGCCAAGATTGCGGCTCATGGCCTCGTCGAACGTGATCTGGTCGTAACGCGTCGCGTCCGGGAATTTCTTGGGATCGGCCGTGTACACGCCGTCGACCTTGGTGGCCTTGAGCACCAGCTCCGCGCCGATCTCCGCGCCGCGCAGCGCAGCCGCGGTGTCGGTGGTGAAGAAGGGGTTGCCCGTGCCGGCGGCAAAGATCACGACCTTGCCTTCTTCGAGGTACTGCAGCGCCTTGGGGCGCACATAGGGCTCGACCACCTGCTCGATGCTGATGGCCGACATCACACGTGCCGTCAGGCCCGCCTTGCTCATGGCGTCGGCCAGGGCCAGCGAATTCATCACCGTTGCCAGCATCCCCATGTAGTCGGCCGTGGCGCGGTCCATGCCGACCGAGCCGCCCGCCACGCCGCGGAAGATGTTGCCGCCGCCGATCACGACCGCGACTTCGACGCCCATGCGGATCACGCCGGCCACCTCGTTGGCCATGCGCACGATGGTGTCACGGTTGATACCAAATGCATCGTCGCCCATGAGGGCCTCGCCCGACAGTTTGAGAAGAATTCGCTTGTGGGCAGGCTGAGGCAGGGTCATGGCAAACAACTGGTTTTTGTGGAGGTGAGAAATTCTAACGGCACGGCCCCGTCTCGCAAAGGTTGCGGGGTGCCCGCTCACCGCGGGCGTCGCACCAATAAAGATGCCCTGGCGCCCGCAAGAGCGATCCAGGGCAGAACGCCGCACGGCAGGTGGACCGGCCAGCGGTCCACCGTGCTGTTGAGCCGGCGTGAAGCAGCGGTCAGGCCGACTGCTTGGCCGCGGCGACCTGGGCCGCCACTTCGGCCGCGAAGTCGTCGACCTTCTTTTCGATGCCTTCGCCGACGACGAACAGCGTGAAGCCCTTCACCGTGGTCTTGGCTTCCTTGAGCATCTGCTCGACCGACTGCTTGTCGTTCTTCACGAACGACTGGTTCAGCAGCGAGACTTCCTTGAGGTACTTCTGCACCGAGCCTTCGACCATCTTGGCGGCGATGTCGGCGGGCTTGCCCGATTCGACAGCCTTGGCCTGGGCAACGCTGCGCTCTTTTTCGATCAGGTCGGCCGGCACTTCGGCGCTGCTCAGCGACACGGGCTTCATCGCGGCCACGTGCATGGCGACGTCCTTGGCGGCGGCATCGTCACCTTCGAACTCGACGACCACGCCGATGCGGGTGCCGTGCAGGTAGCTGGCCAGTTGGGCATCGCCCGCGAAGTGGCGGAAACGGCGGAAGCTCATGTTCTCGCCGATCTTGCCGATCAGGCCGGTGCGCACGTCTTCCAGCGTCGGGCCGAAGCCGTCCTGCGCGTAGGGCAGTGCGGACAGCGCGGCGATGTCGGCCGGGTTGTGCTCGGCCACCAGCTTGGCGGCGCCCTGGGCCAGTGCCAGGAAGCTGTCGTTCTTGGTCACGAAGTCGGTTTCGCAGTTGACTTCGAGCAGCCCGCCCTTCTTGCCGTCGATGAACGCAGCCACGACGCCTTCGGCCGTGACACGCGAAGCGGCCTTGCCAGCCTTGCTGCCGAGCTTGACGCGCAGCAGTTCTTCAGCCTTTTCGAAGTCGCCGTCGGCCTCGGTCAGTGCCTTCTTGCATTCCATCATCGGCGCGTCGGTCTTCGCGCGCAGTTCAGCCACAAGTTTGGCGGTAATGGCAGCCATCTTCAGATTCTCCGTGTGTTCAATTACAAAAAAGGGGCTACGAGAGCCCCTTCCAGATCGCCCTGGGGCAACCGGTATCAGGCGTTGGCGCCCTCTTCCACTTCGACGAATTCGTCGTCGCCGGAAGCGGACACGGCGTTCACCACGTGTTCGATGGCGTTGGCGCGGCCTTCGAGGACGGCGTCAGCGATGCCGCGGGCGTACAGCGTCACGGCCTTGGCCGAGTCGTCGTTGCCGGGGATCACGTAGTCGATGCCTTCGGGCGAGTGGTTGGAGTCAACCACGCCGATCAGCGGGATGCCCAGCTTCTTGGCTTCGGAGACGGCGATCTTGTGGAAGCCGACGTCGATCACGAAGATGGCATCGGGCAGGGCCGTCAGGTCCTGAATGCCGCCGATGTCCTTTTCGAGCTTTTCGATTTCGCGCGAGAAGGTCAGTTGTTCCTTCTTGCTCAGGCCTTCCAGGCCGGCTTCCTGCTGGGCCTTGAGGTCCTTGAGGCGCTTGATCGAGGTCTTGACCGTCTTGAAGTTGGTCAGCATGCCGCCCAGCCAGCGCTGGTCGACGAAGGGCACACCGGCGCGGCGCGCTTCTTCGGCCACGATTTCACGGGCTTGGCGCTTGGTGCCGACGAACAGGATGGTGCCGCCGTTGGCTGCCAGCTGGCGAGCGAACTTCTGGGCTTCCTGGAACAGCGGGAGCGACTTTTCCAGGTTGATGATGTGGATCTTGTTGCGGGAACCGAAGATGTAGGGGGCCATCTTGGGGTTCCAGAAACGGGTTTGGTGGCCGAAATGGACACCGGCTTCCAGCATTTGACGCATGGTCACGGACATATTTAACTCCGAAGGTTAGGTCTAAAATCCAGCCCGCTTTGCGCGGCTTCCGTCTTGGCTGACCAGGACAGCGCACAACACCTTGGAGGGCTGGTTTGCGATTGACTTTGCGTTCAGCAACGAACCCCTTCGGGGACCACCGCCATTCGCAAAGCCGCAAAATTGTAGCGCAAGGACCGAATCCGCCGGCATGACCGGCCCCGCCCCGGCGCTTGCCCGCCAGGGCGCCCCTTCCAATCTTCCCTCTCGAACAACAACAGCAATGCCCTTGACCACAAGGGTCGACCGTCCATGAACATCCACATCATCGGCGCAGGCGTCATCGGCCTGTCCACCGCCTACGCGCTGGCATGGGAAGGCCACCGCGTGACCGTCCTGGAAGCGCACGCCGGCGCCGCCCAGGGCGCAAGCTTCGCACCCGGCGGCTTGATCAGCCACCTGCCGCCCGCACTCTGGCCCGCCGCCACGCGCTGGCGGCTGGGCAGCCGTACGGCGGGCTTCCCCAGCATGCCGGTGCCCGCGCTGAACTGGCCGCAGCGGCGCTGGGCCGGCTGGCGCCGGCAGAGCCATCAGGCCTGGCTGGCGGCCACGACCGCCGAGCCCGCGGCCGGCGACCTGCCCGCCCAGGAAAACGACAGCCATGCGGGCGACGAGCCGCCGCCCACGCCCGCCCCGGCTCAAGCCCGGCCGCCTGCGGCTGCCACGCCGCCCAGCGACGACAGCGCCGCACCGCTGGACCTGTTTCAACGCCTGGCCCAGCAGTTGCGCCTGAATCACGAGGACGCCAGCGGCCACCTGCTGCTGGCGCGCAGCCCGGCCGAAGCCACGCGGCTCAAGACCCTGGGCGAGCAACTGCAGTCCCGCCCCGAACTCGGTCTGCACACCACCTGGCTGGATGCCGACGCCCTGCGCACGCAGGAGCCGGGGCTGAACCGCGATGCCGTGGTCGTGGGCGCCCTTCGCCTGGACGCCGACCGCGTGGCCAACTGCCGGCAAATGGCCATGGCGCTGCGCGCCGAGGCCGAGAACCTGGGCGTCGTCTTTCGTTTCAACACCCCGGTCACGCGCCTCGAATCCCGGGCCGGCAGCACTGGCTGGCGCCTGCACCTGGCCACGGGCGGCGCGATCGAGACCGAGCACGTCGTGCTGTGCGCCGGCGCGGCAGCGCGCGAACTGCTGCGGCCGCTGGGCCTGCGCCTGCCGCTGCAGACCGCGCACGCCTACACCCTGACCGCGGCCATCCGCGAGCCGCTCAACGCGCCGCGCCACGCGGCCGTCACGGAAGCGGGCAGCCAGATCAGCGTCACCCGCCAGGGCCAGCGCGTCCGTGTCACGGGCGCCTACCGCCTGGGCGCCCATCCGCCGCAGCACGACGCGGCGGCCGTCCAGGCGCTCTACCAGGGCCTGGCCGACGCGTATCCGGGGGCGGCGGTGCTCAGCGGCAGCCCCCAGGTCTGGTGCGCCAGCGTGCTGATGACACCCGACGACACGCCCGTGGTCGGCCCGGCCGGCGGCCACGCCGGTCTCTGGCTGAACGTAGGCCACGGGTTTCGCGGCTGGGCGCAAAGCCTGGCGAGCGCGCAAGCGGTCACCCAGATGATGACGGCTACGCCCCGCTGAGCGCGCGGCGAGCGGCTTGCGCCCGCACGGGGATCGCGGTCCAATGCCGCCATGGAGTTGATCGAGCCCGGCCCGCGCTGGCCATTGATGGACGGCTGCGGCACCCGCGCCCTGGAAAAACACTGGCAGCAGCGGCTGCCGCCCCACACCCTGATGCAGCGCGCGGGCCTGGCCTGCGCGCGGCTGGCGCTGGCGCTCGCGCCCCATGCGCGCCGCATCTGGATCGCCTGCGGCCCCGGCAACAACGGTGGCGACGGCCTGCAAGCGGCCATCCACCTGGCCCAGTGGGGCAAACCCGTATGGGTGACCTGGCTGGGCAGCCCCGAGCGCGCACCGGCCGACACCCGCGCCACCTGGGCCGCCTTCGTCCAGGCCGGGCTGCAGATCCAGCCGCAGCCGCCCGACGACTTCGACCTCGGCATCGACGCCCTGCTGGGCATCGGCGCCCAGCGCCCGCCCCAGGGCGAGATGGCCGACTGGATCACCCACATCAACACACGCCGCGTGCCCAACCAGGCCTGCGTGCTGGCGGTCGACCTGCCCTCGGGGCTGATCGCCGGCTCCGGGCGCGCGCACGCGCTGCACGTGCAGGCCACGCACACGCTGAGCCTGCTCACGCTCAAGACCGGCCTGTTCACCGGCCAGGGACGCGACGCCTGCGGCCAGATCTGGTTCGACGGGCTGGACGTGAGTACCGACAACTCTAATGGCGACAACACGGCCGAGCCCACCGCCTGGCTCAACCCCAGCCCGCGCGACGTGCCGCGCGCCCATGCCAGCCACAAGGGCAGCTACGGCGATGTCGCCGTGATCGGCGGCGCACCGGGCATGAGCGGCGCGCTGTGGCTGGCCGCCAGCGGCGCGCTGCACCACGGGGCCGGCAAGGTGTTCGCCGGCTCGCTGGACGAACCGCCGGCCAGCAGCCTGCCCGGCCTGCCGGAGGTCATGTGCCGCCCCGTGCAGGATCTGGTGCTCGATCACGCCCGCACGGCCACTGTGTGCGGCTGCGGCGGCGGCCAGGCCGTCGAGCGCTGGCTCGATGCCGTGCTGACCCGTGCCGCGCAGCTGGTGCTCGATGCCGATGCGCTCAACGCCTTGGCGCTGGACCACGCCCCCGCACACGCCTGGGCGACGCTGC
This sequence comes from Paracidovorax wautersii, assembly GCA_009912175.1. Taxonomy (GTDB): domain Bacteria; phylum Pseudomonadota; class Gammaproteobacteria; order Burkholderiales; family Burkholderiaceae_C; genus Comamonas_F; species Comamonas_F wautersii_A. The sequence goes on along the minus strand of WNDQ01000002.1, from coordinate 60,312 downwards.
TGCGTCAGCGCCAGAGCCGTGGACAGGCGACCGTGCTGACGCCCCATCCGCTGGAGGCCGCGCGCCTGCTGGGCCGCGACACGCCCACCGTGCAGGCCAACCGGATCGACAGCGCACGCGAACTGGCCGAGCGCTTTCAGTGCACCGTCGTGCTCAAGGGCTCGGGCACGGTGATCGCCGCGCCGGGCCAGACGCCGCGCATCAACCCGACCGGCAGCGCGCGCCTGGCCGCTGGCGGCACGGGCGACGTGCTGGCCGGCATGATCGGCGCCGAACTGGCGGCCGGCCACGACGCCTTCGACGCCGCCTGCCGCGCCACCTACACGCACGGCTTGCGAGGCCAGCAAATGCCCTCTTCGTTCGAGGGCGCGGCCCTGACGGCCAGCCAGTTGGCCGGTGGCTGATCGGGCAAAATGCCCACCCTTGGGGCACCTGGCCCCGTTCAGCGCCCGCAGCCTCACTGTTTTTCATGCCCGAGATCTTCACCGTCACACTTTCCGTCCCGGACGTGCTGCGCTTTCTGGTCGGCCTCATCACCATCTTCTGCCCGCCCGTGGCGATCTCGATCTACACGCCGGTGGCCAAGAGCTTTTCGCGCGAGGACCAGCGCCTGATCGCGCGCCGCATGTTCTACGTGCTCTCGGGCGTGCTGGTCATGTTCGCCTGCTTCGGCCAGATCCTGCTGCGCGCACTCGGCGTGACCAGCGTGGCGCTGAGTCTGACCGGCGGCCTGGTGCTGGTGCTGTGGGCCATTCCCATGATGATGGGCCAGGGCCACACGGGCGGCGACACCCACCGCAACGCCGAACTGGCCGCGCGCCTGCAAACCGACTGGCGCTCGGTCATCGTCATTCCGCTGGTGTTTCCGTTCTCGGTCGGCGGCGCGTCGGTGTCCTTCATCATCGCCATGACGGGCCGCTACAACACCATCCCCGACATCCTCATCCTGTCGCTGGCCTGCGTGGCCATGGCCGCCTTCATGGCCGCGACCTTCCTGATCGCCGGCCCCCTGTCGCTGCGCCTGGGCAAGATGGGCATGGAACTGACCAACCGCGTCGCCGGCATCCTGCTGACCGCCATCGCGCTGCAGATCGTGGCGCAGGCGCTGCGCGAGCTGTTCCCGGGGCTGGCGACCGCCGCGCCGATCTGAATCCGTCCGGGCCCGTCCCGTCCCCACCCGCCTCTGCCCCTGTTTCGCGGCATACTCGGCGGCCGCACGCGGCGGGCCCGGCTGCCGCCCTTTTTTGCCTCCCGCCCCTGCCGTTTTCCGCCTTGCCATGCCGTCTCCCAGTCCTCGCTCCCTTCCCCACTTCGATACCGTCGTCATCGGCGCGGGCGCGGCTGGCCTTTTCTGCGCGGGCCTGGCGGGCCTGGCCGGGTTGAAAGTGCTGGTGATCGACCACGCCGAGAAGGTGGCCGAGAAGATCCGCATCTCGGGCGGCGGCCGCTGCAACTTCACCAACCGCGACGCCAGCCCGGCCCAGTTCCTCAGCGACAACACCCACTTCTGCCGCTCGGCGCTGGCGCGCTACCCCGCGAGCCGCTTCATCGAGCTGGTCCAGCGCCACCGCATCGCCCACCACGAAAAGCACAAGGGCCAGCTGTTCTGCGATGACAGCAGCGAATCCATCATCCAGATGCTGCTGCGCGAGGCCGAACAAGGCGGCGTCCAGCGCTGGCAACCCTGCGCGGTCGAGCGCATCGCCTTCGACGCCGACGCACACGCCGCCGGCCGGCACGGCTACCAGATCGAGACCGGACGCGGGCCCGTCGCGGCCCGGGCCGTGGTGATCGCCACGGGCGGCCTGTCGATCCCCAAGATCGGCGCGACCGATTTCGGCCATCGCCTGGCGCGGCAGTTCGGGCTGCGCGTGACGCCCACCCGGCCGGCGCTGGCGCCGCTGACCTTCGACGCCGAGTCGTGGAAACCCTTCGCGCCGCTGGCCGGCATCGCGCTGCCGGTGCGCATCGGCACGGGCCAGGGCAAGCAGCGTGGCGAGTTCGTGGAAGACCTGCTGTTCACGCACCGCGGGCTGTCGGGACCGGCCGTGCTGCAGATCTCCAGCTTCTGGCAACCCGGCCAGGCCCTGCGCATCGACCTGCTGCCCGAGGTCGATGTTCTGGACGTGCTGACGCAGGCCAAGCAGGCCGGCTCGCGCAAGCTGCTGGCCAACGAACTGGCGCAGAACCCCTTGCTGAAGCTGCCGGCGCGTCTGGCCGACGCCTGGGTCCAGCGGCAGCCGGCCTGGCAGCGCACCCTGGCGGAAGTCAGCGACAAGGCGCTGGCGCAACTGGCAGACAGCCTCGCGCGCTGGGACATCGTGCCCAATGGGACCGAGGGCTACCGCAAGGCCGAAGCCACACTGGGCGGCGTGGACACGCGCGAGCTGTCGTCGCAGACGATGGAGTCCAGACAGCCGGGGCTGTACTTCATCGGCGAAGTGGTGGACGTGACCGGCTGGCTGGGCGGCTACAACTTCCAGTGGGCCTGGGCCAGCGCCCATGCCTGCGCCGGTGCGCTGGCCGAATCGATCCGGCCGCTCCAATGACCGACGCCCCTTTGGGGGTACTGGACGAAAAAAACGGCCGGAACGCGAACGTTCCAGCCGGTTAAACATGATCTGGCATGCGTAACCAGATCAAGCCCGCCTTCACTTCTCTCGAAGCGACCTGAGTTGCCGCAAGCTGCCCAGGCGGGTCGGGGAGCACGGCACGACATGTACAAAAACCCGATTCGGGTGGGTTCGATTGGCTGAACCCATGGGCTGAACTATGCGGTAGCGGCTGACAGCGCACAACGAAGGCTCGCGCATAAGGTTATTTGAGCCTGACGGCCAAGCAGCTCACGGCAGATGGGGCTTGGGTGCTGCGTTTTTGGGAACGCACCGGAGATCGCAACCCTGCCCGCCCGTCACAGCAAACCCGCACGACGCCGCGCCGGCAGCCCCGACCCACTATGATGACGCGCGCACGCTTTTCCAAGCGCGCCGCCCTGGCCGGCTCGATCCGGTCCAGCCCGCGGCTGCCGCGCGCGCATGACCCGCCTCCCACTCCCCAATGAAACGCCTCTCACAATATTTCCTGCGCGGCCTGGTCGCGCTGTTGCCCATTGGCCTGACGGTCTACCTGCTCTACCTGTTCCTGGCCTGGTCCGAGAACCTCGCCCGCCAGATCATCCAGCCCATCTTCGGCAGCCTCTACGTGCCCGGCATGGGCCTGATCCTGGGCGTGGCGGCCGTCTGCGTGGTCGGCTACGCCGTCTCCAAGGACTACCTGGCCAAGGTCATGGAGTTCATCGAGCTGCCCTTCAACAACCTGCCCGTGGTCAAGAGCATCTACAGCTCGCTCAAGAGCTTTGCCGACTACTTCTCCCCGCACGGCAAAAACACGCCGCAGCAGCAGGTGGTGGTGGTGCGCGTGCCCGGCCAGCCCCTGGAGATCATCGGCCTGGTCACACGCGACAGCCTCTGGGCCCTGCCCGAGGGCGTCACGCGCGAAGACCGCGTGGCCATCTACCTGCCCATGAGCTACATGATCGGCGGCTACACCTTCTTCGTGCCGCGCGCCTGGGTCCACCAGATCGACATGTCGGTCGAGGAAGCCATGCGCTCCTCGCTCATCGCCTGGATGGCCGGCAAGCAGCCGCCCCCCGGCATCGCCCCCGCCCCGCAGCCGCCCGACAACGGCGACACGCCCGTGCGTTGAACCCGCCACACAAACCTTGCTACGGTTTCTTTGACGAGCGCCGCGCCGCGCTATAATCTCGGGCTTTGCTAGCAAACCCGGGCTGATCCGGGGGTACCCCGCGCGAAGCCCGATCTTCTTCGCGCACCCATTTGGAAATCATTGCGTAATGACCACTATCCGCGTTAAAGAGAACGAGCCGTTTGACGTCGCCCTGCGCCGCTTCAAGCGCACCATCGAAAAGCTGGGCCTGCTGACCGAACTGCGCGCCCGCGAGTTCTACGAAAAGCCCACCGCCGAGCGCAAGCGCAAGAAGGCTGCCGCCGTCAAGCGCCACTACAAGCGCGTGCGCAGCATGCAGCTGCCCAAGAAGCTGTACTGATCGGCGACTGACCTCTCGGACGGCTGTCCGGCCCGCCCCTGGCGGACCCCGGCAGCCCGTTCACGGAACCCGTACCAGGGACGCTTGGTGCGGGTTTTTGTTTTGATCGATACTGATCGTTTTCCGCATTCATTCGAGATCGAGAAGGACGGCCCCATGAGCCTCAAGGAACAAATCACCGCCGACATGAAAGACGCCATGCGCGCCAAGGACAGCGTGCGCCTGGGCACCATCCGCATGCTGCTGGCCGCGCTCAAGCAAAAGGAAGTCGACGAGCGCATCGAACTCGACGACGCCGCCGTGGTGGGCGTGGTCGACAAGCTGATCAAGCAGCGCAAGGACTCGATCGCCGCCTACCAGCAGGCCAGCCGCGCCGATCTGGCAGCCATCGAACAGGCCGAGCTCGAAGTGCTCAAGGCCTACCTGCCCGCGCGCCTGTCGGCCGAGGAAATCCAGGCCGAGGTCAACGCCATCGTCGCCGAACTCGGCGCCAGCGGCCCGGGCGACATGGGCAAGGTGATGGGCGCCGCCAAGACGCGCCTGGCCGGCAAGGCCGAGATGGGCCTGGTTTCGGCCGCCGTCAAGAACGCGCTGGCCAAGGGCTGAGGCCTTTGCCAAACACGGGTGCCGCGAAAGCGCCCGTCATCCGGGCGGGGCGCGCAGGCGTGCCCCGCCCGTTTTTTATCTTGCGTGCGGATCTGGCCATCACGCAGTGATGGACCGAGGGGCTATTTTTTCCGGGGAGGCTCAGGCCGTCTGCCAGGCCAACTCAAGCGCCTCGGCGCCCTGCCAGCCTTCGACGATGACGGCGCAGCCAGCCGCCAGCGCCACCGACTGTCCGGCACCCAGCACCAGATCGGCCTCGGGTTGCAGTGGCGCGGTGCGCCCCGTCAGCCAGGCCCGGCCCCGGCGCACCTGCAACCGTCCGGCCCGGTCGGGGCGCAACGTCTGGGCCTGGCCGGCCGGCAGTTGCCAGCTCAGCACGGCCCCGCGCGCCGTGTCGGGGGCCATCCCCAGGCCGTTGCGCTGCAAACCGGCGACCGCATCGCACGCGGCGGCACGCAGGCCGGAAGAAGTCTGGGGCGATTGAAACGTGGTGGCGATGGCAGTCATGGCGGTACCCGATCGAAAAAGGTCTTGAAGCGTGTGGCGCATCAATCCATTCGGCTCTCGAACCCACCGCGACCGCGGTGGATTTCGAGAAAAGAAGCGAACAGTGGCGCTTGAGTGAATCTTCGGCGCCGCGCCGCTTGGCGTCCAATGAAAGCAGCCCCCGCGATTGATGGTAAAAACGCATCAATCCCACCTTCACCCGCCGCCATGAACAGCCCCGCCAAAGCCCCCATCCTGACCCGCCCGCTGCAGGCCGGCCATTTGCGCGCCTTCGAGGCGGTGGCGCGTCACCTCAACTTCCGCGCCGCGGCTGAGGAACTGTCGCTCACCCAGTCGGCCGTCAGCCGCCAGATCCAGTCGCTCGAAGAGGAAGTGGGCGTGCCGCTGTTCTACCGCCACGCGCGCGCGGTCGAACTCAGCAGCGCGGGCGGGCAACTGCTGCAGGCCATCACCCCGTCGCTGCAGCGCATCGATGCCGCGGTGCGGCTGATCCGCCAGAACGCGGGCCGGCGCAGCGTGGCCATCACGACCTGGGCCTCCTTCGCCTCGATGTGGGTGATTCCCCGGCTGGAAGCCTTCCAGCATGCGCACCCGGACATCGACATCCGCATCGACGCCACCGACATCACCATCGACCTCGACACCGCCGACGTCGACCTGGCGCTGCGCTACGCCCGCCCGCAGCACATGCCGCCGCAGGCGATCCGCCTGTTCGGCGAGCAGCTCACGCCCGTGGCCAGCCCCTGGCTGCTCAAGAGCGGCCCGCCCGTGCGCCAGCCCGACGACCTGCGCCACTTCCCGCTGATCGAGGCCGGTGATGCGCACCGCACCCTGCACCTGGAATGGCTGACCTGGCGCCGCTGGTTCGAACAGCAGTCGCACCCGCACGTCGAGGCCAAGCGCTGGCTCTACTTCAATTACGCGCACCAGATCGTGCAGGCGGCCGTGGCGGGCCAGGGCATTGCGCTGGCGCGTCTGCCGCTGGTGGCCGATGCGCTGGCGCGCGGCGATCTGGTCGAGGTGCTGCCGGGCCGGCGCATGGATTCACCGCTGGCCTACTGGCTGATCCTGGGGCCGCGCAGCGCGGCGCGGCCGGAAGTGCAGGCCTTCAAGAACTGGCTGACCGACGAGGCCCGCGCGGGGCGGCCTAGCGCTCGCTCGCCGGCCCCGCCCAGACCACGCCGTTGTCGTTGAGGATGGCGTCCAGCGCCTCGTCATGCGACTCGGGCTCGAAGTCTTCGAGGAAGCCGTGGGTAAAGCCCAGACCCACCGTGAGCGGGCGCGGCTGCAGCGTGGCCAGCGTGCGGTCGTAGAAACCGCCGCCGTAGCCCAGCCGGTAACCGCCGACCCCATAGCCCACGCAGGGCACGAACAACAGCGTGGGCACGACCACTTCGGTGTCCTTGGGCTTGGGGATGCCGTAGGCGTCTTCTTCCATCGGGCAGCCCGGGTACCAGGCGTGAAAGACCAGCGTCTTGTGCACCTTGTCGACCACCGGCAGCCCGATCTTGCGCGGCGAACGCGCGGCCAGGCTCTGGGTCGCCAGCACCGGCGCTTGCGGCGCGGAGGCCGCGGAACTTTGCGCCAACGTCGAGCCCAAAACCGCATCCTCCTGCCAGCGGTAGAGCGCGGGAAGCGGGTCGAATTCGCCTTTGATCGGCCAATAGGCGCCAATAATGGTGTCGGGACGATCGATCAGCCAGAACCGCATCACGCTCTGCAGCCGTTCGGCCAACAGCAGGCGGTTGGGCAAGTCCAGGCGTTCCTTGATCAGTCTTTTTCTGAGTTCGGCTTTCGCGGCTGCCTTATCCATGATTCCTCGCATGCGCTCCAAGATTTGCAAGACCCGGATCATTCTGACACTCTTGTGCAGCGCCGCCGTGCTTCCCTTGCCTGCGTCGGCGCAAATTTCGACGCCCGGCGCGCCGTCGAGCGCCGCCGATGACGCCGTGCTGGCCGTCAACGACGCCTACCGCCGCGGCGACCGCGCGCGCATGGCCGCGCTGCTGCCGCAAACCCGCGGCAGCCTGCTGGAGCCCTGGGCAGCCTACTGGGAACTGCGCGCTCGCCTGCGCGACGCCCAGCCCGCCGAGGTCGACCAGTTCCTGCGGCGCTACGCCGGCACCTACCAGGAGGACCGGCTGCGCAACGACTGGCTGCTGCAGCTCGGCCGCCAGCGCGACTGGCCCAACTTCAAGCGCCTGCATCCCGAGTTCCGCATGAACGACGACCCGCAGGTGCAGTGCTACGCGCTGCAGGTCGAGCGGCTGGACAAGGGCACCAACGTGACCGGGCCCGTGACCGAGCGCTGGCTGGCCGCACGCACCGACGAGGACGCCTGCACCACCGCCGCCCAGTTGCTGGTCAGCATGCGCGAGATGCCGCCCGCCACGGTCTGGCAGAAGGCGCGCCTGGCCATCGAGGCCAACCGGCCCGAGGTCGCGCGCAAGGCCGTCGAGATGCTGTCGGTCGACCTGGGCAAACAGGTCGCGGCCATCAACAGCAGCCCCATGCGTTACCTGGCGCAGAACACGGCCGCCGACGGCCCGAGCCAGGAACTGGCGTTGCTGGCCATCATCAAGCTCGCGGGCAGCGACCCCGACGCGGCCGCCGCGCAACTGCAAGGCGGCTGGGCGCGTCGGCTGACGGCCGAGGAACGGGCCTGGGCCTGGGGCCAGGTCGGCAAGCAGGCCACGCTGCGCCTGTCGGACGCCGCGCCCGCCTACTTCAGCCAGGTTGCCGACCGCGCGCTCAACGACGATCACCTGGCCTGGAAGACACGCGCGGCGCTGCGCGCGGGCGACTGGAAGCAGGTCAAGGCCAGCATCGAGGCCATGAGCCACGACGGCCGCTTCGAGACCGCCTGGATCTACTGGCACGCACGCGCCCTGCAGGCCCTGGCGCGCGGCGACAGCCCGCGCGAGGAAGCCCTGCGCGAGTTCGAAACGATTGCCGGCACCGGCGGCTTCTACGAGATGCTGGCGCTCGAAGCGCTGGGCCGGCCCATCACGCTGCCGCCCGCGCCCGATCCGGTCACACCGCGCGAACGTGCCTGGGCGCTGCAAGACCCTGGCCTGCAGCGCGCGCTGCGCGCCATCGACCTGGGCCTGCGCAACGAAGGCGTGCGCGAGTGGCACTACACCATCGCGCTGGCGCAACCGGGCGGCCTGCCCGACCGGCAATTGCTGGCGGCCGCCCAACTGGCCTGCGAGCGCGAGATCTGGGACCGCTGCATCAACACCAGCGAGCGCACCAAGGAAGCGGTGGACGTGAGCCAGCGTTTTCCGCTGCCGCTCAAGGACATCGTGGCGCCGCGCAGCCAGGCCATCGGCCTGGACCCGGCCTACGTCTACGGACTGATCCGGCAGGAAAGCCGCTTCGTCACCCACGCGCGCTCGGGCGCGGGCGCTTCGGGGCTGATGCAGGTCATGCCCGCCACCGCGCGCTGGACGGCGCGCAAGATCGGCATGGCGGACTTCAACCCGGCGCGCATCAACGAGCGCGAGGTCAACGTCGCTCTGGGCACGGCCTACCTCAAGCTGGCGCTGGACGATTTCGACGGCTCCATGGCCATGGCCAGCGCCGCCTACAACGCCGGCCCCGGCCGCCCGCGCAACTGGCGCGCACCGGGCGGCACCGGCCCCACGCTGGAAGCCGCGATCTGGGCCGAGACCATTCCGTTCGCCGAGACGCGCGACTACGTCAAGAAAGTGCTGGCCAACACCACGCTGTACGCCGCGCTGCTGCACGAGCCGCAGCAGTCGCTGCTCTCACGCCTGGGCACCGTCGGCCCACGGCCGTCCAGCGACCCACCCGTCGACGTCGACCTGCCCTGACCTCAGAACACGTTCTCAGTCCGTCGTCGGCCGACCCGCCACCAGCAGCGCGCGCACCTCACGCAGCTTGGCCTTGAGCGCGGCGGCATGCGCCGGCCCCATGCGCAGCAGCGTCTTTTGCGCCACCGACAGGCTTTCGAGCGCGGGATCGGCGTAACGGTAGGTCACCCACGGGCGCGAGGCGTTGGCTTTGGGGTCGTCCGCAGCCGGTAGCACCACGGCGATCGGGCCTTGCACGTCGGGCGTGCGCAGCAGGTCGTCGATGGCGGCGATCACTGCGTCGTTGAGGTAGTAGCTCGCGTAGTTGTGGCCCAGGCTGGCGTAGGCCTTCTGGAACAGCGGATAGGCCTTGACGTAGGCGGCGACCACCTTGGTGGCGTCCAGCCCCGCCAGCACCTGCACCAGCGGCGCGTAGCGTTCGGCATTGGCTGCGGCAATGACCGTCTTGCCATCTTGCGTGTCGGTCAGAAAACGCCCCTCGGTCGGGCGCACCGGCCAGAAGGCCGATGGCAGGTAGCGGCGCGGCAGGTTGGCCGCCGTGCGCGCCACACGCCGGGAAAAATCTTCCACCGAGAAAAACTGCTGCTGGGCGTCGCGGCCCACCAGGCCCGTCACCATGGCGAAGATGTAGACATCGGTCTGATCGCGGTCGCGCGGCAGGTTGGGCTGGGCCGAGACCACCGCGCCATCGGGCAGCGTGAGCGCGGTGATGGCGTGCACGGCCTGCGGCAAGGCGTACTCGACCGCCTGGCTGGGTGAGCTGCGCCGCGTGACTTCGCCGTCGGACAGCGCATCGGCGGACTTGGGCGAGCGGCCCAGCCCCATCCACAGCAGGGCCGCAACGGGCAGCACCAGAATCACCACGAACAGGGCGATGCGGGTGCCGCGTCCGGGCGTGGCCTGGCGGGTGGGAGAAGCTTGCTTGGGATCGGTGGTCATCGTCGAACGGAAAAGGCAGCGCCGCGATGCGGGCGGGCGTCAGGACAAAGAAACGAGGCGGCGCAGGCATGGGCCGCGCCCTCGTGCCCGCATTGTCGCCCACGCTGCAAAGGCAGGCCGGCGCACAGGGGCTTGCGTCACCGGCCCGGTCGGTCGGCCAGGTTGCGCAGCAATTGCGCCGCCACGGCCACGGCGATCACCTCGGGCTCTTTGCCGGTGATGCCCGCGATGCCGATCGGGCAGGTCACGGCCGCGATCTCGCCATCCGAAAACCCGCGCTGGCGCAAGCGGCGCGAGAAGGTGGCCCATTTGGTGCGGCTGCCGATCAGGCCGATGAACGGCAGGTCGCCCCGCGTGCGCAGGCGCTCCAGGCAGGCCACGGTGATGTCGAAGTCCTCGGCGTGGCTGTAGCTCATGATGAGCACTCGCGAGCCCGCCGCCAGACCGGCCACGGCGGCCTGGACCGGGTCCGACGGCTCGGTGCGCAGATTGGCCGGGGGCGGCGATTCGCTCCACGGCTCGAACACGGCGTCGCGGCTGTCGATCCAGTCCACACGCAGCGGCAAGGTGACCAGCAGCCGCGCCAGCGCATGGCCGACATGGCCGCCGCCGAACAGCGCGACCGGTGCCAGCGCCGCCAGCGCGGCTTGTGCCAGTGCGGCCAGCAGGTCCGCCGTCAGCGCCTCGAAAGCCAGTTGCACACGGCCCCCGCAGCACTGGCCCAGCGCGGGCCCGAGCGGGTAGTCGCGCAGGCCGATGCGGCCATCGGCCTGTGGCAGCGCCAACCAGGCGCGCGCGTGGGCGATGGCCTCGAACTCCAGCCGGCCGCCGCCGGATGGTGCCGGCCTGTGCCTGCGCGCCCACGGCCATCCAGGCGCCGCGTGTGCGCGGCACCGAACCCTGGCTGGCCTGCACGCGCACCAGGCACAGCGGCTCGCCGCGCGCCAGCAGCGCGCGGCATGCGTCGATGGCCTGCAGGATGCTCATGGATCAGAACGTGTTCTAAGAACGTGTTCTTTGAACACGTTCTTAGGAACCGCGGTAAGTCGAATAAGTCCAGGGGCTGACCAGCAGCGGCACGTGGTAGTGCTCGCGCACGTCGGCCACGCCGAAGTCCAGCGTCACCTCGTCCAGGAAAGGCGGCTCGGGCAGTTCGACCGGCCGGCTGCGGAAATACGCGGCCACGCCGAACACCAGCCGGTAGCGGCCCGCAGTCAGTTCGCCGTCGGCGAACAGCGGTGCGTCGGTGCGGCCATCGGCGTTGAGCGTCAGTTTCTTGATCAGCGTCGGCACCTCGCCGTCGCGCCGGTAGAGCGCAACCGCCATGCCGGCGGCCGGCTTGCCGTGCATGGTGTCCAGTACATGTGTGCTCAGTCCCATCGATTCATCCTGTGCTGTGGTGGGGCCCGCAGGCCCTCGTGAAAACCCGGAGGCAACGGAACGCAAAAGACAGGCCAGGCAAGACCTGCTCAGCCCAAAAGTGTATACACTTTGCTGACCATTTTCGACGCCGCCGTCATGCAGACCCCCATCATCCCCCTGACCGACCTGCCCCAGGGCTCGGCCACCGATGCCATCGTCGGCGCGCTCAGCCAGGCCATCGTCGATCACCAACTGGCGCCCGGGGCCAAGCTGGCCGAGCAGAAGCTGGCCGACCAGTTCGGCGTGTCGCGCACGCTGGTGCGGCAGGCGCTGTTCCAGCTGTCGCAGCAACGCCTGGTCAAGCTCGAACCCGCGCGTGGTGCGTTTGTGGCCGCGCCTTCGGTGACCGAGGCGCGCGAGGTCTTCGCCGTGCGCCGCATGCTTGAAGCCGGCATGGCGCATGCGTTTGTGCGCCAGGTCACCCCCGCCCGCATCCGTGCGCTGCGCCAGCACGTGGCGCGCGAGCAGGCCGCCCTGGACCGCCAGAACGTGCGCGACCGCACCGAGCTGCTGGGCGACTTCCACGTGCGCATGGCCGAGCTGATGGGCAACGACGTGCTGGCCGAGATGCTCAGCGCCCTGATCTCGCGCTGCGCCCTGATCACCATGATGTACCAGAGCAGCCACGCGGCCGCCCATTCGCACGAGGAGCACGCCGAGATCGTCGAGGCGCTGGCCGCGCGCGATGCCGACCGCGCCGCGCAGCTCATGGTCGACCACCTCGTCCACGTCGAGGCCAACCTCGCGCTCGGGCCGTGACACTCGTTTGGCCCGATGCTTGCTCGTCCCCGTGACTTCCCGATTCTTTCGACCGCCCCTGCCATGAGCCCCATCTACCGATCCCAAGCCGACTATCCGCGCGACCTCGTGGGCTACGGCCGCAATCCGCCGCAGGCCCAGTGGCCGGGCGGCGCGCGCATTGCCGTGCAGTTCGTGCTCAACTACGAGGAAGGCGGCGAAAACGCCGTGCTGCACGGCGACGCGGGCTCCGAGCAATTCCTGTCCGAGATGTTCAACCCGCCCGCCTACCCGGCCCGCCACCTGAGCATGGAAGGCATCTACGAATACGGCTCGCGCGTGGGCGTGTGGCGTATCCTGCGCGAGTTCGAAAAACGCGGCCTGCCGCTGACCGTCTTCGGCGTGGGCATGGCACTGGAGCGCCACCCCGAGCTCACGCAGGCCTTTGTCGAACTCGGCCACGAGATCGCCTGCCACGGCTGGCGCTGGATCCACTACCAGAACATCGACGAGGCGACCGAGCGCGAACACTTCCGGCTCGGCATGGACGCCATCGAGCAACTCACCGGCACGCGTCCGCTGGGCTGGTACACCGGCCGCGACAGCCCCAACACGCGCCGCATCGTGGTCGACGACGGCCGGTTGGAATACGACAGCGACTACTACGGCGACGACTTGCCGTTCTGGATGGAAGTGGCGCGCAGCGACGGCCAGGTGGTGCCGCACCTGGTCGTGCCCTACACGCTCGACACCAACGACATGCGTTTTGCGCTGCCCCAGGGTTTCTCGCAGGGTGATGACTTCTACACCTACCTGCGCGACAGTTTCGACGTGCTCTATGCCGAAGGTGCCGAGACCCCGCGCATGCTGAGCATCGGCATGCACTGCCGCCTGCTCGGCCGCCCGGGACGGCTGCTGGCGCTGCAGCGTTTTCTGGACCACATCGCGCGCCACGACCACGTCTGGGTGTGCCGCCGCATCGACATCGCCCGCCACTGGAAACAGATCCACCCCTACCAGCCCGCCGCCTGACCTTCTACCGCCCAACCGCCATGGCCACACTCACACTGCAACAGCTCAACAGCGCGCCGCACGAACTAGCCGCCCGGCTGCTCGACGGCCTTTACGAACACTCGCCCTGGATCGCCGAGGCGGCGCTGGCCGCGCGGCCCTTTCGCTCGGCCGCGCAGCTGCAGCACGCGCTGGCGCAGGTGGTCGATCGCGCCAGCGCCGAGCAGCAGCTCGCGCTCATCCGCGCCCACCCGGAGCTGGCCGGCCGGGCCATGGTGGCCCAGACACTCACCGCCGAGTCCACCAACGAACAGAACACAGCGGGCCTGACGGCCTGTACGCCGGAAGAATTCGCGCGCATTCAGCAGCTCAATGCCGACTACAACGCGCGCTTCGGTTTTCCCTTCATCCTGGCCGTGCGCGGGCCGCGCGGCACGGGCCTGGGCCGGCAGGCCATCATCGAAGCCTTCGCGCGGCGCCTGAAGAACCCGCCGGACTTCGAGCGCGCCGAGGCGCTGCGCAACATCCACCGCATCGCCGAAATCCGCCTGCACGACAAGCTCGGCCTGTCCGCCGCGCTGGGCGAGCGCGCCTGGGACGCCATGGAGACCCTGGCGCGCCACACCGACCCGGGCTACGAGGCGCTGGGCCAGCTCACCGTCACCTACCTGACCGACGCGCACCGCGCCTGCGCCGCCGACATCGCCAGCCAGATGCGCACAGCGGGCTTTGACGACGTGCGTATCGATGCCGTCGGCAACGTGGTCAGCCTCTATCGCAGCGACGACCCGCGGGCACGCACGCTGATGACCGGCTCGCACTACGACACCGTGCGCAACGGCGGCAAGTACGACGGCCGGCTGGGCATCTACGTGCCGCTGGTGTGGGTGGCCGAACTGGCAAGGCAAGGCCGGCGCTTGCCCTTTCACCTGGAAGTGGTCGCGTTCTCGGAAGAAGAAGGCCAGCGCTACAAGGCCACCTTCCTCGGCTCCAGCGCACTGACGGGCAGCTTCCAGGCCGACTGGCTGGACCAGCGCGACGCCGATGGCGTGACGCTGCGCGAGGCCATGACCACCGCCGGCCTGGACCTGGGCGCCATTGCCGCGTTGCGGCGCGATCCGGCCGGCTACCTGGGCTTTGTCGAGGTGCACATCGAGCAGGGGCCCGTGCTCAACGAACTCAACATCCCGCTGGGCATTGTGACCTCGATCAACGGCAGCGTGCGTTTTGTCGGCCGCATCGACGGCATGGCCAGCCACGCCGGCACCACACCCATGGACCGCCGGCGCGACGCCGCCACGGCCGTGGCCGAGCTGATCAGCTACGTCGAACAGCGTGCGGCGCGCGACGGTGATTCGGTCGGCACCGTGGGCATGCTGCAGGTGCCCAACGGTTCGATCAACGTGGTGCCGGGCCAATGCCACTTCAGCCTGGACCTGCGCGCGCCCACCGACGCCCAGCGCGACGCCCTGTGCGCCGACGTGCTGGCCGAACTTGCCGCGCTGTGCGCGCGCCGCGGCGTGAGCTACACGCTGGACGAAACCATGCGCGCCAGCGCCGCCCCGAGCGCGCCCGAATGGCAGGTCCGCTGGGAACACGCCGTGCAGGCGCTGGGCGTGCCGCTGCACCGCATGCCCAGCGGCGCCGGGCACGACGCCATGAAGCTGCACGAGGTCATGCCGCAGGCCATGCTCTTCGTGCGCGGCGAGAACTCGGGCATCAGCCACAACCCGCTCGAAAGCACCACGGCCCAGGACATGCAGCTCGCCATCGAGGCCTTCGGCCTGCTGCTGGACGACCTGGCCAACGACCTCCAAGCCGCCGTTTGAGCGGTCCCTTCTTCATCCTTACTCAGTCACCCATGGTTGCCAACAACACTCACACCCCTCCGGACACCGACCGCTACGCCGCGCTCGACGCCTGGATCGACCAACACTTTGACGAGCAGGTCGCCTTTCTGCAGCAGCTCGTGCGTGTGCCCACCGACACACCGCCGGGCAACAACGCGCCGCACGCCGAGCGCACGGCAGAACTGCTGGCCGACATGGGCCTGCAGGCCGAGCGCCTGCCCGTGCCCGCCGCCGAGGTGCAGGCCTACGGCATGGAATCCATCACCAACCTGATCGTGCGCCGCCGTTATGGCGCCGGTGCCGACGCCCACCCCATCGTTGCGCTCAACGCGCACGGCGACGTGGTGCCGCCCGGCGAGGGCTGGACGCACGACCCCTACGGCGCACAGATCGAGGACGGCCGCATCTACGGCCGCGCGACCGCCGTGAGCAAGGGCGACTTCACCACCTTCACCTTCGCCCTGCGCGCACTCGAAGCCGTGGCCCGGCCCACGCGCGGGCAGCTTGAACTGCACTTCACCTACGACGAGGAATTCGGCGGCGAACTGGGCCCGGGCTGGCTGCTCAAGCACGGCCACACGCGCCCCGACCTGCTGATCGCCGCCGGTTTCTCGTACGAAGTCGTCACCGCCCACAACGGCTGCCTGCAGATGGAAGTGACCGTGCACGGCAAGATGGCGCACGCCGCCGTACCGCACACCGGCGTCGACGCGCTGCAGGGCGCAGTCGCCCTGCTCAATGCACTGTACGCGCTCAACACGCGTTACCGCACGGTGAAGTCGTCGGTGGCGGGCATCGACCACCCCTACCTGAACGTCGGCCGCATCGAGGGCGGCACCAACACCAACGTGGTCCCCGGCAAGGTGGTCTTCAAACTCGACCGCCGCATGATCCCCGAAGAGAACCCGGCCGAGGTCGAGGCCGAGATCCTGGCCGTGCTGCGCGAGACCGCGGCCACGCTGCCCGGCATCACCATCGACACGCGCCGCCTGCTGCTGGCCAACGCCATGAAGCCGCTGCCCGGCAACGCGCCGCTGGTGGCCGCCCTGCAGCGCCATGGCCAGGCGCTGTTCGGCCAGGCGATTCCCGCCATGGGCACGCCGCTCTATACCGACGTCCGGCTCTATGCCGAACAGGGCATTCCCGGCGTGATCTATGGCGCGGGCCCCCGTACAGTGCTGGAGTCGCATGCCAAGCGCGCCGACGAACGGCTTGAGCTTGACGACCTGCGCCGCGCCACCAAAGTTATTGCGCGCGCGCTGCACGACCTGCTCGGCTGACGCGGACCTGAGACCTGCGCCCGACCTGCGACAGAACGATTCCCGCCAACTCTAAGGAAGACAACCATGACCCTCCGCCATACCCTGCTGGCCAGCAGTCTTGCACTGGCGCTTGCCGGCCTCGCGGCCTGCGGCAGCGGCCCCCAGTCGCAAGCCGCCGCGCCCAGCACCGCCCCGGTCGCGCCATCGCAGGCCGCCGGCGCCGCCTACGACTTCGACATGGACGTGTTCCACCCGGTCGTGGCCAGGAACGGCATGGTGGCCAGTGAGCAGGCGTTGGCCTCGCAGATCGGGCTGGACATCCTCAGGCAAGGCGGCAATGCGGTCGACGCGGCCGTGGGCATGGGCTTTGCGCTGGCCGTGGCGCTGCCCAACGCGGGCAACCTGGGCGGCGGCGGTTTTATGGTGGTGCACGACGCCAAGACCGGCAAGAACGTGGCGCTGGACTTCCGTGAAGTCGCGCCGCAGGGCGCCTCGCGCGACATGTACCTGGACGCCAAGGGCAACGTGGTCGACGGCAAGTCGCTCTACACGCACTACGCCGTGGGTGTGCCGGGCACCGTGGCCGGCATGGAACACGCGCTCAAGCAATGGGGCACGATGCCGCTGGCCCGCGTGACCGCCCCGGCCGCCGCGCTGGCCGACAAGGGTTTTCCGGTGAGCGAGACGCTGGCCAAGACCCTGCAGCAGGAAAAGGACAACATGGGCAAGTGGCCCGCCACGCGCGCCATCTTCTGGCGCAACGGCGAGCCGCTCAAGGTGGGCCAGCGGCTGGTGCAGAAAGACCTGGCCCAGTCCATCCGCCTGATCGGCCAGCAAGGCGCCAAGGCCTTCTACCAGGGCTCGATCGCGCAGAAGATCGCGGCCGAGACCGCCCCGCACGCCGGCGCCGTCACGCTGGCCGACCTGCGCGACTACCGCGTCGTCGAGCGCACGCCCGTGACCGGCACCTACCGCGGCTACCAGATCGTCACCATGCCGCCGCCCTCCTCCGGCGGCGCGCACCTGGTGCAGATCCTGAACATGCTCGAACCGCTGCCGCTGTCGCAGTGGGGCGCCAACAGCGCGCAGACCCTCCACTACATGGCCGAGAGCATGAAGCTGGCCTACGCCGACCGCTCCGAATACCTGGGCGACCCGGACTTCGTGAAGATCCCGCTCAAGGGCCTGACGTCCAAGGCCTACGCCGCGTCGCTGCTCAAGACCATCGACCCCAACCAGGCACGCGCCAGCAAGAACATCAAGCCCGGCCAGCCCCAGCCTTATGAAAGCGACCAGACCACGCACTACTCGGTGGTCGACAAGGCCGGCAACGCCGTGGCGGTGACCTACACGCTCAACACCAACTTCGGCAGCGGCATCGTGGCCAAGGGCACCGGCATCCTGCTCAACAACGAGATGGACGACTTCTCGGCCAAGCCCGGCGTGGCCAACGCCTACGGCCTGGTCGGCGGCGACGCCAACGCGGTGGCGGCCAAAAAGCGCCCGCTGTCGTCGATGACGCCCACGCTGGTGCTGCAGAACAACAAGCCCGTGCTGGTCACCGGCAGCCCCGGCGGCGCGCGCATCATCACCACGGTGCTGCAGACGGTGGTCAACACCATCGACTTCGGCATGAACCCGGCCGAAGCCGCCAGCACGCCGCGCGTGCACCACCAGTGGACACCGGACGAGTTGCGCATCGAAAAAGGCCTGAGCCCCGACGCCGTCGCCCTGCTCAAGTCACGCGGCCACAACGTCGTCGTCAAGGCGTCCATGGGCCGCACCCAGACCATCCAGCTGCGCGACGGCATGCTCTACGGCTACTCCGACCCGCGCAATCCCGACGGCAAGACGCTGGGCTACTGAGCCCCACGCCCCCGCCAAAACCGGCCTGTGACGCCTGAATCGCCCCGAAGGGCGGTTCGGGCTCACACCAGCGCCGGCAGCTTGTCCAGCAACTTGTCCAAGGTGATCGGGTAGTCGCGCACACGCGCACCGGTCGCGTTGTAGATGGCGTTGGCCACGGCCGCGCCGACGCCGCACATGCCGAGCTCGCCGACGCCCTTGGCTTTCATGGGCGAGGAGATCGGGTCCGTTTCGTCCAGGAAGATCACCTCCTGGTGAGGAATGTCGGCGTGCACCGGCACCTCGTAGCCGGCCAGGTCATGGTTGACGAAGAAGCCGCGGCGCTTGTCCAGCGCCAGCTCTTCCATCAGCGCGGCGCCCACCCCCATCGTCATCGCACCGATCACCTGGCTGCGCGCGCTCGTCGGATTCAGGATACGGCCCGCGGCGCAGACGGCCAGCATGCGACGCACACGGATCTCGCCCGTTGCCGCATCGACGCCCACCTCGACAAAGTGCGCGCCGAAGGTCGACTGCTGGTACTTCTTGTCGAGGTCGCCGAACTCGATGAAGTCCTCGGCGACGAGGTCATTGGCGCCGGCGGCCGATGCCAGCGTCACCGACTGGTCGCCCGAGCGGATCATGCCGTCCGAAAAAACGACGTCACCCGAGGTGAAGCCCACCGCCTTCGCCGCGGCCTCGCGCAGCTTCATGCAGGCCGCGTAGACGCCGGACGTCGCGCTGTTGGCGCCCCACTGCCCGCCCGAACCCGACGACGCGTGGTACGCGGAATCGCCGAGCCGCACGAACACCTTGTCGATCGGCAGGCCCATCACCTCGGCAGCCGTCTGCGCAATGATGGTGTAGGAGCCCGTACCGATGTCGGTCATGTCCGTCTCCACCGTCACCCCACCACGGCTGTCGAGCCGCACGCGCGCGCCGGACTTCATCACCATGTTGTTGCGAAAGGCGGCGGCAACCCCCATGCCGACCAGCCAGCGGCCGTCACGAACCTGGGCGGGCTGCGCGTTGCGCCGGCTCCAGCCGAACTTCTCGGCGCCGGTCTGAAGGCATTCGATCAGGCGGCGCTGCGAGTATGGCCGGCCGGCCTTTTCAGGATCGCTCTGCGTATCGTTGAGGACGCGGAACTGGACGGGATCGATCCCGAGCTTCTCGGCCATCTCGTCCATGGCGATTTCCAGGGCCATCAGTCCGGGCGCCTCCCCGGGCGCGCGCATCGCATTGCCTTCGGGCAGGTCGAGCACGGCCAGCCGGGTCGCGGTCAGGCGGTTGGGCGACGCGTAGAGCAGCCGGGTCTGGTTGACCGCCAGCTCGGCCTGCCCGCCCGGCAGATCGCCGGACCAGCCCTCATGGGCCAGTGCGGAGATCAGCCCGTCACGGCTGGCGCCGATGCGGATGCGTTGGATGGTCGCCGGGCGATGGGTGGTGTTGTTCATCATCAGCGGCCGCTGCAGCGCGACCTTGACCGCCCGCCTGGTGGCGCGCGCGCCCAGCGCGGCAAGAACGGCTTCGGCGCGCACGAACAGCTTGCCGCCAAACCCGCCGCCGATGAAGGGCGAGACGAGCCGCACGTTGGCCTTCGGAATGCCCAGCGTTTTGGCCACGTCGCTCACGCCCCAGGCGATCATCTGGTTCGATGTCCACACCGTGAGCTGGTCGCCATGCCAGGCCGCCATGGAGGCGTGCGGCTCCATCATCGCGTGCGATTGGTCGGGCGTCGTGTAGGTGGCGTCGAGCTGCACCGCCGCCGAAGCAAAGGCGCCACCGAAGTCGCCGACGATGGATTGCGGCGGGCCGGACCACGGGTTTTCCTGCGGGAATTCGGCGCCGCCCTTTGCCGCGGCCAGGTCGAATCGCCCCTTCGACGCGGTGTACTCGATGCGGACCAGTTGGGCCGCGGCCCGGGCCTGCTCGAAGGTGTTGGCGACCACCAGGGCCACGGCCTGGTGGTAGTGGTCGATCTCGGGCCCGCCCAGCAGCTTGGCGGTGTTCATGTCGCCCTTGCCCAGCTTGCCGGCATTGCGCGCGGTGACGATGGCCAGCACGCCGGGTGCGGCGCGGGCAGCACGCAAGTCCATCGAGGCGATCCGGCCCTTGGCGATGCCGGCGCCCACGACATAGCCATAGGCCGGATTGGGCGCGACGTCATGGCGCTCGTAGGCATAGGGTGCCAGACCCGTGGTCTTGAGCGGTCCGTCGATGCGGCTGAGCGGCTTGCCGACGACCTTCAGCTGGTCGATCGGATTGGTGGTGGCGGGGGTGTCGAATTTCATGCTCAGCCCCTGGCCTGGGCCAGCACGGCAAAAAGCGTGCGCTCGGCCAATGGCAGCTTGAAGGCGTTGTCGTGGGTCGGGCTCGCGCCTGCGAGCAGTTGCTCGGCCGACGCCTTCGCGCCCTGCGGCAGTGCCGCCTCGGCGGCCGCCACGCGCCAGGGCTTGGGCGCCACGCCACCGAGCGCGACACGCCCCGATCCATCGGCTTGCACGACCGCCGCCACCGACACGAGCGCAAAAGCGTACGAGGCGCGGTCGCGCACCTTGCGGTAGATGTGCGTTCCGCCGAGCGGCCGCGGCAGCGTGACCCCGGTGATCAGTTCGTCCCGCTCCAGGCTTGTTTCGATGTGCGGGGTGTTGCCCGGCAGGCGGTGGAAATCGGCAATGGGGATCACGCGCGTGCGTCCGTCGGGCCGCACGGTCTCGATGTTCGCGTCGAGCACACGCAGGGCCGCCGCCATGTCGCCCGGGTTGGTCGCGATGCAGGCCTGGCTGCCACCGATCACCGCGAGGGACCGGCTCGCGCCGCCGATGGCGCTGCAGCCGCTGCCCGGCTGCCGCTTGTTGCACGGCTGGTCGGTGTCATAGAAATACGGACAACGTGTGCGCTGCAGCAGGTTCCCGGCCGTGGTCGCCTTGTTGCGCAGCTGGCCCGAGGCGCCCGCGACGATGGCGTGCGAGAGCACCCCATAGTCGCGGCGCACACGCTCGTCGGACGCCAGCGCCGTGTTGCGCACCAGCGCGCCGATGCGCAGGCCACCGTCGGGCAAGGACTCGATCTTGTCGAGCTGCAGGCCGTTGACGTCCACCAGGTGCGTCGGCGCTTCGATCTGCAGTTTCATCAGGTCCAGCAGATTGGTTCCGCCGGCAATGAACTTGGCGGAAGGATTGCGCGCCACGGCCGCGGCGGCCTCGGACACGGAGCGGGCACGTTCGTAAGTGAATGGCTTCATGACCGGACTCCCGCGACCTCGGCCATCGCCTCGGCGATGTTGGAATAGGCGCCGCAGCGGCACAGATTGCCGCTCATGCGTTCGCGAAGTTCGTCGGCCGAGAGCAGTGGACGCTCGGTCAGATTCGAGGTGACATGGCTCGGAACGCCCCGGCGGATCTCGTCGAGCACACCGACTGCCGAGCAGATCTGGCCCGGCGTGCAGTAGCCGCACTGGTAGCCGTCATGCTTGACGAAGGCGGCCTGCATCGGGTGCATGTTCTTGGGAGTGCCCAGTCCTTCGATGGTGGTGACCGCGGCGCCTTGATGCATCACCGCCAGGGTCAGGCAGGCGTTGATGCGCACGCCGTCCACCAGCACCGTGCAGGCGCCGCACTGCCCGTGGTCGCAGCCCTTCTTGGTCCCAGTCAGGTGCAGGTGTTCACGCAGTGCATCGAGCAGCGTGGTCCGGGTGTCCAGCTCCAGCGACTGCGCCTGGCCATTGACGGTGAGCGAGACCGCCATGCTCGTGGCTTTCGCGGGGCTGGCAGGGCTCGACGCCTCGGACGGCGCGGCCCGGGATGGGGACGTGGCGGCGGCCGTGGTCGCGCCGACGATCAACACCTCTCGTCGCGAGAGGGAGGGACCCATTGAATGTGCTTGCATGGTTTTCTTTCTCGTGGGCACCGCCGTGGGGAGGGCGGATGGAATTGCAGTGACTGCTCAGCCAACGGAAATTCGAAGCAGCCAACCGCGATACAGGATGCTCGGCACCAATCTAGTCGAAAAGCTCCACGCCGATAAGTGCCGTTTGATTGCATGGTCTGATGAAAGAGCCTCATCAATCCGCAGCAAGACCATCGCTGAAAGACTTGCGCACTGCCCAAAAAACTGCGCCACCGATTCAGGCCGCGCTGCTGCCCTTCACACGACTCTCCGGCTTTCCTACGAAGATTTCGCAGGCGACGAGCGCGCCCTCACCCCGGGGTTTCCCCCTTGGCCGTATCGTCTTCACTTGCCTACATTTCTTGCATACAAGATTTGTAATCCAACCCTGGAGCCGTCGCCATGCTGCGTTTCTTCAAGTCCCTGTTCGGGCAGGTCGTCCTCGCGCTGATCGCGGGCGTGATCGTCGGGCTGCTCTGGCCTGGCACGGCGGTCGCGCTCAAGCCGCTGGGCGATGGTTTCATCAAGCTCATCAAGATGCTGATCCCGCTCATCGTGTTCTGCGTGGTGGTGCACGGCATCGCGGGCACGGGCGATCTCAAGCGCGTGGGCCGCGTGGGCATCAAGTCGCTGATCTACTTCGAGGTCGTCACCACCATCGCCCTGCTGCTGGGGCTGGTGCTGGCCTTTGTGTTCCAGCCCGGCGTGGGCATGAACGTGGACCCCAAGGCGCTCGACGCCTCGGCCATGAGCGCCTACACGGCCAATGCCGACAAGCTTGCCAGCGGCGGCTTCAGCGACTTCCTGCTCAAGCTGATCCCGACCACCGCCGTCAGCGCCTTCGCCAACGGCGACGTGCTGCAGGTGCTGCTGTTCTCCATCGTGATGGGCGTGGCGCTGGCGCTGCTGGGTGAGCGCGGCGCGCGTGTGGCGGGGCTGATCGAAGAGCTGTCACTGGTGCTGTTCAAGATCATGGGCCTGCTCATCCGCCTGGCGCCGCTGGGCGTGCTGGGCGCCATTGCTTTTACCGTGGGCCAGTATGGCGTGGGCTCGCTCAAACAACTCGGCATGCTGGTCTTGCTGTTCTACGTGGCCGTGTTCCTGTTTGTGGCGGTGGTGCTCGGGCTGATCATGCGCTTGTCGGGCTTCAGCCTGTTCAAGCTGCTGCGCTACCTGCGCGAGGAACTGGCCGTGGTGTTCGCCACCACCTCGTCCGACAGCGTGCTGCCGCAGGTCATGGCCAAGCTCAAGAACATGGGCATCCGTGACTCGACCGTGGGCCTGGTGATTCCCACGGGCTACTCGTTCAACCTGGACGCGTTCTCGATCTACATCACGCTGGCGGCCGTGTTCATCGCGCAGGCCACCAACACACCCATCACGATGGTCCTGCTGACCATCCTCGCGATCTCGCTGGTCACCTCCAAGGGCGCGCACGGCGTGCCGGGCTCGGCCATCGTGGTGCTGGCCGCCACGCTGCACGCGGTTCCGGCGATTCCCGCCATTGGGCTGGTGCTGGTGCTGTCGGTGGACTGGTTCATGGGCATCGCCCGCGCCCTGGGCAACCTGATCGGCAACTGCGTGGCCACGGTGGCGATTGCCGCGTGGGAAGGCGACATCGACCGCGAACGTGCCCACGCCGTGCTCGACGGCCAGGCGCTGCCGCCCGGCCCGAACGAAACGACCACGGCCACTGCATCGGCCGATTGCGGTGTAATGCCCGAGCCTCCCCTCGAACGCCCTCTCTACCGATGATTCCTTTGCCCTGCATTGCCTTCCGCCAGACCGCTGGCCGTGCCACGCCGCTGCCACGGCCGTCCCGCCCATGAGCCACAACCAGACGCAGATCGCCCAGCAGGTGGTCGAGTCCATCCTGGCGCAGAAGCTCGCGCCCGGCGAGCGGCTGGGCGAGCAGGCGCTCGCCGACCTGTTCGGCGTCAGCCGCACGCTGGTGCGCGAGGCGCTCATGCAACTGCAGGCACGCGGCTTTGTCGAGGTGCGCCCGCGCCGGGGCTGGTATGTGGTCGAACCGTCGGTCGAGGACGCGCGCGACGCCTTCTCGGCGCGGCGCATCGTCGAGTCCGGCATCCTGGCCGAGGCCAGCGCGGGACGCCCGCTGCAGGCCGTGGTGCGGCGCCTGCGCGCCCACATCGCCGAGGAACGCAAGGCCATCGACAACGCCGACGCCGCCACGCGCGCCTTCCTGCTGGCCGATTTCCACGTCTGCCTGGCCGAGGCGCTGGGCCACCAGAGCCTGAGCGCCATCCTGCGCGACCTCACCGCGCGCACCACGCTGGCGGCGTCGCTTTACCAGTCGCGCCACGAAGCCAGCCAGTCCTGCGCCGAGCACACCGCCATCGTCGAGGCCCTGCAGGCCGGCGACACCGCGCTGGCGCGTGAACGCATGCTGCAGCACATCGGCCACGTCGAAGACGCGCTCGACCCCGCCACGCCTCGGCCGCACGACCGCCTGCGCGACTCGCTGGCACCGCTCACGCCTGTACGCGCGACCGTGGGTTAACCCATATTTGCTAGGCCCAAGATGGTTACATGACGCTTACATCGCGTGCGAGAATCACCGCCATCGTCAGCCGCCAGCCACAAGCGGGCGGCTGACCGGCCAGGCCGGGACTGTCTTCAAGGCGTCCCGGCCTTGCGCCATTTCAGGCACGGCTTGCCCACCGGGGACAGGCCCACCCAGCTTTTCCGATTCGTCTTTTTCAACGATTTTCTCCATGAGCAAGCAACTCTCTCCCGCTGAACAGGCCCTGCGCGAAGCCGCGCTCGAATACCACCGCACGCCGGTGCGCGGCAAGATTGCCGTCATGCCGACCAAGCCGCTGTCCAACCAGCGCGACCTGTCGCTGGCCTACTCGCCCGGCGTGGCCTACCCCTGCCTGGACATCCAGGCCGACCCGTCGCTGGCGGCCGAATACACCTCGCGCGGCAACCTGGTGGGCGTGATCACCAACGGCACCGCCGTGCTGGGCCTGGGCGACATCGGCCCGCTGGCCGGCAAGCCGGTGATGGAGGGCAAGGGCTGCCTCTTCAAGAAGTTCGCGGGCGTGGACGTGTTCGACATCGAACTGGCCGAGCGCGACCCGGACAAGCTCGTCGAGATCATCGCCAGCCTGGAGCCCACGCTGGGCGGCATCAACCTCGAGGACATCAAGGCACCCGAGTGCTTCTACATCGAGAAAGAGCTGTCCAAGCGCATGAACATCCCGGTGTTCCATGACGACCAGCACGGCACGGCCATCATCTCGTCGGCCGCGCTGGTCAACGGCCTGGAGCTGGTGGGCAAGGCCATCGGCGAGGTCAAGGTCGCCGTCTCGGGCGCGGGCGCGGCGGCCATCGCCTGCCTGGACGTGATGGTCGGCCTGGGCGTGCAGCGCAAGAACGTCTACGTGGTCGACTCCAAAGGCGTGATCTACGAAGGCCGCGGCCCGCTCGACGAATCGAAGGCACGCTACTCGCAGAACACCGAAGCGCGCACGCTGGCCGACGTGGTCAAGGGCGCCGACGTGTTCCTGGGCTGCTCGGCCGCCGGCGTGCTCACGGTCGAGATGGTCAAGACCATGGCCGACAAGCCCATCATCCCCACGCCGTTCGATTCGCGCCTGATCCTGCGCATCGCCCCGGCCGTGGCCGCCGCGGCCGCCGCCTCGGGCGTGGCCACACGCCCGATCGCCGACATCGAGGCCTACCGCGCCAGCCTCACGCGCTTCGTCTACCAAACCGGCATGTTCATGCGCCCGGTCTTCGACACCGCCAAGAAGCGCGTGGCCTACGCCGAAGGCGAGGACGAGCGCGTGCTGCGCGCCGCGCAGGTGGCCGTCGACGAACAGTTGGCTGAGCCCATCCTGATCGGCCGCCCCGCCGTCATCGAAGCCCGCATCAAGAAGGCCGGCCTGCGCCTGTCGCCCGGCCGCGACGTGCAGATCGTCGACCCCGAGGACGATCCGCGTTTTCGCCAGTACTGGGAGGCCTACCACGCGCTCATGGGCCGCGAGGGCGTCAGCCCCGAAGCCGCCAAGGCCGCCGTGCGCCGCTCCAACACGCTGATCGCCGCGCTGATGGTTCGCCTGGGCGACGCCGACGCGCTGCTGTGCGGCCTGGTCGGGCGCTACGACGGCCACCTCGAACACGTGCGCAACGTCATTGGCCTGAAGCCCGGCGTGCCGGAACTGGCCGCGCTCAACGCGCTCACGCTGACCAACCACACGCTGTTCATCGCCGACACCTACATCAACGAAGAGCCCGACGCCGAGCTGCTGGCCGGCATCGCCAAGATGGCCGCCGACGAGGTGCAGCGCTTCGGCCTGCCGGCCAAGGTCGCCTTCCTCTCGCATTCCAACTACGGCTCATCCAAACGCAAGTCGGCCCTCAAGATGCGCCAGGCGCACGACCGCTTCAAGGCCATCGCGCCCGAGGTGGAAAGCGACGCCGCCCTGTCCGAGACCATCCGCGCCAACGCGCTCAAGGACAGCACGCTCACGGGCGCGGCCAACGTGCTGATCTGCCCCAACCTGGATGCCGCCAACATCCTCTTCAACGTGATCAAGACCACCAGCGGCCAGGGCGTGACCATCGGCCCCATCCTGCTGGGCGCGGCCGCCTCGGCCCACGTGCTCACACCGTCGGCGACCGTGCGCCGGCTGGTCAACATGACCGCGCTGGCCGTGGCCGACGCCAACGCCAACAACGCCTGAGACCGGGCGCCGCCTCTTGAAGGTGGCCCGGCAAGAGAAATGGCCCCTCGGGTTATCGCGACGCGATGGACCGAGGGGTCATTTTTTTTTTCGCCCGGACGAACCGGCGAACAGACTGCGCAGATCCACCTCGGCCTCGGGCGATTCGGCGCGCAGCAGGCGCGCGGCGTAGTCGCCGATGTGTTCGGCCATCAGATGGGCGGCGCGGTCGTTCTCGCCTGCCTCGATGGCGTCGAGGATGGCGGTGTGCTCATCGGCCGAGCAGGCCGTGTGCGAGGGCGCCTCGTACAGGCCGATCATCAGCGACGAACGCGCCACCAGGCTGGTCAGCAGGTGTGTGATCTCGTCGTTGCAGTGCGCGGCCGCCAGTTGGATGTGGAAGTCGCCGGACAGGCGGATCCAGCGTTTCCACGAGCCGGACTCGCGCACGCGGTGTTCTTCCTTGATCAGCGTGCGCAGCGGCGCCAGCGCGCGGCCCAGCTCGCCGCGCTGGGCCCGCCGGGCCAGCTCGGCCACGACGCCCTGCTCGACGATGCGGCGGGCCTCGAACACGTGGTTGGCCTCCTGAAGGCTGGGCGCGGCCACCGAAGCGCCGCGGTTGGGCTGCAGTTCGATCACGCGCTCGTGCGACAGCCGCAGGAAAACCCGGCGCAGGATCGGCCGCGTCACCCCGAACGCCTCGCACAGCGGCGCCTCGACCAGGCGCGTGCCGGCTGGCAGCTTGTGATCGAGGATGGCGTCGTAGATGGCCTCGCGGATGTGGTCGTCCGTGGCGGCGTCGGGCAAATCGAAATCGGCGTGGAGGGGAGCTGCGCGGTTCATGATGAGCTGGATGTGGGCCCGTCTCGACGCGGGCCGCCCAGTATCCGATCATAGCGAAACAGATTGTTTTCAATCCCATCAATTTTTGTCATCATCTCTGCCATGAAAATCAAGCTCATCAACCCCAACACCAGCCGCGCCATGACCGAAGCCATCGGCCAGGCCGGCCGGCAAGTCGCCGCCGCGGGCACCACCATCATTGCGGCCAACCCGGCCATCGGGCCGGCGTCCATCGAGTCGCACTACGACGAGGCGCTGGCCTGCGTCGGCCTGCTCGACGAGATCCGCTCGGGCGAAGCCGAGGGCTGCGACGCCTACGTCATCGCCTGCTTCGGCGACCCCGGCCTGCTGGCCGCGCGCGAGCTGGCGCGCGGACCGGTGCTGGGCATCGTCGAGGCGGCCATGCATGCGGCGACCTGGGTGGCCACGGGCTTTTCCGTGGTCACCACGCTGCAGCGCACCTGCGTGATCGCCGAGCACCTGGTCGACCGCTACGGCATGCGGGGCCACTGCCGGCGCGTGCGCGGAACCGACATCGCCGTGCTGGCGCTCGAGGAACCGGGCAGCGCGGCCTACGAGCGCATTCTTGCGGAATGCCGCGCGGCGCTCGACGAGGACGGCAGCGGCGCCATCGTGCTGGGCTGCGCGGGCATGACCAGCCTGTGCGACCGGCTGTCGCAGACGCTGGGCGTGCCGGTGATCGACGGCGTGGGCGTGGCGGTGAAACTGGCCGAGGCGCTGCTGGCCACGGGCCTGCGCACCAGCAAGCGCGGCGACCTCGCCACGCCGGTCTTCAAGCCCTACAGCGGCGAGCTGCGGCGCTTCGAGCTGCCGCGCTGAAACAGCGCGCAGGCCCGTCCAGGCAGGGTTTCAAATTCAGGGTTAGCGCCTAGATTTCTGGCATCGAATTTGCGTACAGGATTTTCCGTTTTGTACACAATCCAAACGAGTCACGTTGCCAATCGATGGCACGCGGCACACAGGATTGTTTTCTGGAGAACCCATGAACAGCACCGATGCCCAACAGCTCGCCCACATCAAGGACGACTACGACCCCCGCCTGACCAACGCCGACCTGGCGCCGCTGCGCAAGCAGACCTGGAGCCGCTACAACATCTTCGCCTTCTGGATGTCCGACGTGCACAGCGTCGGCGGCTACATCACCGCCGGCAGCCTGTTCGCGCTGGGCCTGTCGAGCTGGCAGGTGCTGGTCGCGCTGCTGGCCGGCATCTGCATCGTGCAGTTCTTCTGCAACCTCGTTGCCAAGCCCAGCCAGGTCACCAGCACCCCGTATCCGGTGATCTGCCGCGCCTCGTTCGGCGTGCTGGGCGCCAATGTGCCGGCCATCATCCGCGGGCTGATCGCGGTGGCCTGGTGCGGCATCCAGACCTACCTGGCGTCCGGCGCCTTCCTGATCCTGGCGCTGCACTTCTTTCCCCAGCTCGCGCCCTATGCGGACGCCGCGCAGCACAGCTTTGCGGGGCTGTCGGCCCTGGGCTGGCTGGCCTTCATGGTGATGTGGCTGCTGCAGGCGCTGGTCTTCTGGCACGGCATGGAAGCCATCCGCCGCTTCATCGACTGGGCCGGGCCCGCCGTCTACGTGGTGATGACGGTGCTGTGCGGCTGGCTGGTGTGGAAGGCCGGCTGGCAGAACATCGACCTCAACCTGGGCGGCATCAAGTTCCAGGGCTGGGACGCGGTCCCCGTGATGCTCAGCGCGACCGCGCTGGCGGTGAGCTACTTCAGCGGCCCCATGCTCAACTTCGGCGACTTCGCCCGCTACGGCAGCAGCTTCAAGGCGGTCCGCCAGGGCAACTTCTGGGGCCTGCCGGTCAACTTCCTGTTCTTCTCGCTGCTCACGGTGATCACCACGGCCGCCACGCTGCCGGTCTTCGGCGAGCTGATCACCGACCCCGTGCACACCGTGGGCAAGATCGACAGCACCACCGCGGTGGTCATCGGCGCGCTGACCTTCATGATCGCCACGATCGGCATCAACATCGTGGCCAACTTCGTCTCGCCCGCCTTTGATTTCTCGAACGTCGCGCCGCAGCGCATCAGCTGGCGCACGGGCGGCATGATCGCCGCGGTCGGCTCCATCCTTATCACGCCCTGGAACCTGTACAACAACCCGCAGGTCATCCATTACACGCTCGACATCCTCGGCGCCTTCATCGGCCCGCTGTTCGGCATCCTGATCGCCGACTACTACCTCGTGCGCCGCCAGAAGATCGACGTCGACGCGCTCTACTCCATGGCCCCCGGTGGCGCCTACTGGTACCGCAAGGGCTACAACCCGCGCGCCCTGGCGACGCTGGTTCCGTCGGCCCTGATCCCGATTGCCTGCGTGCTGATTCCCTCATGGCGCGGCGCGGCCAACTACAGCTGGTTCATCGGCATGGCGCTGGGCCTGGTGATCTACACCTTGCTGTCGCGCCGCACGGCGCACGCCCCCAAGGCGAATGCGCCGCGCCCCAACGGGCTGCAAGCCGCCACCCGCTGACCACGCCGCAACCTGGATGCCGCCAACGGCCTCTTCAACGCGCGCCAGACACCCGCGGCCAGGGCGTGAGCATTCGCCCCATCCTGGTGAGCGTTGAACAGCCGCAGAGCCTCAGGCCTGCGGCTTTTTTCTTGAGCACGCACCAAGACGGCTCTCATTTCCCAACAAGCTCGTCGATTGGCACCAAAACAATGCAGTCCCGGGATGAGGCGACCGGCGGCCATCCGCCGCAAACCTTGGATTGCATACACTTTTTACATACAAGTGCAGAACAGGCATTGATTTTGCTGAACCTTGCGCGGGAGGGGCCGGCAGTTCTGCGAGGCACCTCGGGACGCTCAGTTCTTTCGCCTTCAATCCTGCTGGAGCCCTCATGAAAAAACGCGCCTTCATTCAATACGCCGCACTGTTGGCCGCTGCCTCGGGCGCCGGTCTGGCCCATGCGCAGACCACCCCCATCAAGTTCCAGTTGGACTGGCGCTTCGAAGGCCCTGCCGCGTTCTTCACCTACCCGGCCGCCAAGGGCTATTTCAAGCAGGCCGGACTGGACGTGACCGTGGACGCGGGCAACGGCTCGGGCGGCGCGGTCACGCGCGTGGCCTCGGGCGCCTATGACATGGGTTTTGCCGACCTGGCCGCGCTGATGGAATTCCACGCCAACAACCCCGACGCGCCCAACAAGCCCGTGGCCGTGATGGTGGTCTACAACAACACGCCGGCCTCGGTCATGGCGCTGCGCAAGAGCGGCATCAAGACGCCCGCCGACCTCAGCGGCAAGAAGCTGGGCGCGCCCGTGTTCGACGCCGGCCGCCGCGCCTTCCCCATCTTCGCCAAGGCCAACAAGATCGACAACGTCACCTGGACGTCGATGGACCCGCCACTGCGCGAGACCATGCTGATCCGCGGCGACATCGATGCAATCACGGGCTTTACCTTCACCTCGCTGCTCAACCTGGAGGCGCGCGGCGCCAAGGCGTCGGACGTGGTCATCCTGCCCTACCTCGACTACGGCGTGAAGCTCTACGGCAACGTCATCATCGCCAGCCCCAAGCTGATCGCCGAGCGGCCCCAGGCCATCAAGGCCTTCCTGCAAGCCTTTGCCAAGGGTTCCAAGGACGTGATCGCGCAGCCCGCCGTGGCCATCGAATCGGTCAAGGCACGCGACGGCATCATCAACACCGCACTTGAAACGCGCCGCCTGCAACTGGCCATCGACACCGTGGTCAACAGCGCCGACGCACGCGCCGAGGGCTTTGGCCAGATCAACCCCGGCCGCCTGTCGCTGATGGCCTCGCAGGTCTCGGACGCCTTCGGCACCAAGACCCGCGTCGACCCGGCCAAGGTCTGGAACGGCAGCTTCCTGCCGACAGTCGCCGAGCTGGATGTGCTGCCCAAGAAGTAAGAACGACGCCCTCATGCAAGACCCTGCCGCCCACCCCTTCGTCGACTTCCGCGACGTCTGGCTCGCCTACAACGAAGAGCTGCTGCGCGCCAACCACTTCGCCGTCGAGGCCATCAACCTGCAGGTGCGCGAGGGCGAGTTCATCGCCATCGTCGGCCCCTCGGGCTGCGGCAAGTCGACCTTCATGAAGCTGACCACGGGCCTGAAGATGCCATCGATCGGCAAGATCTTCATCGACGGCCAGCCCGTGACCGGCCCGCTCAAGATCTCGGGCATGGCCTTCCAGTCGCCTTCGCTGCTGCCCTGGCGCACCACGGTCGACAACGTGCTGCTGCCGCTGGAGATCGTCGAACCCTACCGCTCCAGCTTCAAGGCCAGACGCAAGGAATACGAAGCCCGCGCCCGCCGCCTGCTGCAGAAGGTCGGGCTGGGCGGCTACGAGGACAAGTACCCCTGGCAGCTGTCGGGCGGCATGCAGCAGCGCGCCTCGATCTGCCGTGCGCTCATCCACGAGCCCAAGATGCTGCTGCTCGACGAGCCCTTCGGCGCGCTCGACGCCTTCACGCGCGAGGAGCTGTGGTGCATCCTGCGCGACCTGTGGACCGAGCAGAAATTCAACGTCATCCTGGTCACGCACGACCTGCGTGAATCGGTGTTCCTGGTCGACACGGTCTACGTGATGAGCAAGAGCCCGGGCCGCTTCGTGGTACGGCGCGACATCGAGCTGCCGCGCCCGCGTCCGCTGGAGGTGACCTACACCAAGGAATTCACCGACATCGTGCTGGAGCTGCGCGGCCACATCGGCGCCCTGCGCCAGAGCCCCGCGGACCCCGCCGCCGCCACCCCCGCGATCAGCCAGTAAGCCGCCCCCGCCATGAACAAAAAACTCGTCGAACGCTGGTCCCCCTGGATCCTGCTGGCCGCCACCCTCATGCTGTGGCAGATCGTCTGCTCGGCGTTTGCCGTCTCCGAATTCATCTTCCCCAGCCCGCTGCGCATCTGGCAGCAGTTCATCGAGTTCAAGTGGATCATCGCCGGCCATGCCTGGCGCACCTTCTGGGTGACGATGGCGGGCTTTGGCCTGGCCATCGTGGTGGGCGTGCTGCTGGGTTTCGTGATCGGTTCCTCGCGCCTGGCCTATGCCGCCGTCTACCCGCTCATGACGGCCTTCAACGCGCTGCCCAAGGCGGCTTTCGTGCCCATCCTGGTCGTGTGGTTCGGCATCGGCGTCGGCCCGGCGATCCTGACGGCCTTCCTCATCAGCTTCTTTCCGATCATGGTCAACATCGCCACCGGCCTGGCCACGCTGGAGCCCGAGCTCGAAGACGTGCTGCGCGTGCTCGGCGCCAAACGCTGGGACGTGCTCGTCAAGATCGACCTGCCGCGCTCGCTGCCCTACTTCTACGCCTCGCTCAAGGTCGCCATCACCCTGGCTTTCGTCGGCACCACGGTGTCCGAGATGACCGCCGCCAACGAAGGCATCGGCTACCTGCTGATCTCGGCCGGCTCGGCCATGCAGATGGGCCTGGCCTTCGCCGGCCTTATGGTGGTGGGCGCCATGGCCATGGTCATGTACGAGCTGTTCAGCTTCCTGGAAAAGCACACCACGGCCTGGGCGCATCGGGGCTCGCAGGGCGAGTGACGCGCAACGCGCCGGCCCTCATGCCGATGGCGAACCGATGCAGATCGGCACATGCCAAGGCGACCGTCACATCACGAAGCTGGCGTGACGCGCCTGGATCAGCCACAGCCCGCCAGCCAGCTTGACCAAGCGGTCGGCGAATTCGCCAACCGCCTGTTTCGGACTGGCTCCGCCATGGCCGGACTCGTCCTCGGCACCCCGTGTCGTGGACCACAGCAGCACATAGCTCCTGGCCAACGCCGTGTTCTCGTCGCAGAACTCGACCACGATGTTGCTCAGCAGATGCCGGGTGATGCGCCCGGCGGGCCTGCTGGCGTAGGCATCACGAATGGCCTCGCGTCCCACCAGCTTGTCCCCGCTGGGCCGTATCAGTACGGCATCGACGGTGAACAACTCCGAAAAGGCCAAGGCCTGGCCTGCATCCACATGGCTGGCGCTGCGCAGGATGAGTTCCTGGCACTGTGCCTTTTCCAGCCATTGAGCCTGAGGGTGATGCATTGTGGTGACTCCTGATGAACGATGAAGGGCAGGGTTTCTGTTCTGTTCGAACAATCGCTGAAGGACCAAACTGAAGGGGTTTACGAAGCCGGCCACGTGCCGCGCGCCACATGACCAGCCCCACCTCCCATGCCTACGCGGGCGATCCACCTCGGCCCAGCATCTTTCCAGCGTCGTTGCTCCAACTTCGCGCACTGCGCGCGTTCCTGGCCGTGGTGGCGCATGGCACGACCACAGCCGCCTCTGCGGCAATCCATGTCTCGCAGCCTTCGGTCACGCGCGCAGTCAACCAGCTCGAAGCGCATTTCGAGCACGCCCTGTTCATCCGTACCACGCGCGGCATGGTCCCCACCCCCCAAGGCGCCCAACTGGCGGCGCGTGTGCGTGTCCTGCTCGATCAACTTGGCGCGGGCGCGCGGGAAGCGGTCGCGGCCGACTTCGACAAGGCCGCGAAACCGCACGGGCCCGAGCGGTTTGCACAACGGGTCACCCCCAGCCAATTGCGCGCGCTGGTGACGGTGGCGCTGTACGGCAGCGAATCGCAGGCGGCGCTTCGCCTCGGCGTCTCCCAGCCAGCGGTCAACCTGGCCCTGCAGTCGCTGGAAACACTGCTGGGCGTTCGGCTGTATTACAAGCTGACCTCGGGCACCCGGCTCACGCCGGCGGGCGAAGCCCTGTTGCTCAGAGTCAAGCAGTCCGTGGCTGAAATCCGCGGAATCGAGAGCGACGTTTCGGCCTGGCATGGCAACACGCAGGGGCAGATCGTGGTTGGCATTCTTCCGCTGTCCGTTCCCATCTTTCTCCCGCTGGCCGTCGAGGAACTGGCCCGGCAACAACCCAAGGTCTCGGTTCAGATCGTCGACGGCACCTACGAAAACCTCATCGCGCAACTGCTGAGCGCGGACGTCGGCGTCGTTGCCGGCGCCTTGCGCAGCGGCTCGCCCGCGCAAGAGGTGCAGCAGCAGCATCTTTTCGACGACGACCTCGTCATCGTTGCCCGCCGTGGCCACCCTTGCCTGAGCCTGCCCAGGCCGACACTGCAGGACCTGCTGGGCTGGCCCTGGGTGACCCCGCTGCCCGGCACGCCGGCGGATCGCGCCCTGACTGCGCTGTTCGGCCAGTACCAGTTGCCCTCCCCCAGCCACCACCTGTGTGCCAGCAGCCCCACGATGACACTCGCCTTTGTCCTGCAGTCCGGCTGCCTGGCCATTGCATCGAGAGGCCAGGTCCTGATGGATGACCACGGCGGGCATGTCCAGGTCGTGCCCTTGCCCCTGCCTGCGTCGACGCGTCCGATCGGACTGGCCTTGCGATCCTCCAGCCAGCCCTCGCCCGAACTGCAGGCCTTTCTCGACGCCTGCCAGAGCGCGGTCCGGTCGCTCTCGGGGCGGCTGCGGCCGGATCGCTGAACCCTGGCGTCCAGGCCTTCGCCGGGCTTGTGCGGGCATGGAAAAAGTGCATGACACGCTCTAGCGTGTCATGGCCATCCATTGCAGGAGCGCTTGCGAGACTGCGGCAGGCTGCTCCATCGTCGTCATGTGGCCGATGTCCTCGATCATGCACAAGGTCGAGTGAGCGCACAGCGCATGCATCTCGCGGTGCCGGCTCTCGGGGCTCCAGGCGTCCTGCCGGCCACAGAGGATCAGGGTCGGACAGTCGAGTTGGCTCAGCACCGCGCGTGCGTCGGGGCGGGCGAGCAGCGCCTTGATCTGCGCACCGAACACCTTGGGCGTCTTGCGTTCGATCATGCGCAGAATCTCTTCGAAGACGGGCTGTTCCACATGCGCAGGATGCACCATGCCGCGTGCCCATTGCTCGCCCATGGCACGCATCCCGTACCGTTGCGCCGTCTGCAGCAGGGCATGGCGTTTCTCCGCCTCGCGAACGCCAGCTTCCGCGGGCGCGAGCGGGTTCATGCCGGTGTCGAGCAAGGCGATGCGTTCGACGCGCTCGGGGGCCATCGACGCGATCTCCAGGGCCACTCGCCCGCCCATCGAATGCCCGGCCACGCAGATGCGCGGCGTTGAAACCGCCGCCAGCGCCACCCGCGCCATCTCCCGTATCGAGTCGGCGTGGCCATAGGAGGGCACGATGCACCGTTCAGGCCCCAGCGCTGCGCGCTGGTCTTGCCAGATCGCCTCATCGCACAGCAGGCCAGGCAACAGCAGGATCGAACTGGCGGTCATGGCGACCTCCTGGTGCAGAGACGCCGGCATGTGGTTCGCGAATTGGAAATGAAAGGCATGGAGGGCACGGCTCAGCCGTCTTGCAGAATCAGATGGCCGACCGCCGTGTTCGAGGCCGGCACGTGGAAAAATCGATGCTTGACCTCGGGCCTGGCGCCGGCCGCCACGTCGGCCATCGCGCCTCGGGCGATCAGCCACATGACCAGCTCGATGCCCTCGGACCCCGCCTCCCGGATGTACTCGACCAGCGGCACCTCGGCCAGCCCCGCAGGATCGGCGACCAGGCGGTCCAGGAAGCGCAGATCCCAGTCCTTGTTGATCAGGCCCGCGCGCGTGCCCTGCAGCTGGTGGCTCATGCCGCCGGTGCCCCAGATGTGGACGTTCAGGTCCTCGTCGAAAGACGCCACCGCGCGCCGGATGGCCTGCCCGAGCTGAAAGCAGCGCCGCCCGCTGGGCACCGGATACTGGACCACGTTGACCACCAATGGAATGACCGGACACGGCCACCGCTGCGACTCGGGGTTCAGCTTTCCGCACATCAGCGACAGCGGCACGGTGAGCCCATGATCGACGTCCATGCGGTTGACGATGGTCAGGTCGAAGTCCTGCTGAATGACGCTTTGCGCGATGTGGCTGGCCAGTTGCGGATGCCCGACCACCGTCGGCACCGGACGCGGGCCCCACCCTTCGTCGGCCGGCCGATACTGGTCGGCGGTGCCGATGGCGAACGTGGGGATCATGTCCAGGCTGAACGCCGTGGCGTGGTCGTTGAAGACAAGAATCACGACGTCGGGCGGGTTCGCCCGCATCCAGCGCCGGGCGTACTCATAGCCGGCAAACACCGGCTGCCAGTACGGCTCCTGGTCCTTGCCAAGATCAAGCGCCGCGCCGATCGCCGGCACGTGCGAGGTGTAGACGGAAGCGGTGATTCTGGCCATCAGTCGAGGGTTTCCGTGTCGCTGCGTTCAGCGAGATAACGATTGCCTTGCGGTGAGCGGCCACCCGCCAGCATCATGTCGCGGTAGGCGGCCTCTGTCATGCCCGTCATGGTCGAGACCATGTTCTGCACGCTGACACCGTCCGTCGCGCCGATTTTGACCAGAAAGTAGATGTTGCCTCCC
The DNA here is from genome assembly GCA_009912175.1 of Paracidovorax wautersii. GTDB lineage: Bacteria > Pseudomonadota > Gammaproteobacteria > Burkholderiales > Burkholderiaceae_C > Comamonas_F > Comamonas_F wautersii_A. Next base: position 23,453 of record WNDQ01000002.1, on the reverse strand, counting down.
AAGGCGATGCAACGATTGAGGTCACGCGCCAGGACGGCCTGCTTCTGGTCATCGCTCATCGGCCATTCGTCGAGGTAGGCCTGTTCGCCGGCCTTGAAGCGGCGGCGGTTGTCGGCCTTCATCAGGCTCATGCAGAACTGGTTCAGCCAATACCCCTTGCGCGATTGGTCGGCGTCGAACACCGTGGTTCCCGGAATGTCGAGATAGGGCTTTTCCAATGCCATATGTCCTCCTCCTTCCTGCACTACAGATCGAGCACCAGGCATGCGGAACGCGCCCGCGAGCAACACGGTGTGAACTGATCGTGGAGGGCCTGTTCCTGCGGCGTGAGGTATGCGTCACGATGGTCGACCTCGCCTTCGAGCACCCGTGTCAGGCAGGTCCCGCACACGCCCTGCTCGCACGACACCATGACATCGACGCCCGCGTCTGCCAGCGCCTGCGTGACGGTCTTGTCCGGCCCGACGCTGACGACGCGGCCGGAGCTGGCCAGGCGCACGTCGAATGCCTGATCGCTGGACCGGTGCGTGGGCTGGGCGGCGGCAAAGAACTCCCAATGCAGCCGGCTGGGGTCCCAGCCCAATGCACGCGCCGTGTCCAGGACCGCGTCCATGAAACCCTGGGGACCGCAGACGTACACGTGCGCATCCGCAGCCGCGGCGCCCAGGACCTGCCCGATGTCGAGCGGACGCTCCTGATCGAAATGAAAATGTGCCCGCGCCGCGAATGCGGAATCAGCGATCCGTTGACGGAACGCCGCCCGCTCGGGCGTTCGGCAGGCGTAGTGCAGCGTGAACTCGGCCTTCAGGGCCGACAGCCTCTCGGCCATGCACAGGATCGGCGTGATGCCGATGCCGCCCGCCATCAACAGGTGGCTCGGCGCGTGTCCGGCCAGGGCGAAGTGATTGCGCGGGACGCTGATGGTGAGTTCGTCGCCGACCTTCAACTGTTCGTGAACCGCCGCCGAGCCGCCGCGCGAGGCGGGGTCGCGCAGCACCGCGATCTGGTAACGATGGGACTCCGTGGGATCGTTGCACAGCGAGTACTGGCGCACGATGCCGCCGGGCAGGAACAGGTCGATGTGCGACCCCGCGGAGAACGCCACCAGCGCCCCGCCGTCGGCCGCCACCAGCTCCAGGCCGCAGATACCCTCGGCCTCCAGCGTGCGCCGCGCAACCTTGACGCGAAGCGATGCCTGCGCCGTCATGCCGGCGCTCCTTCGGCCACGGCCTGGGCGGCAGCGCGCTCCCTGGCCGACAGGCGCTCGATGACGCGGCGCGACTGCACGCCACCCGCGTCGATGTTGAGCATGAGCAACTTGCGCTGTGGCCATTTCGCCAGGTTTTCCTGCTGGCGCTCGAGGATGTCCGTGTCTTCGCTGAAGACCTTGCCCTGGCCCTCCTGGATGGCGAGGGTCAGCGCCTCGTTGTCGGGCGAGAACTTGCGTGCCATGCCACAGTAGTAGTGGTGGGTCGTCTCGGTTTCCGGCGTGATGAAGTCGACCACGATGGAATACACCTTCCTGTCGTTCGGCGCATCGCGGCCGCCCAGCCCCGCCAGCGCCACGCCGACTTCGATCATCACGTGGCTGGGCGGGTTGAAATGGCAGATCTGCCAGCGATCCACGGGCTGGTCGTCCGGCAGGCCGTGGTTGCGCAAAGCCATGCGCCAAAAAGGCGGCGCCTCGGGCAGACCCTCCATGAAGCGGCTGGTCATCACGTGATCGCCTTCCACCGTGGTCTTGCACGGTGTCTCGTCGATCTCCTTCTGGCCGATGCTGCTCGCGTGGACGTAGGTCTCGTGCGTCAGATCCATCAGGTTGTCGATCATCAGCAGATAGCTCGCGCGGATGTGGTAATAACCGCCGCCATAAGCCCATTCAGGATTGTTGGCCCACTGGAGATCGGGGATGAGGGACGCATCGGCCAGCGCCTGATCGCCCGGCCACACCCAGACGAAGCCATGGCGCTCGACCACCGCGTAACTCTTGACCGACGGGAACCCGCGCACACGCTGCCCGGGCATGGCGATGACCTTGCCGTCGCAGCCCATCTCCAGGCCGTGGTAGCCGCAAACCAGCTTGCCTTCGCAGACGTAGCCCAGCGACAGCGGCGCCCCCCGGTGGGGACAGAAATCCTCCACAGCGGCCAGCGTGCCGTCGGCCTGGCGGTAGAAGACCATGGGTTCGTTGCAGATCTTGCGGCCCAGCGGGTGGGTGCTGCCGATTTCTTCCGACTTGCTGGCCACGTACCAGGTGTTCATCAAAAACATGTGCGCTCGCTTTCCATCATGTCCATCGTGATCGTTCCTATCCAGATATCCAGGCACACCTCAGCGGGCCGCGGCTTGGACGCGGCCCAGGTCCCTGGGCTCGCGCGCCAGGCCCATCAGGACCACCGCGAGCGCCGCGGCCAGTAGCGGCACGGCATAGGCGTAATAAAGCGACGGCGGCCGCCAACCCGCATCCAGCAGGACGCCCGCCATCAGCGGTGCAACGATGGCGCCCATGCGCCCCACGCCAATGGCCCAGCCCATGCCGGTCACACGCACCGTGGCGGGATAAGTCGCCGGCACCAGGCCGTAAAGGCCTGCCATCGAGGCAAACAGGAAGATGCCCATCACGAAGGCGCAGGCAAACGCAAAGGCCAGGCCGTTCACGGCGGCCACGCCGAACAGCGCGGTCAGCAGCGCATACAGCACCAGGCTGCCGACCGCCAGCCGCCTGAGTTTCAGCCGCACCGCGAGTGCGCCGAACAGGCTTCCACCCAGAATGCCCCCCAGGTTCAGCAGGACCGCACCCGTCACACCTTGCCGCGCGGACAGGCCCGCCTCGACCAGCAGCTTGGGCGTCCAGCTCAGGGAGAAATACACGCTGAACATCAACATGAAAAAGGCCACCCACAACATCAGCGTGGGCCGGGCCAGGCCCTCGGCGAACAGGGCCGCGACCGCATTGCCGCGTGTCTTCGAGGGCCGCCGGGCGAGGCGGTAGCGCGACCAGCGGCGCGTGGCCCATCAGGCGCATGAGGCGATTGATGCGCGGCAGCGCCCCCGCCGGCTGGCGCTCGAGCAGGAAGTCGACGGACTCCGGCAAGCGCCACAGCACCAGGGGGATCATCGATGCCGTTGCCACACCGCCAAACACGAACACCGAACGCCAGCCGTGCTGCTCCAGCAGCCATGCGGCCATGAGCCCGCCCAGCGTGGCCCCGATCGGATAGCCCGTGGCCTGCAAGGCGACGCAGGTGCTGCGCCATTTCTGCGACGAGTATTCGGCGGTGATCACCCCGACGCTCGCCAGCATGCCGCCGATGCCGACACCTGTGATTGCACGCAGCCAGGCGAGCTGCAGATGATCGCCAGCGAACGCTGACGCCAGCATGCCGACCGCCACGATGACCAGGCACAGCAGGATGACGGCCTGCCTTCCGATGCGGTCGGCCCACGGCGCCAGCAACAGCGACCCCGCGGCCATGCCGATCAGCCCGGCACTGAACAGCACGCCCAGTTGAGCGCCATTGAGCTGCCACTGCGAGGCCACCGCCGATGCCGTGAAAGCCATCACCAGCACGTCGAAGCCGTCCAGCATGATGAGCATCACGCAGATGCCCACGGCCTGCCATTGAAACGGCGCCATGGCGCCTTCATTCCATCGCTTTTGTTGATCCGTCATGGTCGTTCAAGTCCTCGTGGGAACAGGTTGTCTCCGAATGCGGGCCGCACGCCCGGCGTGGCCCTTTTTTTTGCTTGTTGGCCAGTGTGCGCAATCGCCGCGCGCACGGCCAATCAACACCTCAACCCAAGCTATTCATTTAACTGATAGGGGGCTTGCGCCCCGGTGTGCCACGCACGGGCTAGAAGCTGTGCCGCATGCCCACCATGAGGCCCGTCTGGCTTTTGCCCAGGCCGGGTGACGCGGGCACGACCGAGCCGCCGCTCGACACGCTGTAGGCCACCTGCGACTGGTTGCGGACCTGCCCCATATGGAAGTACAAGGCCGAACGCCGGCTCAGGTTGTAGTTCAGCCGGAGGGCGGCAGTTGCGCATTCGCCTGTTTCCGGTTGGCGTCGAGGTAGGTGTAGAGCAGGTCCAGGACCCACTGCGCAGACAGCGGCAGGCTGGCCGACACGAAATACTGGCGGCTCTTGTAGGTCTCCAGCTCGGTCTTCAGGGCACGGCGGATCACCCCAGCTCCCAAGCGCACGGCGCCGAAGTTCCGGTAGCCGGTCAGATAGCTGTGGTCATCGCGGCTGCCACGCGCCACGGCGAGTCCCGCGGGCTGGCCAAAAAAGGCGGAGCCGTCGTCTGCGCGCAGCCGGTCATGGGCCAGTGTCACGCCCCACGCTCCTGTGTCGTACTTCACGGCGGCCGAATAGGCGTCGCACGCCCCGCCGCTGCTGCCGCAGTTCGATGGCGCCATGCCATCGCGCGACTCCGAATACAGGGCGCCGATCAGCCAGTGGCCAAACTTGCCCTGCGCCGCGACCGAGTTGTCGACCCGCTGGTTGGGAAAAAATCCATTCAGGGACGACAGCCCGAACTAGGCCGGGCCGATGGCATCCGGCCCGATGAAGGCATGTTGTCCCATGAGAATCTGCCACCCGAACGTCAACGACCCCCACGTATTGCTCAGTCCCAGATAGGATGGCGGCCGAACAGCCGGCCGCTCTGCAGGAGCTGGCCCTTGCCGGGCGAAAAACCAGACTCCAGAACGAAGTTGGCTTTGAGGCCATTGCCCAGGTCTTCGGTGCCGCGAAAGCCCAGGCGCGACGCCAGCTGGCCGCCTGTCAATGCAGGCACGCGCGTCAGGCTGCCCTGCCCCTCGACCCGGTCGAGGTACTCGACCCCCATGTCCATGACGCCATAGATCTGGGTCTGTCCTTGCGCCTGTGCCGCATGGGCGCACACCGACAAGCTGGCTGCCAGCACCAGCTTCCTGAATGTCTTCATCGTTGTCTCCTGGGATTTCTATTTCTGAGAGCGGCCACGCGCGGACTTCGGGCAGGGCCCAGCCGACGCCAGCGTAGCCATGCACGCGGCGTCCTGCGCGGCGGCCAAGGCCACGCATGGCGCATCGGGTGGGGAAACGCCGCGGCGGCCAGCCGTACCAGCCCGCCGGGCCTAGAAGCCGTTCACGATGGGCGTGAACGGGCTCGTGCTCACATGGGCCTGCAGTCGTAGTTGCTGGCGACGCGGCCACCCTCGGCCGACGCTGCCACGTAGTGCGGGTACGAACCCAGGCGGCACATCGGCTTGGAGGCGATGACCTCGTGCGGCGGCAAGGCGGCGCGGTTCGTCAATTCCAGACGGTCCGCTGGCTTTTGTCCCTGCGAGACCCAGCTGTCGAGCAGCCCCAGGAAGTCGATGCTGCCTGGCGTGCCGTAGGCCGGCGCGTTCGCGGATCCAGCCGGCAGGCCCAGCGAGGTGTGGGGCAATCCGGTCGCCCCGTAGGCGACAAAGAACTGATCGACGCTCTCCTGCCCCATGCGCACGACCACCGCGTTGTAGTAGTCGATGCCGGTCTGAGGGCTGTTGCCCTTGTCCGAGAGGTTCTCGCGCATGATCAGCTTGCCGCCTCGCGCGTGGAACCGGCTCAGGTCGGGATCGGTCATGTCCATCAGTGACGACAGGTACTGGATGCGGGCGGCCTGGGCGGCGGCATCGAAGGTCAGCGGGTCGAACGCCGGGTCCTGCATCACGAAGTAGCGGGCAAAGCTGCCGCCGATGTTGTAGCTGCGGCCGCCCCCCGCGGCCGTGGGATCGCTGGTGGGCACGACGGTGCCCGTCACCCAGGCCTGCAGCGCGCCCGCGACGCCTTCGCTGCCCGTACAAGTACCCTGGGTAGGCGCTGAGTCCGTTGGCCAGCGCGAACGGATAACGTTGACCGCCGTAGATCCAGCGGACCGTCGCCAACTGGGCGTCCGACAGGCAGCTCACCCCTTCATCCGCACCGCTGCCGCACCGCGCACCCGCCAGGGCCGCCTCCGCCAGGGGTTTGCAGGCCTGGTAGTTGCTGACGACCTGGTCCTCGATGCCGTCGAGCGCATCGCAGGCCTTTCTGACGGTGTCGTGGACCAGTTGGACTTTCTCGCCCAGCCACGCCCCCTCGCCGCTCTGGACCTTGCCCATGCTGAGCTGGAACTGCCAAAGCCCCATCAGCCGGATGACGGGATCGATCGCCACGATGCCCTCAAAATCATCCGGATACCGCTGGGCCATGATCATGCCTTCGCGCCCGCCCTCGGATCCGCCGATGTAATAACGTTTCTGCGGCCGGTGCCCGTAATAGGCCAGGGCCAGCTGCTCCCCGACGTCATGCGTTTTCTTATAGGCCCTGTACGCGTAATTCAGCAGGGCTTCTTCATTCAACGCAAAAGCGGCCGCATCCACCCCGCTGGCCACCTGGTGTCCCGAATCGGTCCCCAGCGTCATATAGCCCCGGGTAATCGGAAGCGGTGTTTCCGGGCCGTCTGCCCGCCCCGGCCCAAGCCCTGTCACCAGTGTCCCGTTCAATCCACCGCCGCCCATTTGCGCACTGCGGCCATTCCAGGAAGTGGGCAGATTCACCTGAATATTGATCAAAGGTGCCTGCTCATCCAGTGGCTTGGCAGCAATCAAGACCTGGCAAAAATCGGGGCGCTCAGGAATCCAGGATTTGCCGGATTCGTCAGCCTTGCCGGCAGTCGCCCTCTGGTATTGCGCCGACACCACCACCGCGCCGTTGGACGGCTCGCCCAAGTCTTTGGCGGCAATCGACTGGCCATTCAACGCTGCGCACGAAGCGGGCCCGTCGGCGACCTGAAAGGGGATGGGAAAACTCGCGTCATCCTTGGCCTCCTGATTTCCATCGCCACCACATCCGGTCACCAAGGCCAATAAAAAACCGGCAGCCAGGCTTCCTGAGAAGCGACTGGCACGCCGGGGTTCGAGTATTTCTTCAAGCAATCTCATCGTTGTCTCCGTCAACCTGACCATTCCAAAAGAAAATCACCAGCCCCAGTTTCTCCAAGAAAAAACTGGCCACGACTTTCCATGTCACCGGCTGCCGATCATTCGGCATTCAGCCACTAACGCGCCGAAGAGATTATTGACAACGCCCTTTCGCCTCGCCAATCAAGTCCGTCGACAGGCGATGCGTTGCACTTATATTGGGAATACCACCAGAGGGCGGTGGTTTTGATACATACCCGGCCACAGCGCCTTGGGGGGCAGCGTCAAAACAAAAAGGCCGAGTCAAACGACTCGGCCTTTTTGTTGTGGAGCGGTCCCGCCTGGTGCGGCTCAGCTGTCGTTGAGCCCGGCGCGCGCCGACTGCATGCGCGCGTCGTGCCGGTCGTTGCTCGCTTCGAGCCAATGGCGCACACGCTGGGCGTCGGCCAGGCGGCTCTGGCCGGGGCCGGAGTCGAGGAACACCATGATGACCTTGCGGCCCGCCACGCGGCTTTGCATGACCAGGCAGTGGCCGGCTTCGGAGATGTAGCCGGTCTTTTGCAGGCCGATGTCCCAGTCGCCGTTGCGCACCAGGCGGTTGGAGTTGTTGTACTGCAGCGTGCGGCTGCCAACGCTGACTTCGTGGCCCGGCGTGACCGACATGGCGCTGACCATGGGATCGCGGTAGGCGGCGTTGACCAGGATGGCCAGGTCACGCGCGCTCGACTGGTTCTCGCTCGACAGGCCGGTGGGCTCGACGTAGTGGGTGTCGCGCATGCCCAGCATCATGGCGCGCGCATTCATCATGGCCACGAAGCGGCGCAGGCCTTCCGGATGGGTGCGGGCCAGCGCATGGGCGGCGCGGTTCTCGCTGCTCATGAGGGCCAGTTGCAGCATCTCGCCCCGGGTCAGGCGTGTGCCCACGGCCAGGCGCGAGGACGAGTGCTTGAGCACGTCGACGTCGTCCTGCGTGATGGTGAGCTCTTCGGTCAGGTCCAGGCCCGCTTCGCTGATCAGCAGGCCGGTCATGAGCTTGGTGATCGAGGCGATGGGCAGCACGGCGCGTTCGTTCTTGCTGAACAGCACCTCTTGCGTGTCCTGGTCGACCACCAGCGCAACGCTGGCCTTGAGCGCGAGCGGATCGCGCGTGGTGTGCAGGCCGGCGGCCTGGCCGAGCGAGAGACTGGCGGCGGCCGGCGCCACCACGGCAGCGGCCACCACCTTCTTGGCGATGCTGCCCTTGCTGGGCGGTGACTTGCGCGCCACGCGCACGCCGGACCTGGCGCCCGCCTTGGCCGACGCCTTGCGGACGGCCGGCGACTTGGCGGCGGCCGCGGCCTTGGTGGATTTGGCCGTCTTGGAAGACTTGGCCGTGGCCTTGGCTGCGGGCTTGGCGGCTGCGCCATCTTTCTTGGCGGCGGCCACGGGCTTCTTGGTGGCGGTGCTGGCCTGCGCGGGCTGTGCCAGCCCAAAAACCAGGCCAACAGCCAGCCCCATGGCGGTCATGGAACGGGTGAGAAATGAAAGTCGATCGCGGCGAAGCATATCGAGACGCTCCAAAAAGCGAAAAGGGCGGCCCTGCGGCCGAACCGTGCAATAAGTAAAAACAACAATTGAATCAAGAGCTTGCAATGGAGCCTCGCCGCCCTGGGAAGGCACCATTCGTCTCTTGACGGACAACCGTAGAGCGAAGTTTATATAAACAAAAAAAGCCGCGCAATATCAAAGACTTGCGCGGCATTATTAATTATGAAAAAAAGTGTAGCCCGGATGACACACTGGCGGCCTGTCAGTCCTCGTGCAACCCACGTTCCTCGGGCTCGTCGGTGGACATGCTGATGAGGCTGGCAGGGCGGCCCTTGAACTTGAACCAGGCGTAAAGGCCATAGCCGCTGAAGCCGTAGAGCACGAATAGCAGGAACAGCACGCTGGGCGGGTCGATGTTGATGACGGCAATGCCCAGCGCGATCAGCACGATGACGGCGAAGGGCACGCTCTTTTTCATGTGCACGTCCTTGAAGCTGTAGAACGGCACGTTGGTCACCATGGTCAGGCCCGCGTACAGCGTGAGCGCGAAGATCACCCATTGGACTTCGCTGCCCGAGATGCCGCCCTCGTTCATGAGCCAGACAAAGCCCATCACCAGCGCCGCGGCGGCCGGGCTGGGCAGGCCCTGGAAGAAACGTTTGTCGACCACGCCGGTGTTGACGTTGAAACGCGCCAGCCGCAACGCGGCGCAGGCGCAGTACACAAAGGCGGCGATCCAGCCCCAGCGACCCAGGTCCTTGAGCGCCCATTCATAGGCGATGAGCGCGGGCGCCGCGCCGAAGGACACCATGTCGGCCAGCGAATCCATCTGCTCGCCGAAGGCGCTTTGCGTGTTGGTCAGCCGCGCCACGCGCCCGTCCAGGCTGTCGAGCACCATGGCGCAGAAGACGCCAATGGTGGCCAGGTCGTAGCGCATGTTCATGGCCATGACCACGGCGTAGAAGCCGCCGAACAACGCCGCCAGCGTGAACAGGTTCGGCAGCACGTAGATGCCTTTGCGGCGCTTGACAGGCTGCTCGCCGCGTGCCGAATTTTCCGGGGTGTCTTGCATGGTTTCCAGTCGAGTTGGGGCGCCCACGGGCACCAGCCGCCAAACGACCGAGTTTAAGTCAGGCGGCGGCCTCGCCCGCCCTCGCTTCTTCTATCATTTGCCGCTCGACCGATCACGCCCCGCCGCCCATGCCTTCTCCTGTCCAGTTCCGCCTGCGCATCCTGCACGACGACCTGATCGCCATCGGTCCCGGCAAGGTCGCGCTGCTGGAGGCCGTGGCCGAGACCGGCTCGATCTCGGCGGCCGCGCGGCAGTTCGGCATGTCCTACCGCCGCGCCTGGCTGCTGATCGACGAAATGAACAAGGCCCTGGTCGAGCCGGTCGTGGCCACCGCCACGGGCGGCGCGCATGGCGGCGGCGCCCGCCTGACCGACACCGGGCGCAAGGTCATCACCCACTACCGCGCGGTCGAGAGCACGGCGCGCATCGCGGCGGCCGACGACCTGGCCGCACTCACGCGGCTGCTGGCCCGCCGCCCGACGTCCCCAGACGCTCCCGATTGACATCGGCGTCGTCCATCGCATGGCCCTGCACAGGCCATCGTTGTATCCCATAGAATATAAAGAAAAACACAGCACCAGGCCCCGCATCCCAGGCGATGCGCCCTCTTCTTCCCTTTCCCCCGTTTGCATGGATACGACCCTGCTGCAGTCGACCGACTGGTTCCCGCTCACGCTCTCGCTCAAGGTTGCGGCCGTGGCCACGGCACTGGCGCTGCTGCTGGGCCTGGGGCTGGGCTGGGTGTTCGGGCGCCTGCGTTTTCCAGGGCGCACGCTGCTGGAATCGGTCTTCATGCTGCCCCTGGTGCTGCCGCCCACGGTGGTCGGCTACGCCATCCTGGTCGCGGCCGGCCGGCGCAGCGCGCTGGGCGCGTGGCTGCGCGAGCATTTCAACCACACCATCATCTTCAGCTGGCACGGCGCGGTCGTCGCCTCGGCCATCGTGGCGCTGCCGCTCATCCTTAAGTCCGCCAGCGCGGCGTTTGCCGGCGTGGACCGCTCGCTCGAAGCGGCGGCCAGCACGCTGGGCCAGTCGCGCTGGTCGGTCTTCATGCGCGTGACGCTGCCGCTGGCCTGGCCCGGCATCCTGGCCGGCACGCTGCTGGCCTTTGCCCGCGCCATGGGCGAATTCGGCGCTTCGCTCATGGTGGCGGGCTCCATCCCGCAGCAGACCCAGACGCTGTCCATGGCCATCTACGACGCGGTCCAGGCCGGCCACGACGAGCTGGCGCTGCTGCTGGTGATCGTCACCTCGGTGCTGTCGGTGCTCATCCTGGCGGCGTCGCAACGCTTTTTCTCCACCCGACCGGCCTGAACGGCCCTGCACGCCCATGACTTTGCGCCACCTCCATCTTCGCCTGGCCCGCTGCGCCGCCATCGCCACCGTGGTCCTCGCCTTTGGCGCGCAGGCCCAGCAGCTCACCGTGTCGGCGGCCGCCAGCCTGACCGATGCGTTCAAAGAACTCGCGCCCGCCTTCGAGGCCGCCCAGCCAGGCACCACGCTGCGTTTCAACTTCGCGGCCTCGGGCACGCTGCTGCAGCAGATCAGCCAGGGCGCCCCGGTCGACGTGTTCGCCAGCGCCGACCAGACCACCATGGACCGCGGCGTCGCCCAGAAACTCATCGATGCCGCCACGCGCCGCGACTTCGTCGTCAACAGCCTGGTGCTGATCGAGCCGGCCGAAGGCGGCACCGGCGTGAAGACGGTGCAGGACCTGGCCCGCCCCGCCGTGCAGCGCATCGCCATCGGCAAAACCGCCACCGTGCCGGCCGGCCGCTACACGCAGGAAGCGCTGGAATCGGCCGGCCTGTGGGCCACGCTCACGCCCAAGTTCGTGCAGGCCGACAGCGTGCGGCAGGTGCTGGACTACGTCAGCCGCGGCGAGGCCGACGCCGGCTTCGTGTACCGCACCGACGCGCTGGCGGCGGGCAACAAGGTGAACATCGTGCTCACGGCCACCGGCCACACGCCCGTGTCCTACCCCGTCGCCGCAACGGTAGAAAGCCAGCACAAGACGCAGGCCCAGGCCTTCATCCGTTTCCTCGAAACACCGCCCGCGCGCGCCGTCCTGGCCCGCCACGGTTTCAGCCAGCCCTGAAACACCTTCACACGCCCGCCATGATCGACCTGGACATCCGCCTGCGCGTCGGCGACCGCCATCGCGCTTTCGATCTGGCGGCGCACATCCGCAGCGACGCCAGCTTCGTCGCCTTCTACGGCCCGTCGGGTTCGGGCAAGTCGCTGACGCTGCAAACCATGGCCGGGCTGCTGCGGCCGCAAGCCGGGCACATCCGCCTGGGCGGACGCACGCTCACGGACGTGGCCAGCGGCCGCTTCGTGCCGCCGCGCGAGCGCCGCCTCGGCTACCTGTTCCAGGACTACGCGCTGTTTCCGCACCTGTCGGTGCGCGAGAACATCGGCTTTGGCCTGACGTCCTGGCTGCGCCGCCGCCCCTCGGCAGCGCAGCGCGACCGCATCGATGAACTCCTGGTCCGCTTCGGCCTGGCCGGACTGGCCGCCAGCCGCCCGTCGACCCTGTCCGGCGGCCAGAAGCAGCGTGTGGCGCTGGCCCGCGCCCTGGCCACGCAGCCCGACGCGCTGCTGCTCGACGAGCCCTTCTCGGCCCTCAACCCCATGCTGCGCGCCAGCATGCGCGCCGAGCTCAAGCAGGTCCAGGCCCAGTGGGGCATTCCGGTCATCATGATCACGCACGACATCGAGGACGTGCTGGCCCTGGCGCAGACCACTTTCGTCTTCTCGGACGGCCAGGTCGTGCGCGACATCGACATGGCCACCGCGCACAGCCGCGAGCTGCTGCCGGGCGCGCCCGCGCCGCTCAGTCCGCAAGAGACCGCCCGCCGTGATCGTTTCGCGGGCCTGTTGCATACTAGCTAGTGGCGTCCCCGGTCGAAACAGACCGCACGCTCATGCTCGAACGATGAGAAAGAATTGAAGATTAAATTCTTTATATCGAATAAACATATATGCAAAATAAAAGATTCGTTGGTCCGTGACGCGATCCTGACTAAAGTACCTTCATGACCCTCGCAAGCTGCCCTTCGTGGCAGTTTCTTGTTTGCGAGCTCATCCCCACAGAACCATGTATCAGTACACCGAATTCGACCAGGCCTTCGTGCGCAGCCGCGCCGCGCAGTTCCGCGACCAGCTCGAACGCTGGCAGACGGGCAAGATCTCCGAAGACGAGTTTCGACCGCTGCGCCTTCAAAACGGCTGGTATGTCCAGCGCTACGCGCCCATGCTGCGCGTGGCCGTGCCTTACGGCGAGATCAGCAGCGCCCAGTTCCGCGTGCTGGCCCGCATTGCGCGCGAATACGACGAGCCCGAAGCCGAGCTGTACAAGCAGGCGCTGGAAACCCAGGGCCAACTGGGCACGACCTACCTGCCCACGCACTACGCGCACTTCACCACGCGCACCAACGTGCAGTTCAACTGGATTCCGCTGAGCAAGTCGGCCGACGTGATGGACCTGCTGGCCAGCGTCAGCATGCACGGCATCCAGACCAGCGGCAACTGCATCCGCAACACCACCACTGACGAGCGCGCGGGCGTTGCCATCGACGAGATCGTCGACCCGCGCCCCTACGCCGAGATCCTGCGCCAGTGGACCACGCTGCACCCGGAATTCGCCTTCCTGCCGCGCAAGTTCAAGATCGCCGTGACCGGCGCCAAGGAAGACCGCGCGGCCACCGGCTGGCATGACGTCGGCCTGCACGTGATCAAGAACGAAGCCGGCGAAGTGGGCTTCCGTGTCTTCGTGGGCGGCGGCATGGGCCGCACGCCCATGATCGGCATCAAGATCCGCGAGTTCCTGCCCTGGAACCAGATCATGAATTACATCGAGGCCATCGTGCGGGTCTACAACCGCTATGGCCGGCGCGACAACAAGTACAAGGCGCGCATCAAGATCCTGGTCAAGTCCGAAGGCCAGAGCTACATCGACGACGTCGAGGAAGAGTACCGCCAGATCGTCGAGATCGACGGCGGCCCGCACACCGTGCCGCAGGCCGAGCTCGACCGCGTTGCCGCCTTCTTCGTGGAACCGGCCATCGCGCGCCGCAGCGCCGCCGAGCTCGACCAGGACCTGGCGCGCCTGCAGGAACTGCGCGCGGCCGACGCCGCCTTCGACCGCTGGGTCGACAAGAACGCCGAGCTGCACAAGAACCCGGCGCTGCGCGCGGTCAAGCTGTCGTTCAAGCGCGTGGGCCAGGCCCCGGGCGATGCCTCGGCCGACCAGCTCGACGCCGTGGCGGCGCTGCTCGACCGTTTCTCGGCCGGCGAAGCCCGCATCACGCACGACCAGAACGTGCTGCTGCCCTGGGTACCCGTGGGCCAGTTGCACGCGCTGTGGCAGGCCGCGCGCGAACTGGGCCTGGCCAGCACCAACGTGCACCTGCTCACCGACATGATCGCCTGCCCGGGCGGTGATTTCTGCGCGCTGGCCAACGCCCGTTCGCTGCCGATCGCCGAAGCCATCACGCAGCGCTACCAGGACCTCGACGAGCTCGACGACCTGGGCGAGATCAATCTGCACATCAGCGGCTGCATCAACTCCTGCGGCCACCACCACAGCGGCCACATCGGCATCCTGGGCGTCGACAAGGACGGCAAGGAGTGGTACCAGGTCACGCTCGGCGGTGCCGACGGCAGCGCGCTCAGCGGCCACGCGGTCGCGGGCAAGGTGATCGGTCCCTCGTTCTCGGCGGCCGAAGTGCCCGACGTGATCGAGGCCGTGCTCACCACCTACCGCGACCTGCGCGAAAGCGGCGAGACCTTCATCGCCGCCGTGCGCCGCGTCGGCCTGGACCCCTTCAAGGCGGCCGGCAACGCCGCACGCTTCAAGGCCGAGGAGGCCGTATCGTGACCCAGCATCAGCATCTCAAACTCATCGCCCATGCCGACCATGACGCGCCCGCCGAAGGCAACACGCGCATCGTGCACCTGGGCAACGACGCCGACCCCTTCGCCCTGAAGGACAAGCTGGCCGAGATCGACCGCATCGACCTGGATTTTCCGGCCTTCACCGACGGCCGCGCCTACAGCCAGGCCTACCTGCTGCGCCGCCGCCTGGGCTTCCAGGGCGACCTGCGCGCCACTGGCGACGTGCTGATCGACCAGTTGCTGCTGATGCAGCGCACCGGCTTTTCCAGCGCCGTGCTCAAGGAGGGTGTGGACCCGGCCGACGCACAGCGCCAGTTCGAGCAGTTCTCCGGCTTCTACCAGGCCGATGCCGAGCAGCACGAGCCCGTCTTCAAGCGCGAGCAGCCCGCCGCCGCCAGCGCCTGAAATTTTTTCGTTCCCCGGGCCAATGCCCGACCTCATGCAGGAAGGTTTCGGCCTTCCCGCAGAGCGCAGCTTTTTCAAAAAAACGGACCCGCCAACCATGAATGCCCGCACCGAATCCGCTGATGTGCTTGCCTCGACCCAGGCCGTGGCCAGCCTGAGCAACACCCACCTCGACGCGCTGGAGGAAGAGGCCATCTTCATCCTGCGCGAAGTGGCGGCCGCCTTCGAGCGCCCGACGCTGCTGTTTTCGGGCGGCAAGGATTCGCTGGTGCTGCTCAGGCTGGCTGAAAAGGCCTTCGGCGTGGGCCGCATCCCTTACCCGCTGCTGATGATCGACACCGGCCACAACTTCCACGAAGTGACCGATTTCCGCGACCAGCGCGCCGCCGAGCTGCAGGCCAAGCTCATCGTGCGCAGCGTCGAGGACTCGATGAAGCGCGGCACCGTGCGCCTGGCGCGCCCCGACGAATCGCGCAACGTGCACCAGTCGGTCACGCTGCTCGAAGCCATCGATGAATTCCAGTTCGACGCGCTCATCGGCGGCGCCCGCCGCGACGAGGAAAAGGCGCGCGCCAAGGAACGCATCTTCAGCCACCGCGACAGCTTCGGCCAGTGGCAGCCCAAGGACCAGCGGCCCGAACTCTGGACGCTGTTCAACACCCGCCTGCAGCCGGGCGAGCACTTCCGCGTCTTCCCGATCTCCAACTGGACCGAGCTGGACGTGTGGCAGTACATCGAGCGCGAGCAGGTCGCCCTGCCCTCGCTGTACTACACGCACAAGCGCGACGTGGTCGAACGCAAGGGCCTGCTGGTGCCCGTGACCGAGCTGACCCCCGCGCGCGACGGCGAAACCGTCGAGTCGCGCGACGTGCGTTTCCGCACCGTGGGCGACATCACCTGCACCTGCCCGGTCGCCAGCCTGGCGGCCACGCCCGCCGACATCGTCGTCGAGACGCTGGCGGCCGACGTCAGCGAGCGCGGCGCCACACGCATGGACGACAAGACCTCCGAAGCCTCGATGGAAAAGCGCAAGAAGGACGGCTATTTCTGAGCCCGCCGCCCCCCCGCTTCCATCGAACGATTCATTCCCTTTTCCAAGCCGGAACCCAGCCCTATGTCCCACAACCATGAAGCCGCGCTGCGATTCATCACCTGCGGCAGCGTCGACGACGGCAAGAGCACGCTGATCGGCCGCCTGCTGGTCGACAGCCGCGCCGTCCTGCAGGACCAGTTGGCCAACGTCTCCAAGAGCGGCGAAGCCGATCTGGCCCAGTTCACCGACGGCCTGTCGGCCGAGCGCGAACAGGGCATCACCATCGACGTGGCCTACCGCTACTTCTCGACGGCCCGCCGCAAGTTCATCATCGGCGACGCACCCGGCCACGAGCAGTACACCCGCAACATGGTCACGGCCGCCTCCAGCGCCGACGCCGCCGTGGTGCTGGTCGACGCCACCAAGCTCGACTGGCAGGCCACGCCCGTGCCGCTGCTGCCCCAGACGCGCCGCCACAGCCTGCTGCTCAAGCTGCTGCGCGTGCCCTCGGTGATCTTTGCGGTCAACAAGCTCGACGCCGTGGCCGACGCCACCGTGGCCTTCGACCACATCGCGCAGGCGCTGCACGGCTTTGCGGCCGAAGCCGGCATTGCCGTGCACGCCACGGTGCCGATCTCGGCGCTCA
The DNA here is from genome assembly GCA_009912175.1 of Paracidovorax wautersii. Classification (GTDB taxonomy): domain Bacteria; phylum Pseudomonadota; class Gammaproteobacteria; order Burkholderiales; family Burkholderiaceae_C; genus Comamonas_F; species Comamonas_F wautersii_A. Next base: position 6,941 of record WNDQ01000002.1, on the reverse strand, counting down.
AGGGCCACAACGTGGTCGAGGCCCAGCCCGGCTGGGCCGGCTACGAAGGCCCGAGCCTGCTGCAGGTGCTCGAAGCCCTGCCCGTGACCGATGCCGAAACCGAGGCGCCCTTCGCCTTCCCCGTTCAATGGGTCGAGAAGTTCTCGGAATCGAGCGACACCAACCAGGGCCGCCGCGTCTACTGGGGCCGTGTGGCCGCCGGCACGGCGCAGGTCGGCCAGGCCATCACCGTGCTGCCCAGCGGCCGGCAGGCCCGCATTGCCCAGGTGCTCGACCATGTGCGCACGGCGCAGGACGTGCCGGCCGGCCACAGCGCGGGCATCGTGCTCGACCACGAGGTCGACATCTCGCGCGGCGACTGGCTGCTCGCGCCCGACGCCTACGAAGCCAGCCGCACGCTGACGGCCACCGTCGCCTGGCTCGACGACACGCCGCTGGTCCCGGGGCGCGTGTACTGGGCGCTGCACGGCCACCGCTGGGTCAAGGCCAAGGTGCAGCGCATTATCGACCGCCTGGACATCCACACGCTGGCGCGCGAGGACGCCACCGAACTGCCCGCCAACGCCATCGGCGAGATCGAACTGGCGCTGCAGCAGCCGCTGGCCACGCGGCCCTACACGGCCTCGCGTGCGCTGGGTTCGCTGGTGCTGGTCGACACCGCCAGCCACCGCACGGCGGGCGCCGTTCTGGTCAGCTGAACACGGGCGGCGCGGCTGCCAGCCGCGCCGGGCGTTATGCGATTTTGGCTGCCCACCACACAAGACCCTGCCCCCCGCACGGACCGCGACCCGGCCGTCTGGGGGAAACCCTTTAAAATCGGAGCTTTTGGCCCCCAGCGAACCTGATCGGTTCACCGCCCGCGCCGGCCGCCCCCACGAGCTTTCCGACAACATATTCCATTCGCTCCCAGCCATGACTCACGTCGTTTCCGAAAACTGCATCAAGTGCAAGTTCACCGATTGCGTGGACGTCTGCCCCGTGGATTGTTTCCGCGAAGGCCCGAACTTCCTCGTCATCGACCCGGATGAGTGCATCGACTGCGCGGTCTGCATCCCCGAGTGCCCGGCCAACGCCATCTTCGCCGAGGAAGACCTGCCGCCCGATCAACTGGCCTTCATCGAGATCAACGCCGAACTGGCCCGCGCCGAAGGCTGGAAGACCATCACGCGCCGCAAGGAATCGCTGCCCGACGCCGACGAGTGGAACGGCAAGCCCAACAAGATCAACGAACTGATCCGCGACGCGTCCTGATCGCACCCGTCCGCCCAAGAAAAAACCGCAGCGGCCTTTGCAGGCGCTGCGGTTTTTTTATCGCCGGGCCGTCCCAAGATAAAAAGCATCCCCTCGGGGGATCGGGTCATCGCATCGCGATGGACCGAGGGGCAGTTTTTTCTTGGGACCGGGCCGCAATCAGTGCGACAGGTGCAGCCCGCACTCGCGGTTGTCCTCGCCCTTGGTCGGGTCGACGTAGTCGAAGTTCTCGGGCAGGCCGTGTTTCTTCTGGTACTCGAACAAGTCGCGCGCGGTCCAGTGCAGCAGCGGCGCGACCTTGATCAGGCCATCGGGGTTGATGCTCACCGGGTCCATCTGCGCACGCACGGCGGTGTCGGTGGCACGCAGTGCGGTGAACCAGACTTCGGGCGCGGTCTCGCGCAGCGCGCGTGCGAAGGGTTCGAGCTTGACCTCTTCGGTGAACGCCGCGTGGCGCGGGTCGTCGAGCGCGGGCACGGGACCATCGATGGCCTCGCGGTGCGCGCGCGAGCGTTTGGGCAGGTAGATGCTCAGGTTGAGCTTGAGCAGCCGCGTGAGCTCGTCGGCGTAGCGGTAGGTCGCCTCGGTGTTGTAGCCGTTGTCCATCCAGATGATGGGCACGTCGGGCTGCACACGCGTGACCATGTGCAGGATCACGGCTTCATAAGGCCGGAAGTTGGTGGTGCAGATGGCCTTCTTGCCCAGGCCAAGCGCCCAGGCGATGAGCTGCTCGGGCTGGCGGCCGTGTTCGGCGTTGAGGGTGGCGAGATCCAGGGTCATGGGGCGGTGCGCGATCTGATTCGTGAACGGGCGGTGCCACGCGGTGTGGCACCCAGCCGGCTATCGTAACAAGCCCTGCTTTCCAGCACAGCCGCCAGGATCTTTCACGGATCCCGGGGCTCGCCGGGTGCGGGCGCATCGTCCTGCCGGACCTTGGCGGTCCCGCGCAGCAGCGACCAGTCCATGCCACCCAGCAGCAACAGGCCCAGCGCCAGCGCGCCCCACAGCCAGGGCCGCCGGTCCGGCTTGCTGTCCGTGGCCCAAGGCGCGCCTGTCCCGGCATTGGCGGCCGGCACGGCCACAGGCGGGACCGGCAGCGCAACGACGCTGGCCTGGCCTGCCTGCAGGGGCTGGCGCGGGTCACGCACCGGCAGCAACGTGGCCAGGGACAGTGCCGCGCCGGGCCGCAGGGCCGCGTCGGCAGGCACCGTGGCAGGCACCGGCCAGCGCAGGCGGTAAGGCGCAGTACCCTGGGCCAGAAAGACGAGCCGTGCGCGGCAGGCTCGAAACCTCCAGTGTCGGCGGGACGGCGCCCAGCGCCGCGATGGGGCCGTGCGTGCGCAGCCGCAGGCGGGGCCAGACCGCGCCATCGAGCGCCAGCGTTTCGGAGCGAATCTCGCCACCCGCTTGCCGCAGGCGGTAGACCACGGTGTCGAGCAACGCGATCTCCCCGGTTGCCTGGACTGCCTGCGGGCGCTGGCGGGTCTGCTGGCGCAGCGCATACAGCGGGTTGTGGACGTGGCGCGGCTGCTCTGCAGCGTCCGAGCCCGCCGCGGCGGGATCAGCCAGCCCGGCCACCGTGAGCGGCGCCAGCGTGTCGGGCTGCGCCAGTTCGATGCGCAGGCCATACAGCGGCAGCACGTAGTCGCAGAACTCCACCCCGCAGGACGCGGGCGTGATGGGGTCGGACCACTGTGGCGCGGGCGGCGCCGGCTCGAGCTGAAGCAGGCTGTCGGCCTCGACGCCGCGCAGCAGTGGTGCGGCCTGCGGCGCCCTCCAGCGCAGGCGCAGAAAACGCGGCACGTCGCCGGGCACTTCCACGTCGAGCCGCTCCAGCGTCTGCACCGTGACACCGGCTGGCGGCGGCAGCCGCAACACCTGGTAAGACCCGCCCACCGGCCGCCACTGCTTCAAGTCGTCACTGCCTTGCAGCGTGAAGGGGAACACGCCCTGCGCCTCGGCGTCGAGCGCCAACCGCAGTTGCAAGAGCCGGCCCGGCAAAGCACCCAGGTCGATCAGCCACTGGGCCGGCGCGCCTGGCACGGGCGGCGGCGCAGCCAGCACCTGGAGCCGGCCGCTGGTGTCGAGGGTGAATGCGGGTGAAGCTGGGACCGCCGCCGTCCCGACCGTCTCGGGCACGGGGTAGATCGGCAGCGCCGCCGAGTGCGTGCGCGGTGTCTCGGGCACCGCCGACGCGGCGTCCAGCCAGGCCCAGGGCACGGGCTGGTTCGCGGCGTTGTGGATGCGCAAGCGCGACAGATCGCCCTGCGCGACCTGGCCGTACAGCGCCAGCGGCAGGGTCAGACGGTAGTACGGGCCGTCGCCGGACAGGGCCAGGGCAGCCTCGCCCGGCGCCCGCGCGGCATCGGCCTGGCCTTGTGCGTGCAGCGACGCCGGGCCGCCCAGCAGCGCTGCCGTCGCCAGCCACGGCAGCCATGCCCTGGGCACGGCAATCGCGCGGCGGGCGCTCATGGGTGCGCTCCGCCTGCGGGTTGTGGCGGCGAGGCCGGGTCGTCCTGGCGGGCCTCGGCCGCACGCGCGGGCGGCACCGGCGCGAAGTAGCCCACCAGCAGCAGCAAGGCCCCGACGCCGATGAAAGAGACGATGCGGAACAGCCCGCCACTGTCGGCCAGCTCGACGAAGAAGAGCTTGAGCACCACCACGGCCAGCAGCGCGGCCCCGGCCATCCACAGCACACGCCGCACACGGCGGTGGCCGGCCACCATCGCCGCCACACCGCACAGCGCCCAGGTGATGGACAGCGCCGCCTGCGCCAGCGTCGACGCATACAGCGCGTCGAAATCCCAGGGCACGCCCGCGTAGTGATGGCAGACGCGCAGCACCAAACCGGTCAGCAAGGCCAGGGCCGTGACGGCGGCGATCACCGTGCCTGCCGATGCCAATTCCGAATCAGCACGGCCCAGGGGCGCGGTGCGCCACCACAGCACCAGCCCGGCCAGCACCAGCCACTGGCCGAGCTCCAGCGGATTGAGCAATGGTACATAGGGCAAGGGAGCGGCATCGCCCGCGCTGACCACGTTGCCCAGCCAGAGCCAGACCAGCAGGCCCAGCGCCACGGGCAGGGCCGCCACGCCCAGGTAGGCATGGTTGAATGCGGCCAACGGCCAGCGTCTTCCCAACGCTGGACTGCGCAGCAGCCACAGCGCCACTGCCGGCACGACGGCCCAGCCCAGCCAGCGCCAACTCGAACCAGGCTCGCCCCACTGCCCCGACAGCCATTGCCCCTGGCGCATGGCCAGCAGCAGGAACAGCCAGAAACCCGCCGCATGCAAGGCCGCCAGAGCGGCCGGCGCCAGCCAGCGCTCTTGCGTGCGCAGCAGCCGCAGATGCCAGAGCGCGGCCAGCGTCCAGGCCAGCCAGCCCAGCGCCGCCGACGGCACATAGACCGCCGGCAGCGGCTCGCCCAGGAACAGCAGCACAGGCCACAGCAGCGGCACACCCCATGTGCCGAACCAGGCGATGGCGGCCACCAGCACGAAGGCCGGCACGGTGCCCAAGGTGGACAGCCCCAGTTCCCGCCAGTTGCGCCGTACGGCCAGCAGCGCCGCAGCGGCGGACGTCAGCAGCAGCACGCCCAGCCACGCGGCCGGCACATGGTCGGCCCACCCTTGCTGCCGCAACACACGCGCGCTTTCGTCCAGCATCGCCAACAACCACCAGCCCAGGCCCCAGAGCACCGGCGTCCAGCGCACCCACGGCCGGCCGATGGCCGACAGACCGAAGCGGCCATGGCCGTGTGGCCGGGGGCGTGCAGTCTCGCGCCGCAGCCAGTCCGCGGCCACCAGGGCCGATAGCCCCAGCACCACCGGCACCCAGAATCCCAGGTGCCCGAACGGCGCCAGCGACTCCGTGGTCCAAGACCCCGGCTGCACCAGCGCTGCCACCACCGGCAGCACGGCGGCCAGCAAGGCCAGCGGTCCATGCTGCAGGCGCAGCGCGGCCCAGAGCACGGCCAGCGCCGTCAGCGGCCAGATCAACGCCGCCTGCGCCAGGCTGACCTGGAACAGCATCGCCAGATGCAGCAGGCTGGTGCCAGCCAGCACCGTCAGCACCTGGGCCCAGTCCCAGTTGGGCGCCACGTCACGCGCCTGCGCGGTCTTCGCGACCCGGCGCATCGCCAGCACTGCCGTGGTCATCAGGCTGCCTGCGATCAGCAGCGCCTGCGCCATGCCGGGCCAGCCGCCCGCCAGTACTTGCCCGCCCTCGGCGCGGTGCAGCGTCGCCAGGAAGCTGCCCAGCGCCAGCGCCTGCAGGCCGTAGCCCGTGGCAGAGAATGTCTCGCCCAAATGCCAGCGGCGCGCCGCCAGCCAGGCCATCAGGCCGAGCACGGCCGTGGCTGCGGCCGCCCAGGACGGCGTCCACCATTGCCAGGGCAGCAGCGTCAAGGCGCCCATGCCCAGCCAGGGCAAGGCGTGGCTGGCCAGCATTTCCCACTGCAGGCTGGGCGCCGTGGGCCGGTCCAGGCCGGCGCGCCGCTGCAGCAGCCAGACGGCCAGGCTCGCCACCGCCACCAGCAGCGGGCCGATGAACGACCCGGCCAGCAAGGGGCCGTCCGGCAACGCCACGATCGAGGTCGCCTGCAGCAGCTTGAACACCGCCCCGGCCAGCACCAGCAGCGCGAATGCGCGCGCATAGGGCCGCGCCTGGCGTGTGCCCAGCCAGTACATGCCCGCGGCCTCGACCGCCCAGGCCGCGCCGGTCCACTGGCCTTCCAGCCCCAGCGGGATCGCCAGCGTGCCGAAGATGACGCCGACCACCGCATAGGCCTCGGCCAGCAGCGCGAGCCCGCGCGGCTGGGTGGCAAAGACCAGACGGCCCAGCAACACGTAGAAAAGACCGTAGCCCAGTGCCGCGAAGGCGGCGCCGTATTCCCAGGGCTGCACCAGCAGGTACTGCATGCCGAAGGCCGCCATGGGCACGCCGAAGACCAGTGTGCTGCCGACCCGGCCCACACGCTGCAGGGTCTGCCAGGCGCGCGCGGCCAGGGGCGCGCTGTCCGCTTCGGGTGCGTCGGCCAGCGTGCACCGCGCAAACAGCAGGCCGATGGCCGTGAACAGCAGGAAGAAGATCAGCAGAAAGGTCTGCGCGACCGCGAATTGCCCCGGCTCGTAATACTGCCGCGCCCAGCCGCTGGCCAAAGCAAAGGTCGCCACGAAGCCGATCAGGTTGAGCAGGCGCCAGGCACGGAACCAGGCGATCAGCGCGATGCCCAGGTTGATCACCAGCAGGTAGCCGAACAGGCCCAGCGGCTGGTTGCTGCCTGTGGACGCCAGCACCGGCGCGGCAAAACCGCCCAGCGCCGCAACCACGGCCAGCACCTGCGCGCTCTGCCGCACGGCCAGCACGGCACTGAGCACGGCCACCGCGAACAGCAGGCCAAAACCCACGCCCGCGGGCAGCAGCGGGTGCAGCTTCATCGCCGCCAGCGTGGTGAGGTAGGGGTTCGGGGAGCAATGGAACAGGGAAGTCAGTTAAGCCGCCGAGTTTCATCCCCAGCCACCCCGATCAAGTTCTTTGGGCCAGCGCTTTCTCGATCTTCTTATCGGTTTTGTACTGGCTCAGGGCGTACACCGCCCAGATCGTCGCGGGTAGCCAGCCGATCAGGGTGAGTTGGAGAAGCAGGCAGACGACACCGGCAATCGGCCGGCCGATGGTGAAGAACGTCAGCC
>WNDQ01000019.1 GCA_009912175.1 Paracidovorax wautersii | reverse complement strand
GCGCGAGCACCGCGCCCTGTTGGAGCAATACGCTTTGATCGCCAGCATGAGTGCCAGAGGCAACTGCTACGACAACGCAGCAATGGAGAGTTGGAACCACAGTCTGAAGGTCGAGGCCATCCATGGTGAACACCTCGCCACACGGGAGCAGGCCAAGGCTCATGTGTTTGACTACATTGAGGTTGACTACAATCGGATCCGGCTGCACTCGACCCTGGGCTACCTCAGCCCAGAGCAGTACGAGCTGGCCAATGTCGCTTAGATAGGTGTCCGTAAATCAGGGGCAAGATCACTCCTCGACCCGGCCCCATTCGCCCTGCACGATGAGCACGTCGTCGATGCGCAGCGGCTGCGCCAGCGCGATCTGCAGGCCGGCAATGATGTTGCTGAACACCGACTTGGCCGCCAGACCCGCAACCAGCCCGACGATGCCCGCCGAAGCCAGCAGGCTGGTGCCGAGCTGGCGCGCGCCGGGAAAGGTCAGCAGCATCATGGACACGCCCACCAGGCCGGCAACAAACATGCCGGTGCGCGCCAGCACCAGTGTCTGGGTGTGGATGCGCCGCGCCGCCAGGTTGTTCTGCGTGTCGACCGGGTGGTGCTCCACCACGCCGCGCGCGGCGCCGTCGATGGCCGCGATGATGAGCCAGGTGACGCAGCCGATCAGCGCCAGGCCGTTGTAGTGGCGCACCGTGTCGATGAAGGCCAGGCTGTCGGGCGCGCCATGCCAGACGAACTGCAGCGCCAGCAGCGGCAGCAGCCAGGCAAAGGGCTTCTTGGCGCGCCGCACCACGTGGTGCGTCAGCGTGTGGCGGCGCGTGGCGCGCCGGGCCAGCGAATGCGCCACCACATGCGCGGCAAAGGCCGCGGCGGCGGCGATGAAGGCGATCACCAGCGTGGTGACCCAGGGCGGAACGTCTTCGAGGATCGACAGCATCATGCGGCGGTGAGGTGGTCCGCGTCACGCCCGCCGTGGACGGGCATGGCGGGCGCGCGGTGCGGCAGGGAGGGGATACCGGCAGTCTGCGGCAAGATCGCGGCCGGCCTTGTCGGAAAGCGCCGACGATGCGGGAGTTGATTTTTTTCTAGCAGACTGGCCCGCGTGGGCTGAAAGCCAGGTCCGAGAAGTCGGCCGCGTAGTTGACCAGCGGGGTGCTGCCTTGCAGGTGCAGCTTGCGGCGCAGGTGCAGCCGGTGTGTCTCGACTGTGCGCACCGACATGCCCAGCGCCTCGGCAATGGCCTTGCTCGACTGGCCCTGGGCCAGCAGCTTGAGCACGGCCGCCTCGCGCTCGGTGAGCGGCTTGCGCGACACCGCCGCGGGCAGGTAGCCCGAAAGCAGTTGCCGCAGCTCGGGGCCCAGGGCCAGGGCGCGGTGCACGTATTCGGCATGCTTGAGCATCGACAGCACGACCACCCGCACGTCGGGAAAACGCGCCGACAGGTCGGCCGCCAGTTCCACGCCGCTGCGCCCGGGCATGCGGATGTCGGTGATGACGATGTCGGGCTCGGTCTGCGCCACGGCCGCGAAGGCGTCGTCCACGTTGGCGGCTTCGCCCACCACCACGATGCCGGGCGCGGCCTCCAGCCGCATGCGGATGCCGTCGCGCACGAGGGGATGGTCGTCGACCAGCAGCACGCGCACGGGCGCGGGCACGGTGCTGGCCGGCTCAGGTGGCGGGCTGAATGACGGGGACGAGGGGCGGGCGAGGGGCATGGCGGTCTCCAAGCGGAAGAAGGGCATCGATGGCCGTGCCGTGCGGGCCGGACGCCATCAAAAAGGTGCCGCCCAGGCTTTCGATGCGCTCGCGCATGTTGCGCAGGCCAATGCCGCCCCGGGCGTCGGCCTGCACACGCGCCAGATCGAAACCACAGCCGTTGTCGGCGATCCGCAGCCGCACGCGGCGTACCTCGTAGGTCAGGCGGATCTCGACACTGGATGCGCGGGCGTGGTTGTGGGCGTTGGTCAGGGCTTCCTGCACCACACGGAACAGGGCGGGCCATGCGCCGTGGGCAGCTCGACGGGCTGGCCCTGGCGGCTCCATTGCAGCGCGAAGGGAAACTGCTCGCGCGACTGCGTCACCAGCAGCTCCAGCGCCGCGGTCAGGCCAAGGTCGTCGAGCAAAGCCGGTCGCAGCCCGTGCGAGACGCGGTGGATTTCATGCAGGGCGTCGTTGAGGCGATTGACGCCTTGCTCCAGCAGCCGGTGCGGCGATCTGCCCGTGGGTTGCGTGGGGGGCGTCGGCGCCTGTTGCGCCTGCTGGAGCTGAACCTGCGCGGCCTCCAGCAGAAACTTGGACGACACCATCACCTGCACCACGCCGTCGTGCAGCTCCCGCGCCACCCGGACCCGTTCGTCCTCTTGCGAACGCACCAGCCGCCGCGCCAGGCGCTGCAGTTTTTCGCTGGCGACGCGGTGGTTGCTCAGATTCATCGCCAAGCCGGCCAAACCCATCAGCACGATCGACAGCGCGGCAATCCAGAAAATGGACTGCTGGGTATCTTCGATATTCTGTTGAGCGTCCTGGTCAATTTGCCGAAGGGTGGCTTCAACATCGTCAAGATACATGCCCGCGCCCAGTATCCAGCCCCATTGGCCGACCGGAATCACATAGGACATTTTGGGCGCCATGACCTGGGAGGAGGGCTTTTGCCACAGGTAGCGCACGATTCCGCCACCCTGGCTGGCGGTCTGCAGTAATAGCTTGGTCTGGTTTTCTCCGGCAGGCTGGCTGGGCTCGCAGAAATCGACGCCCTGCAATCCCATCTGGCTGGGATCGAGCAAGAGATTGCCGAGGCGGTCGTAAATAAAAAAGTAACCGTCGTTACCAAAATGCATCTGGGAAAGAACGCCCAGGGCTTGGCGCTGCATCTTGGCCTCGTCCTGGTCGCTTTTTGCTATTTTCTGAATAGCGGTCTTGGCCATATTCACATAGTGTTTGAGTTCGTTTTCCTTGCTGGTGGTGTACATGGCCTGGACCCGTTCACGCTCTTGCGCCGCCAGCTTGAGGGTGTGGTGCTCGACCGTCAGCGTGACCAGCCCGAGCGCGGTCGCGATACAGAGGGTGGAGGCCAGAATCAGTTTGGTTTTCATGGACAACGCCGTTGGCGACCGTGGAAAATAAAGGGGCACCGCACACCATATCGGTGATGGCTGCACCAGGATAGTGAATTCACTCTAAGAGTTATCCAAAATTACCCGAATCTCCAGGTATTTCCTGGAGCGAAGGGGAATGACGTTGCACAATGCGTGCCAGTGCATGATTCCCGTGGGGCGCTTCTACGTAGTGATTCGTAGGGGAAAATAGAGCGCGAATGCTGGGGGTTTCGATCCTAGAATTTTTGGGACGGGAATGCCGTTCGGCCCTTACTGGTCGGCCCGTTCTTCATTCTTCCCCATTCATTTTTTCTGGAAGCCCCCATGAACGCTGTTCGCGAAACAAACGAGGCCGCCCTGGCGCTGCGCCAAGAGCCCGCTGGGATCGAAAAATGGACGGCCAAGCGCCGCGACTTTTTGCGCATGCTCGGTTATGGCGCCAGCACGGCCGCGGTCGCACCCTGGCTGGTGGCCTGCGGCGACGCCAACGGGCAGACCACGGCCGAGGAACTGCGCGCCCGCCTGGTCCAGGACGAGGCGTTCTGGACGGACGTGCAGAACATGTTCGTGCTCAAGCCCGAAAAAACCTACATGAACATCGGCACGGGCGGCTCCATGCCCAAGGTCGTGCTCAGCGTGTTCGAGGAGGAAAACTACCTCAAGGCCGCCGACTCCAGCAGCGGCTACGGCAACCTGGCCGACCTGCGTGCCTCGGTGGCGCGCGGTTTTGGCGTCGACGGCGACGAACTGGCCTTCTCGGCCAACACCTCGTCGGGCATGTGCCACGCCATCCTGGGCCTGGACTGGCAGGCCGGCGACGTGGTGGTCACCACCAACCACGAGCACGGCGGCGGCAACACACCGCTGGCGATTGCCGTGGCCCGCTACGGCATCGAGGTCTCGCGCATCGACATGCCGGTCGGCAACAACCAGACCGCCGCGACCTATGTGGCGCTGTTCGACGAACGGGTGCGCCAGCTCAAGAGCCAGGGCAAACGGGTGCGCGCCATGATGTGGTCCTCGCCCACCTACAAGACCGGCACGATGCTGCCGATTGCCGAACTGATGGAGGTGGTCAAGACGCACGAGCTGATCAGCATCGTCGACGGCGCCCACCTGCCCGGCATGATGGCCTACGACTACGGCGCGCTGGGCGTGGACTTCATGTCGGGCGCGGGCCACAAGTGGCAGTGCGGCCCGGGCTCGACCGGCATCCTGGTGATCCGCAACAAGATGCGTGCGTCCAACCCGCTGCCGCTGCCCAAGTGGTACCCGGTGCACAGCAGCAGCTATTCGGCGCTGGATCGCACCACCAACGGCACGGCCACTTACGACATCGCCGCCAGCGTGACCAGTTGCGGCAGCCTGCACGTGCCCATGTTCAAGTCGTTGGCCCGCGCCTGCGAAATGTGGGATGAGATCGGCCGCAAGAAGATCGAGACCTACGACCTCACGCTGTCCTCGTACCTGAAGGAGCGCATCGTCGAGCGCTGGGGCGTGGACTCGCTGTACTCGCCCAAGGACGACCCCAAGCTGCTGTCGGCGCTGACCTGCTTCAACCCTTTCCGCACGCCGTCGGACGTGATGAACGGCCCCAAGTCCACACAGTTCGTGGCGCGCATGCTCAGCGACTACGCGCCGGGTTTTGTCATCCGCAACTCGAACTTCCCCGTCATCGGCGCGGCGGCCGAGCACTACGGCATCCGCGTCTCGACCCACCTCTGGCACGACGCCGCCGACATCGACCGGCTGGTCGATTCGATGTGGGACCTGTCGACCAAGATGGCTTGACGCCGCCACCGCCCTGTTTGCCCTTGCCCTTATCCAGAAGAAAGACCTGACATGACCCGTTATTCCGCTCTCGCCCTGATTGCCTTCTGCGCCGCCGCCCTGGTGCCCGCTGCCCACGCGCAGCAGGCCCCGCGCGTGGTGTCGTCCGCCGACGCGCCCAAGGCCATCGGCCCGTATTCCCAGGCCATCCGCGCGGGCCAGGTGCTGTACTTGTCGGGCCAGATCCCGATCGACCCCAAGAGCGGCGAGCTGATGAAGGACGCGCCCATCGAGGCGCAGACCAAGCTCGTGCTCGACAACCTCAAGGCCGTGCTGGCCGCCGACGGCATGACCATGGCCAACATCGTCTCGACCACGGTCTACATGAAGGACCTGAACGACTTCGCCAAGATGAACGAGGTCTACGGCGGCTACTTCCCCGCCAACCCGCCCGCGCGCGCCACCGTGCAGGTTGCCCGTCTGCCGCGCGACGTGGCGGTCGAGATCGGCGCCATCGCGGTCAAGCCCTGATCCCACGCGGCGAAAAAGCAAAACGGGTCATCGTTGTGCGATGACCCGTTTTCGCCAAAAGAAAAGCCCCGCCGGTGCGACCCGGCGGGGCTTTGTTGTTGAGGCGCGGCGGCGTGTTAGCGGCCGTAGCCGTTGTTGTTGCCGTTGTCGTCTCTTGGCACGTCCGCCTTGCGCACGCGCACCAGCGTCTTCTTGGGCGGCTCGACCGGTGCTTCGACGGGCGGCGTTTCCAGGGTGGCGGCTTCGTCGGCTGCCGCAGTGGCTTCTTCCTCGTCGGCGGCAGCGGCGGTGGCGGCGTCTTCACCTTCGATGGGCGCGCGGCGCTTGCGCTCGGCCAGGCCGGCGAACTCGGAGTGCTTGGCCATGATGGACACCAGTTGGCCATACACACGCGGCGTGGCGGCCATGCATTCGCCCTGGTCGAGGAAGTCGGCCTCGCCCGTGAAGTTGCCGACCAGGCCACCGGCCTCGGTCACCAGCAGCGAGGCGGCGGCAATGTCCCAGCTCTTGACGCCCGCGGCGATGAAGCCGTCGGAAAAGCCGGCGGCCACGTAAGCCAGTTCCAACGCGGCCGAGCCTGCGCTGCGCACGCCAGTCACGGTCGGGTACAGGTCGGCCGAGATTTGCTGCAGGCGGCGGATGCTGTTGCCCGGGCGCAGCGGGTAGACGTTGGAGACGATGCTTTCCTGCAGGCGCGTGCGGCGGCTGACGCGAACGCGGCGGTCATTGAGGTAAGCGCCACGGCCCTTGGTGGCCGTGAACAGGTCGTTGCGGGTGGGGTCGTAGACGACGGCCTGCTCGATCACGCCGTTGACGGCCAGCGCAATGCTCACGCAGTAGACCGGGAAGCCGTGGATGAAGTTGTTGGTGCCGTCCAGCGGATCGATGATCCACACGAACTGGCTGTGCTTGGCGCCATGCTCGCGGCCCGATTCCTCGGCCAGGATGCCGTGGCAGGGGTAGGCGGTCAGAATGGTTTCAATGATGGCTTGCTCGCTGGCCTGGTCCACTTCGGTGACGAAGTCGTTGACCTGCTTTTGCGAGATGCGAACAGATTCGATGTCGAGCGCGGCCCGGTTGATGATCGCGCCAGCGGCGCGGGCGGCCTTGACGGCCATGTTGAGCATGGGATGAAGGGAGGTCGAGGTCGACATACGAATTGTGGAAAGAACCGAAGACAAACCGCCCGGCGATGCGGGCGGCGACAATGGCGGGCGCGGCAGGCGGTGCATTCCAGAAAACAAAGGAAAGGCACCGGGCGCGCAGGCAAGCGGCCGATTTTACCCGGACCGCGCCAGTCAGTCACCTGCCGGGCGTGGTTCCGCGCCACAGCGGCTGCCGTTTGCGTGAGCACAACCGCCTTGTTTTTCCTGGCCTGCGGCCTTTTTTGTCGACCGATGTCCCTGGATTCCCTCTTTTCCACCCGCTTCATCCTGATCCAGACCAGCCACGCAGGCAACGTCGGCGCCACGGCGCGCGCCATGCGCGTCATGGGTTTTGACGACCTGGTGCTGGTCGACCCGCGCTGGCCCGACGTGCTGCAGCGGCCCGAAGCCATCGAACGCGCCAGCGGCGCCACCGACGTGCTGGCCAAAGCCCGCATCGTGCCCACCCTGGAAGCCGCGCTCGACGGCGTGACCGACCTGTGCGCCACGGCCATGACCCCGCGCGACTTCGGCCCGCCCACCCGCGCGCCGCGCGCCCACTTCGAACAACTCATCGCCCAGGCGCGCCCACCCGAAACCGGCAGCGCCGCACCCGCCGCGCGCCGCCTGGGCATCCTGTTCGGCTCCGAGCGCTACGGCATGCGCAACGAAGACGTCTACCGCTGCCACGCCAGCCTGAGCATCCCCACGGCGCCCGATTACGGCTCGCTCAACATTGCCGCGGCCGTGCAACTCATCGCCTACGAATGGCGGCAAGCACTGGGCGGCTTCGCCCCCGCAAGCGAGGGCGCCGCAACCGCCCCGACAGGCCCGTCAGCCGACCCCCTGGCCGACGCCCAACAAGTCGCCGGCCTGCTGACCCACCTGGAGCAGTCCCTGATCGCCATCGGCTTCCTGGACCCGGCCGCGCCTAAAAAACTCATGCCCCGCCTCAACCAGGTCTTCAACCGCGCTGCGTTGACGGAGCCGGAGATTCATATCTTGCGGGGGATTGCGAAGGCGATGGGGGATGTGGGCAGGCGGGGTGGGCGGTAGTCATTCCGATTCTTTGGGGTGCTTTGCGCGTTTCCCGGCTGACGCCGCATAACGGTAGGAGGTTGAGGGTTTCTTGATACGCGAACGACCATCGCCGGCGTGGTGCCCGCTCAGAGATCCTCTGTATGAGGAATGTTTCGAGATGTGTTCATGAAACAGAATGAACGGCTGCGCTCAACCTGCATACGCCTGCTCGGCTCAGATCGAGTAATGGCGAGCGCGGATCTGCTTGCGTGCCCGATTGAGTAATCGCGGTGGCTGTGCAGGTGTGGCGACAGGTTGGCCGTGTGGTTGTGCAGTCGCGAAATCGTAGGCGGCCTAATTCAGCGGTGCGAGGCAGTAGTTCCGCTCATTGGCAGACAGACGCGCCATTGACTTAGGTGACGGGGAGCGACTAGGATGTGTATTTCTAAATGTAGTTAGACATGCGGAGATGGCGATGGCAGAGCTGATAGCAATGGGAGGGGCGGCGGTTGCGGCTTATCTTTCGAAAGATGGCGTCTCTAAGCTACTAGGGCCTACAGCTGAATATCTTGGAGGAGAGCTTAAGGATCTCGTTGAGAAGAGTCAGCATAATCTAGCATCCGTTTTCAGAAGAGCGGAGCAGAAATGCGGGCCAAAGCTAGAGGCCGAAGGGATCGTCAATCCTCGTGTCATGAAGCATGTTTACGAAGAAGCAAGATTCAGCGAAAACGAACTACTGGCTGAATATTTCGACGGGGTTCTTGCCTCTGCAAGAACTAAAGATGGAAAGGATGATAGAGGGGTTTATTACTCTTAAATTGTCCGGTCTTTATCTATCTACCAGCTTCAGATGCATTATTTCATCTACTACTTGATATGGTTGAATAGTAATGGGGGGGATCGTGATTTAAATGATTATCACCAAAGGGCCCTGTTGACTATTATAATTCCAGTGTCGTGCTATGAGTCAACATTTAATGTTTCAGCAAGCGCCAAAGAGAGTGGAATAATGGCTCATTCCCTTGCGGGGTTATCTAGGTCGGATCTTATTGCATCATCTTTTGCGTTCTCCTCTCCTGAGGATTTGAGAGATAGAGGTGTTGATGTGGATCAGCATGCATTTTTGATTGAACCAACCATAATTGGTCTTGAGCTTTTTGTATGGGCGCATGGAAAGGGTGAAGATGGATTAAGGCCATTTCTTTCATCCGAATTGGCAGGGGAGCCGGATCTTGACATCAAGCTTGCACATTTAGCGCGTTTAAAGCTATGAATTTCTTTTCGCCGCACATGTCTAAAATTAATTAAACCGAAACCGCTTCGAGGCTCGGTTTAATTTTGACGTTAAGCTTTCGAATCATGGGGATGGCCGCTTGGGGTTGCGTTGACTGTCGCATTGCGGTAAGGCGCAACACCGTCTTTGTCGGTGAGGTCCCGTGCCCGACTTGCGGCAAGTTGTGCAGTTACCTTGGCTACAAGATTCCCGTCCCACCAAAAGACAAGCGCCGGGAGTGGTCTGCGCTCCATCAGCGGCTTGCACATGAGCACTCGGAGCGGAATTTGGCCGCAGACAAGGCTGCGGTCCGCAGCAGGCACGATCTGGAACAGGAGATTGCCAGACTTGAAGCAATGCCCACCAATGAGGGGCGCACCACTGCGATTCGGTTGCTCAGATGCCGTCTTTTCGGGTCAGATGCCTAACATTTCTCTCTGGTGCACCTGTCTTCGGCAGTCCGCGCAAGTCAGACATGAAGCCCACAGCGATACCCCGGCTCGACCGGGTTTTCAATCGGGACGCGCTGACCGCGCTGCAAATCCACATTCAGTGTGGGACTGCCAGGGCCATGACAGGTGCAGCCAAGCGGGCCACCGCTAGACTCGCGGATTCTCGGTCCCCCCCAAAAAAAGATACCCGCCCCATGTTCTCCAGCCTTCAAGCGGACATCCGCATCATTCTTGAACGCGACCCTGCCGCGCGCAGTACCTGGGAGGTGCTGACCTGCTACCCGGGCCTGCACGCGTTGGCGCTGCATCGGCGGGCGCACTGGTGCTGGACGCATGGGCTGCCGTGGTTGGGGCGGTTTGTTTCGCACCTCATCCGCTGGTTCACTGGCATTGAAATCCACCCGGGCGCGCGTATTGCGCCGGGGGTGTTCATCGACCACGGCATGGGTGTGGTGATTGGTGAGACGGCCGAGATCAGCGCTGGCTGCACCATTTACCAGGGCGTGACTTTGGGGGGAACGCGCCTGACCAAGGGCGCCAAGCGCCACCCGACGCTGGGCCGCGATGTGGTGGTGGGTGCGGGGGCGAAGGTGCTGGGCGGCTTTGTGGTGGGTGATGGGGCCAAGATCGGCTCCAACGCGGTGGTGACCAAACCCGTGCCCGCTGGCGCCACGGCCGTGGGTAACCCGGCGCGTATCGTGGGCGAAGCCGCACCGCAGTCGGCCGATGCGGCTGCAACGGTGCTGCAGGCGCTGGCCGCGCGGGCGGCTGGCGCTGCGGCTTCCACGGCCGACCGTGCCGTGGGCGATGCGCCGGCGCCGTTTCCGGCTTACGGCGTGACGGCGGGCGACGATCCGGTGGGCGCGACGCTGCGTGGCCTGATCGACAGTGCCGATGGGCAGGAGCAACAGATCGCGCTGCTGTGGCAGGCCATTGCCAAGCTGTCCGAAGGGCAGTCCCGCGCCGACTGTGTGCCGGGCGATGCCGCGTGCGAAGCGCGTTTTGAGGCCGAGCGGCTCAAGAGTCTGATCGACAAGTGAGTTAATTTCAGCCCCGGATTCACCGCACCGACCGACAAACCCCAACTCATCACGTCAAATCAAGCCTGCCGATTGCGAGCCAATGGCGGGTTGTTCTTGAAGTACGTCAGGATGCCGCGCAGCAGCGCATCGGCCATGTCGTTCTGGAAATTCACCGTGCGCAGCTTGCGTTCTTCATCGGGGTTGGTGATGAAGGCGGTCTCGACCAGTACGCTCGGAATGTCGGGGGCCTTCAGCACGGCAAAGCCGGCTTGCTCCACGTACTTCTTGTGCATGTTGCCCACGGTGCTCATCGGGTCGATCAGGTACTTGCCCAGCACCATCGAATCGCGGATCTGCGCCGTGGTGCTCATGTCCAGCATGATGCGCTGGATGTTGCGGTCTTGCGGGCCCACGTTGACGCCGCCGATCAGGTCCGACTGGTTTTCCTTCTGCGCGATCCAGCGTGCCTGGGCGCTGGTGGCGCCCTTGGTGGACAGCGCGTAGACACCGCCGCCCTTGACCGAGGGGTCGGTGAAACCGTCGGCATGGATGCTCATGAACAGGTCGGCCTGCACACGCCGCGCCTTCTCCACACGCGTGTACAGCGGCACGAAGAAGTCGGCGTCGCGCGTCATGAAGGCGCGCATATTGGGCTGGGCGTTGATGCGGTCGCGCAGCTTGAAGGCGATCTGCAGCACCACGTCTTTTTCATACGTGCCGCCCGGGCCGATGGCGCCCGGGTCTTCGCCGCCGTGGCCTGGGTCGAGCGCCACGATGATGAGCCGGTCGACCTTGTCCTGCACACGCGGCGAGGCCGGCGGCGCGCTGGCCGAGCGGGTGTCCGAGCGGTTGGTGGGCGGGGGCACAGGCAGGCTCGGCCCGGGCCGTGGCGCGGGGGCCGGTGCGGGCGCGGCGGCCACGGGCGGCTGCTGGCGGTTCTGCCGCGCGATCAGGTCGCCAATGGGGTCGTGCAGCAGGTTCTGATCATTGAGCAACTGACCCAGCGCGTCGTGGCCGGCCTGTGGCGAACCCTGCTGGGTGGTGCTGCCGGCGGGCCAGTCGCCGCCGCGCACGGCGGGCGCGACCGGCGCCGTGCCCGTGTTGCCGCTGCTGCTGTTGTTGTTTGCGCGTGGCGCGGCCGTTCCCTGCACCGAGGCGATCAAGTCTTCCAGCGGGTCGACCGGCTTCTCTGGATACAAGTCGAAGACGGTGCGGTACTGGTAGGGCGGAATGGGCTGCAGCGTGAAGACCTGCGGCCGCGCGGCCTGCTTGAGGTCGAACACCAGGCGCACGGTGGTCGGCGTGTTCTGGCCGGCGCGCACGCCGCTGATGAAGGGGTCGTCGGCGCGGACCTTGGCCACCAGTTCCTTGAGCGCGGGGTTGAGCTGGATGTTGTCCAGGTCCACCGCCAGGCGCGGCGGGTTGGGAATGAAGACCTGCTGGGCCTTGAGCTCGGTGTCTGATTCGAGCGTGACGCGCGTGTAGTCGTCGGCGGGCCACAGCCGCACGGCCACGATGCTGGCGCCGTGCGCGATCTGGGCGCGGCCCAGCATCAGGACCAGGGTGCCGCCTTGCAGGCCCTGCAGCAACTGGCGGCGCTTCATGCGCCGGCCTTTGCCAAAGCGCGCAACAGGGCTTGGCCCGAAGCGGTGTGCGCGGTGATGTGAACGGTCCGGGTGTCGTCGGTCATGGCTTGGATTTGAAGAGCAAGGTCTGCCGCAGGAACATGCCCCGCCGCCTTGTCGGGCCATTCGGCGATTTTGAGGCCCGTGCTCGCAAAAAGTTCGCGAAAGCCCGCGTCTTCCCATTCGCGCGGGTCGTTGAAGCGGTAGAAATCGAAATGCCAGATCGCCAGCGCCGTGCCCTGGTGCGGCTCGACCACGGCATAGGTCGGGCTCTTGATGCGGCCGGCCACGCCGAGTGCGCGCAGCAGGTGGCGCACGAAGGTGGTCTTGCCCGCGCCCAGGTCGCCACGCAGGGCGATGTAGACGTTGCCGAGTTCAGGCTGGCTTGCCATCAGGCCGGCCAGGCTTTGCGCGAAGGACTCGGTGGCGGCCTCGTCGCGCCATGCGAGCGTGAGCGAAGCCGGGGCCGCGAGGGCCGCATCGGCGCCCGTTTCTACAATGGCGGCATGGTTCTGGATGGTGTTCAACTGGTCTCGCAGATACAGGCTTGGGGTCGTGAGTTGGGATTTTCCCAAATCGGCGTGGCTGATGTCGACCTGCGTGAGGCGGAAAAGCCACTGCTGGCGTGGCTGGCGGCCGGCTACCACGGCGACATGCACTACATGGAAAGCCACGGCCTCAAGCGCGCGCGGCCCGCGGAACTGGTGCCGGGCACGGTCAGCGTCATCACGGCGCGCATGAATTATCTGCCCGCGCAGACGCCGCCCGACTGGCAGGCTCGGGAATGGGCGGCGCAGGCCCGGCCGAACGAGGCTGTGATCTCGGTCTATGCGTGGGGCCGCGACTATCACAAGGTCTTGCGCGCGCGCCTGCAAAAGCTCGCCGACCGCATGGCCGCACACCTCGGGCCCTTCGGCCACCGCGTATTCACCGATTCCGCGCCGGTGCTGGAGGTGGAACTGGCCAGCCGCTCAGGCCAGGGCTGGCGCGGCAAACACACGCTGACGCTGTCGCGCGAAGCGGGCTCGATGTTTTTCCTGGGCGAGATTTTTGTCGACCTGGACCTGCCGCGCACCGACCCGGTCACGCCGCACTGCGGCCAGTGCAGCGCCTGCATCACCGTGTGCCCGACGCAGGCCATCCTTGAACCCTATCTGCTCGACGCGCGGCGCTGCATCTCCTACCTGACCATCGAATACGCGGGCGTGATCCCGGAGGAATTCCGGCGCCCCATGGGCAACCGCATCTACGGCTGCGACGACTGCCAGCTCGCCTGCCCGTGGAACAAGTTTGCGCAGCGCAGCCCTGTGCCCGACTTCGACGAACGCCCCGGCCTGCGCGGCGCCACGCTGGTCGAGCTGTTCAATTGGGACGAGGCCACCTTTCTACGCCGCACCGAAGGCAGCGCCATCCGCCGCATCGGCCACGAGCGCTGGCTGCGCAACCTGTCGGTGGCCATGGGCAATGCCTTGCACGAGGGCGACAACCCGGCGATACGCACGGCCCTGGCGCGCCGCGCCGAGCATCCCAGCGCCGTGCTGCGCGAGCACATCGTGTGGGCGCTGGCGCAGGGGCCGGGCGCCTCATCCCCGCATTGATTCCCCGGGGCTGGTCGGCGGCCGCAGCCAGACAGTCGCGTTCAGCCCCGCGACCTGTCCGTCCGCCATGCGATGGGTGATCTCCAGGCTGCCGCCACAAGCTGCCGCCAGATCCAGGCAGATCGCCAGGCCCAGGCCCACGCCCTGGCTGTCGCCGCTCACGAAGGGGGGTAAACAAATCCTGCTGCATCTGGGGCGACAGGCCGGGGCCGCTGTCCCACACGGTCAGGCCGATGCGGCCTTCGGTGGCTTGCAGCGTCATGCCGAGCGCGCCGCTGTCGGGCGTGTGGCGGATGGCGTTGCTCAGCAGGTTCATCAGCAGTTCTTCGACCATCCACGGCTCGCCCTGCCAGGCGCAGGGCTCGGCTTCCAGCGAAAAGTCGAGGTGCTTTTGGGCCAGCAGGGGCGATTGCTGAATGGCGACGTCCTGCATCAAGTCCCGCAGGTCCAGTGTTTGCGGCGTGCCGCCCGCGCCCTGGCGCACGCGGTTCCACATCAGTAACTGGTGGACCACGCGTGAGGTCCGGCGCGTGGTGGCGTTGATGTTGTGCAGCGCCTCGGGCATGGGCACGTCGCCCTGCAGGCCGGCGTTGGCGTGCAGCTGCAGCACGGCCAGGGGCGTGCGCAACTGGTGCGAGGCATCGGCCACAAAACGCTGCTGCTGCACCTGGGCGTGTTCGATGCGGCCCAGCAGGCCATTGAAGGCTTGCAGCATGGGCGCCATTTCGCGCGGCTGCTGGTGGACCGGCAGGTGCGACAGGTCGTTGGCCTTGCGCTGCTCCAGCCGCTGGGCCAGCAACTGCAAGGGGCGCAGCGCGGCCGTGCTGGCCAGCCACAGGGCCAGCAGCAGGGCCAGCAAGATGGCCTGGCGCTCCAGCGTCTGCCACAGCATGCGGCGGCCCAACTCGAAACGGTAGGCCGAGTATTCGCCGATCTGCACGATCACGTAGCGCAGGCCTTCGGCCGACTCCACGGGCTGCCACAGCGCGGCCATGCGCATGGGCTCGCCATGCAGTTGGGTGTCGTACAGCTTCAGGCGCGCGGCATAGGCCTCGTTGACGGGCGGCAGGCCGTCGTAGGGCTGCACGGCCTGGTCGCCGGCCAGGAAATCGCCGTTGGTGTAGCTGACGCGGTAGACCATAGGGCTGTGCGTTGGCGAGTCGCGCGACGATACACGCACGTCGCCGGCATACAGCTCCAGCGCCGCGTGGGGCAGGGTGATCTGCAGCTCGCCGCGTTCCAGCCAGATCAGGTCGGCCAGGGCGTGGGCCGAGGTGACCAGCAGGCGGTCGAAGGCGGTCTGCGCCGTGGCCAGCGCCGCCTGGTAGGAGTCCCAGGCCTGGATCGCCACAAACACCAGCAGCGGCGCGGCGATCCAGCCCATCAGCCGCCGGCGCATGGAGGACGCGCGTTGCATCACAGACGCCTCAGCCCGGGCGCGGGCCACGGCTTTCCTGGATCAGATAGCCAAGTCCACGCAAGGTGGTGATCTGCACGTCGGTCTGGGCCAGCTTCTTGCGCAGGGGGTGCACCACCACCTCCACCGCCTCGGGCTGCGTGGGCTGGCCGGACGGAAAGACGGTGGCCGTCAGCCGGTCCTTGGTCACGGCCTGGCCGGGGCGTTCCATCAGCACGGTGATCAGCGCGCTTTCACGCGGGGTCAGCTCCAGCGGGTCGTTGCCCAGGTAGCAGGCGCCGGAGCTGCGGTCCAGGCGCAGGCTGCCGCAGCGCGGCTCGTCCATGCCCTTGCCCGCGCGGCGGCACAGGGCGCGCAAACGGGCCTCCAGCTCGTCGAGGTCGAAAGGTTTGGCCAGGTAGTCGTCGGCACCGGCGTTGAGCCCGGCCACCTTGTCGCCCACCGCGCTGCGCGCCGTAACGATCAGCACCGGCACCGTCAGGCCGCGCGCGCGAATGCGCAGCAGCAACTGCAGGCCGTCCACCACGGGCAGGCCCAGGTCCAGCATGACGACGTCGAAAGCCTCGGTGGCCAGGCGGTCCAGTGCGCGCATACCGTCGGCGCAATGCACCACCTGCACGCCGCGGCGCGTCAGCACGCGCGCCAGCGCCTGGCTCAGGTCCAGATCATCTTCGACCAGCAAAACCTTCATCTGTCTATTCACCTTGGAGAGGGGCCCCATGCCCGGGCTCGTTTGTCGCACCAGATGTGCTTGCCGGGTTACTGCAGGGTTACGGAGAAACCCTTGATTTGGGCCTCAAAAGCCGATTCTGAAAGTAATTTGAAAGGCGCTTGAAAGAGCCCGGAAAGCCTGGGCTCGCCAGCGTGCGGGAGCCCTGCCTATAGTCCACCCACTTCCTGAAACGACTTGCACGAGGACCTTGATGAAACCCCGCATTATTGCCCGTGGCGCCTGGGCCGCCGCTGTCCTGGCGGCCAGTGGCGCGGCCTTCGCGGCCGACGACGCCTGCCCGAACCGCGGTGATCTGGACGCCCAGTTCTGCGACGCCGACCGCGACCTGGTGGCCGACACGCCGACCGATCCCAAGAAGCTGCGCGACCCGAGCACGCTGGTGTTTGCTTTCACGCCGGGGGAAGACCCGTCGGTCTACGAAAAGCTGTTCCGCCCCTTCATGGCCCACCTGTCGCAATGCGTCGGCAAGAAGGTCGTGTTCTTCCCCGTGCAGTCCAACGCGGCCCAGATCGAGGCCATGCGTTCGGGCCGCCTGCACATCGCCGCCTTTTCGCCTGGGCCGGTGAACTTCGCCGTGAACCTGTCGGGCGCCGTGCCCTTTGCCATCCGTGGCAACGTGCAGGGCCCGGTCGGCATGAACCTGAAAATGATCGTGCGCACGGACAGCCGCTACCAGAAGCTCGACGACCTCAAGGGCAAACGTATCGCGCACACCTCGCCATCGTCCAACTCGGGCAATCTGGCGCCGCGCGCGCTGTTCCCCAAGCTCGGCCTGACGCCCGATGCCGACTACAAGGTGGTCTATTCGGGCAAGCACGACCAGTCCATCCTGGGTGTGAAGACCGGCGACTACGACGCCGCGCCCGTGGCCAGCGACGTGCTGCAGCACATGACCGACCGCGGTGTCGTCGGCAAGGACGAGTTCCGCGTGCTCTACACCAGCGAGATGTTCCCCACCGACGCCTACGCCTACGCGCACAACCTGACACCGGCGCTGCAGGGCAGGATCAAGCAGTGCTTCTTCGACTACCAGGTGCCGGCGGACATGGCCAAGGGGCTGGGCGGCGACCGCTTTCTGCCCATCACCTACAAGAAGGATTGGGAACTGGTGCGCACCGTGGCCCAGGCGTCGGGCGAGTCGTTCACGCGCGACGCCTTCGACAAGGCCGCGCAGAAGAAATAAAGCCGCGTTGTTTCAAACCCGAGGGGCGGCCGTGCGCGGCTCCTGGGCCTCTCTTGCCGAAAGTTTTCCATGACCATGACCGGGATCTCGGGCGCCATTCAGATCCAGCGCCTGGTGAAAGCCTACCGGGTGGATCAGCCCGTGCTGCAATCCATCGACCTGACCATTCCCAACACGGGGCTGACCAACATCATCGGGCCCTCGGGCACCGGCAAGTCCACGCTGCTGCGCTGTATCAACCGCCTGGTGGACCCGACCTCGGGCGCCATCGTGGTCAGCCTGGATGGGCAGCGGGTGGACATGGCCGCGCTGCGCGGCGCCGACCTGCGCCGCGCGCGCCGCCACATCGGCATGGTTTTTCAGGAATACAACCGGGTCGACCGCCTGACCGTCATGGAGAACGTGTTGACGGGACGCCTGGGCTATCTGTCGGCCTGGCGCGCCTGGCGCCGCAAGTTCGACGACGCGGACCTGGCGCAGGCCCAACGCCTGCTGGACGAGGTGGGCCTGGGCGACTTCGCCAACCGCCGCGCCGATGCCCTGAGCGGCGGCCAGCGCCAGCGTGTGGGCATTGCGCGTGCGCTGATGCAGCGCCCTTCGGTGCTGCTGGCCGACGAGCCGACGTCGTCGCTCGACCCCAAGACCTCCATCGAGATCATCCAGTTGCTGCGCGAGCAGGGCCGCCAGCGCGGCATTCCGGTGATGGTCAACATCCACGACGTGGAATTGGCGCGGCGCTACTCCGACCGCATCGTCGGCATGACGGGCGGCCACGTCGTTTACGACGGGCACCCGGACGGGCTGACCGACGAACATCTGACCCTCATCTACGGTGGTAAAGCATGGCTGACGTGAGACGCAAAAACGGCGGGCACACGGCCTTCCGCTGGAGTTGGGGCCAGCGCGCGCTGGCCGTGCTGATCGGCATTTATGCCGTCTGGACGCTGGCCACGCTGGGCGTGTCGGCCGAGCGCCTGGCCTCGGGCTGGTCGCAGGGCGCGCGTTTTCTGGGGATGATGTTCCCACCCGAAATGGGCAAGATGGACGAGCTGTGGCTGGGCATCAAGGAGACGCTGCAGATCGCCGTTCTGGCCACCGTCGTGGGGCTGCTGCTGAGCCTGCCGGTGGGGCTGATTTCCGCGTCCAACATGGCGCCCGCGCCGCTTAGGGCGGCGGGGCGCGCCTTGATCGCCGTGTGCCGAGCGCTGCATCCGGTGATCAGCGCCATTCTGTTCGTCAAGGCCGTGGGCTTTGGGCCGCTGGCCGGCATTCTGGCGCTGGTGGTGGCCACCGTGGGTTTTGTGGGCAAGCTGTTTGCCGATGCGATCGAGGAGATCTCGCCCAAGCCGATCGAGGCATCCGCGCCACCGGCGCCTCGTTTGCCAACGTGGTGCTGTTCGGGGTGCTGCCGCAGGTGGCCAGCCGCTTTGTGGGTTTTGCCACCTACCAGCTCGACTCCAACCTGCGCAACTCCACCATGGTGGGCATTGTGGGCGCGGGCGGCATTGGCAGCGTGCTGTTCGCTGCCTTCCTGCGTTATGAATACAACTTCGTCTTCACGATTTTGTTCACCGTGATCGCCATCATCGTGGTGGGCGAACTGGTCGTGAACGCGGTGCGAAAGGCCCTGAATGTCTGAGATGACCTTGCCCCGGGCCACGCCGCTCAAGTGGGAGCGCTTCACGTTCGGCCAGCGCCTGCTGCGTTATGCGCTCTGGATCTTCTGTGTGTGGGCCATCGTGCAGTCGGCCCGCTACATCGAGTTCATCCCCGAATTTTTGCTCGACGCGCCCGAGCAGATGGCCGACATGATGGGCCGCATGTGGCCCATCGACTGGGCCTACTACCAGCCCGACGTGCACGCCGGTCTGATGGAGACCCTGCACATGGCCACGCTGGGCACGCTGCTGTCGCTGGCGCTGGCCCTGCCGCTGGGCGTGATGGTCGCGCCCAACGTCACGCCGATCCCGGCGCTGAACTTTCTGGCCCGCCTGATCCTGGTGGGCAGCCGCTCGGTCAATTCGCTGGTCTGGGCCATGCTGTTCGTGGCGATCTTCGGCCCCGGGCCGCTGGCGGGCATGCTGGCCATCGCGCTGCGTTCGGTGGGCTTTGTGGGCAAGCTCATGGGCGAGGCGCTGGAGCAGACGCCCAAGGGCAGCATCGAGGCCCTGCAGGCCACGGGCGCCGGCAAGTTCGCGCAGCTCTGGTACCGCCACTGGCCGCAGATCAAGCCGGCCTTTTGGTCGATTGCGCTGCTGCGCTGGGACATCAACGTGCGCGAATCGGGCGTGCTGGGCCTGGTGGGCGCGGGCGGCATCGGCGTGGTGCTCAACACCTGCATCGACCTGTTCCAGTGGGACCGCGTGGCGCTGGTGCTGGTCACCATCTTCGCGATGGTGGCCCTGGCCGAAATCGTCGTGCTGCAGATCCGCAAACGCGTGCTCTGACCGCGTTGATCAGGACGGCACGAACGCCGCCAGCAGGGCCATGGCCAGCGTCAGGCTGGCCACGCCCAGCAGCGTCGACAGCGTGACCAGCGCGGCCACGTAGGCGCCGTTGTAGCCCATGCGGCCGGCCAGCACGTGGCAGCTCGACGCCGTGGGCAGGGCGCTGAACATCATCAGCACCAGCGCCTCGGTCGGCGCCAGCCGCAGGCCCAGCACCAGCACGAGTGCGATCAGCGGCAGCAGCAGGTGCTTGATGGCGAGCAGGGCCGCGGCCAGCCATTGGGCCGCGCGCAGCTCGCCCAGCTTCATGCCCGCGCCGGCCGACATCAGCCCCATGACCAGCGCCGCCTGGCCGATGCGGGTGAGCGGGATCTGCGTCCACTCGGGCAGGCGCAGGCCCAGCAGGTTGAAGAGCAGGCCGCTGGCGGTGGCGATGATGAGCGGGTTGCGCAGCAGCTCGCGCCCGACGTTCAGGCGCGCGTGGCGCGCCATGGGCCAGACCGCCGCCACGTTGCACAGCGGCACGCAAAAGCCGATCAGCACGGCGGTCAGCAGCAGCGCCTCGGGGCCCAGCCGGGTGGCCACGGCCAGCGCGATGAAGGAGTTGAAGCGGAAGGCCACCTGCGCCGACGCCGCGTGCGCCCGCGTGTCCACGCCCGGCAGGCGGGCCACGCCATAGCTCAGCGCAATGCTGCAGGCCGCCAGCAGCAGACCCGAGCCGATCAGCGGCGAGGCCGCGCCCCATTCCAGCGTAGCGCGCGTGACCGAATGGAAGAGCAGCAGCGGGAACAGGAAGTAATAGACCAGCATTTCGACCTGATCCCACAGCGGCCGCTTGAGCGCGGTGAAGCGGCACAGCAGGTAGCCGCAGGCGATCAGGATGAAGTCGGGCAGCAGCAGCGAGAGGTAGGTCACGTGGCAAGAAATCCGTGCAAGACAGGGACGATCCGCAATAAGTTGGGCCGTCATTCCCCATTTTCAGGCAAGAAAACAGCGTTTTCGGGGACGAATCGGCAGTCCTTCTCAGGGTTATCACCAGCCGAAAAGCCCCGGGGAGATGGCGGGCTGCGCAGTCCCAGCCATTACCATCGACCCTCGACAGGGCGGCGGCAGGAGGGCAGGAGGTAGGTCCCAGGCACGTCGCCCTCGACTCGGAGGGCCGGCCGTTTTCACAAAAAGCGGCTGCGCCAGGCTTGCGATGCACACGCGCATCGCCTCACTGAACAATGGATGGAGAAAACCGCATGCAACGTCGCAACCTCATCGCCGTCTCGGTCGGCGCCGCGCTCGCCGCCCTGGCCCTGACCGGTACCGCCCAGGCCCAGGACAAATACCCGGCCAAGCCGATCCGCCTGATCGTTCCTTTTGCCCCCGGCGGCACCACCGACATCGTCGCGCGCGTGGTGGCCGACCCGCTCTCGCGCGTGCTGGGCCAGCCGGTCATCGTCGACAACAAGGCGGGCGGCGGCGGCGTGGTGGGCACGGCCGAAATGGTGCGTGCGCAGGCCGACGGCTACACGCTGGCGATCGCCACGGTCTCCAGCGTGGCGGCCAACCCGGCCATCAACCCGCAGGTGCCCTACAACCCCACGACCGACTTCACGCCCGTGGTCAACATCGCGGCCACGCCCAACGTGCTGGCCGTCAACCCGCAGTTCCCGGCCAAGAACTACAAGGAGTTCCTGGCCGAGCTCAAGGCCAACCCGGACAAGTACTCGCACGCCTCGTCGGGCGTGGGCGGCATCCAGCATCTGCAGATGGAGCTCTACAAGAGCCTGGCCGGCGTCAAGGCCGTGCACGTGGGCTACCGTGGCGCCGGTCCCGCGCTCAACGACGTGGTGGGCAACCAGGGCCCCATGATTTTTGACAACCTGCCCTCGGCGCTGCCCTTCATCCAGGCCGGCAAGCTGCGCGCCATCGTCGTGGCCGCGCCCAAGGAACTGGCCGTGCTGCCGGGCGTGCCGACCTTTGCCGAAGTGGGCCTGGCGCCTGTCAACCGCATGGCCTTCTACGGCATCCTCGCGCCCAAGGGCACGCCGTCCGCCGTGGTCGACCGCCTGCACGCGGGCGTGATCGAGGTGCTCAAGGACCCGGCCGTGCGCAAGCGCATCGAAGACACCGGCTCCATCGTGATCGGCAACACGCCGGCCGAGTTCACCACGCAGATCAAGGAAGAGTTCGCCACCTACCATAAGGTGGTCAAGGACGCCAACCTCAAGCTCGAATAAAGCCGAAGGGACACCGCGCCAGCGGTGCCACGGCCAAGCCACCCGGGTATGCTCTCGGGTGGCTTTTTTTTGGCGCCTGCACCCGTGTCCGCTGCGACTGTTTCCGATCTCCCCGCGGCCTGCGCTCAGGCCATCGACCTCTTCCTGGACGCGCTGTGGCTGGAGGAAGGGCTGTCGCGCAGCACGCTCACCGCGTACCGCCAGGACCTGACGCTGTTCGCGCGCTGGCTGGCGCTGCCGGCGCAGGGCGCACGCGCGCTCGACGCCACGCGCGAGGTCGACCTGCACGCCTACGCCGCCGCGCGCCATGGCACGACCAAGGCCAGCAGCGCCAACCGCCGTTTGGCGGTGTTCCGCCGCTACTTCCGCTGGGCGCTGCGCGAGGGCCGTATCCACGTCGACCCCACGCTGCGGCTGCTGCCGGCCAAGCAGGCCACGCGCATCCCCAAGACGCTCAGCGAAGCCCAGGTCGAGGCCCTGCTGGCCGCGCCCGACCTGGCCACGCCGCTGGGCCTGCGCGACCGCGCCATGCTGGAGCTGATGTACGCCAGCGGCCTGCGCGTGAGCGAGCTGGTCTCGCTCAAGACCTTTCACGTGGGCTATGCCGAGCATGTCCTGCGCGTCATGGGCAAGGGCAGCAAGGAGCGCCTGGTCCCGTTTGGCGAGATCGCCGCGCAATGGCTGGCGCGCTACATCGCCGAGGCGCGCAGCGCCATCCTGCAGGGCCAGCAGACCGACGACCTGTTCGTGACCGCGCGCGGCGAAGGCATGACGCGCGCCATGTTCTGGGTCATCGTCAAAAAAACGGCCCAGGCCGCGGGCGTGCACGTGCCGCTGTCGCCGCACACGCTGCGCCACGCCTTTGCCACGCACTTGCTCAACCACGGCGCCGACCTGCGCGCCGTGCAGATGCTGCTGGGCCACGCCGACATTTCCACCACCACCATCTACACCCACGTGGCGCGCGAGCGGCTCAAGCAGTTGCACGCGCAGCACCACCCGCGCGGCTAAGATCGTGAACAGGTTCTAAGGATCAGCGCACGGCGCGGTAGAGCGCGCGGATCAGGTCGGACTGCGTGACGATGCCCACCAGCCGGCGTTCGGCGTCGATGATGGGCACGTGGCGGTGGCCGCCTTCCGAGAACACGGGCACCAGGTCCACCAGCAGCCGGTCGGCGCTGGCCACGCGCACCTGGCGCGTCATGACCTGGCCCACGGTTTGCGCGGCCGTGGTCGCCGCGCGTGCGGGGCGGATGAGTGCGCGCAGGCGCCAGCCCCAGCCCTCGTGCACGTCCAGGTCGAGCTGCTTCATGAAGTCCGCCACCGTGACGATGCCCACGATGTGCCGCTGCACGTCGACCACCGGCAGCGCCTTGACGCGGCGGCTGCGCATCAGCGCCCAGGCCTGGCACAGCGAGGTGTCGGCGCGCACGCTGGCGGGGTGCGGCGTCATGATGTCGGCGCAGCGCTGGTCGCCCAGCGTGCGCTGGTAAGCCGAGGCTTCGGCCTGGCGCAGCAGGTCTTCGAGGTCGTCGCGGCTGATGTCGATCACCTGGTTGTAGCGCGCGAGCGCCGCGTCGAAATCGGCGGGCGAGAACCGGCTGCCGCCGGTGGACGTAGCCGCCGGCGCACGATGCACATGCGGCCAGCGCCGCCGTGTGAGGTTGTTGTAGAGCAGGCCGGCCAGCACCAGTAGCGCCGAGTCCAGCAGCACCGGGCTGAACGCGTAGCCGAAGTGGCCCACGCCGCCCAGCACCATCAGCAAGGCGGTCGCGCCGCCGGGCGGGTGCAGGCAGCGCAGCGCAAACATCGCCCCGACCGCCAGCCCCACCGCCAGCGCCGCGGCCGCCGCCGCATCCGGCACCCAGCGCGCGCAGGCAATGCCCACCAGCGCCGGCAGCGTGTTCCCGCCAATCACCGACCAGGGCTGCGCCAGCGGACTCGACGGCACGGCAAACACCAGCACGGCGCTGGCGCCCAGCGGCGCCACCAGCCAGCGCGCCAGCTCGGCCTGCGCGCCCGCGCTGCCGACCATCAGCCATTGCGACGCCAGCGCCGCCAGCAGGATGCCCAGCGTCGCGCCAGCGCAGGCGCGCCATTTCTCGCGCGCATTGACCGCCTGCGCGGCGGGCCACAGCGCAAGCAGCGCCAGCCGCCATTCGGCCAGCGCACGCTGGCGCGCGGTGGAGGCAGGAGAAGAGGGCAGGACGGCCGCCGCGCCAGACGCGGGCGCCTGCGGTGTGGCGGGATGTTCAGGTGGAGAAAGAGACATGGCGGCGCGCTCGCCCGAGTCGCGGCACCAGGGCCGGGCGGGCTGAGGCAGGCAAATCAGTGACATCGCCGCTGACAGAGCGCCAGCGGATACCAGGCCAGCCACGCTGCCGGCATTGCCGGGGCCCGTCGCAAGGAAAGAAAGCCCCGATGCGCGCTTCGTCGCGCGCCGGGCGGATTTTAGAACCTGTTCAAAGCTCGCCCAGGCTCGCCAGTTCTTCCTCGGTGAAGCCGGCCTGGCGCCGCGCGGCGAGGTTGTAGGGCGGCTTGGGGCGTGGTGCTTCGTAGTGGCGGAACAGCACGCGGTAATGAGGCAGGGGCGAGAGGCCTTCGCGCGCGCAGAGCCAGGCGTACCAGTGGTTGCCGATGGCGACGTGGCCGACCTCGTCGGCCAGCAAAATGTCGAGGATGGCCACGCCCTGGGCGTCGCCGATGCGGCGCAGCTTGTTCTGGATGGGCGGCGTGGCGTCCAGCCCGCGCGCTTCCAGCGTGCGTGGCACCAGGGCCATGCGCGCGACGATGTCGTCCTTGGTTTTGTCGGTCATGCTCCACAGGCCGTCGTGCGCAGGGAAGTCGCCGTAGGTGTGGCCAAGCGTGGCGAGGTGGTCGGCCAGCAGCAGGAAGTGTTTGGCTTCTTCACCGGCCACGCGCAGCCAGTCGAGGTAGAAGGCGGGCGGCATGCCGGCAAAACGCCAGACGGCATCGAGCGCGAGGTTGATCGCGTTGAATTCGATGTGGGCAATGGCGTGAATCAGCGCGGCGTGGCCTTCGGGCGTGAAGGGCGAGCGCTGGGGCACCTGGGTGTGGTGCAGCAGCACGGGCTGCGCGGGGCGGCCCGGAATCGGCGCGGTGGCCTGCAGCGCCAGATCGGTGCCGATGCCGGCGGCGTCGGGCGGGGCATCCGCCGCTGTTTGCGCAAGAGCCAGCGTGGCCGCGGCCTTGGCCCGCGCGTCGTCCAGGCACAGCAGGTGCAGGGCTTGTTCGCGCAAGGTGGCGGAGGTGGGGACAGTCGTCATGGTCGAAAGATGGCGCGTGCCGCAGGCACGAAAGGCGTGCGTCCTTGGCCGCGAGCGAGGGCAGGGGCGTCGCGTGGTGGCGCAAGGCTGTGTAGAGTGTGGACTTTCCCCGATCCGGCCTGCGGGCCGCCACAAGACAACCCAGGAGACCCCACCATGGCGCTTTACGAACTCGACGGGCTGGCCCCGCAATTGGGCCAGCGGGCCTGGGTGGCCGACAGCGCCCAGGTGATCGGGGACGTGCGGCTGGGCGATCGCGCCAGCGTCTGGTTTGGCGCCGTGCTGCGCGGCGACTCGGCCACGCTCACGATCGGCGATGAGAGCAACATCCAGGACGGCAGCGTGCTGCACGCCGATGCGGGTGTGCCGCTGCTGATCGGCCGGGGCGTGACGGTGGGCCACCAGGTCATGCTGCACGGCTGCACCATTGGCGACAACTCGCTCATCGGTATTCAGGCGGTGGTCTTGAATCATGCGCGTATTGGCCGCAACTGTCTGGTGGGTGCCGGCAGCGTGGTGACGGAGGGCAAGGAATTTCCCGACAATTCGCTCATTTTCGGCAGCCCGGCGCGTGTGGTGCGCACGCTCGACGAGGCGGCCATCGAGGGGCTGCGCCGCAGCGCGCAGCACTATGTGGATAATGCGCGGCGTTTTGCCGCGGGTCTCAAGCGGCTGGCCTGACGCCTTCAAGTCAGGCCTTTTCGATTCAATTCATGCCCGAACTTCACTCTTTCATTTTCGAAGGCCTGCCCGTGCGCGGCCAGATCGTGCGGCTGACCGATGCCTGGCGCGAGGTGCTGACGCGCCGCGCGGCCAGCCAGACGGGCGCCTGGCCCCTGCCGGTGCAGAACCTGCTGGGCGAGATGGCCGCGGCCAGCGTGCTGATGCAGGCCAGCATCAAGTTCAACGGTGCGCTGGTGCTGCAGATCCAGGGTGACGGCCCGGTCAAGCTGGCGGTGGTCGAGAGCCAGTCCGACCTGAGCTTTCGTGTCACGGCCAAGGTGGTGGGCGAGGTCGATGCGCACAGCCCGGTGCCGGCGCTGGTCAACCAGAGCGGCCAGGGCCGCTGCGCCATCACGCTCGATCCCAAGGACAAGCTGCCCGGCCAGCGCCCCTACCAGGGCATCGTGCCGCTGAGCAACGCCCAGGGCGAGCCGCTGCCGCAACTGGCCGACATGCTGCAGCAGTACATGAAGCAGTCCGAGCAGCTCGACTCCGTGCTGGTGCTGGCCGACGACGACCAGGTCGCGGCCGGCCTGCTGATCCAGCGCATGCCCGTCGAGGGCGAAGGCAATCTGCAGGCCCAGCCCAAGGACGCCGAGGCGCTGGCCGAGGACTACAACCGCATCGCCACGCTGGCGGCCAGCCTGCAGGCCGAGGAATTGCTGTCGCTCGACATCGAAACCATCTTGCGGCGGCTGTTCTGGGAAGAGCGCCTGTTGCGTTTCGAGCCCAAGGTGGACGAGACCGCGCCGCGTTTTGCCTGCACCTGCAGCCGCGAGCGTGTGAGCAGCATGCTGCGCGGCCTGGGCCGTGAAGAGATCGACGGCATCGTGGCCGAGCGGGGCTCGGTCGAGGTCAGCTGCGACTTCTGCGGCCAGCAAGAAGTGTTCGACCCCATCGATGCGGCGCAGCTGTTTGCCGACCCGCAGAACGTCTCGCCCGGCAGTACGTCGGTTCAGTGAGCCCAGACGTGGCGCGCCCCGCAGGCAGCGGGGCGCGGGCCGGAATCAGAAGCTCTGCTGGTAGTAGAGCTGGGTGAAGTTGATGCCCGGGTTGGGGCTCTTGATGCTGGCGTTCGACAGATGCTGGAAGCGGATGCCCACGGTCGAGCGCAACTGGTTGCCGAACTGGATGCCCGCGCCGATGGTGTCGGAGAACTGGAAGCCCGTGGACATCGTGGTGTCGCTGTCCAGGCGCGTGTGGGAGATGCCGCGCACACCGATGGACGCCTCGATGAAGGGGCTGTAGCTGCCAGGCGTGGGGCTGCCGCGCTGCAGGCGCAGGAAGGGCGAGTAGCCGAACTCGACGATGTTCTTGGCGTGCGTGCACGTCCCAGGCCGCGATCTGCACTTCGTGCAGCAGGCGCAACTGCCACACCTGGCCTTGCCACAGCGGCGCGTGCGGATCCCACACCACGCCGAAACCGACTTTCTTGATGCTGCCGCGATCGCCCACGCCGCCCGAGACCTGCCAGTCGGCGGCATGCGCCTGCTGCGGCAAGGCGGCCCACCCGGCCGCGGCCACGAGAGCGCTCAGGGCGAGCTTGGCCGTCAGCGATCGACCCGGGGCGGGGCGGGCTGGGGTTGGGTAGCGTGTGAGGGCGGAGTGCATCGTCTTGGTCATGCTGTTGTTTCGCTGAGGAGAATTGCGGAGGGCTTCGCCAGCCCCAGATTTATACATACATCAATGTATGTCACCGATTCAAAGCATACCTGTCGGATGTAAGCCTGTGTTCTAGTCGGGATTTATTGGGGGAGCGCCTGCAAAAGAAAAGGCCGCGATGGTGGTCGCGGCCTTGGGAAACGGAGACAAGAGGGGCCAAAGCCGCGTTACGGCTCTTTTTTGGGCGCCACCTGCACGAAGATCTCGTTGGGCTTGACCATGCCGAGCTCCTGGCGGGCGCGTTCCTCGACCATTTCCAGCCCCTGGCGCAGATCGGTGATCTCGGCTTCGAGCTGTTCGTTGGTCTGGCGGGCCTTCTCGTTGGCCTGCTGCTGCACGGCCAGACGCCCCTTCTGGTTATGAATGTCCGTGATGCTGCCCCGGCCCAGCCACAGCTGCGCCTGCGCCAAGGCAAGCAGCAGCAGGAGCACGGCGGGGATGATCAATCGGCGCATGGAGCGGAAGGCAAGATGCAGTCAGTCGGACAGACTACAGAGCAGCGGCGGGCCGTTTGGTTTCCCGTCCGCCGCAAAAAGCCGGCAGGGCGGGAAACATCTTCGTCAGCTTACTTGAGGTTGTAGAAGGCGGAGCGGCCGGGGTAGACGGCGATGTCGCCCAGGTCTTCCTCGATGCGCAGCAGCTGGTTGTACTTGGCCATGCGGTCCGAGCGCGAGAGCGAGCCGGTCTTGATCTGGCCGGCGTTCAGGCCGACGGCAATGTCCGAGATGGTCGAGTCCTCGGTCTCGCCCGAGCGGTGCGAGATCACCGCGGTGTAGCCCGCGCGCTTGGCCATCTCGATGGCGGCAAAGGTCTCGCTCAGCGTGCCGATCTGGTTGATCTTGATCAGGATCGAGTTGGCGATGCCCTTGTCGATGCCTTCCTTGAGGATCTTGGTGTTGGTCACGAACAGGTCGTCGCCCACCAGTTGCACCTTGTCGCCGAGCTTTTCGGTGATGTGCTTCCAGCCGTCCCAGTCGCCTTCGGCCATGCCGTCCTCGATCGAGATGATGGGGTACTTGTCGACCCAGGTGGCCAGCATGTCGGTCCATTGCTCGGCCGTCAGCGCGATGCCGCCTTCGCCTTCGAGCACGTACTTGCCGTCCTTGTAGAACTCGCTGGCGGCGCAGTCCAGGCCCAGCGCGATCTGCTCGCCGGCGGTGTAGCCGGCCTTGTCGACGGCTTCCAGGATCAGCTGGATCGCCGCTTCATGGCTTTCGACGCTGGGGGCGAAGCCGCCCTCGTCGCCGACGGCGGTGCTGATGCCCTTGTCGTGCAGGATCTTCTTGAGCGCGTGGAAGACTTCCGCGCCCCAGCGCAGCGCCTCGCGGAACGACGGCGCGCCCACGGGGATGATCATCAGCTCTTGCAGGTCCAGCGAGTTGTTGGCGTGCGCGCCGCCGTTGATGACGTTCATCATCGGCACCGGCAGTTGCACACCGCCCATGCCGCCGAAGTAGCGGTACAGCGGCAGGCCCGATTCCTCGGCCGCGGCGCGCGCCACGGCCATCGAGACGGCCAGCATGGCGTTGGCGCCCAGGCGGCTCTTGTTGTCGGTGCCGTCCAGGTCGATCAGCGTCTTGTCCAGGAAGGCCTGCTCGGCCGCGTCCAGGCCGAGCACGGCTTCGGAGATCTCGGTGTTGATGTGCTCGACCGCCTTGAGCACGCCCTTGCCGAGGTAGCGGGTCTTGTCGCCGTCGCGCAGCTCGATGGCTTCGCGGCTGCCGGTGGAGGCACCCGAGGGTACGGCCGCGCGGCCCATCACGCCGGACTCCAGCAGCACGTCACATTCCACCGTGGGGTTGCCGCGGCTGTCGAGAACTTCGCGACCGACGATATCAACGATTGCACTCATTTTCAGTCTTGCCTTTCAGGGGTTGCTATCTCTTTGGAAGTGAGTGGAGCGGCGCCGGTCAGTCCGCGCCTTCCACCAGAATCATCTGCCGGATCGTGGCGCCCTGGCCCGCGATGGGGGAGGTGCCGTACTCGGTCGACGCGTTGAAATCGCGCGCGGCCTGCAGGCTGGGGAACTTGAGCACCAGCATGCGGTCGGCGTCCCAGTCTTCGCCCGCGCCCAGTTGCTCGGCATGCTGGCGCACGAGGATTTCGGCCTCGTGCGTGTGCATGGCGTGGCTGGACAGCCGTTTGTACTCGGCGTACTTCTGCGCGTCGGTCACCCGCAGGCTGGCGATGATGTAGGCGCTGGGCATGGGATTTGTTTTCCTGGCGTCTGGCGTCATCGTTGGCTGCGGGTGGCGGCGTGGCTGCGGCCCGTCAGGCCTTCTTGCCGGCGGGCTGGGCCTGATGCGCCAGCGCGGCCTTCACGAAGGCGTTGAACAGCGGATGGCCGTCCCAGGGCGTGGACTTGAATTCCGGGTGGAACTGCACGCCCATGAACCACGGGTGCACGTCCTGCGGCAGCTCGACGATTTCGGTGAGCTGCTCGCGCTGGGTCAGCGCCGAGATCACCAGGCCGGCTTCGCGCAGCTTGTCGAGGTAGTTGACGTTGGCTTCGTAGCGGTGGCGGTGGCGTTCGGTGACCACGTCGCCGTAGATGCGGTGCGCCAGCGTGCCGGGCGCCACGTCCGAGCTTTGCGCGCCCAGGCGCATGGTGCCGCCCAGGTCGGAGTGCTCGTCGCGTGTCTGGATGCTGCCGTCGGCGTCCTTCCACTCGTTGATCAGCGCGATCACGGGGTGGGGCGTGTCGGGCACGAACTCGGTGCTGTTGGCCGCTTCCAGGCCGGCGACGTGGCGTGCGTACTCGATGGTGGCGACCTGCATGCCCAGGCAGATGCCCAGGTAGGGAATCTTCTGCTCGCGGGCGAAACGCGCGGCGCAGATCTTGCCCTCGACACCCCGGATGCCGAAGCCGCCGGGCACCAGGATGGCGTCGGCCTTGGCAAGCTGGCCCACGTTCTCGGGCGTGATGGTTTCCGAGTCGATGTACTGGATGCGCACCTTGGCATGGTTCTTCATGCCGGCGTGGCGCAGCGCCTCGTTGAGCGACTTGTAGCTGTCCGACAGCTCGATGTACTTGCCCACCATGGCGATGGTCACGTCGTGCTGCGGGTGCTCGACCTCGTGGACCAGATCGTCCCAGCGCTTGAGGCTGGCCGGCGGCGTGTTGATGCGCAGGCGGTCGCAGATCAGGCCGTCCAGGCCTTGCTCGTGAAGAATGCGCGGCACCTTGTAGATGGTGTCCACGTCCCACATGCTGATCACGCCCCACTCGGGCACGTTGGTGAACAGCGAGATCTTCTCGCGTTCCTCTTCGGGAATGCGGCGGTCGGCGCGGCACAGCAGCGCGTCGGGCTGGATGCCGATCTCGCGCATCTTCTGCACCGTGTGCTGCGTGGGTTTGGTCTTGAGCTCGCCGGCCGCGGCGATGTAGGGCACGTAGGTCAGGTGCACGAAGGCCGCGTTGTTCGGGCCCAGGCGCAGGCTCATCTGGCGCACGGCTTCGAGGAAGGGCAGGGACTCGATGTCACCCACCGTGCCGCCGATCTCGACAATGGCCACGTCCACCGCGTCGGGCGTGTTGATGCCCGCGCCGCGCTTGACGTATTCCTGGATCTCGTTGGTGACGTGCGGAATCACCTGCACCGTCTTGCCCAGGTAGTCGCCGCGCCGCTCTTTTTCGAGCACCGACTGGTAGATGCGCCCGGTCGTGAAGTTGTTGGACTTCCGCATCCGGGTGGTGATGAAACGTTCGTAGTGGCCCAGGTCCAGGTCGGTCTCGGCGCCGTCGTCGGTGACGAACACTTCGCCGTGCTGGAAGGGAGACATCGTGCCCGGGTCGACGTTGATGTACGGGTCGAGCTTGATGAGGGTGACTTTGAGGCCGCGCGATTCCAGAATCGCAGCGAGGGAGGCTGCAGCGATTCCCTTGCCCAGGGAAGACACCACACCGCCTGTGACGAAGACAAATTTAGTCATGTCTTGAGAGGTTGTGGGAAATTGCGATTATAGCGGCCCGGCATCGTGGCGACCATGCAAGAGAGGCTGGCAAGGGGTGTCGGACTGCACGCCGCGCCGCACGCGCATTACACTGCGCCCCATGAGCGAAACACCCCTCCAAGCGGCTGGCGATCTGGCGGGCCGGCACATTCTGCTGGGCCTGACGGGCGGCGTGGCCTGCTACAAGTCGGCTGAGCTGTGCCGCCTGCTGATCAAGGCGGGCGCCACCGTGCAGGTGGTCATGACCGAAGCGGCCGGGCAGTTCATCACGCCGGTGACGATGCAGGCGCTGTCGGGCCGGCCGGTCTACGACTCGCAATGGGATGCGCGCGAGGCCAACAACATGCCGCACATCAACCTCGGGCGCGAGGCCGATGCGATCGTGCTGGCGCCGGCCTCGGCCGATTTCATCGCGCGGCTGGCGCAGGGGCGCTCCGACGAATTGCTGAGCCTGCTGTGCCTGGCGCGCCCGGCCGAGCGGGTGGCGCTGCTGATCGCCCCGGCCATGAACCGCGAGATGTGGGCCCACCCGGCCACGCAGCGCAACCTGGCGCAGGTGCAGGCCGACGGCGCGCGCATTCTGGGCGTGGGCACGGGCTTTCAGGCCTGCGGCGAAAGCGGCGACGGCCGCATGCTGGAGCCCGCGCAACTGCTTGAAGACATCGTGGCCCACTTCCAGCCCAAGGTGCTGGCCGGCCAGCGTGTGCTGATCACGGCCGGGCCCACGTTCGAGGCGATCGACCCGGTGCGTGGCATCACCAACCACTCCTCGGGCAAGATGGGTTTTGCCATCGCCCGCGCCGCGCGCGAAGCGGGCGCCGAGGTGACGCTGGTGGCCGGCCCCGTGTCGCTGCCCACGCCGCGTGGCGTGCAGCGTGTGGACGTGCAGTCGGCGCGCCAGATGCTCGACGCCGTGCAGGCCCAGCTCAGCCAGACCAGCCAGGTGCCCACGGTGTTTGTGGCCACGGCGGCCGTGGCCGACTGGCGCCCGGCCGCGGTGGCCGAGCACAAGATCAAGAAGACGGTCGAAGGCCAGGCGCCGACGCTGCAGTTCGTCGAGAACCAGGACATCTTGCTGACGGTGGCGCAAGGCGCACGTGCCCGCGCCGGCCAGCTGTTCTGCGTGGGGTTTGCCGCCGAAAGCCATGACCTGGCCGCGCACGCGCGGGCCAAGCGCCAGCGCAAGGGCATTCCGCTGCTGGTGGGCAACATCGGCCCGGCCGCCTTCGGCCAGGACGACAACCAGCTGCTGCTGGTCGACGAACAAGGCGTGCAGGAACTGCCGCGTGCGCCCAAGCTGGTCCTGGCCCGGGCGCTGGTGGCCGAGATCGCCCAGCGCATGCGTGGCGGCTGGGCCGCCCACGCGCCGCAACACGTGGGCCGCGGGGTCGACGCCGGCACGTCGGCGGCGGTGCAGCCATGATGCTGCCGCGCAATTCCCGCTGGCCACCCGGCGCGCCGCCTGCGGCCGAGCGGGGTCCGGTCGATGGCGATTACGCGGCCTATGTCGAGCGGCTGCTCAAGGCCTCGGCTGCCCGGCCACCGGCCAGCCCCGCGCCGTCGGCCAGTTCGCTGAACAGTGGCGACTGGGGGCGCGATGCCTTCGAGCTCGACGAGCTGTCGGCCCAGGCCGCCCGCCGGGGTGCGACCTCGGCCGAGGCCATCGTCGGGAAATCGCCCCATGTCTCGTCGACCCTGTCGCTGCCGCAGGGCGTGCGCGGCGAGGTCGAACGGGTGCGCGCCCAGGCTGCGCAGGCGCGCCAGGCGGTGCTGGCGACGACGGCGCCCGCGCCCGCGCCAGCCGCTGCGCGCACGGCGCCTTCGATGCCGGCAACGCTGGACAGCCAGCGCCGGTGGCTGCTGGGGCGCGTGGGCTCGATCGTCAAGTGGGGGCTGATCCTGCTGGTGTTCCTGCCCTGGGTGCTGGACTTTTTGCGCACGCTCAAGCGCAGGTGAACCCGCTCCCGTTCGACGGCCGCCCATCGGGGGCGGCTTTGTTGTTGGTTTTTTTATTGTTTATGGATTGATTCCGAAGGACCCCATGCTGATTGACGTCAAGATCATCGACCCGCGCCTGACCGACCAGTTGCCCGCCTACGCCACGCCCGGCAGCGCGGGGCTGGACCTGCGCGCCTGCCTGGACGCGCCGCTCACGCTGGCGCCCAACGCCTGGCAGCTCGTGCCCACGGGCCTGGCGATCCACCTCAAGGACCCGGGCTACGCCGCGCTCATCCTGCCGCGCTCGGGGCTGGGCCACAAGCACGGCATCGTGCTGGGCAATCTGGTGGGGCTGATCGACAGCGACTACCAGGGCCAGCTCATGGTCAGCGCCTGGAACCGCAGCGACACGGCCTTCACGGTCGAGCCGATGGAACGCCTGGCGCAACTGGTCGTCGTGCCGGTGGTGCAGGCGCAGTTCCGTGTGGTGGGCGAGTTCGCCGAAGCCTCGGAGCGCGGCGCGGGCGGTTACGGCTCGACCGGGCGCGGCTGATCCGGGCGGCTCCGCGCGGCGGGGCGCACGGTCCACAAGGAAAAAGGCGGCCATCCCGGCATGGGATGGCCGCCTTTTTTGCGGATTCAGTCGCGCGTGCTCAGTGCAGCGTGTCGCTGCCCGGGGCTTGCGGGTGGACCTTGAAGAAACCGGTGCCGGCGCTGCCGCGGCCGATTTCTTCCTCGGTTGCCTCGCGCACCTGCTCGACCTTGAGGTCGAGCCGGATGGCGATGCCGGTCAGCGGGTGGTTGCCGTCGAGCACCACGTGCTCGGGATAGAGCTCGGTGATGGTGTAGAGGTGCTCGTCGTCGTAGTCGCCCACGACGCCTTCGGGCAGGCCGCTTTTCCCGAAGGTCATGCCTTCCTCGGTCTCGGCCGGGAACAGGGCGCGTGCTTCGAGCTGGATCAGCTTGTCGTCGTAGTCGCCAAAGGTTTGCTCGGGCTCCAGGTGCAGCTCGATGCGGTCGCCGGCCTGGTGGCCCTGCAGGGCTTCCTCGATCTTCTTGAAGAGGTCATCGCCGCCGATCACGAAGTCCACCGGCTCGTCCAGCACGTCCAGCGTCTCGCCCAGCGTGTCCTTGAGGGTCCAGGTCAGCGCGACCACGCATTGTTGATTGATTTCCATCGTCTTCTCGCTCACGGATTCGTCACGTTCCGGTGCCGGGGCGGCAGCCGGTCTCAGCGACAATTGTCCCATGGACGTCAACCAACCCCTTGCCCTGCTGGGCGGCCTCACGCCGGCTCAGTTCATGCGCCGTCACTGGCAGAAGAAACCCCTGCTCATCCGCAACGCCGTGCCCGGCCTGCAGGCGCTCACGCGCCAGGACATGACCGATCTGGCCGAGCGCGACGATGTCGAGTCACGCCTGATCGTGCACAAGAAACAAGGCTGGCAGCTCAAGCGCGGCCCTTTCACGCGGCGCGCCATTCCGCCGTTCAAGCAGCCCGACTGGACGCTGTTGGTGCAAGGCGTGGACCTGCATGACGAGGGCGTGCACGCGCTGCTGCAGCAGTTCCGCTTCGTGCCCGACGCGCGGCTGGACGACGTGATGATCAGCTACG
This sequence comes from Paracidovorax wautersii, assembly GCA_009912175.1. Lineage (GTDB taxonomy): Bacteria > Pseudomonadota > Gammaproteobacteria > Burkholderiales > Burkholderiaceae_C > Comamonas_F > Comamonas_F wautersii_A. The sequence goes on along the minus strand of WNDQ01000019.1, from coordinate 32,410 downwards.
CCAGCGATGGCGGCGGCGTCGGCCCGCACTTCGACAGCTACGACGTGTTCCTGCTGCAGGCGCGCGGCCAGCGCCGCTGGCGCATCGGCGCCCAGCAGGATTTGACGCTGCAGGAAGGCGTGCCGCTGAAGATATTGGCCAACTTCCAGCCCGAGGAAGAATTCCTGCTCAACCCCGGCGACATGCTCTACCTGCCGCCGCGCTACGCCCATGACGGCGTGGCCGTGGGCGAGTGCATGACGTATTCGATCGGCTTTCGTGCGCCGCAGCGCCAGGACGTCGCGCGCGATCTGCTGCAGCGCATCGCCGAGGAAGCCGAGGACGAGACGCTCTACAAGGACCCGCGCCAGCCCGCCGCCGAGCACCCGGCCCTGGTGCCGGCCGCGCTGCAGGACTTTGCCCAGGACGCCGTGGCGCGCGCCCTGAAAGACCCGCGCCAGATCGCGCGCGCCCTGGGCGAATACCTGACCGAGCCCAAGGCGCAGGTCTGGTTCGACGAGTCGCCCGAAGCCGCCGACCAGGCCGAGGCCCACTGGCCGCCGGCCGCCGGCGTGGTGCTGGATGGGCGCAGCCGCCTGCTTTACGACGCGCACCACATCTTCGCCAACGGCGAGAGCTGGCGCGCCGCAGGGCGCGATGCGGCGCTGCTGCGCCGGCTGGCCGATGAACGGGCGCTGGATGCCCGCGCCTTGAAGGGCGCCAGCGACGACGCGCGCGGCCTGCTGCTGTCGTGGCTGGAATCGGGCTGGCTGCGGCTGCGTTAAGCGGCGCCTTTTTCCCGCCAGCGCCTTCGCCGTGCCCGGTCTTTGCTGGGCGCGGCGGGGGCGTTTTGCTTTGCGGCCGCCTGCATTCCCTGGCGCGTCGGTGAACGAACAGGGGTGGACAAACACGCACCGACTTGGGTACAGTTCAGGAGTTACGGCGCGGTTACATGCCGTTGTCATCCGGGCCTCAGGCCCGTTTTTTGTCCCGTTTTCAACAAGCCCGTCCGGTCCCGCAGGACACCATCCGTTGCGATCGATCCCTTCGAGAATAAAAAAATTTGAGAGCATCCGGCCTTCGGACTGACTGGGCTTCCCCGGTTTCATAACTTCAGGAGTCCCCGTGTCCAACCCGCAAACCCCCGCCATCGATCTCCAGGTCCCGGCTTATGTGAAAAACGCCAAACTCATCCAGTGGGTGGGCGAGATGGCCGCGCTGTGCAAGCCGGCCGCCATCCACTGGTGCGACGGCAGCGACACCGAATACCAGGCGCTGTGCGAGCAGCTCGTCGACGCTGGCACCTTCATCCGCCTGAACCCGGCCAAGCGCCCCAACAGCTTCCTGGCCCGCTCGGCCCCCAGCGACGTGGCGCGGGTCGAAGACCGCACCTTCATCTGCTCGCAGAACGAAGCCGACGCCGGCCCGACCAACAACTGGAAAGACCCGGCCGAGATGCGCACGCTGCTGCAGCCGCTGTTCGACGGCTGCATGCAGGGCCGCACGCTGTACGTGGTGCCGTTCTCGATGGGCCCGCTGGGCTCGCCCATCGCCCACATCGGCGTGGAACTGTCCGACAGCCCCTACGTGGCCGTCAACATGAAGATCATGACCCGCATGGGCCGCGCCGTGTTCGACGTGCTGGGTGCCGATGGCGAGTTCGTGCCCTGCGTGCACACCGTGGGCGCGCCGCTGGCGGCCGGCCAGCAGGACGTGGCCTGGCCCTGCAACGACACCAAGTACATCGTCCACTACCCCGAAACGCGTGAGATCTGGAGCTACGGCTCGGGCTACGGCGGCAACGCGCTGCTGGGCAAGAAGTGTTTTGCGCTGCGCATCGCCTCCATCATGGGCCGCGACGAAGGCTGGCTGGCCGAGCACATGCTCATCCTGGGCGTGACCAGCCCCGAAGGCCGCAAGTACCACCTGGCCGCCGCCTTCCCCAGCGCCTGCGGCAAGACCAATTTCTCGATGCTGGTGCCGCCCGCCGCGTTCGCCGGCTGGAAGGTCACCACCGTGGGCGACGACATCGCCTGGGTCAAGCCGCAGGCCGACGGCACGCTGCGCGCCATCAACCCGGAAGCCGGCTACTTCGGCGTGGCCCCGGGCACCAGCGACAAGACCAACCCGAACTGCATGCGCAGCCTGGACCGCGACGTGATCTTCACCAACGTCGCGCTGACCGACGACGGCGACGTCTGGTGGGAAGGCATAGAGCAGGACGTGCCTGGCAAGGTATTGCCCGCGCACCTGATCGACTGGCAGGGCAAGGACTGGACGCCCGAGCTGGCCAAGAACGGCGCCAAGGCCGCCCACCCCAACGCCCGCTTCACCGTGGCCGCCACCAACAACCCGGCGCTCGACGAAGCCTGGGACGACCCGCGCGGCGTGCAGATTGACGCCTTCATCTTCGGCGGCCGCCGCTCCACCACCGTGCCGCTGGTGACCGAGTCGCGCGACTGGACCGAAGGCGTCTACATGGCCGCCACCATGGGCAGCGAAACCACGGCCGCCGCCGCCGGCGCGCAGGGCGTGGTGCGGCGCGACCCGTTCGCCATGCTGCCGTTCTCGGGCTACCACATGGGCGACTACTTCCAGCACTGGCTCACGCTCGGCGACAAGCTGCAGGCCCAGGGCGCGCGCCTGCCCAAGATCTTCACCACCAACTGGTTCCGCAAGGACGCCGAAGGCCGCTTCGTCTGGCCGGGTTTTGGCGACAACATGCGTGTGCTCAAGTGGATGATCGACCGCCTCGAAGGCCAGGTGCAGGGCGAGCAGACCCTGGTCGGCATCGCGCCGCGCTACGAGGAAATCAACTGGCAGGGCGCCAGCTTCACGCCCGCCCAGTTCCAGACCGCAACCTCGATCGACCGCGCCATCTGGCAGGACGAATTGGCCTCGCACGCGCAGTGGCTGGCCAGCTTTGGCGACCGCCTGCCGCCCGCGCTGGCACGGGCCCGCGTGGACATCGCCAGCCGCCTGAGCGCCTGAGCTGACGGGCGCGCCCCGCGCCTCGTCGTGGCGCGGGGATTGGCGATTAGCTTAGAAGAAAAAAGCGCTTCACCGATGGAGTGACCATCCCCAGAATGCCGGGCTTCGTTTGTGAACCCCGGCATAAAAAGGATGGACATGGGCTGCAAAACTGGATGGACAAGGCACTGGGTCGGTATGGCCGCGTGCATGGCGCTGAGTCTGGCGGCCCACGGGGCTGCTGCCGCGCAGGAGCCCATTCGTATCGGACTGCTCGCGCCACTGACGGGAACGGGCGGTCCCTACGGCAAGGAAGAGGAAGACGCAGCCAAGGCGGCAGCGGCCCACATCAATGCCGCTGGCGGCGTGCTGGGGCGTTTGCTGGAGATTGTCGTTGCCGACGACGAGTCCACGCCCACGGCGGGCGTGGCTGCCGCGCGCAAGTTGATCGACGTGGATGGCGTGGTCGCGATTGCCGGCGTGTGGAGCAGTGCGGTGTCGCTGGCCGTGCGGCCCGTGGCGCTTGAAAAAGGCGTGGCGCTGCTGCCCGTGGGCTCGGCCGACGAACTGACCGAGGGCAACACCCAAGGCCTGGTCTGGCGCTTTCAGACCAACGGCAAGAACTGGGGGCGCGCCTTTGCCAACGTGGCGGCCAAGGATGGCGCCAAGACGGCGTCGATCCTGGTGCTGCAAACGCCGTTCACCTTGAGCACGGTCAAGCCCTTCACCGAGGGTTTCCAGGCGCAGGGCGGCCAGGTGCTTGACACCGTCTACTTCAATCCCAACCAGCCGTCATACCGGGTCGAGGTCGAGAAGATCTTCAGCAAGAAGCCCGACGCCGTCTTCGTGCCCAGCTACATCCCCGAGTTCAGCGCCATCGTTCGGGAGATCTACCGCAGCGGCTACGAAAGCAAGCTCTACACCTTCAGCCATGCCGCCGACAGCGGCGGCAAGTTTGTGCAGAACGTGGGCAAGGCCGCCGCCGAAGGGGTCAACCACGTGCAGGCCACGCCCGTGGGCACGGGCCAGACCTACCAGCTCTACCTGAAGCAGACGCGCCAGCCCGCGGGCACCATCGTGACCTTCGGCGCCAACGTCTTCGATGAGATCAACGTGCTGGCGCTGTCCATCGAGAAGGCCAAGAGCGCCAAGGCCGTGGATTTTGTCAAACAGATCCCGAACGTCGTCAACGCGAGCGGGCCCAACGTGCACGACCCGGTCGAGGGGCTCAAGCGCATCCGCGCGGGCCAGCCTTTCCGTTACGCGGGCGCCACCGCCGATTTCCGTTTTGCGCCCAATGGCGATCAGATTGATCTGGACTACGGCCATTACCGTGTGCTCGACGGGGTGAGCCGGCTCGTCGGCACGACCCGGTGAGTGGGAGCGATCTGCTCGTCGCGCAGGGCATCCGCGTCGGTTTTGGCGGGTTTGTTGCGCTCGATGGTGTGGATCTGCGTTTTGCGCGGGGCGCCAGCACCGGCATCGTCGGCCCCAATGGGGCGGGTAAATCGACGCTGTTCAACGTGCTGGGCGGGCAGCAGGCCCGCCACGGCGGGCGCGTGCTGTTGGACGGGGCGGACATCACCGGCTGGCCGGCGCACCGCCGCGCACGCGCCGGGCTGACGCGCACCTTCCAGATCTCGCGCGAGCTGGGGGCGCTGACCGTGCTTGAAAACCTGTTGCTGGCCGCGCCTGCGCAGCCGGGCGAAGGTCTGCTGGGCGCCTGGCTGGGCCGTGCTGCGGCACGCCAGGCCGAAGAAGCAGCGGTCGAGCGGGCGCGCGCGCTGCTCGAGCGCATCGGGCTGTGGCGGCTGGCCGATGCGCCTGCCGACACGCTCTCGGGCGGTCAAAAGAAATTGCTGGAGCTGTGCCGCGCGCTGATGCTGGAGCCGCGCCTGGTGCTGCTGGACGAACCGGCCGCCGGCGTCAACCCGGTCCGGGTGGGCGAAATCGTCGACTTCATCCGCGCCTTGCAGGCCGAGGGCATGAGCTTTGGCATCGTCGAACACAACATGGACATGATCGCCGCGCTGTGCGAGCCGGTCTACGTGCTGGCGCAGGGGCAGGTTCTGCTGCGTGGCCGCTTCGAGGACGTGGTCGCCAATCCGCAGGTCGCCCAGGCGTATTTGGGAGGCGTGGCGTGAGCGCCCGCGTGTTGCCGCAAGAGGCCGGCGCCGGTGGCGAGCTGCGCCTCGAAAACATCGTTGCAGGCTATGGCGCACGCGCCGTGCTGCATGGCGTGAGCCTGGCGGTGCCCGCGGGCGGCAGCCTGGTGGTCGTGGGGCCGAACGGCTCGGGCAAGTCCACGCTCATGCGGGTGGTCTCGGGCCTGCTGCGTCCGCAGACCGGGCGCGTGCTCTGGTGCGGGCGGGACGTCACGGCGCTGGATGCGCCGGCGCGCGCCCGCCTGGGCTTGGGCTATGTGCCGCAAGAGGCGAATGTCTTTCGCAACCTCAGCGTGCACGACAACCTCAAGCTGGGCCACGAGTTCACGGCGCGGCGTGGCGGCCAGGGGCTGGCCGCTCGCCTGGCCGCCGTGCTCGCGCTGTTCCCCGAGATCGAGCCCAAGCTTGGCACGCTGGCCGGCCACCTCAGCGGCGGGCAGCGGCAGATGGTGGCGATGGCTGCGGCGCTCATGCCCGCGCCGGCGCTGCTGGCGCTGGACGAGCCCTCGGCCGGCCTGTCGCCGCGCAATGCCGAGCGCCTGTTCGAGGTGGTCTCGCGCGTGGCGCGTGCGGGCGTGACGCTGTTCATGATCGAACAAAACACGCGGCTGGGCCTGGGCGCCGCCCATCAGGGGGCCGTATTGGTGGCCGGCCAGGTGTGTGCCCAGGCACCCAGTACCGAGCTGCTGGCCGACGGACAACTGCAACGCCTTTACCTGGGAGCGCGCTGACATGGCGCAACTGCTGTTCAACGGCCTGGTCACGGGCCTGCTCATCGCCTTGCCGGCGCTGTCGCTTGCGCTGGTCTTCAGCGTGCTGCGATTTGCCAATTACGCCATCGGCGCCATGGTCACGCTGGGCGCCTATGCGGTCTATGCCTTCAACGCCGTGCTGGGCTGGCCGCTGCCGGTGGCCGTGGTCGCGGGCATGCTGGTCAGCGGCGCGGTGGCGCTGGCCGTTGACCGGCTGGTCTACACGCCGCTGCGCGGGCGCACCGGGGTGACGCTGCTGGTGGCGTCCATCGGCGTGGGGCTGGTGCTGGAAAACGTCGTGCGCCTGTTCGCGGGCAACGCGCCGCGCGGCTATGGCGTGGAGATCGCGCGGCCGCTGCGGGTGCTGGGTCTGCGCGTCAATCATGAACAGCTCGTCACGCTGGCCAGCGTGCTGGCCGCGCTGGCGCTGGTCTGGCTGGTCTTTCGTTGCACGCGCCTGGGGCGGGCCATGCGCGCCGTGGCCGACAACCCCGACCTGGCGGCCGTGCGCGGCATCTCGCGTGCCCGGGTGACGGCGGCGGTCTGGCTGCTGTCGTCGGCCATGGCGACGCTGGCCGGCGTGCTGATCGGGCTGGACACCAACATCGACCCGCAGATGGGCTGGAACTACCTGCTGCCGGTCTTCACCGCCGCCATCCTGGGCGGCATCGCCAGCCCCATGGCCGCGGTGGCCGGCGCGCTGGTGCTGGGTGTGACCGAAGAGCTGGCCACGCTGGTCATGCCGCCGCACTACCGCACGCTGGTCGCCTTCGTGGTGATGGCGGCCTTGCTGCTGCTGCGGCCTTCGGGGCTGTTCGGCGCAAAGTGGGTGGCCAAATGACGAGTTACCTCATCGCCACGCTCGTGCTCGTGGCCATCGCGACGATTTACGGGCTGGCCCTCAACCTGCAGTGGGGGCTGGGCGGGCTGGTCAACTTCGGCCTGTTCGGTTTTTACATGCTGGGAGCCTATGCCTGCGCGCTGCTGGAAGCGCATGGGCTGGCCCCGCTGGCCGCCATGCTGGGGGCGATCGCCGTGACGGCCGCCGCGGGCGCGCTGGTCAGCCTGATCTCGGTACGCCTGAGCGAGGACTATCTGGCCATCGTCACGCTGGGGTTTGCCGAATGCCTGCGGCTGTTCATCAGCTACGAGGACTGGCTCACGCGCGGCACGCTGGGCATTGCCGACATCGCGCGGCCCTTGGCCACGCAGGTCGCGCCGGCCTGGCGCGACGCCTTCTTTCTTCTGTTATGCCTGGTCTGGCTGGCCTTGGCCTTCGTGCTGCTCGAGCGGCTGGCGCGTGCGCCCTTTGGCCGCCTGCTGCGCGCCACGCGCGAGGACACCGAGGTGGCGCAGGCGCTGGGCAAGAACGTGCTGGCCGTGCGTGCCCAGGTCTTTGCCGTGGGCGGTGCGCTGCTGGGCGTGGCCGGCAGCCTGCACGCGTTTTATTACACCTACATCGACCCCACGCAGTTCACCACCATCCTCACGGCCTACGCTTTCATGGCCGTCATCTTGGGCGGGCGCGGCAGCAACTGGGGCGTGCTGGTGGCCGGGTTCACGGTGATCCTGCTGCTCGAAGGCAGCCGTCTGCTGGTGGGCGTGGTGCCCTGGCTCGACGGCGCGCAACTGGCGGCGATCCGGCTGCTGCTGGTGGGCGGGGCGTTGGTCGCCATCCTGATCCACAAACCCCGCGGCCTGCTACCGGAATACCGGCTGCAGGTCCAAGCCCTCAAAGGACGCTGAAGATGCTGCTGTGCGCCACTCCCCCTGCTTTGGACGCTTGCGGGCCCACCGGACCGGCGGTGCGCCCATGAACCGGCCGACCCGGCGCGAATTGCGCCTGAACACCTTCCAGATGGCCGCGCCGTCGCACAACTGGGCGGGGCTGTGGCGCCATCCGCGCGACAACCAGGTCGACTACAACCGGCTCACCTACTGGACCGAGATGGCCAGGACGGCAGAGCGCGGGCTGCTCGACGGCATCTTCATCGCCGACGTCTTTGGCATCTACGACGTCTACGGCGGCAATGCCGACGCTGCGCTGACGGCGGCGGCGCAGGCGCCGCAGGCCGATCCCACGCTGGCGATCTCGGCCATGGCGCTGGTGACCGAGCACATCGGGTTCGGTGTGACGGCCAGCCTGACGCACGACCACCCGTTTGCGTTTGCGCGGCGCTTCACCACGCTGGACCACCTGACTGGCGGACGGCTGGGCTGGAACATCGTCACCGGCTACCTGGAAAGCGGGGCGCGGGGACTGGGGCTGCAGTCGCTGCGGGGCCACGACGAGCGTTACGACGCGGCCGAGGACTACGTGACGGCGCTCTACAAGCTGTGGGAAGGCAGTTGGGAAGACGGCGCGGCCGTGCGCGACAAGGCCGCTGGCGTTTTTGCGCAGGCCAGCCGCGTGCACCCCGTCGTGCACGACGGCCCTTACTACCAGGTCAACGGGCGTGCGCTGGCCGAGCCCTCGCCGCAGCGCACGCCGGTGCTCTACCAGGCGGGCACCTCGGCGCGCGGGCGCGTGTTTGCCGGCCGGCATGCCGAGGCCTCCTTCATCAATGGCCAGACGCCGGCCATAGCGGCCAAGGCCGTGCGTGCGCTGCGGGAGTCCGCGCGCGCGGCCGGCCGTGATCCGCATGACGTGCTGGCACTGCTCGGCGCCACCGTCATCGTCGCGCCGACCACGGCCCAGGCACATGACCTGCGCGACGAATACCGCCGCTACATCGACGCGGCCGGGCAGCTCGCGCTGGTGTCGGGCTGGACCGGCATCGACCTCTCCAAGCTCGCGCCCGACGACGTGCTGCCCTTTGCCAAAAGCAACGCCGTGCAGTCCACGCTGGAAAACCTCACCGTCAACGCCACCCAGCCCACGCGTGTGCGCGACCTGCTCGACTTTTCGCCGGCGGGCGCACGGGCGCCGGTGTTTGTGGGCTCACCGGTGGACGTGGCCGACCAGATCGAGCAATGGGTGGCCGCCACCGACATCGACGGCTTCAACCTCGTGCGCACCGTCATGCCCGAAAGCCTCGACGCCATCGTCGACCTGCTCGTGCCGGAACTGCAGTCGCGCGGGCTGTTCAAGACCCGGTACCCCGAGGGCACGCTGCGCGAGAAACTGTTTCCCGCCGGCACCGCACGGCTGCCGTCCCGCCATCCGGGCGCGGCCTTTCGGCGCTGACCGGGCCCGCCACGGCAGCGGCGCACGGTCCTGCACTCAGATCGGCGCCCGGCCCTTGCTGCCGGGCGCGGGACATCACCCGGCCAATGACCGCCCCAGGCCGCGCAGCAGCGGCAGCACCACGTCGAGCGCGGGTGTCTGGATGCCGAGCTGGCGCGCGAAGGCCTGGGGCTGGCCCAGGATGGCCTCCGTTTCGATCGGGCGGCCGAGCAGGGCGTCCTGCAGCATCGACGGACGTTGGTTGACGCCCAGGCTGGGCGGGTTGGCCGCCGTGCGCACGGTGTCCGCTGGCAGCGGCCAGCCGCTGGCTTGGGCGATGGCGGCGATTTCCTGCGCCAGGGCCAGGCTGAGCGCCACCAGGCCGGCATCGGCCGCGCGTTCGGCGGTGCCCAGGCGGGTGAGGGCGCTGACCGGGTTGCCGGCGGCGTTGACCAGGAGCTTGAGCCAGACGTCGCGCCGCAAGTCATTGGTGGTCTCGACGGGCAGGCCGCTGGCGGTCAGCAGGCCCGCCAGGCGTGCCAGCCGTGCACTGGCGTGCCCGGTGGGTTCGCCGAACAAGAAGCGGTTGCGGCCCGGGTGATGGCGGACGTGGCCGGGGGCCTCGATTTCATTCGGGGAATAGACCACGCAGCCGAGGGTGCGTTCGGGCGTGACCTGGCGCCACAGATCGCCGGCCGGGTCCAGCAGCGGCAAGGCGCCACCTTGGTTGGCGAGACCATGGTTCCACCACCATGGAATGCCGTTGTTGATGAACACGGCCACGCCGGTGTCGCCCAGCAGGCGGGCGATGGCCGCCGCCTGCGAGGGCAGGGCATTGGCCTTGAGGGCGACCAGCACGAAGTCCTGGGGCGGCAGGGTCGACGGGTCGTCGGTGGCGTGCGCGATCGGGCCCTGCCAGCGTTCGTCGCCGCTGGTCAGCAGCAGGCCGCGTTGCTGGATGGCTTGCAGGTGCGCGCCGCGGGCGACAACCGAGACTTGGGCCTGGCGGGCATGCGCGAGCCGCGCGGCCACGTGGCCGCCGATGGCGCCCGCGCCGTAGATGCAGATATTGGTCATAAGGGATAGATCATGGCTGAAAGCGGAATCCCGCCGCGCTGGCCTCGCCCACGCTGCCGGGCAGATCGAGCTCCCATTGCAGATAGGCGGCGCTGGCCTGCGCGTTGCCTTCGTGCCGGTCGTGCAGCCAGGTCAGGAAGTCGATGCGCTGCTCGTCGGGCGGCGACTGCGGCGAGGCGTCCACCGGCAGTCCGCTGCGCTGCCAGGCCGGCAGGCCGCCTTGCAGGATGGAAACCTGCGCCACGTCCAGGAACTCCAGCGCCAGCAAACGGGCGAGCCGGTCGTCGGGTGCGCTGACGATGACGTGGCCGGCCTCGCGGGCGTGCGCCAGGTGGCTGTCGAGCGCGGACCGGTTGGCCCAGCGCGCGCCGCGCGCATGGGCGGCGCGGAAGGCCGCGCTGTCGGCGGCGTCCAGCAGCAGCGCGCCCTGGCCGAGCAGGGCCTGGGCGTGCTGCGCATCGATGGCGGGCACGGCGGCCAGTTCGGGCCAGCCGGCCGGCTCGGCCGCCGCGGGCCAGCCGGTTTCCGTGCGGGCCGCGTCCGGCGTCAGCACGTGGGCGTCCCAGCCCAGTTGCCGCAGCCAGCGGGCGGTGACCGTGGCGCGGGTGCCGTCGTCGTCGGCCAGCACCACGCGCGCGCCGCGGGTGGCGGCGAACAGGTCCAGGCTCTGGATCAGTTGAACGCCCTGCGCCCAGACCGCGCCAGGGTCTCGGCGTCGATGGTGCCGATGGCGTGGCGTTCGGCCAGTTGGGCCGCGCGTTGGGCGGCCTGCTCGCGCGCGGCCGGGCTGGCGTCCGGCGCCTCCTGGCCGCCCGTGGTCTCCAGCGCCAGGCCCGCCAGTCGCCAGCCCTGGGTGCCGCCGGACAGCGCAGCGACCCGGTTGGGAATGCCCGCGTCGATCAGGGTCTGCGCGCCCATGATGCCGCGTGTGCGGCCCGCGCACGAGACCACGACCAGGGTTTGCGGCGAGGGCGCGAGGTCGGCGATGCGCAGCACCAGCTCGCTGCCCGGGCAGCTGATGGCGCCGGGCACGTGAAAGCGCCGGTACTCGGCCGCCGTGCGACTGTCGAGAACGACCAGATCCGCGCCGCTGTCCTGCAGGCGGCGCACTTCCTGGGCCTCGATGGCCGGGGTGTGGAAGACGTGTTCGACGAACTCGGCAAACGCCTTGCTCGGCACGTTGACGCCCTGGAACAGCGGCAGGCCGGCGGCCTGCCAGGCAGCGGCGCCGCCGTCGAGCACATGCAGGCGGGTGTAGCCGCGCGACTGGAGGCGGCTGGCCGCGCGCGTGCCGGCCGTTGTGCTGGCGGCCAGCAGCACGGTGCGGGTGGCGTGGCGCGGAACCAGCGCCGCGATGTCCAGTTCGAGCCGGCTGTAGGGCAGGTTGACCGCCAGCAGCGGGTGGCCGAGCCCGTGCAGGCCGGCCTCGCGCACGTCGATGAAGGCGATTTCCTGGCCGTCGTGCAGCCAGTGCTGCACCGTGGGGGCGTCGACGAGGGCAATGCTCATGGGGCGGTTTCCGAAACGAGGGAAAGGGGCGTGGGCAGCCGCAGTCCGGCCTGCGCCAGCAGCGGCAGCACCAGCTGGCCGAAGTAGGCCAGCTCGGGTTCGTAGTCGAAGAAGCAGATCTGGATGCCGTCGCAGCCGGCCTGCTTGAGCGCGAGCAACTGCTCGACCACCTGCTCGGGCGTGCCGACGATCTGGATGTTGCCGCCCACGGTGCGCTCGCCGCGTTCGTGGCCGCGCCAGGAACGGCTGTCGCCCGTGGCGTGGCTGTGGAAGAAGCCTTCGACGGCGCCCTCGTCGGCGTGGTCGAGGATGGACTGGTAGACCTGCCGGGCCTCGCGCTCGGTGTCGCGGCAGATGATCATGGGGTTGATCAGCGTGCGCACCTGCCGCCCCTGCTGCGCGGCGGCCTGCTTGACGGCGGCGTTGAGCGGCGGCAGCGCCGCCAGCGCGCGGTCGATGCGGGCGCCGGCCGGGCTGGTGATGAAGACCAGGTCGGCGTGGCGCGCGGCGCTGGCGATGCCGGCCGGCGAGCTGGTGGCGCTGACCAGCACGGGCCGGCCATGCAGGGGTTTGGGCGTGACGAAGGCGTCGTTGAGTTCCCAGTGCCAGCGATGGCTGTAGTTCTCGTCGCGCGACCACAGCTGCAGCAGGACATCGACGAACTCGTCGGCCAGGGCGTAGCACTGGTCATGCGGGACTTGCGCCTGGCCGAACATCGCCCACTCGTCCTTGCGGAAACCCGTGACGACGTTCAGGCCCCAGCGGCCCTGGGCGATGTGGTCCAGCGTGGCGCCGAACTTGGCCAGGTGCAGCGGATGCCAGGGACCGTACAGGATGTGGATGGTCGAGATCAGCAGGATGCGCGAGGTCACCGCCGCCAGCGCGCTGGTGGCGATGAAGGCGTCGAGCGAGGTCTCGCGGTAGCGGGTCTGCCCGCCAAAGCCGCCCTTGGCCAGCCAGTGGGCAGGGCCGAAGACCAGATCGAAGCCCAGCGCCTCGGCCTGGCGGGTCAGGCGGGCGTTGTAGTCGAAAGTCCAGTCGGTGGCGCGCGGCAGCGTGGACATGGTCCAGCCGCCGTTGTGGATGGGCAGGAACAGGCCGAGCAGGAAGGGCTGCTCCAGCGCGCGCCCGAGCGGGCTGTGCGCGGGCAGGTTGGCGGCGGGTGCGTGGGGCATGGCGAAGTTCGGGCTCTAGATCTTGGTGCTGATCGGCGGCAGCGTGCCGTTGAGGTAGAAGTCGCCCACCGCCTTGGCCTTGTAGGCGATGGGGTCGTGGGTGGTGTGGGTGCGCGCGTTGCGCCAGTGGCGGTCGAGGTTGAGCGCGCGCCGCGTGGCGCCGGCGCCGCCGACCGCGTACAGCATTTCCGAGGCGCGCAGCGCCGCGTCCTGGGCCGCCATCTTGGCCTAGGCCACGGCCACGGAGGCCAGGCCGAGCTGCCGTTCGTCGGGCTTGCCGGCCAGCACCGCGGCCGCCGCTGGCTCCAGGATGCGGGCCGCGCGTTCGAGCAGCGCCTGCGCGCCGTGCGCGAGCACGGCCATCTGGCCGACGGACTGCTGCACGTAGGGGTCGTCGCTGGCGCGTGCGACGCGGGCCTCGGGCACCGCGCGTGCGTGGTCGCGCCCGTAGGCGGCGGCATCGTCCAGCGCGGCCAGGGCGATGCCGCCGCCTACGGCCGCGTGCAGCAGCTGGGCGTAGGCGCCCTCGTGGGTGCGGCGTGTGCCGGCGTCGGGCAGGGGCAGGTGCTCGGCGTCCTGCACCGCCACGCCGTCGAAGCGCACGGTGCCGCTGGCGGTGGTGCGCTGGCCCATGCCGTCCCAGTCGTCGCTGACGTCAACGCCCGCGCGTTCTCGCGGCACGATGGCCAGGCTGCGCGCACGCTCGCCCGCGTCCGGGCCGCGCCGTGTGCTCAGCACATAGAAGTGGCTGGCGAACAGGCTGCCGGTGCAGTAGTGCTTGGTGCCGTGCAGCCGCCAGGCGCCGTCCGCGGGTTCGAGCACGGTGTGGATGTCGCCGACGACGCGGCCGCTGCGTTCGGCCGAGGCGTTGGTGATGAGCGCGCCGTCGCGCACCAGGCCGAAAAAGAACTGCTGCTGGCGCGCGTCGCCGTAGAGCTTGATCTTCTCGATGCCGCAGGCATGCGGCTGCATGGCCTGCGCGATGTTGGGGTCGCCCTGCGCAATGTGCACGAACAGGGCCGCGAGCGTGGGCAGGTCGACCTCGGGCCCGCCCGCTGCGCGCGGCACGCGGGCCGCCAGGATGCCGCTGGCCGCCAGCGCCCGCATTTCCTCGTGCGGCAGTTGTCGCGCCGCGTCGCGCGCGGCGGCCGATGCCGCCAGGCGCGCGCCGAGCGCACGTGCCGTCTCGACCAGATCCGAAGCCGGGTGTGTCATGCCGATCAGTCCTGGTAGTCGGGCTCGCGCCGGTCGAGCAGCCGGCGCAGCGCGTCGAAATGCAGCTGGTAGGCGGGCGTGCCGCGTTCGGCGCCGCCGTTGTGCAGGGTCGTGTGGTGGATCTGGAACTGGATCTTGTCGACCTGCGCGTCGCTCAGCCGCTTGACCGGGCGGCCGGTCCACAGCGCATGCAGGTGCACGCGCGCATAACGTTCGAGCGAGTACAGCCGGTCGTAGGCCTCGGCCACGCTGCGGCCGGTCACCAGCACGCCGTGGTTGCCCATGAACAGGATGGTCTTGTCGCCCAGGATGCGCGCGAGCCGCTCGCCCTCGGCCGTGTCGCGCGCCAGGCCGTCGTAGTCGTCGTCGTAGGCGATCTGGTCGAGCAGCAGGGCCTCGGTCTGGCCCAGGGGCTGCAGCCGCTGGTCTTCCAGCCGCACCAGCGCGCTGGCGTAGGGCATGTGTGTGTGGAAGATGGCGGCGTGCCGCGCGTCGGCCGCGTGGATGGGCGCATGGATGCAATAGGCCGAGCGCTGCAGGATGCCCTGGCCTTCGACGATGCGGCCATCGTGCTCGACCGTCAGCAGGCCGCTGGCGCGCACCTCGCTCCAGTGCAGGCCGAACGGCGGCAGGTAAAACTGCGTGGGCTGCCCCGGCACCGCGACGGTGAGGTGGTTGTAGATGCCTTCGGTCAGGTCGTGCCAGACCGCCAGGCGGTGGGCGGCGGCCAGGTCGGCGCGGGCCTGGGCCTGCGCGGCGGCGAGATCGGGCGGGGTTGGAGCGAGCGTCATGGAAGATCCGTGGGAGTCGGTGCGGAAAAGGGGTCAGCGGCGCGATTTCGCCAGCCGGGGGTTGAGCCAGTCGTTGAGCCCGTTGCCCAGCAACATGAAGCTGATGACGGTCAGGAAGATCGCCAGGCCCGGCAGCGCGGCCATGTACCAGGCCGTGCGCAGGGTGGCGCGGCCGGCGCCGACCATGCTGCCCCACGAGATGACGTTCGGGTCGCCCAGCCCCAGGAAGGACAGCGAGGCTTCGGTCAGGATGGCCTGGGCCATCAGCACCGAGGCCGCGACCACCACGGGCGCGATGCTGTTGGGCAGCACGTGCGAGACGATCACGCGTGCGTGGCCCAGGCCGATGGTGATGGCGGCCGACACATATTCCGCGTGGCGCACGCGCATGGCTTCGGCGCGCACCAGCCGCGCGATCTGCGGCCACGACGTCACGCCGATGGCAAAGACGATGCTGGTGATCGAGGGTTCGAGGATGACCACCAGCACGATGGCGAACAGGAAGGCCGGCAGGGTCTGGAACATCTCGGTGGTGCGCATGAGCACGTCGTCGATCCAGCCGCCGAAGTAGCCCGAGACGATGCCCACGCCCACGCCGATGGCCACCGACAGCAGCACCGACGCCAGGCCCACGGCCAGCGACACGCGCGCGGCATGCGCCAGGCCTGCGGCCATGTCGCGCCCGAGCATGTCGGTGCCCAGTGGATGGCCCGCCGCGCCCGGCCAGAGGTTGGCGCGGCCCGCGATGTCCATCGGGTCGCCCGGGTAGAACACGCCGGCCAGCAGCGCCACGGCCACGATGGCCGCCAGCAGCAGGCCGCCGGCCAGCAAGGGGCGCGAGCGCGCCACGTCGTGCCAGCGCCGGCTCATGGGCGGCCTCCGGCGATGCGCGGGTCGAGGAAGGCGTAGAGCACGTCGATGGCCAGGTTCATCAGCACCACCAGCAGCGAGCTGAACAGGAAGATGCCCAGCAGCAGGTTGATGTCACGCTGGAACACGGCGTCGAAAGCCAGGCGGCCCAGGCCGGGCCAGGAAAAGACGGTCTCCACCACGATCGAGCCGCCCAGCAGCGAGCCCAACTGCAGGCCGGTGATGGTGACCACCGGCAGCAGCGCGTTGCGCAGCACGTGGCGGATCGACACACGCAGCTCGCTCAATCCCTTGGCGCGCGCGGTGCGCACGAAGTCCAGCCCGTAGACCTCCAGCATGGCCGAGCGTGTGATGCGCACGTAGACCGAGAGGTAGAAGAAGCTCAGCGTGAGCGCCGGCAGCGCCAGATGGCGCAGCAGATCGGTCCAGCCGGCCACGCTCGACAGCGGCGGCCCGCCGATGGTCTGCATGCCCGAGGCCGGCAGCCAGCGCAGGTGCACGGAAAACAGCACGATCAGCATCAGCCCGGCCCAGAAGACCGGCGTGGCAAAACCCAGCGTGGACAGCGTCGAGATGGCCTCGTCGAGCCACGAGCCTCGATAGCGCGCCGAGACCACGCCCAGCAGCACGCCCACCACCAGCGCCAGCGCGATGCTGGCAAGCATCAGCAGCAGGGTCGGGCCGACGCGCTCGAGCACCAGGTCGGCCACCGGCATGCCGTGGCGGTAGGAAAAGCCCAGGTTCAGGTGGACCAGGTTCTGGAGGTACTGGCCGAAGACGGCCAGCGCGGGCTGGTCGAGGTTGAACTGGCGGCGCAGCTCTTCCATGTACTCGGGCGTGGCCGAGCCGGATTCGCCCGCGATGACGTCGGCAGGTCGCCCGGCGCCAGGCGCAGCAGGCCGTAGGTGGTCAGCACGATCACCAGCACGATGGGGATGACCTGGAACAGTCGGCGGACGATGTAGCGGCTCAAGGACGACATGGACGATGGGGAAGGCCAGGCGCTCGCGCGCGGATTCGGATCAGATGACGGGACCGCTGCCGCCGTCGAGCGGGATCACGGCGCCGACCACGTAGCTGGCGCGCTCGCTGGCCAGGAACAGCGCGACTTCGGCCACCTCCTCGGGGTCGGCGTAGCGGCCCAGCGGGATCTGGGCCTGGCCCTCGGCCAGCGCCTGCTCGCGGCTGATGCCGCGCCGCGCGGCCTCGAGCGCCAGCGCCTGCTCGATGCGGCCGGTGAGCGTGAAGCCCGGGTTGATGGCGTTGATGCGGATGCCGTGGCGCGCATAGTGCGCGGCCAGGCCGACCGTGCTGAGCATCAGCGCGGCATTGGCCGAGCCGCCCGCGATGTGCGTGCGTGTGGGCTGCTTGCCGCCGGTGCCGATGATGTTGACGACGGCCCCGGCCGCCTGCCGGCCCGAGGGCGCCGTGGACGAGGCGCTGGCGGCCTTGGCGCGCGCGACCAGGCGCTGCAGCACGGCGTGCTGGGCGTGGATGTAGGGGAAGAACTTGGCGTCGAGCGTGCGGCGCCAGTGTTCGGGCGTGAGGTCCTCGGGCTCGAAGCGCTGGGCTGCGCCCGCGCTGTTGACCAGGATGTCGACGGGGCCGACCTCGCGTTCGATCTGAGCCACCGCCGCCTCGGCCTGGGCCGCGTCGGCCAGGTCGGCCGCCACGGTGTGCAGCCAGACTCCGAGCGAGGCCGCGACCGCGTCGCGCGCCTGCTGCAGGTGCTCGATCGAGCGCGAGACGATGGCCACACGCGCGCCTTCCTGCGCGAAGCGGCGCGCCACGGCCAGGCCGATGCCCTTGCTGCCGCCGGTGACCAGGGCGACCTTGCCTTTGAGTTCTTCAGTCATGTTGTTTCTCAATCCGAAAGCCATGCGTTCTTGAGGGAAGCCAGCGCCGCGTCGGGCGCGCGGCTCAGGCCGTGCAGGCGTTTGCTGTAGACGGTGAAGTTCTGCTGCTCGAACAGCGGCAGCACCGGCAGGTCGGTCTGCGCCAGCCGCTGGAACTGGTGGAACAGCTGGGTGCGGCGGGCGGCATCGGGCTCGACCCGGATGGATTCGATCAACTGGTCCATGGCCGGGTTGGCGTAGCCCGACGCATTGGTCCACGGCACGCCCTGGGCCTGCGACTTGGACCAGTAGTGGCGAAAGCCGCCGACCTCGGGATCCAGCGTGGGCACCCAGCGGCCGCTGTTGAGGTCGAAGTCGTAGTCGGTGTAGACGCGCTTGAGGTGGCCGGCGATGTCGCGGTTGTTGACGGTGACGTCGATGCCGATGCGCTTGAGATCCTGGCGGATGAACTCGGCGTTGTTCTTGAAGGTCTCGTTGAAGTTCTGGTATTCCTGGTTCAGGGCAAAACGCACGCCACCGGCCTTGCGCGGGTAGCCGGCCTGGTCGAGCAGGCGCTCGGCCTGGGCCGGATCGAACGCGTACTGCGGCACGCCGTCGCGGGTGTAGAAGCGTGTGAGCGTGGAGGGCGTGGGGCCGGTGGCGGGTTTGCCCAGCCCGTACCAGACCACGTCCACGAGCTTTTGGCGGTCGATGGCGTGGGCGATGGCCTGGCGCACCCGCAAGTCCTTCAGGATGGGGTTGCGCAGGTTGAACTCGATGAACACGTAGGCCGACTGCCAGGCGTAGCCGTCGGTGCTGATGGCCAGCGTGGGGTTGTCGCGCAGGCGCTCGACGTCGGCCAGCGGGACCGGATCGAAGGGGGCGTATTGCACGTCGCCCGTCTCCAGCGCGGCCGCGCGCGAGGCGGCGTCGGGGATCACACGGAAGATCAGCCGGTCCAGGTAGGGCTTGCCGGCATCCCAGTAGTCGGGGTTGCGTTCGAGCTCGATGTACTGGCCCTTGCGCCATTCCTTGAAACGGAAGGGGCCGGTGCCCACCGGCTTGTTGTTGGCCGGGTTGGTCTGCACGTCCTGGCCCTCGTAGAGGTGGCGCGGCAGGATCTGGCCTTCGTTGGCGTTGAGCGAACTGAAGATGACCAGTGACGGGTGCTTGAGCTTGAACACCGCGGTGAGCGGGTCGGGCGTGAGCACGTCGTCGACCGCGGCGAAGGTGTTGCGCCCGCGCGGGTGTGTCTTCTTCCAGATTTCCAGCGCGCTGAACTTGACGTCGGCCGAGGTGAAGGGCTGGCCGTCGTGCCACTTCACGCCCGGGCGCAGATGGAAGGTGATGGTCTTGCCGTCGGCGGAGGTCCCCCACTTCGTGGCCAGGGCCGGACGCGGCTGCTGGCGCTCGTCGAAGCTCAGCAGGCCGTCGTAGATGTTGGTGGAGACGACGCCGATCGGAAAGCTGTTGTTGAAGGCGGTCGTCAGCACCGAAGGCTCGGGCTGGACCACGGCGTGCAGTGTACCGCCGCGCCGGGGTTGCTCGGCCGGCTGGGCCTGGGCGGCCAGCGGCAGCGCCGCCAGGGCGGCCCGTGTGCGTGAACGTATCGATGTGGACGGCATGCCTGCTCCAGGGACGAGCCGGCAAGGGCGCCGACATGAACAAGTGGAGCGGGCGAGAATATCGTTTCACCGCCAGGCCAACAAACTCGAATTCTGACTTTGTTTATGTGGATCAGGAGAGGCGGTGTATGCGGCACTTCCAGCGAGTCGAGTCCGATGGAGCACGCGGTGTCCGGATGCGGTTTCATGTCTTCAAGTTGTTGAAATTGAAGATCAAAAATTCGATCAAGCAAGAAGATCGAGATGAAGAAGGGAGAGCCGAGCGCCTGAATAAGCACATGCGAAATTCGTCATGGCTGTGGCGGGCCTCGTGCGGGATGATGTGAAACGTTTCATATCTTCGGTGCGTGCCTCAAGACAGCAGGCGCGCACGTCTCACGGGCCGGGAGGGGCCACGCCATGGAACCGAATTCGATCCGCCGCGCCTTGCTGTTGTCGGCTGCCCTGGGCGGCTGGTCCATCGGGCCGGCTGCAGCGCAGGCGCAGTCGCCGTCGCAGAAGTCAACCGTGCCCGTGCGTGGCGGCACGCTCTACGCCATAGTGCAGCCCGAGCCCACGGTGCTGACCAGCACGACCAACAACAACTACCCCAATGGCGTGGTGTCGGCCAACATCTACGACGGCTTGCTGACCTATGACGAGTCGCTCAATCCGCAGCCGGGCCTGGCCACGAAGTGGGCGGTATCGGCCGACGGCAAGACCATCACCTTCCACCTGCGCCCCGGCGTGAAGTGGCACGACGGCCAGCCCTTCACCTCGGCCGACGTCAAGTTCAGCGCGCTGGAGGTCTGGAAGAAGATCCACTCGCGCGGGCGCATCACCTTTGCGCCGCTCGACGACGTGCTCACGCCCGATGCGCACACGGCGGTGTTCAAGCTCAAGAGTCCGTCGCTGGTCATCTTCAGCGCCCTCAATGCGGTCGAGAGTCAGATCCTGCCGCGCCATCTCTACGAGGGCACCGACATCTACGCCAACCCGCACAACCTGCGGCCCGTGGGCACGGGTCCGTTCCGTTTCAAGGAATGGCGCAAGGGCCAGTACATCGAGCTCGAACGCAACCCCGACTACTGGGACGCCGGCAAGCCCTACCTGGACCGGCTGATCTTCCGTGTGATCCCCGACGCCGCCTCGCGCGCGGCCGCGCTGGAGACGGGCGACGCCTGGTATGCGCCGTTCGACGCCGTGCCGCAAGCCGACGTGCAGCGGCTGCGCGGCCACCCCGAGCTGGAAGTCACCACGCGCGGCTACGACTGGCAGTCGCAGTACGTCTTCCTCGAATTCAACCTGCGCCATCCGGCCCTGGCCAAGACCGAGGTGCGGCAGGCCTTCGCGCATGCCATCGACAAACAGGCCCTGGTCGACACCGTGTGGTATGGCCTGGGCAAGCCGGCGACCGGACCGGTGCCCTCGACGCTGCGCAAGTTCTACACGACGCAGGATGTGCCGCAGTACGCGTTCGATCCGGCCCAGGCCGAGCGCCTGCTCGACCAGGCCGGCTACCCGCGCGGGGAGGGCGGCGTGCGGTTGACGCTGTGGCAGGACTACCAGCCGTTCAACGAGACCTTCAAGAACAACGCCGAGTTCATCCGCCAGAACCTCAAGCGTGTGGGCGTGGACATCAAGGTGCGCAGCCAGGACCTGGCGTCCTTCGTCAAGCGCGTCTACACCGACTACGACTTCGACATCGAGACCGGCCAGTGGTCGCCTTATCTTGATCCGCAGATCGGCGTGATCCGCCAGTACTGGAGCCAGAGCATCGCCAAGGGCGTGCCCTGGACCAACGCATCGGGCTACGCCAACCCCGAGCTCGACCGCCTGATCGAGGCGGTGCAGGTGCAGGCCGACCCGGCCCGCCGGGTGGCGCTGTTCCAGCAGTTCCAGCGCATCGTCCAGACCGACCTGCCGGTGCTGCCGCTCTTCGAGATCCACCACTTCACGGTCCACAACAAACGCCTGCACGGCCTGAGCCGCGCACCCGACGGCGCGTTCTCTTCGCTCAAGAACGCGTGGATCCAAACCTGAGGAACGCAAGGAGGGCCAGGAACGCATCGGCATTCTTGCGCGGACGGATCGCGCCGCCTCCCGTATCCTGCCCTTCCTTCTGATTTCCAAACCCTGTTCGCATGACGTTCAAGTCCGACCCAGCTTCCGCCGAAACCGCGCCCTTGCGGGCGAAATCCCCGCCGCCTTCGCGCCCGACCGTGCGCGACGTGGCGCTGCGCGCGGGCGTGTCGGTCGGCACCGTCTCGCGCGTGGCCAATGGCGCGGCCAGCGTCAACGCGGCCGTGCGCGAGCGGGTCCAGCAGGCGATCGCCGCGCTGGGCTGGAGCCCCAGCGTGGTCGCGCAGAACATGCGCGGGCGCGCCACACGCATGGTCGGCTTCATCTTCCCCGACCTGGAAAATCCGCTGTTCTCGTCCATGATCAAGGGCGCCGAGGACGTGCTGACCAAGGAAGGCTACATGCTGGTGGTCGGCAGCAGCGACGGCCAGCCCGAGCGCGAGGCCGCGCTGATCGACCTGTTCGGGCAGCGCCAGGCCGACGGCTTGATCTTCACCATCGAGCGCGAACGCGACCCGGCCGTGCTGGGCCGCCTGGCGGACGCGCGTTTTCCGGCCATCCTGCTCGAACGCGACGCGGGCATCGAAGGCGCCGGCGCCGTGGGCGCGGATCACCTGGGCGGCACCTACCAGGCCACGCGCTACCTGATCGAGCTGGGGCACCGCCGCATCGCGCTGCTGGCCGGCGGCCGCGGCAACCGGGTCGGGCGCGACCGCTGGCAAGGCTTCGAGCAGGCCCATCGCGATGCGGGCCTGCCCATCGACACCGATCTGGTGCGGCTGCACGAGGCCA
The DNA here is from genome assembly GCA_009912175.1 of Paracidovorax wautersii. Lineage (GTDB taxonomy): Bacteria > Pseudomonadota > Gammaproteobacteria > Burkholderiales > Burkholderiaceae_C > Comamonas_F > Comamonas_F wautersii_A. The sequence goes on along the minus strand of WNDQ01000019.1, from coordinate 10,428 downwards.
CGGCCGAGCACGAGTTCGGCATGCGCCAGACGCAGCTGCTCATGGCGCTGCCCGAGCCGCCGACCGCGCTCATGGCGCTCGGGCGCCACTTGCTGCGCGCGGTGCTGGCGACTTGCCGGATGGGCCGCATCCGCATCCCGCAGGACTTGTCGCTCATCACCGCCAACGACAGCGACCTGGCCCAGCTGGCCACGCCCGCGGTCACCGTCATCCGTTATTCCTCTTACGACCTGGGCCGTGAGGCCGCGGAACTGCTGCTGCACCGTTTGCGCGGCGACCAGTCGGCCGGCGCCTCGCGCATCGAGGTTCCGACCGAGCTGGTGCTGCGGGAGTCGTGCACGCCACCGGCGCGCACACGCGCGCGGCCCGGGTTTTCCGCTGCGGCCTCCGACCCGCCTGCCTTGCCATGAACCTGCTCGATGTCCACAACCTGCGTGTCCAATTCGACGGCCGCGCGGTCGTCCATGGCCTTTCCCTGTCGATCGCCGCTGGGGAAAAACTCGCGCTGGTCGGCGAATCGGGCTCGGGCAAGAGCGTGAGCGCCCTGGGCCTGCTCGGGCTGGTGCCGGGCGCCGAGGTGGGGGGCCAGGCGCTGTTCGGTGGACGCGACCTGCTGGCGCTGCCGCCCGCGGCGCTGCAGGCCGTGCGGGGGCGCGACATCGCGGTGATCTTTCAGGAGCCGATGACCGCGCTCAACCCGGTGCTGCGCATCGGCGAGCAGATCGCCGAGGTGCTGCGGGTCAAGATGGGGCTGGGCCGCAGGCAGGCCTGGGCCGGCGCGATTGAACGCCTGCGCGAGACCGGCATCCCGCAGCCCGAGCAACGCGCGCGTTTCTACCCGCATCAATTGTCGGGCGGCCAGCGCCAGCGTGCCATGATCGCCATGGCGCTGGCCTGCGAGCCCAAGCTGCTGATTGCCGACGAGCCGACCACGGCGCTGGATGCGACGCTGCGGCTGCAGATCCTGGACCTGCTGGACGAGCTCCAGCGCAGGAACGGCATGGCCATCCTCATGATCACGCACGACCTCAATCTGGTGCGGCGTTTTGCCGACCGGGTGGCCGTGATGGAGCAGGGCCATCTGGTCGAGCAAGGGCCGGTCGACGCGCTGTTCGCGCGGCCGGCGCATCCCTACACCCAGCGCCTGCTGGCCAGCCGGCCGCAGCGCGATCTGGCCGGCGACGGCCAGGCACCCCCTGACGACGACCGCCGGCTGCAGACCGCGCGGCTGAGCGTGAGCTACCCGGCCGGCCATGGCGGCCTGCGCAGCCTGTGGCGGCGCGAGCGCTTCCTGGCGCTGCGTGATGCCAGCCTGGACCTGCCGCCCGGCCGCACGCTGGGCATCATCGGCGAGTCGGGCTCGGGCAAGTCGACCCTGGCGCGCGCCGTGTTGGGACTGGTGCGGCACGAGGGCGAGGTGCTGATCGACGGGCAGCGCTGGCGCGATGCCCACCGCGGGGGTGAAGTGGCCCGCCGCGCGCTGCGCCGGCGCATCCAGGTCGTGTTCCAGGACCCGTTCTCTTCGCTGTCGCCGCGCAAGACGGTCGACCAGATCGTGGGCGAGGCCCTGCGTTTTCACGAACCGGGCCTGGACGAAGCGGCCTGCCGCGCGCGCATCCTGGCGATGCTGGCCGACGTGGGCCTGGACGAGGCGAAGTTTCCCGACCTGTTGCGGCGCCTGCCGCACGAGTTCTCCGGCGGCCAGCGCCAGCGCATCGCCATCGCGCGCGCCTTGATCATCCGCCCCGGGGTGCTGGTGCTCGACGAGCCGACCAGCGCGCTCGACGTCACCATCCAGAAGCAGATCCTGGCACTGCTGGTGCGCCTGCAGAAGTCGCACGGCCTGAGCTACCTGCTGATCACGCACGACATGGACGTGGTGCGCGCCATGGCGCACCACATTGCCGTGCTCAAGGACGGCGAGGTCGTCGAATCCGAACCCGCCCTGCAACTGCTGGCCGCGCCGCGCCACCCCTACACCCGCCGCCTGCTCGAAGCCGCCGGCTGAGGGCCTGCCCGGCGTGAGCGCCACGGGCCGCGATTTCCCTGCAACCTCGGTCTTCGACCGTCCACCACCATGTCATCCCTCCACCGCACGCAGCGCCGCCGCCTGTTGACCGCCGGCCTGGCCCTTCCTTTCCTTCCCGGCACCGTCCTGGCCTCCGCCGTTGCGGAGCCGGCCTATCCCGCGCGGCGGCTGCGCATCGTCGTGCCGCACCCGGCGGGCGGGGGGTGTGGACGTGGTCGTGCGCAAGATCTCGGAGATCGTCTCGCGCGACATCGGCCAGCCCATCGTCGTGGAAAACGTCCCGGGCGCGTCCGGCAACATCGGGACCGGGCAGGTGGCGCGGGCCACGCCCGATGGCTACACGCTGGTGGCGATCAACCCCACGTTTTCCTACGTCAAGTACCTCTTCAAACAACTGCCCTGGGCGCCGGGCGCCGAGGTCCTGCCGGTGACCACCTTGCTGCGCACGCCCGACGTGGTCGTCGTGGCGGGCGATTCGCCCTACAAGACGCTGCGCGATCTCATCGACGACGCGCGCGCCCGGCCCGGCCAGCTGTCCTTCGGCACGGGCGGCGTGGGCAGCCCGCCGCACCTCTCGGGCGAGGCCTTTGCGCAGGCGGGTGGCATCACGCTCACCCACATGCCCTACAAGGGTGCGGCCGAGGTGGTGATGGGCATTCTGTCGGGCACCGTGACGCTGATGGTCTCGGGCATTCCGTCGTTCACCAGCTACCTGCAAAGCGGTGCCTTGCGCGCGCTGGCGATTGCTTCGCGCGACGGCCAGCGTTCGGTTGTCTTCCCCGCCATTCCCACCTACCGCGAAGCGGGCCTGCCCCAGCTCGACGCGCCGACCAGCTGGACCTGGACGGGCCTGGCCGTGCCGCACGGCACCCCGCAGGCGCGCATCGACTTTCTGCAGCAGGCCTTCGCACGCGCGCAGCAGACCCCTGACTACCAGGCCTATCTGTTGTCCCAGGCCTCGCTGCCGGGCGGCATCCGGCCCGAGGCGCTCGCGGCCCAGGCGCGCGAGGAACAGCAGTACTGGCAGCGCGTGACCGAGCGTGCGGGCATCGAAGCCCAATGAATGAGCGCATCGCCATGAGCTACTTCCCCGCACCACCCGAGCGGCAGGCCCGCGTCTTTGCGCGCCTGCCCGAGGCGTTCCGTACGCCCCGCACCAACGAATGGACCCGCTTCAACGCGCGTGGCCGGGCCCTGCATTCGCTGCTGGAGGGGCCCGCCTTCGACGCCCAGGGCAATCTGTATGTGACCGACGTGCCTTTCGGGCGCATCTTCCGCATCGACGGCCAGGGAAACTGGAGCCTGGTCGCCGAGTACGACGGCTGGCCCAATGGCCTGAAGATCGGCCCGGACGGCCGCATCTACATCGCCGACTACAAGCGGGGCCTGCTCGAGCTCGACCCCGTGGCCGGCCGCGTCCATGTGCTGGCCGCGCGTTATCTCTCAGAGGGCTTCAAGGGCATCAACGACCTGTGCCTCACGCCCGAGGGCGACATCCTCTTCACCGACCAGGGGCAGACCGGGCTGCAGGACGCGTCGGGCCGCGTGTTCCGCTGGTCCGCGCAAGGGCGGTTGACGCGGGTGCTCGACGGCATTCCCAGCCCGAACGGCATCGCCTATGACGCGGCCGAACGCATCCTGTACGTGGCGGTGACACGCGCGCAGCAGATCTGGCGCATTCCGCTGCACGAGGACGACCAGATCGGCAAGGCCGGCGTCTTTGCCCAACTGCACGGCGGCCCGGGCGGCCCCGACGGCATCGTGCTCGATGGCCAGGGCGGATTGCTGGTGGCGCATGCCGGCGTTGGCACGGTCTGGCATCTCGACGCCCTGGCCCGGCCGCGTGCGCGCATCCAGTCGCCCGCCGGGCTGGTCGTGACCAACCTGGCTTTCTCGGCCGACGGCCGCTTGTTCGTGACGGAAGCGCAGGACGCCGTGGTCCTGGAGGTGGCGATCGGGCCTTGATCCGGTTCAGAACGCCGGCAGCAGCGTGCCCTTGTACTTGGTCAGCAGCAACTGCCGCACCTCGTCCGACTGAAACGCGCGGATCAGCTTGGGCACCCAGGGCTGGTCGCGGTTCTTTTCCTGCACGGCAATCACATTGGCATACGGGCCACCGGGCGGCTCGGCCGCGATCGCATCGCGCGCCAGCAGCAGGCCGCCCTGCGAGGCCTGCGCCGTGATGATGGCGCCCGCGTCCACGTCGGCCAGCGAACGCACCAGGATCAGCGAATCGATCTCCTGGATGCGGACGTGGCGGGGGTTGTCGACGATGTCCAGCGGCGTGGCGTTGTCGCCCCGCGCGATGTCGAGTCCCGGGCGCAGCTTGATGACACCGTAGTGCTGCAGGATCAGCAGCGCGCGGTTGCGGTTGGTGTCGTCGCCCGGAATGCCGATCACCGCCTTGTCGGGCAGTGCGGCCAGCGATTTGTACTTGGTCGAGTAGATGCCCAGCGGCGCGCTCAGCGTGGTGGCCACCGGCACGATCTTGTAGCCGAAAGCCTTGATCTGGCCGTTGAGGTAGGGCCGGTGCTGGAAGGCGTTGGCGTCGATGTCGCCGTCGTTGAGCGGGCCGTTGGCATTGATGTGCCCGCTGAAGACGACGGGCTCGACCACCAGCCCTTCACGCGCCGCGGCCTTCTGCACCACCTCGACCACATCTTCCATGACACCGCCGCTGATGCCCAGCCGGATCGTGGTTTTTGCGCTCTGCGCGTGGGTGGCGGATGCCAGCAGAAAAAACGAAGCGGCCGAGACGGCCGCCAGCAGACGACGGGACAAGCGCATGGTGGGAATGCCAGGACGAGCAAGATTGCAGGGCCTGCCACTATAGGCCGGCCAGCCTGGCGGCGGGGCTGCGCTTTTCGTCTATGGATATCCGGCGCAAGCGGAGGATCGCACGATCAGCCCATGCACTCGGGATCTGCTGCGAGCCGGGCGTTCACGTCACCTTGGAAAAGAACACGACATCCGGCAGCCCCTCGAAGTGCGCATCGCAGGTCAGCAACTCTGCGTTCTGGTGCAGCGCCGTCGCATAGACGATGGCATCGGCCGTGGCGAGCTTGTGCTCGCGGTGCAGGTCCGCCGCCAGCAAGGCAATGGGGGTGTCCAGCGGGACGACGATGCATTTCTGCGTGTAGGCGATCACCTGGTCCGCCTGCTCCTGGCCCACCTCGCGCACCAGCCACTTCGAGAGTTCGAGCTGCACGATGGTGGGCACGAGGCACTGCAGCTTGTCAGGGAACTGCTGGCCAAGTGATTGGCCCAGCGCACTGCCGGTGAGCCATTCGATCCAGGCCGAGGTATCGACCACCCGCAGCGGACCCGAGCCCGCCATCAGTAGCGGTCCTTGCGGTCGCGGTAGCCGTCCTTGCGCGCACCCTTGGCAATGCCCGCCAATTCATCCAGCTCGGGCACCGGCATCACCAGGACGCCCTTGCCCTTGGGGATGAAGACGAACTCTTGCCCGGCTTGCCAATGCTGCTCTTCGCGCACGGCTTTGGGAATGGAGATCTGGAATTTGCTGGAGAGGGTGGCGGTTGCGGTCATCTTTGTACCTTACCGATATCGATGATGATTCGGTAAGAATACAAGATTCGAGCACCCGATGCCAGTCGCCCCGTGCGGGGCTGGCTCAGCCGCTCGTGATGCGTTTACTCGATGTTCTGCACCTGCTCGCGCATCTGCTCGATCAGCACCTTCATGTCGACCGAGATCTTGCTGAGTTCCAGCGTGGCGGACTTGGAGCCCAGGGTGTTGGCTTCGCGGTGCAGTTCCTGGATGACGAAGTCCAGGCGCTTGCCGATGTCGCCGCCTTTCTTGAGCAGCTCGCGCAGCTCTTCGAGGTGGGCGACCAGGCGGGTGAGTTCCTCGGCCACGTCGATGCGGATGGCAAAGGCGGTGGCTTCGCTCAGGGCGCGGTCCTGCGCGGCTTCGGTGTTGGCGGCGGCGCCCGCGGCCTGGCCGGTTTTCAGTGCGTCCTGCCAGCGCTCCAGAAAACGCTGACGCTGCTGCTCGACCAGCTGGGGCACGAGCGGGCGGGCCTGCTCGCCCAGCGCCTGCAACTGGTCGATGCGCTCGATCAGGGACTTGACCAGGCGCGCGCCTTCACGTTCGCGCGAGGCCAGCAGTTCCTTGAGTGCGCTCTGGGCGAGCTTGACGAAGGGGGCCGACAGGTCTTCGCTGGCGACACGGGACGTGCCGGCGGCGAGCTTGAGCACGTCGGCCACGCTCAGCGGCCGGGCCTCGGGCAGCCAGCTGCGCACGCTGTCCTGCACGGTATTCAGGAGCTGCAGCAGGGCGGGCGTGGGCGCGGCCACGTCGCCTTCGTCCTGGCCGATCACGGTGGCGCGCACCTCGACCTTGCCGCGCTTGAGCTTGGCCGTGAGCAGGTCGCGCAGGCCGGGTTCGGCCGCGCGCAGCTCGTCGGGCAGGCGAAACGCCAGGTCGAGAAAGCGGCTGTTGACCGCGCGGATTTCGATGCCCAGGCGCGGGGCCGGGGCGGATTCGGTGGCGGTGCTGGCCGCGCCGGTCTGGGCGCTGGCGTAACCGGTCATGCTGTAGACGGGCATGCGGACTGGGTACGGTGAATGGGTGACAGGGTTCGGGCAGGCGCCGCCGCGATCAAGAGGCGGGCGGCGCTGCCCGGGGCATGGGGCGCGGCCGGCGGCGTGCGGTGCCGGTCGTTCGGCGATTATGGCAAAGCGCCGGGGCCGTTTCCGTGACGATGTCCCTGGCCAGCACCGGCCGCGCCGGGCTTGAGATAATGCGGGTTTTGATCAACCGGTCGGCTGGGCGCCCAGCGCCACGGCCTGCCACCCGACCCATCCGCCCCAGCCTGGCGCCTGCCACCTTCCGGGGCGGGCCGGTTTGCCGGCGTGAACACTTCACCAGGATTTTTCCCATGACGACCTTCGTTCGCAGCGGCCAGCGCGCCGCCAACCAGTTGCGCCCGGTGCGCCTGACACGCGGCTACACCATCCACGCCGAAGGGTCGGTGCTGATCGAGTTTGGCGACACCAAGGTGCTGTGCACCGCGTCGGTCGAAGAAAAAGTGCCGCCGCACAAGCGCGGCAGCGGCGAGGGCTGGGTGACGGCCGAGTACGGCATGCTGCCGCGCTCGACCCACACCCGCAGCGACCGCGAAGCCGCACGCGGCAAACAAAGCGGTCGCACGCAGGAGATCCAGCGTTTGATCGGCCGCTCGCTGCGCGCCGTGTTCGACCTGAAACTGCTGGGCGAGCGCACCATCCACCTCGACTGCGACGTGATCCAGGCCGACGGCGGCACCCGCACGGCAGCCATCACCGGCGCCTTCGTGGCGGCCCAGGACGCCGTCAACAAACTGCTGGCCGACGGCAAGATCACCGCCTCGCCCATCCGCGAGCACGTGGCCGCCATCTCGGTCGGCATCGTGCAGGGCACGCCGCTGCTGGACCTGGAATACGTCGAGGACGTGGACTGCGACACCGACATGAACGTCGTCATGACCGGCGCCGGCCACTTCGTGGAAGTGCAGGGCACGGCCGAGGGCGTGGCCTTCACGCGTGACGAGATGAACCAGCTGCTGGCGCTGGCCGAGCAAGGCATTGCCGACCTGGTGGTCCAGCAGAAGCAGGCGCTGGCACAGGGCTGAACGCCCGCGGTTTTCTCTCAGATAAGAAGCGACAGGAATCCCCCATGAAGATCGTGCTGGCATCGAACAACCAGGGCAAGCTGGCCGAGTTGCAGGCGCTGTTCGCCCCGCTGGGCGTGACGCTGGTGCGCCAGGCCGAGCTGGGCGTGCCCGAGGCGCCCGAGCCCTTCCGCACCTTTGTCGAGAACGCGCTGACCAAGGCGCGCAACGCCGCCCAGCACACCGGCCTGCCGGCGATCGCCGACGACGCCGGCCTGTGCATCGAGGCCTTCGGCGGCCAGCCCGGCGTGGACACGGCCTATTACTGCACACGCTTCGGCTACGAAAAAAGCGATGCCAACAACGTGCGCGCCGTGCTGGAACAGCTGCAGGGCCAGGCCAACCGCCGCGCCACCATGGTCAGCACGCTGGTGGCCGTGCGCAGCGTGGACGACCCCGAACCCCTGATCGCCGTGGGCCGCGTGCATGGCCTGATCGCCGAGCAGCCGCTGGGCGATGGCGGCTTTGGGTTCGACCCCGTGATGTACATCCCCGAATTCGGCAAGACGTTCGCGCAACTGCCCACCGACGTGAAGAACGCCCACAGTCACCGGGGCCGCTCGTCGCGCCAGATGCTCGAACTCATCCGCGAGAACTGGCTGCCGCAGGGCACTGCCAGCACCACGAAACCGGAGTCCGTGTGATCCCGATCCACGACGCCAGCCAGGGCGAGCCCGAGCCAGGCGAGACCACCGGCGCGCCGGCCGACCCGCGCCACTACATGCGCGCGGGCACGCTGCGCCTGCCCAGCCTGCCGCCGCTGTCGCTGTACGTGCACCTGCCGTGGTGCATCCGCAAGTGCCCCTATTGCGACTTCAACTCGCACGAGGTGCGCGGCGCGGGTGCCGCCGCCGCGCAGGGCGGCCTGCTCGACGCGGCGTTGGAGCGCCAGTACATTGCTGCGCTGATGGCCGACATCGAGGCCGCGCTGCCCATCGTCTGGGGCCGCCCCGTGCACAGCGTGTTCATCGGCGGGGGCACGCCCAGCCTGTTCTCGCCGCAGGCCATCGACGAGCTGCTCAGCGGCATCCGCGCGCGCCTGCCGCTGGAGCCGCAGTGCGAGGTCACGCTCGAAGCCAACCCCGGCACGTTCGAAAAACACCGCTTCAAGGCCTTCCGCGCCGCGGGCGTCACGCGCCTGTCCATTGGCGTGCAGAGCTTCAACGACGAGCACCTGCGCGCCCTGGGCCGCGTGCACGACCGCGCCCAGGCCGTCGCCGCCGTCGAGGAAGCGGCCAGCGCTTTCGACACCTTCAACCTCGACCTGATGTACGCGCTGCCCGGCCAGGACCTGGCCAGCCTGGATCGCGACCTGGACACCGCGCTGGCACTGGCGCCGCCGCACCTGTCGATCTACCACCTCACGATCGAGCCCAACACCTACTTCGCCAAGTTCCCGCCGCGCGTGCCCGAGGACGACACCGCCTACGCCATGCTCGACCGCATCACCGAGCGCACCGCGCAACAGGGCCTGGCGCGCTACGAAGTCTCGGCCTACGCGCGCGCAGGCCACCGCTGCCGGCACAACCTCAACTACTGGCAGTTCGGCGACTACCTGGGCGTGGGCGCGGGCGCGCACAGCAAACTCAGCTTTGCGCACCGCGTCGTGCGCCAGGTGCGCTGGCGTGACCCGCAGCGTTACCTGCAGCAGGCCACGGCCGGCCGCCCCATCGCGCAGGAACACGAAGTCAGCCGGCAGGACCTGCCGTTCGAATTCATGCTCAACGCCCTGCGCCTGGTCGACGGCTTCGACCTGCAGGCCTACACCGACCGCACCGGCCTGCCCATCACCAGCATCGCCCGCGCGCTCGACGAGGCCGAACGCAAGGGCCTGCTCGTGCGCGACTGGAGCCACGCCCACCCGACCGAGCGCGGCCTGGATTTCCTGAGCGACCTGCAGTCCCTGTTCCTGCCCGACGAGCCGCCAGCACCCGGCCAGTCCGGGTAGAATCCGGCGCTCCAACCCATCCAGGAAGCGTGGCAGAGCGGTTGAATGCACCGGTCTTGAAAGCCGCTGCAAGCCTCCGTAAGGCGTTGATTCTATTGGATGTCAGGCGACAATCTCCGCAACTTGCGGAAATCGTCTCCGCAACCCAGCCGATTTCGGCATGAAAATTTGGAAGCGTGGCAGAGTGGTTTAATGCTCGGGTCTTGAAAACCCGCGTGGGGGCAACCCCACCGTGAGTTCGAATCTCACCGCTTCCGCCAGAATCGGAATAGAGGGCGGCCAGTAGCTGGCCGATCCCCTCCCACACCACCCGGCATGCTGGTCCGCACCGGGCGGTTGGAATAGTTGAGGGGGCGGTGCGTATGCTGCTGCCGATACAACCCCTGAGTTAGCCAATCCTCAATCCGCCAAATCCGGTTTCTCGCTGCCACGGCCAGTCGGGCTTCACCCTAGTTGCCACATCGGCGAGCTTCGCTCACGCGAACTGATCTTGCCCCTGATTTACGGACACCTATCTAAGCGACATTGGCCAGCTCGTACTGCTCTGGGCTGAGGTAGCCCAGGGTCGAGTGCAGCCGGATCCGATTGTAGTCAACCTCAATGTAGTCAAACACATGAGCCTTGGCCTGCTCCCGTGTGGCGAGGTGTTCACCATGGATGGCCTCGACCTTCAGACTGTGGTTCCAACTCTCCATTGCTGCGTTGTCGTAGCAGTTGCCTCTGGCACTCATGCTGGCGATCAAAGCGTATTGCTCCAACAGGGCGCGGTGCTCGCGC
>WNDQ01000018.1 GCA_009912175.1 Paracidovorax wautersii | reverse complement strand
GAAAGCGTTCTCCTCCTCCAGCCGCGCCACTTCACGTTTGAGCCGTGCATGTTCGGCCAACTCCAAGCGTTGTGCCTGATCGTCCTGGTCGTGCCGCCGCGCCTGGGCGCGCCAACTGTACAGCTGGGCAGGCTGCAACCCCAGATCACGAGCCACCGTGGTTACCCCTTCTGTGGCCGCTCGCAACAGTGCCTGCTGCCTGAACTCCAGGCTGAACTCCTGCCCCTTTCTGCCTGCCTTGCTCTTGGTCATCGTCCACCTCCTATTGCGATAGTTAATCGCTTATAGGGGTGTCCGTGAAACGGGGGCAAGATCAGGGATACCCTGCGGCGCCGCAGGGATCTCGAACATCAGCACGCGGCCATCGGCGTGTTCCAGCTCGTGGATTTCGCGGAAGGTGATGCGAGGCTCCGCATTTTCGGCAATCTGCATCTTCAGTGAGTGCAGGCGCTCGGATTGCAGGCGATAGTCCGTGCCGACCACGCGGCGGGTCTTGTTGTTGACACCAAACACCAGCCAGCCGCCATCCGCACCGCGCAAGTTGGCTTCGTTCGCCAGTGCGGAGAAGTACTTGCCGATCTCGTCGGTGCTGTAACCATCGCCTGCCTGCTTGAACTCCACCACTTCGTTTTCCCAGGTGGCGATCAGGTTGTTCAGTCGCTGGCTCAAGTCTGGTGGGGTCATCGTTTCTCGCCACGCTCTCGAAATGCATCGTACAGACGACCGCCCTCACCATGCATCATCCGCATCCAAATCATCTCGTTTTCCCCTTGAATTTGCCGTTTTTCTTGGAACCACACGCTTGCGTGGTTCGTTTACGCCTAGGGCCACGCGCTGGCACAGCAATCGATGCGCCACGCACCTCTGTCTATTCAAACGGGACAAGCGTACTTGAGAAAGCGAGAAATGATGGTCTCGCTGCTTCTTCGAGCTGAGTGCACGGCCTCCAGTCCTCGTACACGGGTTTCACTTCCCGATGCAGAACCGCGAAAAAATCTCCCCCAGCAGGTCGTCACTGGTGAACTCGCCCGTGATCTCGTTCAAGGCCTGCTGCGCCAAGCGCAGTTCCTCGGCCAGCAGGTCGAGCGACTGGGCCTGGGCGGCCAGGTGCTCGGCGGCGATGTCGAGGTGGCCGGCGACGGCGGCCAGGGCTTGGACGTGGCGTTCGCGGGCCATGAAGATGCCCTCGTCGGCGCTGCGCCAGCCCACGGTTTCGAGCAGGTGGCGGCGCAGGGCCTCCAGGCCCGTGCCAGTTTTGGCCGACAGGTGCAGGCTCGCGCAGGCCTCCTGGACGACGGCGGGCGCGGCATCGGCCAGGTCGCTCTTGTTCCAGAGGTCGATGCGCGGCACGGGGGCGGGCAGGCGTTCGGCGATGCGGGCGTCCTCGGCGGCGTAGGCCGGCTCGCCCTGGCGGGTGAGGTCGTGCAGAAACAGCACGACGTCGGCGCTGGCGATCTCGTCCCAGGCGCGTTCGATGCCGATGCGCTCGACGGTGTCGTCGCTTTCACGCAGGCCGGCGGTGTCGACGATGTGCAGCGGCACGCCCTCGATCTGGATGGTCTGGCTGACCTTGTCGCGCGTGGTGCCGGCAATCGGCGTGACGATGGCCAGCTCGGCGCCGGCCAGCGCGTTGAGCAGCGAACTTTTGCCCGCGTTCGGCTGTCCCGCGATGACGACCTTGATGCCTTCGCGCAGCAGCGCGCCTTGTTGGGTGCGCTGCTGCAGCTCGACCAGTGCCTGGCGCAGGCGCGCGAGCTTGCCGGCGGCGTCGGCCTGGGTGAGGAAGTCGATTTCTTCCTCGGGGAAGTCGAGCGTGGCCTCGACCAGCATGCGCAGGTTGACCAGCCCGTCGCGCAGCGCCTGCACCTGCTGGCTGAACACGCCCGCCAGCGAGCGGCTGGCGCTGCGCGCGGCGGCTTCGGTGCTGGCGTCGATCAGGTCGGCCACGGCCTCGGCCTGGGCCAGGTCGAGCTTGCCGTTGAGAAAGGCCCGTTCGGTGAATTCGCCCGGCCGCGCCAGCCGCAGGCCGGGCAGCAGCGCGCTGCCGGTGACGGGATCGGCCTGGGCTGCCAGCGCCAGGCAGTGCGCAAGCAGCAGTTGCAGCACGACCGGGCCGCCGTGCACCTGCAGCTCCAGCACGTCTTCGCCGGTGTAGGAATGCGGGCCGGGAAAGAACAGCGCCAGGCCATGGTCGATGACCTGGCCCTGGTCGTCGCGCAGCGGCAGGTAGGTGGCCACGCGCGGGGCCAGGTCACGCGCGCACAGGCGCCGCGCGAAAGCGGCCAGCGCGCGGCCCGAGACGCGCACGATGCCCACGGCACCGCGCCCGGGGGCGGTGGCGATGGCGATGACGGGCGTGGTGTGTTGCAGCAGCATGGTGGGCGATCTTCTCAGAAGGCGGCCGTTCGACAAAAACAGGGCCCGCAAAAACAAAGAGCCGCTTGGCGCGGCTCTTTGACTCTAGGCATCAGGGATGCACGGGATCAGGCCACGCCCAATCGTTTGTTGATGACCCACTGCTGGGCGATCGACAGGATGTTGTTGGTCAGCCAGTACAGCACCAGACCGGCCGGGAAGAAGAAGAACATGACCGAGAACACCAGCGGCATGATCCACATCAGGCGGGCCTGCATCGGGTCCGGCGGCGTCGGGTTGAGCCAGGTCTGCAGCAGGGTCGAGCCCGTCATCAGCAGCGGCAGGATGTAGAAGGGATCGGGCACCGACAGGTCGTGGATCCACAGAATCCAGGGCGCCTGGCGGAATTCGACCGACGACAGCAGCACCCAGTACAGCGCGATGAACACGGGGATCTGGATCACGATGGGCAGACAGCCGCCCAGCGGGTTGACCTTCTCTTCCTTGTAGATGCGCATCATCTCCTGCTGCATCTGCTGCGGCTTGTCCTTCAGGCGCTCGCGCAGTTCCTGCACGCGCGGGTTGATCGCCTTCATCTTGGCCATGCTGGAGTAGGCCTTGGCGTTGAGCCAGAAGAAGGCCGCCTTGAGCAGCACCACCAGCGCGACGATGGCCCAGCCCCAGTTGCCCAGGATGCTGTGCAGCTTGTCGACCAGCCAGTACAGCGGCTTGGCCAGGATGGTCAGCCAGCCGTAGTCCTTGACCAGCTCCAGGCCGGGGGCCAGCGACTCCAGCGTCTTTTCGAGCTGCGGGCCGGTGAAGAAGGTGGCGTCGATGGCGCGGGTCTCGCCGAGCTGCAGCGCGTCCAGCGGCGCGATCATGCCCACCGCGTAGAGGTTGGTGCCGACCTTGCGCGTGAAGAAGTCGCGGCGCACGTTGTCGCCCAGGATCCAGGCGCTGGCGAAGTAGTGCTGGACCATGGCGACGAAGCCGTCGTTGGCCGGCGCGGGCGTCTGGACCTTGCCGGCCTCGATGTCCTTGAACTCGATCTTCTTGAACTTGGTCTCGGCGTCGTAGACGGCCGGGCCGGTGAAGGTCGCGGCAAAGCCGAAGGGCGTGGTGCTGGGCAGCGCATTGCCATCACGCACGATCTGCAGATAGAGCTGCGGCGAGACCGCCGTGCTGCCGGTGTTGACGATCTCGTGGCGCACGCCGATGGCATAGTCGCCGCGGCGCAGCGTGTAGATCTTGCGCAGCTTCAGGCCGCCCAGGTCGGCGGACTCGAACGTCACCTTGAGCTCGTTCTGGCCTTCGGCCAGCGTGTGCGGGCCAGCGACCAGCGCCATCGGCGTCTTGTGCGTGGGGAAGTTGCCGCCGATCAGGCCAGTCTGGGCCTGGTAGACACGGTGGGCGTTCTCGTCGAGCAGCACCACGGGCTCGCTGCCGCCGAGCTGGTCGGAGTAATGCAGCAAGGCCGTGCGCGCGACCGAACCGCCTTCGGTGTCGAAGGTCACACGCAGCACGTCGGTGTTGACTTCAACCTGCTCGCGCCGGACCTCGGCGGCCGGCTGCTGCTGGCCGGGCACGCTGGCCGCGCCGCCCGCGGCAGGGGTGTCGGTCGACGGCGGCACCGTGGCCGGCGTGGTCGCGCCAGCCGGCGTCGCCGCGGCGTTGGCGGTTGCCGTGACGTCTTCCGCACGCGGGAAGAACGTCGCCTTGCGGCCGTTGTGGACCTGCCACTGATCCCACAGCAAGATCAGTGAAAAACAGAAGATCACCCAAAGGATGGTGCGCCGGATGTCATTCATGACAGCTTCTTTGATGACGTGAGGGGATCCGCCGGCCGGTCGGCAGGCGTGAGAGAGGAAGTGCAGGGCAGCAGCCGCGAAAACAATCGCGGTGCTTGTTCAGGCGCCGGATCGTGGCCGCCCGCGCACCAGGGGTTGCAGCGCACCAGGCGATGCAGCGTGAGATAACTGCCGGCCAGCGCACCGTGGCGCTCCAGCACCTGCAGCGCGTACTGCGAACAGGTCGGCTCGAAGCGGCAGGACGCGCCCAGCCAGGGACTCAGCAGCAGCCGATAGGCCCATACCAGGCCCATGAGCACGCGGCGCGGCCAAGCGGCCACGCCCTGCGGGCGGTGCGGGGCGCGTGTCATGCCGCGCGCGCCCACAAGGTGCGCAGTTCGTCGCGCACGGCCTGCTTGAGCGCATCGGACGACGCGCTCACAAAGGTCTTGCGGCTGAACTCGGCACGCAGGCGAACCACCCAGGCCACGTCGGCATGCGGCGACGGCGGCGAGCCGTCGACGTCGACCATGGCGTAGATCTGGCGGCGTATGGCATTGCGCGTCACCGCGCGGCGCGCCCAGCGCTTGGGCGTCATCGCCCCCAGCCAGACACCGCCGCCCGGGAACAGCCCGCCGACGTCACCCGCCGACGGCGCATCGCCTTCGGCCTGATCACCAGCGCCAACAGCCGCTGAAAGCGGCAGTACATGCAATGCGAAATGCGCGGTGCGCGCGCGCGTGGCGTGCGACAGCACCGACTGGAACTGAGCCCGGGTCTTGAGGCGAGCCAAAACCGAATCCGCTTGCCGTGCCCGCGCCGCGGGCGGCGCACAGCCGCGTTCAAGCGGCGGGCGTCGCACCGGTGTCGGCGCGAAGGGCCTTAGACAGCCAGACGCTTGCGGCCCTTGGCGCGGCGTGCGTTGATCACGGCGCGGCCGCCGCGAGTCTTCATGCGGACCAGGAAACCGTGGGTGCGGGCGCGGCGGGTCTTGGAAGGCTGGTAAGTACGTTTCATGATGAATCCTAGGGTCGTCTTGTGTAGGTAATTTCAACAGGCCGCCCTCTTTTGATGGGCGAGATGCGGCCGGCTAAAGAATTGACCACCGAACGATCTTTGCAAACCGCCACAAGGCGCCTGCCGTGCGAAGCTGAACAAAACTGCTCGCGAGACTGCTCGATCTGCGGCTGCGAAGACACAGCGCCAGGCAAGCATGGCGCGCGCTCCCGCCAGTCGGGGGGCAGCCTGCAATTATCGCAAACTTCCATGACAGCGACAAGCTCGACCCCGAGCCCAGGCACCGCCGCCCGCCGCCGGGTGGCTACGCCCGCCACCGCGCCATGTGTCGCTATCGAATTCAGTGCAATATGCCGCACTGCCTGTTTTTCCAGCAAAAAATGAGGCGCCATCGACACGCGCCCCGGCGGCCCGGCAGCCGCGCCGTTTCCCGCAGCATGCCTGTTTTATGGTCAAATACGCGCCCTTGCCGCTGCGGGCATCTGCTTTGCGCCCCGCCTGCCGGCTTGTGGATAAGTCCCCTCCTGACTACAATCGGCCGGGCCACCGGGCACGAGCTATCCACAACCACACCTCTCTACTTTTGCCCAGGAAATCCCTCCATTCATGACGCCACAAGACAGTTTGACGCTTTGGCAGGCCTGCATGGAACAGTTGGCCCAGGAGATGCCTGAGCAGCAGTTCAACACCTGGATCAAACCGCTGTCGGCCACGGTTGCGCCCGACTTCAGCAAGGTCACGGTCTACGTGGCCAACCGGTTCAAGATGGACTGGATCCGCGCCCAGTACGCCACCCGCATGGCCGACCTGCTGGCCGAAACCTACGGCCAGCCCGTGGCACTGGAGTTAGCGCTCGCTCAGCGGGAAACGCCCGCCAAACCTGCCTTCAGGCCCGCCGTGGTCGAATCGCTGGCGCCCGCGGCGCCGGCCGCTGCCGCCGAGGAGCCCCCGGCCCAGGCCAACAAGACACGCCTCAACCCGGCGCTGACCTTCGACACGCTGGTCGAGGGTTCGGCCAACCGCATGGCACGCGCCGCGGCCATGCACGTGGCCAACAATCCGGGCCAGCTCTACAGCCCGCTGTTCATCTACGGCGGCGTCGGCCTGGGCAAGACCCACCTGATGCACGCCGTGGGCAACCAGCTGCTGGCCGACAAGGCCGACGCCAAAGTTCTCTACATCCACGCCGAGCAGTTCGTCTCGGATGTGGTCAAGGCCTACCAGCGCAAGACTTTCGACGAATTCAAGGCGCGCTACCACTCGCTGGACCTGCTGCTGATCGACGACGTGCAGTTCTTCGCCAACAAGGACCGCACGCAGGAAGAGTTCTTCAACGCCTTCGAGGCGCTGCTGGCCAAGAAGAGCCATATCGTCATGACCAGCGACACCTATCCCAAGGGGCTGGCCGACATCTCCGAGCGCCTGGTCTCGCGTTTCGACGCCGGCCTGACGGTGGCCATCGAGCCGCCCGAGCTTGAAATGCGCGTGGCGATCCTGATCAGCAAGGCCAAGGCCGAAGCCGCCGACATGCCCGAGGAAGTCGCCTTCTTCGTGGCCAAGAACGTGCGCTCCAACGTGCGCGAGCTCGAAGGCGCGCTGCGCAAGATCCTGGCCTACTCGCGCTTCAACCAGAAGGAAGTCTCGATCCAACTGGCCCGCGAAGCGCTGCGCGACCTGCTGTCGATCCAGAACCGCCAGATCAGCGTCGAGAACATCCAGAAGACGGTGGCCGACTACTACAAGATCAAGGTCGCCGACATGTACAGCAAGAAGCGCCCGGCCAGCATCGCGCGGCCGCGCCAGATCGCGATGTACCTGGCCAAGGAACTGACGCAAAAGAGCCTGCCCGAGATCGGCGAGCTCTTCGGCGGACGCGACCACACGACGGTGCTGCACGCGGTGCGCAAGATCTCGGGCGAGCGCCAGCAGCTCACCGAGCTCAACCAGCAGCTGCACGTGCTGGAGCAGACCCTGAAGGGATGAGCGCCAGCGCGACTCCCTTGATTCAATTTGCTCTCAAAAACAAAGCAAATATCCCCATGGCCACACCTTTGCAGACCGATCGACCTGCGCCCGTGTGGTCACCCCTTCAAGTTTTCGCCGAAGCGCCCGCCAATCAGCGAGAATGGAACAGTTTTTGCCCAGGCGCGTGGCGCTTTTTTGCCCACGCCGCCGGGCCCAAGGCACGACGACAGTAGGAAGAGGTAGAGATGATCGTATTGAAGGCAACACAGGACAAGGTATTGGCCGTCCTGCAATCTGTCTCCGGTATCGTGGAACGCCGGCACACCTTGCCGATCCTGGCCAACGTGCTGCTCAGGAAGCAAGGCAACCAGATCCAGTTCACGACCAGCGATCTCGAGATCCAGATTCGCCGCACGGTCGAGTTCGACGGCGACGCCACCGACTTCACCACCACCATCGGCGCGCGCAAGCTCATCGACATCCTGCGCTCGCTGCCCAGCGACCAGACGGTGTCGCTGAACTCGCAGCAAAGCAAGATCGTGCTGCAGGGCGGCAAGAGCCGCTTCACGCTGCAGACGCTGGCCGCCGACGACTTCCCGCTGGTGCAGGAAGCCGCCAACTTCGGCCCCGCTTTCAGCGTGCCGCAGAAGACGCTCAAGGACCTGCTCAACCAGGTGTCGTTCGCCATGGCGGTGCACGACATCCGTTACTACCTCAACGGCATCCTGTTCGTGGCCGAGGGCAAGCAGCTCGCGCTGGTCGCCACCGACGGCCATCGCCTGGCCTTTGCCAACGCCACGCTCGACGTCGAAGTGCCCAAGCAGGAAGTCATCCTGCCGCGCAAGACCGTGCTGGAACTCCAGCGCCTGCTCAGCAGCGACGAAGCCGCCATCGAACTGCAGTTCGCCAACAACCAGGCGCGTTTCCGTTTTGGCGGCATGGAGTTCGTCACCAAGCTGGTCGAGGGCAAGTTCCCCGACTACAACCGCGTCATCCCCAAGAACCACAAGAACAACGTCACGCTCGGCCGCGCCCCGCTGCTGGCGGCGCTGCAGCGCACGGCGATCCTGACCTCGGACAAGTTCAAGGGTGTGCGCCTGTCGGTCGAGCCCGGCGTGCTGCGCATTGCCTCCAGCAACGCCGAGCAGGAAGAGGCCGTGGACGAACTCGACATCGACTACGGCGGCGACAGCATCGAGATGGGTTTCAACGTGACCTACCTGATCGATGCGCTGGGCAACATCCAGCACGACATGGTCAAGCTGGAGCTGGCCGACGCCAACAACTCGGCGCTGGTCACCGTGCCCGACAACCCGAGCTTCAAGTACGTGGTCATGCCGATGCGCATCTAGACCTCACCGCCCGCCCCCAGGCCCCAGGAACCCAGCGTTCCGGGGCCTTCAGCGTTTTTGGCAAGCCCCTTTTTTGCGACCGACAGACACATGAGCGAAGACAACAAGACCCCGGATCAGAACGAAACGCAGGCCCAGAACGGCCAGGCCGCAGAGAATCCGGGCAACGCCAGCGACTACGGCGCCAGCTCCATCCAGATCCTCGAAGGCCTGGAACCCGTGCGCAAGCGCCCCGGCATGTACATCGGCGACACCTCCGACGGCACCGGCCTGCATCACCTGGTCTTCGAGGTGGTCGACAACTCCATCGACGAGGCGCTGGCCGGCTATTGCGACGACATCGTCATCACCATCCACGCCGACAACTCCATCAGCGTGACCGACAACGGCCGCGGCATTCCGACCGGCGTGAAGATGGACGACAAGCACGAGCCCAAGCGCTCGGCCGCTGAAATCGCACTGACCGAACTGCACGCGGGCGGCAAGTTCAACCAGAACAGCTACAAGGTCTCGGGCGGCCTGCACGGCGTGGGCGTGTCCTGCGTGAACGCGCTCTCGGTCTTCCTGAACCTGCGCGTCAAACGTGAAGGCAAGATCCACGAGATCAACTTCTCGCGCGGCTTCGTGCAGGACCGCCTGATCGAAGTGGCCGGCGGCGTCGAGACCTCGCCCATGCATATCGTCGGCGACACGAGCGAGCGCGGCACCGCCGTGCACTTCCTGCCCGACACCGAGATCTTCAAAGAGAACAACGAATTTCGCTACGAGATCCTGGCCAAGCGCCTGCGTGAACTGTCCTTCCTCAACAACGGCGTGCGCATTCGCCTGAAAGACGAGCGCAGCGGCAAGGAAGACGACTTCTCGGGCGCCGGCGGCGTGCAGGGCTTCGTACAGTTCATCAACGAAGGCAAGCAGGTGCTGCACCCCAACGCCTTCCACGCCCTGGGCGAGCGCCCGGCCGAAACCTACGGCGGCATTCCTGGCACGCACATCGGCGTTGAAGTCGCCATGCAGTGGAACGCCAGCTACGGCGAACAGGTGCTGTGCTTCACCAACAACATCCCGCAGCGCGACGGCGGCACCCACCTGACCGGCCTGCGCGCGGCGATGACCCGCGTCATCAACAAGTACATCGAAGAGAACGAGCTGGCCAAGAAGGCCAAGGTCGAAGTCACCGGCGACGACATGCGTGAAGGCCTGTGCTGCGTGCTCAGCGTCAAGGTGCCCGAGCCCAAGTTCTCCAGCCAGACCAAGGACAAGCTGGTCTCCAGCGAAGTGCGCGCACCGGTGGAAGACATCGTCGGTCGCCTGCTGACCGACTTCCTGCAGGAGCGCCCGAACGACGCCAAGATCATCTGCGGCAAGATCGTCGAAGCGGCCCGCGCGCGCGAAGCCGCCCGCAAGGCCCGCGAGATGACGCGCCGCAAAGGCGTGCTCGACGGCCTGGGCCTGCCCGGCAAACTCGCCGACTGCCAGGAAAAAGACCCGTCGCTGTGCGAGATCTACATCGTCGAGGGCGACTCCGCCGGCGGCTCGGCCAAGCAGGGCCGCGACCGCAAATTCCAGGCCATCCTGCCGCTGCGCGGCAAGATCCTCAACGTCGAAAAAGCCCGCTACGAGAAGCTGCTGACCAGCAATGAAATCGTGGTGCTGATCACCGCGCTGGGCACCGGCATCGGCAAGGCCACGGGCGTGGGCGGCACCAGCGGCGTGGACGACTTCAACATCGACAAGCTGCGTTACCACCGCATCATCATCATGACCGACGCCGACGTCGACGGCGCTCACATCCGCACCCTGCTGCTGACCTTCTTCTACCGCCAGATGCCCGAGCTGGTCGAGCGCGGCCACATCTACATCGCGCAGCCGCCGCTCTACAAGGTCAAGCACGGCAAGCAAGAGCAGTACATCAAGGACACGCCGGCGCTGGACGCCTACCTGCTGCAGATCGCGCTGCAAGAGGCGCAGCTCGTGCCCGGCACCAATCGCCCGCTGATCGAAGGCGAGGCGCTGGAAAACATCGCACGCCAGTATCAGCTCGCCGACCACGTGATCGAGCGCCTGTCCCACTGGTTCGACGCCGAAGCGCTGATGGCCATCGTGCAAGGCGTGGAGCTGCACCTGGCCACGCTGGAAGACGCGCAAGCCTCGGCCACCGCGCTGCAGGCCGCGCTGCATGAAGCCACCGTCACCGCGCAGATCGACCCGCGCAACGACCGCCCGCAATTGGCCATCACGCGCCGCATCTTCGGCAACGACAAGGTCAGCACCATCGGCGCCGACTTCGTGGCCGGCGGCGACTACGCCGCGCTGCGCCGCGCCGCCGAGACCTTCGGCGGCCTGGTCACCGACGGCGCCGTGATCCGCCGCGGCAGCGGCGACAAACAAAAACAGCAGAAGGTCACCGACTTCCGCGAAGCCATGCAGTGGCTGCTGACCCAGGCCGAAGGCAGCGTCGGCCGCCAGCGCTACAAGGGCCTGGGCGAAATGAACCCCGGCCAGCTCTGGGAAACCACCATGGACCCCAACGTGCGCCGCCTGCTGCAAGTGCAGATCGCCGACGCCATCGAGGCCGACAAGATCTTCACCACCCTCATGGGCGACGACGTCGAGCCGCGCCGCAACTTCATCGAAACCAACGCGCTGCGCGCGGCGAATATCGACGTGTGAGCCAGGACCGAGGCCGCGTCCGCCCCCGCGTCACCATGCAGTCACGCCGTGGCGCTGGAATCGGCCAACCCCGTTTGGCGACGGGCGGCCTCGCCCCGCGCGTTTGAAGCCCTAACCCAGAACCACGCTCCGAGCCATGATGCCCAAACCCAGCACCTACCTCCTCGGAGCCCTTGTCCTGGCAGCCCTTGCGGGCTGGGTGGACGCGCCACTGACGCAGTTCATCCATGCCAACCTCACGCCTTCGCTCGACGATTTTTTCGACGATGTGAGTGACATCGCCAACAGCGAGCTCTACGCGCTGACGGCGCTGGGGGCCTACGGGACCGGGCTGTTCGCGCTGTCGCTGCCGACGGCGCAGCGCTGGGCGGTGGTCTGCCAGCGGCTGGTGCGCGGCGGCTTGCTGCTGTTGCTGACCATGCTCACGGGCGGGCTGATCACGCTGGTCCTCAAGCATGTCGTGGCGCGAGCGCGGCCTTCGCAACTGCTGGAGCACGGTTATTACGGCCTGGCGACGCCGTTCTCGGGCTCGCCCTTCAACTCCTTTCCGTCCAGCCACACGCTCACGGCCTTTGCCGTAGCGGCCGTGCTGGCGAAGCTGCTGCCCGCCTGGCGCTGGCCACTGCTGGCGCTGGCGGCGATCGTCGCGGCCTGCATCCTCACGCTGGAACACTTTCTGAGCGATGTCGTCGCGGCCGCGCTGATCGCCCTGGCCTGCACGCATTTCTGGGCGCCGCGCGTGCTCAGCCCGCAGGCCAGTTGGCCCCTGCGCCAGCCCTGGCGCTGGCACAAGGCCTCCTGACACCCGCGTGCCGCAGGCGAGTACGCGGCCCGGCACCATCGTCCGACACGCCAGACCGGCCAAGCTGCCCAGAATGGGATGCATGGCGCCGTCTTTTCGCGCGCCCCGAGGCGCGCTCCACCGTTGCCTGGCGGCGCCTGTTTTCCTCAGGAGGCCCCATGTCCAAACCCGACGTCACATCCGACAACACCCGCGGCACGCTCGACGGCAAGCTGGCCAACGACCGCAACAAGGCCGGCCATCAGCCAGCCACGCAACGCCATGAAAGCCAGCGCACCCCACACAGCCGCAGCGACCGCGAATCGCACATCGGCAGCAGCAACCAGCAGCAGAGCCGGCGTGGCGGTGCCGGCAGCTGAACGCCGTCCGCGCGGGCCGCAGGTGGCGCCGAGGTCAGGCACTTTGCGGATGCACCGCCAGCAGGCATTCATGGAATAGCTGCGTCGCGCGCGAGGGCTGGGGCGAGCGGCGCAGCACGCTCACGAAGCGGCAGGCGTAGTTGAAACGTTCGGGCGCGATGGCCTGCATCAGGCCCTGCTGCTCGAAGCGGCCCGCGTAGTGGTCGGGCAAAAAACCCAGGAACTGGCCCGAGAGGATGAGCAGCGCGATTGCTTCTTCGTCCGAGCCGGTCGCGCGCCGCGTGAGGTTGGCGCGGTGGCTCAGCTCCATGTTGGGCGAATGGTGTCCCAGGCCGGCGAAGGGATAGTCGCGCAGCGCGTCCCAGCTCAGGCCGTCGTGGCGCGCGCCGTAGAGCGGGTGCTGGCTGCCGCAATACAGCAGCATGGTTTCGCCGAACAGATCGGCATAGGCCAGGCTCTGCGAATGGCGGTGCGTGGGGATGACGCCGACGTGGAAATGCCCGTCAATGATGCCGCGCTCGATGGTGCTGATCGAGGCCACGTGCACGCTCAGGCTGACCTCGGGCGCCTGCTGCGCAAAGCGTGCGATGGCCTCGCCGATGCGCGCCTGCGGGTTGCTGGCGGTCTTGTCGAACACCGCCAGCTCCAGCTGGCCGCCCATGCGGCAGTGGATGTCGTCGATGCTGCTGCGAAAACCGTCGACCGAGGCCAGCAACCGCAGCGTCTCCTCGTAAACGCGCTGGCCTTCGGGCGTGAGCGCAAACCCCGCACGCCCGCGCCGGCACAGCACCAGGCCCAGCCGCGTCTCCAGGTCTTTCACGTGGCGGCTGACGGTGGAGGTGCCGATGTTGAGCTCCAGCTCGGCCGCGGCCATGCCGCCGCACTCGACCACGCTCTTGAACACCTTGAGCAGGCGCAGGTCCATGTCGCTGAGCTGGCCCAGCACGGCGCGGTTCTTGGGCCGCGCCGGCAAGCTGTTCCCAGCGGAATCGAAGGGGTTATTCAGTTGCATGAACCGTCAAGTGAACATTGATATCGCCCTATTTTCACCACTATCGACGGCACGAACAATGGCTCAATCGACTTTGTCCCTTCGGCCCGCCCAGCCCAGCCCTTCTTCACGAGCACGCCCATGAGCACCGTCACCTCCCCCGCTTCCGCCCCCGCCATCCGCACCGACGCCGACTGGCTGTCCGCGCACTGGATGCCCTTCACCGGCAACCGCCAGTTCAAGACCGATCCGCGCCTGATCGTCGAGGCCAAGGGCGCCTACTTCACCGACGCCGACGGCCGCAAGATCTACGACGGCCTCTCGGGCCTGTGGTGCACGGGCCTGGGCCATGGCCGCACCGAGATCGTCGAGGCGGTCAGCAAACAGATCGCCAAGCTGGACTACGCGCCCGCCTTCCAGTTCGGCCACCCGGCCTCGTTCGAGCTGGCCAACAAGATCAAGGCCCTCACGCCCGACGGCCTGGACCACGTGTTCTTCGCCGGCTCCGGCTCGGAAGCGGCCGACACCTCGCTCAAGATCGCCCGCGCCTACTGGCGCACCAAGGGCCAGGCCAGCAAGACACGCCTGATCGGCCGCGAAAAGGGCTACCACGGCGTCAACTTCGGTGGCATCTCGGTGGGCGGCATCGGCGGCAACCGCAAGACCTTCGGTGAAGGCATCGCGGCCGACCACCTGCCCCACACCCAGCCGCCAGCCGGCTCCTTCGTGCGTGGCCAGGCCACCGAAGGCGGCGAAGCGCTGGCCAACCGCCTGCTCGACCTGATCACGCTGCACGACGCCTCCAACATCGCCGCCGTCATCGTCGAGCCCTTCTCGGGCTCGGCCGGCGTGGTCGTCCCGCCCGTGGGCTACCTGCAGCGCCTGCGCGAGATCTGCACGCAGAACAACATCCTGCTGATTTTTGACGAGGTCATCACCGGCTTTGGCCGCTGCGGCGCGGCCACCGGCGCCGAGGCCTTCGGCGTCGTGCCCGACATCCTGAACTTCGCCAAACAGGTCACCAACGGCACGCAGCCGCTGGGCGGCGTGGTGGTCACCCCCGAGATCTACAACACCTTCATGGCGGCGGGTGGTCCCGACTACCTGGTCGAGTTCCCGCACGGCTACACCTACTCGGCCCACCCCGTGGCCTGCGCGGCCGGCATTGCCGCGCTCGACCTGCTGGCGCAGGAAGACGGCATCGGCCGCGTCAAGGCGCTTGCGCCCTACTTCGAGCAGGCCGTGCACAGCCTCAAGGGCAGCAAACACGTGGCCGACATCCGCAACCACGGCCTGGCCGCGGGCATCAGCATCGCCGCCTACCCGGGCGAGCCGGCACGCCGCCCGTTCGAGATCGCCATGGCCTGCTGGAAAAAGGGCTTCTACGTGCGCTACGGCGCCGACACCATCCAACTCGCCCCGCCCTTCATCAGCGAAAAGGCCAAGATCGACCGCCTCGTCAACGCGCTGGGTGACGCGCTGGCCGAAGTCGCCTGAGCCACTCGCCTTTCCGGTTTTCCTTCTGCTCCTGCCCAGCGTGCGAAAGCCGCGGGGCTTTTTTTCGCCCCCGGGCCGCCCCACCACCAAGGCCCGGTGCGGTCCGGGTTTCCGTTGCGGGAAGTCAAGGCGGAGGACTGGACAACGTCCAGTCCGGGGGACATGGACGCAACGGGAACCCGGACCGTGCCGGGCCGTGCTCGCCAGAGGCAGAGCGGTCAATGTCCTGGAGCAAGCCAGGTCAGGCCTACCGGTCCACCGGCAACACCAGCGTCTCCTTGACCTCCTCCATCACCACATAGCTGTGGCTCTCAGCGGCCACCGGCAGTTTCTTGAGGATGTCGCCCAGCAGGTGGCGGTACTCGTCCATGCCGCTCAGCCGCGCCTTGACCAGGTAGTCGAAACTGCCCGACACCAAGTGGCATTCGAGCACCTCGGGCACGTGCAGCAACTCCTTGCGCACCTTGTCGAACACATCGCCCGACTTGGACGCCAGCTTGATCTCCACAAACACCAGCAGCGTGCGGCCCAGCGCCTGCGGCGCCACGCGCGCGTGGTAACCCGTGATGACGCCATTGCGCTCCAGCCGCCGTACCCGCTCGGTGCACGGCGAGGCCGACAGGCCGACCTGCTCGGCCAGATCGGTCATGGACATTCGGCCATCGCGCTGCAGGATGTCGAGGATTTTGCGGTCGATGCGGTCGAGTTCGTGCATTTCACTGATTCCCATGGCTGCGCCCCATTAAATCAGCAACAACAAGGGGACTGCACCAAAACTACAGTGGAATCCACTGGATCACAAGTCCTACAGTTCCGGAATCCACTCTCCACTCTTCGGATCACCCGGAATTCGCCATGAAAGTCATCGTCCTGGGCAGCGGCGTCATCGGCACCACCACCGCCTACTACCTCGCGCGTGCCGGCGCCCAAGTCACCGTGCTCGACCGCCAGGCGGGCCCGGCCGAGGAAACCAGCTTTGCCAACGCCGGCCAGATCTCGCCCGGCTACTCCACGCCGTGGGCCGCGCCCGGCATTCCGCTCAAGGCATTCAAGTGGATGTTCCAGCAGCACGCGCCGCTGGCCGTGCGCCTGGACGGCAGCCTGTGGCAGTTGCGCTGGATGGCGCAGATGCTGCGCAACTGCAATGCCAGCAGCTACGCCCTCAACAAGGAACGCATGACGCGCGTGGCCGAGTACAGCCGCGACTGCCTGCGCCAGCTGCGCGCCGACACCGGCATCCACTACGAACACCGCTCGGGCGGCACGCTGCAGCTCTTCCGTTCGGCCGCGCAGCTCGATGCCGTGCAGCGCGACATCGCCGTGCTCAAGGAATGCGGCGTGCCGCACGAGCTGCTCACGCCCGAGCAGCTCGCCAGCGTCGAGCCCGCGCTGGCGCACGCCAAGGACCGCCTGACCGGTGGCCTGCGCCTGCCCAATGACGAAACGGGCGACTGCCATCTGTTCACCAACGCGCTCGCCAAGCTGGCGGCCGACCTGGGCGTGGACTTCCGTTTCAACCAGTCCGTGGAGGCCCTCGTGCACGAGGGCGGCGCCATCCAGGGCGTGAAAGTCGGCGGCCAGTTGCTGACGGCCGATCGCTACGTGCTGGCCTTCGGCAGCTACACACGCGACTTCATCGCGCCGCTGGGGCTGGACGTGCCGGTCTACCCGGTCAAGGGTTATTCGATCACCGTGCCGCTGACCGACGAGAGCCTGGCGCCGCAGTCGACCGTGCTGGACGAGACCTACAAGATCGCGGTGACACGGTTCGACCGGCGTATCCGCGTGGGCGGCATGGCCGAGCTGGGCGGCTTCGACCTGCGCCTGGACCCGCGTCGCCGTGCCACGCTGGAGATGGTGGTGCGCGACCTGTTCCCGGGCGGCGACATCCCGGCAGCCACCTTCTGGACCGGCCTGCGCCCGATGACGCCCGACAGCACGCCCATCATTGGCGCGACGCGCTACGGCAATCTGTTCCTGAACACCGGCCACGGCACGCTGGGCTGGACCATGGCCTGCGGTTCGGGCAAGCTGATCAGCGACCTCATCACCGGCGCCAAGCCCGAGATCAGCACCGAAGGGCTGGCGCTCGACCGCTACGAGCGCCGCCGCCACGGCGTGGCCATGCACAGCGGCGGGAGGCCGGTACACACCTGAGGTCCAAAGGACAGACACAGTCTCTTCTTTTCTGACGCAGCCCGGCCCCGCCCGAGTCGGGCACGCCTCGCCATCGGACTGGGAAACGGGGACCGGCTGCGTCCATGTCCCCCGGACTGGACAAAGTCCAGTCCTCCTCCTTGACTTCCCGCATCCGGTCCCCGTTTCCCAGCCCTCAGCACCCGCCTCGCTTCATGGGGAATGAAGAACCGCGCTTCGCTTACGGCGTCATGCCCAATGCGCCTTGATGCGCTCAGCCATGGCCTGCAGCACGGCCGGGTCGGCCATTTGCCCTGCGTGCTTGCGCAGCGCCACGCCCGGCTCGCGTGGGACGATGTGGAAATGCAGATGCGGCACGGTCTGCCCCGCCGCCGCGCCGTTGAACTGGCCGACGGTCAGCCCCGCCGCCCCGGTCGCCTTTTGCACGGCCGCGGCCACCTTGCGCACGGTCACGATGCAGCGGCACGCGGCCTCGTCGGAGGCGTCGAGCAGCGTCACCGCGGCCTCCTTGGGCAGCACCAGCACATGGCCGTCGGCCTGCGGCATCGCGTCCATGATGGCCAGCGTTGCATCGTCCTCGTAGACCTTCACGCAGGGCGCCTCGCCGCGCAGGATGCGGGCGAAGATGTTGTCGGGGTCGTAGCTCATTCGAATGCCTCCAGCAAAGCGGACGCACATGGGTCGTCCTTGAGCCCATTCTAGGAAGCCCGCACGGCCGAGCGCTGACACGCGGTCGACATGCAAACGACACAGTCACGTCATGCGCGCCCCTCAGCATGCGCGCATGCGAACCCAGACCTTCCGCCCCTTCTTCGCCCGGCGCCTGGGTGCGTCGCCCGCCAGCACTGGCGCCAGCCGCGAGGCCCAACGGCAGCCGCAGCCCGAGGCCCAGCGCCGCGCGCTCGACGTGCGCACCGTCTGGCTCTCGGACGTGCACCTGGGCACATCCGGCTGCCAGGCGCATGCGCTGCTGGACTTTCTCAAGCATGTCGAGTGCCAGCAGATGTATCTGGTCGGCGACATCATTGACGGCTGGCAGCTCAAGCGCAACTGGCACTGGCCGCAGGCGCACAGCGACGTGATCCAGAAGCTGCTGCGCAAGGTGCGCAAGGGCACGCGCATGACCTTCATCGCGGGCAACCACGACGAATTCGCGCGCCGTTTCCTGGGCGTGACGCTGGGCGGCATCGAGGTCGCCGACGAGGCCGTGCACACCACGGCCGACGGCCGGCGCCTGTGGATCCTGCACGGCGACCAGTTCGACGGCGTGATCCAGTGCGCCAAGTGGCTGGCCCACGTGGGCGACGTGCTCTACGAGTTCTCGCTCAAGCTCAACCGCCATCTCAACATCGGCCGCGCCTGGCTGGGCCTGCCCTACTGGTCGGTGTCTCAGTACTTCAAACACAAGATCAAACGCGCCGTGAGCTACGTCGGCGACTTCGAGCACGCCGTCGCGCGCGAGGCGCGCAAGCGCGGCATGGACGGCGTGGTCTGCGGCCACATCCACCACGCCGAGATGCGCGACATCGACGGCATCCTCTACGCCAACGACGGCGACTGAGTGGAAAGCCTCACGGCCCTGGTCGAGCACATGGACGGCCGGCTGGAAATCGTGCGCTGGCCCATGATGCATGCGCCGCGCAAGCGCCAGCCGCAACCGGCCGAGGCCGAAGACCCGCTGCACATCCTCGACGACCTGGTACTGCCAGCCGTGCCCACGCGCTGACGCCAGGCCCGCGCCGCACACCGCGGCCGCGCCCGGTTTTCACGAGGCCGCAGCGGCCTCGCGGCGTTTCATCTCAGTGATCCATGGCGTGCAGCGTGTTGTGCGCCAGCGGCGCCTGCGCCAGGATGCCCGCCAGCCGTTGCGGCACCTCGAACAACGCGCGGTTGTTGATGCGCCGGGTGTTGGCCTGCAGCTCGGGCAGCCGCGCCAGCACATCGGCCACCGCACGGCCGACGCCGGCAAAATCGGCCACCGTCACACCCAGCCCCTGCTCGACCAGCCAGCGCGTGTTGTAGCGCTCCTGCGGCAGCGTGGCGAGGTTGGACGCCACGATGCAGGGCAGGCCCATGTGCACGGCCTCGCTCAGGCTGCCCGGCCCCGGCTTGCCGATCAGGAAATCCGCCAGCTGCATGTAGCGCGGAATGTCGTGCGCAAACCCCACCACGGCACGCGGCGCGGCGCCGGGCGGCACGGGCAACTGGCGCATTCGCGCGGCCAGCTTGTCGTTGCGGCCGCACACGAAGATCAGCGGCACGTCGCGCACCTGGC
Organism: Paracidovorax wautersii; assembly: GCA_009912175.1. Lineage (GTDB taxonomy): Bacteria > Pseudomonadota > Gammaproteobacteria > Burkholderiales > Burkholderiaceae_C > Comamonas_F > Comamonas_F wautersii_A. The sequence continues at coordinate 48,689 of WNDQ01000018.1, read as the reverse complement.
GCGCAATCGTCAGCATCTGGCGCGAGCCTTCGCCGCCAAACAGCACCAGCCCCACGGGTCCGTCGGCTGGCAGGCCCAGCGCCTGCCGCTGCAGCGCGATGGGCTCGCGCGCCAGGCGCGGCGCGTAGAAGTCCTCGCGCAGCAGCATGCCCGAGACCGCGTGCACACGCTCGCCCGGGCAGCCCGCCGCGCGGGCCTGCGCCGCCGCGTGCGGCGTGCCGCAGACCAGGTCGATGGGCAGGTCTTTCTCGATCCAGAAACGCGGTGGAAAGTCCGCCAGGTCGGTCATCACCGTCGCATACGGCACCTGCGGGCATTCCAGCGCCAGGCTCAGGAACATGGCCCGGTTGAAATTCGGCACCAACGAGACGACCAGATCGGGCTGCGTGGCGGCCCAGTGCTGGCGCAGGCGTTTCATCAGGAACGGATGGGTGACGCGGATGCCGGCCTGCAGCAGCTTGAGCTCCTGTGCCAGGCCAGCCGTCCACCCCAGCGCCAGGCGTTTGTTGTAGATGCCCTCGGGCGGCATGCCGGTCCAGCGGCGAAAGACGTCGCGCACGTCCACGCATTCGAACACGTTGACCAGCTCGACCTGCCAATCGAGCCCGGCGCGCCGGATGCCGGCCTGCAAGGCCAGGGCCGAGGCCCGATGGCCCCCGCCGGCATTGAAGTACATGAGCTGCACACGCACCGGGCGGCGGGTGGCAGACATCAGGGCGGGCACCAGATCGGCGGCGGCCGGTGCGTGAAGAAAGCCGCCGGCCGCGGTATCGAGCATGGACATGCCCGGCAAATTAAGTCACGCGCGTGGCGCTTTGATGACAGCCGACCGCAACTGCAGGTCGGCCATCGGGTGCCGGGCCAAGCCGGCGGCTGCAGGCACCACTCGGGGCTCATCCCCTCCGAGATGCGCGCCCGCAGCCTATTCACCCCTTGGCCACCTCGGGCAGCTCGATCTTGACTTCGAGCACTTCCAGGTCATCCTGGCGCTCCAGGTGCAGCTTGATGTCGCTGGGGTTGATGTTGACGTACTTGGAGATCACCGCGATCAGCTCGCGCTGCAGCGCGGGCAGGTAGTCGGGCGCGCCGGGGTTGCGGCCGTTGCGTTCGTGCGCCAGGATGATCTGCAGGCGCTCCTTGGCCACGCTGGCCGATTTCTTCTTCTCGCCGAGGAGGAAGGACAGCAGGGACATGGCTTACCTCCCGCCAAAGAGTCGCTTGAGCAGGCCGGGCTTGGCCGCGTCGATGAAACGCAGGGGCTTGTCCTCGCCCAGGAAACGCGCCACCACGTCCTTGTAGGCTTTCGACACGTCGGTGCCGTCCAGGTGCACGGCCGGCGTGCCCTGGTTGGACGCCTGCAGCACCGATTCGCTCTCGGGGATCACGCCGATCAGCGGAATGCGCAGGATGTCCTGGATGTCTTCGAGCGACAGCATCTGGCCATCCTGCACGCGCGTCGGGTTGTAGCGCGTGATCAGGAGGTGCTCCTTGATCGGCTCCTTGCCCTCGATGGCGCGCTTGGTCTTGGAGCTGAGCATGCCCAGGATGCGGTCCGAGTCGCGCACCGACGAGACTTCGGGATTGGTCACCACCAGCGCCTCGTCGGCGAAGTGCATGGCCATCAGCGCGCCCTGCTCGATACCGGCCGGCGAATCGCAGACGATGTAGTCGAAGCCCTGGGCGATCAGGTCGTTGATGACCTTTTCCACGCCGTCCTTGGTCAGCGCTTCCTTGTCGCGCGTCTGCGAGGCAGCCAGCACGTACAGGTTGTCGACCTGCTTGTCCTTGATCAGCGCTTGGCTCAGGTTGGCCTCGCCGTGGATGACGTTGACGAAGTCGTACACGACGCGGCGCTCGCAACCCATGATGAGATCGAGGTTGCGCAGGCCCACGTCAAAGTCGATCACCACGGTCTTGCGGCCACTCAGGGCCAGGCCCGCGGCAAAACTGGCGCTGGTCGTGGTCTTGCCCACGCCGCCCTTGCCGGATGTCACGACAACGATTTTGGTCATGTTGTTGCTCTCAAGTCCTGTAAGAGATGTTGCTGTGTTGTGTGCTGGTGTCGCGTCCCGCCGGAGCAACTTGTCCCGGCTTCGCTGGTTGCGTCGCTTGATGGCTCGCGTCATTTATACAGAATGTCAGGGTGACTGGCGGCAACTCATGCCTTGAGCGGCTGGATCAGCAGTTTCTCGCCATCGAGCCGCACCTGCGCGGGCCGCCCCCGCACCTCGTCGGGCAGTGGCGTTTCGCTGGTGCGATAGATGCCGGCGATCGAGATCAGTTCAGCCTCCAGGTTGAGCGCGAAGATGCGGGCCTCGGTGTTGCCGCGCGCGCCGGCCATGACACGGCCGCGCAGCGGCGCGTAGGCATGGATGTGGCCGTCGGAGATCACCTCGGCGCCCTGGTTGACCATGGCCAGCACCACCACGTCGCAGCCGCGCGCATACACACGCTGGCCGGAGCGCAGCGGCTTGTCGACCACCAGCGTCGAAGGGCCGGCCACCGGCGTGGGCACTTCGCGCACCACTTCCTGCACCACGGTCTCGACCACCCGCTCCACGCGGGCGGGCTGCGCCACCACATTGCCCAGGAACGCATCCTGCGCCGGCACCAGGCCCACGGCGGTCGCGCCAGCCAGCAGGTCCTCGCGCCGGGCCTTCACGGCCACGGGCGCCATGCGGTAGCTGCGCAGCAACTGCAGCAGCGCGGTGAATTCCAGCGCGGTCAGGGCCGGCGCCTCGTCGGGGTAGAAGGAGAAGTCGACGACCAGCGGCTCGCCGTCGAAGAAGTCGCTCTGGTTGCCGAACTGCGCCGTCATCTCGGCCGCCAGCAACTTGAGGTCGGAGGATTTCAGCAGCAACGCCAGCAGCGGCAGGTTGGCGCTCTTGATCTCGAACGTGGCGGGCGCGCGGCCAGCAAGGGCGACAGTCATCGGTCTCACATCCCGGGCCTGGAACGGCCATCATGTCCAAAAACCCGCGCAGCATGGCTTCGATGCCGCTTTCTGACCACCGGCTGCACGACGCAGGCCGCGCCAGGCGCGAATCGGCGCATCTTAACAGCGCCCTGTTCGGCGGGCCCGCTGGCTGGGCGCGATATCGAAGCAAGACGTAACCGGCCCCGTCCGCGCCCCCACGCCCCGCCCGCCCCCGGCCCGGGCGATCACACGCCCTTGGGGACTGACATATTTGTCGCACAAATCGTTGCATTGCTGACGAATATTGTCACAAAACGGACTCCCAGCAAGCTGAATCGATCCGATTGAAGTCCATTTACTTACACATCAACCATTTGATTTTGAAATGGTTTTCAAGCACCGGCGCGGCCAGCGGCGCCCCTCTGCGCCGCGCGGGCACGCCAATTGCAACAAACTGCAAACTTGTCGCACAACAAGGCTGCAAGAGGGAGAGAGAGACCGCCGCAGAGCGGGTCTTGCCGGCCGGGCATCTATCTGCCCGGCCCGGCGAGGCGATTGGCCGGACCGGGAAGGACACGACGATGGGAACAGCAGGCCAGCAGGGATTCACCCTGATCGAACTCATGATCGCCGTCGCCCTCATCGGCGTGCTGGCCACCGTCGCCATTCCGCAATACCAGGGCCACGTCGCACGCGCCCAGATCACACGGGTCGTCAGCGAGACCGCGGCCTTGCGCCCCCAGGCCGAATCCTGCCTGCTCGAAGGCAAGACCAACGTCACCTTCAGCGACAACGAGGCCTCGGCCTCCACCTGCCTCATCGGCGCCACCCTCTCCAACCTGCTGGGCAAGACCGGCCAGAGCGAGCAACCGCCCACCGGCTACCCGCAGATTGTGCTGGCCGACAACGAAACCCGCATCACCGCCACCTTCGGCAACACCGCCGCCACCGCGCTCGCCAACGCCACCGTCGTCTGGGTGCGCAACGCCAGCGGCGCCTGGCGCTGCCAGTCGACCGTGGCCAAGCGCTACGAGACGTCCGCGTGCCCGGCGCCGCCCGCTCAATAGAGCGCGTGCCCCACCTTCTTCTTAGTCATCGCCAGTTAGTTGCCGCCGGTCGCAATGCCAGGGAACCGCATGTCCTCATACCGCACAAAGCGCGTGCGGCGCGCCAGCTTGTAGCCCAGCCAGATCGCCAGGAACAAGGGGATGCCAATGTAGGTGGCGACGGCGCCGCCCCAGTCGATGCGGTCCTGCAGGAAGGCCTGGTAGTTCTGGCCCAGGGTGATGGTCAGGCACAGCGCAAAGGCGAAGATCGGGCCGAAGGGGAAAAAGCCCGAGAGGTAGGGCAGTTTTGACAGCGCATGGCCCTGCTGCACATAGCCCTTGCGGAAGCGGTAGTGGCTGATGGCGATGCCCAGCCAGGCGATGAAGCCCGTCATGCCCGAGGTGTTGAGCAGCCAGATGTAGACCTGCTGCGGGCTGATGATGAAGCTGAAGAAACACAGGCCGGCCACCAGCGTGGTGGCGACGAGCGCGGCCTGTGGCACGCCGCTGGCCGAGACCTGGCGGAACAGGCGCGGGGCCTTGCCTTCGAGCGCGAGGTTGTAGAGCATGCGCGTGGCCGCGTACATGCCCGAGTTACCGGCCGACAGCACCGACGTCAGGATCACCGCGTTCATGACCGCCGCGGCCGACAGCAGGCCGGCGCGCTCGAACACCAGCGTGAAGGGGCTCACCGTGACGTCGGTCACATCATTGCGCAGCAACTGCGGGTCGGTGTAGGGAATGAGCAGGCCGATGACCAGGATGGCCAGCACATAGAACAGCAGGATGCGCCAGAACACCTGGCGCACGGCCTTGGGCACGTTCACGCGCGGGTTCTCGGACTCGCCCGCGGCGATGCCGATCAGCTCCGTGCCCTGGAAGGAAAAGGCCACGATCATCGCCACGCCGATCATCGCCGCGAAGTTGCCCGCGAACGGCGCGTCGCCGATGGTCCAGTTGCCCACGGCCGCGCCCTCGCCGCCCCGGATGATGCCGGCCAGCATGGCCAGGCCGGTGGCGATGAAGACCACCACGGCCACCACCTTGATGAGCGCGAACCAGTACTCGCTCTCGCCAAAGCCTTTGACCGAGATGGCGTTGAGCCCGAACATGAGCGCCAGGAACAGCGCGCTCCAGAGAATGCCCGGCACCCCGGGCAGCCAGTAGGCCATGACCAGTTGCGCGGCCACCAGGTCGACCGCCACCGTGATCGCCCAGCTGTACCAGAAGTTCCAGCCCAGCGCGAAGCCGAAGCCCTCTTCCACATAACGCGCGCCGTAGGTCGCGAACGAGCCCGACACCGGCATGAAGGCCGCCAGCTCGCCCAGGCTGGTCATGATGAAGTAGACCATCACGCCGATCAGCAGGTAGGCCGCGAGCGCCCCGCCCGGCCCCACCTGCGCGATGGTCGCGCCCGAGGCCACGAAGAGCCCCGTGCCGATGGCCCCGCCAATGGCGATCATGGTGAGGTGGCGTGCCTTGAGGCTGCGCTGCAGGTGCGGGGCGTCGCCGTCCTGCGGTGGTGTATCGGTGCGAATGGCCATGGATCGGCTTGTTGTTGTGAGTGTGAACGGTCCGACGGGCCAGATTGCGCCCGAAAAAAGGCGCAAGTCTAGCGGGTCAGACTTGTCTCCAGGAATGGGCCGCCAGGGCGGCAGGCCGTCAGCGCCCCGTGCCGGGCACCAGGCTTTCGGCGCGCCCGCGCGGTGCGGGCCGCACCAGCGTGCTTTTGCCGAACAGGCTTTCGACCAGGTCGACCACCAGCTCGGCGGTCTGGTTGCGCACGTCCAGCGCGGGGTTGAGCTCGACGATGTCCAGCGAGGCCAGGCAGCCGGTGTCGGCGATCATCTCCATGCACAGCTGCGCTTCGCGGTAGTTCGGGCCGCCGCGCACGGTGGTGCCGGTGCCGGGGGCGATCTCGGGGTCGAGAAAGTCGACGTCGAAGCTCACGTGCAAGTGCACGTCGGGGTCGTCGTCCAGGCCGGCCAGCGCGCGGTGCATGACCTCGCGCATGCCCAGCTCGTCGATGGCGCGCATGTCGTAGACCTCCAGCCCGAGCTGCTGGATCATGGTCTTTTCGGAGTCGTCCACGCTGCGCAGGCCGATCTGGCGAAACGCCTGGGCCTGCATGACCGGCACGGCGCCGGACAGATTCGCCAGCGCCGCCGGGCCCAGGCCGCACAGGCTGGCCACCGGAATGCCGTGCACATTGCCCGAGGGCGAGATCTCGGGCGTGTTGCAGTCGGCGTGCGCATCCAGCCACAGCACGCGCAGGCGCCGTCCCTGCGCCCGGCAGTGGCGGGCCCCCGCGCTGATGGAGCCCGCGGCCAGCATGTGGTCGCCGCCCAGCAGCACGGGCAGGCGCCCCGCGGCCAGTTGGGCGTAGACCGCGTCATGCGCGGTCCGGCACCAGGCCACGCATTCGGCCAGGTTGCGCAGCCCGCTGGCCGGATCGCGCCCGGCGCGCGGGTTGGGCGGGCCGGCCAGGTTACCGACGTCCAGCACGTCCACCCCGAAGTACGCCAGCGCCGGGCCCAGTTGGGCCACGCGCAGCGCATCGGGCCCCATGGCCGCGCCCAGGCGGCCGGCGCCGGCGTCCGTCGGCACGCCGATCAGCGTGGCGCGCACGGCCGCTTGCATGGGGAAGGCGGGCAGGCGGGCTTCGTGGTTCATGCGGCTTTCCTTTGCGGCAGGACGCCGCTGGGCGCGGCGGCGGCCAGGGTGGCAAACAGATTCTTGGGATCCCCCAGCGGCGGGATCAGCGCGATGGTCTCGAGCAGCCCGGCTTCATGGCCGAGCGCGCGCATCGTGCGCAGCGCCGCGTAATCCTCCAGCGCAAAGCCCACCGAGTCAAATGTGGTCACGTCCGCGGGCGAGGTGCGGCCCGGCGCCCGGCCCTGGATCACCTGCCACAGCTCGGTGACCGCGAAGTCGGCCGGCATCTGCTGCAGGTCGCCCTCGATGCGGGTCTGCGGCTCGTATTCGACGAAGACGCGCGAGGCGCGCAGCACGTCGGCGGCCAGTTCGGTCTTGCCCGGGCAGTCGCCGCCCACGGCGTTGAGGTGCATGCCCGGCGCCAGCATGCCGGCGTGCACGATGGTGGCGTTGGCCTGGTCGGCCGTCAGCGTCGTCACGATGTCGGCGCCGCGCGCGGCCTCGGCGGCGCTGGCGCAGACCACGATCGCCAGGCCGTGGCTGGCCACGTAAGGCTGCAGGTTGCGCACCAGCTTGTCGGTGGCGGCGCGGTCGATGTCGAACAGCCGCAGCGTGCGCACGCCCAGCAGGCCCACAAAGGCCAGCGCCTGGAACTCGCTTTGCGAGCCATTGCCGATGATGGCCATGGTGCGGCTGTCCGGGCGCGCGAGGTGGCGCGCGGCCATGGCCGAGGTGGCCGCCGTGCGCAGCGCGGTGGTCAGCGTCAGCTCGCTCAAGAAAACGGGCACGCCGGTGGCCATGTCGGCCAGCAGACCGAAGGCCATGACGGTGGACAGGCCCAGGCGGGTGTTGCGCGGATGGCCGTTGACGAACTTGAAGGCATAGTCATGCGCATCGGCCACGGGCATGAGTTCGATGGCGCCGGCCTCGGAATAGGCGGCGACACGCGCGGTCTTGTCAAAGTCCTGCCAGCGGCGGTAGTCGGACTCGATGGCGGCGGCCATGGCCTGCAGGCATTCGATCACCCCGGTCCGCGCGACCAGGCGGGCGGCGCCGCTGGCGCTCAGGAATTGGGTGACCACTTCGGGGCGCGCCGTGAAAGGCCGGTCGGAGGACGCGTGGCGGGCAGACATGATGGACTCCTTGGCTACAACGTATGACAAGAATCCCACGCCCTGCTGCCAATTCAAATCGGCAATAATGCCATCACAAGCGCAGAATCCTGACGTTTTGCACACAGGAATTGGCAAAATGAAAAACCTCGACCAGATCGACCAGGCGCTCATCGCCCAGTTGCGCCACAACGCGCGCGCCAGTGTCGCGACCCTGGCGACGCGGCTGGGCGTTTCGCGCGGCACGGTGACCAACCGCATCCGCAAGCTGGAAGACAGCGGCGTGGTCGTGGGCTACACCGTGCGGCTGCGGCCCGAGGCCGAGACCGGCGGCCTGCAGGCCTGGATGAGCATCGCCATCGAGGGCAACGACGCACGGCGCGTGTCCGCGTCGCTGCTGGGCGAGCCCAGCGTGCTGGCGCTGCATTCCACCAACGGCCAGTGGGATCTGCTGGCCGAACTGCACGTGAGCACCCTGCCCGAGCTGGCCCACGCGCTGGAGCGCATCCGGCTGATCAAGGGCATCAGCAACTCCGAGACCAGCATCCACCTGGAGACGCTGCGCGCGGCGCCCCTGTCGGCGCCGGCCACGCCGGCCGGGCCGTGAAGGCGGCGCTTCAGGCCACCGCGTCGCTGTGGATCGGCACGCGCGGCGCGACCGCGCACATCAGCTCGTAACCCAGCGTGCCGGCGGCACGCGCCACCTCGTCGATGGGCAGCACGGTGCCGTTGGCGGCGCGCCCCCAGAGGGTGACCTCGCTGCCCACGCTGGCCTTGGGCACGGGCGTGAGGTCGACGTTGAGCATGTCCATGCTCACACGCCCGACGGTGCGAGTGCGCACGCCGTCTACCAGGATGGGCGTGCCCGTGGGACTCATGCGCTGGTAGCCGTCGGCGTAGCCGCAGGCCACGATGCCGATACGCATGGGGCGATCCGCCACAAAGGCCGAGCCGTAGCCGACGGTGTCGCCGGGCTGCAGGTCCTGCGTGGCCAGGATGCGGCTGGCCAGCGTCAGGGTCGGCTGCAGGCCCCAATGGGCGATGTCGTGCTCGGGGAAATCAGGGGCGCTGCCGTACATGACGATGCCGCTGCGCACCCAGTCGCTGCGCAGCGGCAGGCCCTGGCCGTAGCGCAGGATGGCGGCGCTGTTGCCCAGGCAGCGCTCGCCCGGCAGGTCGCGGGCGGCGCCCTCGAAGGCCGCGACCTGGTGGGCGATGCCATCCACGCCCTGGCGCGGGCCGTCGGCGTCCGAGAAATGCATCATCAGCGTGATCTCGCCGACCTGCGGCAGCGCGTTCAGCCGTGCCCAGGCCGCGCGGTAACGCACGGGGGTGAAGCCCAGCCGGTTCATGCCGCCATTCATCTTGAGGAAGACGTGGTGCGGCTCGTGCGTCTTGTGCGCGGCCAGCCAGTCGATCTGCTCGTCGTTGTGCACCACGTGCCACAGGCCCAGGCGCGAACACAGCTCCAGGTCGCGCGGCTCGAACACGCCTTCGAGCAGCAGGATGGGGCCGCGCCAGCCCAGGGCGCGCACGCGGCTGGCCTCGTCCAGGTCGAGCAGCGCGAAGGCATCGGCCGCGCGCAGGCTGTCGAAGACACGCTCGATGCCATGGCCGTAGGCATTGGCCTTGACCACGGCGGCGATGCGCGCGTCGGGCACGGCCGCGCGCACGCGCTCGAGGTTGTGGCGCAGGGCAGCACCGTGGACAGTGGCGGAAATCGGACGGGGCATGGCGGGCAGGCGGCAGGACAACGAAGAATCGGCAAGGCGGGCGGCGGCCGGCAACGGCCAGGCGCGCTGGAGTCGAAGTATGCGGCGAAGCCGGCCCGGCTTGCTTGATCGCGCCTGAAAGTGAACTGTCGCGCGCGGCCAAGCATGGCGGCGGGCCCGCCGCCCGCCCTCGCTTTCCACAGCGGTGGCTGACATGTCCGCATGCTATAACGTGGGCCGCAGACGACAGCGCCCTCGACACCCGCGGGCGCCGCCATCTGGGAAGACTCGTCCTTGCGCCTTGATCATCACAACAGGAATCGCCCACGGAGGAAGGCTGGCCGGCCCGCTCGGCCGCTGCCATTGCCCGCTGTCACGGCCCGGCCGTTGCAGCGCCACCACCGACGGGCCTGGTGCATTTGCCGCTGCGGCGCGGCGCGGGATCAGCGGACTTGCAACGCCCTTACACTGGGCGCTTTTGCCTCGGATCCAGCCATTTCAGTGACGCGGCCACGCCGCGCCACGGCTTGGGCCTGAGCCGGTCCAGCAACCCCGCCCGTCCTTGACCCCTGTTACGCACAGCCCTCACAGATCCTATTGATGAAGCGCGGTTTCTACACCATCATGTCGGCGCAGTTTTTCTCGTCGCTGGCTGACAACGCCCTGTTCGTGGTGGCCGTCGAACTGCTGCGCACCAGCGGCGCCCCCGAGTGGCAACGCGCCGCGCTGGTGCCGATGTTCGCGCTGTTCTACGTAGTGCTGGCTCCCTTCGTCGGGTCCTTTGCCGACGCCCTGCCCAAGGGCAAGGTCATGTTCATCAGCAACGCCATCAAGGTGGTGGGCTGCCTGATGATGCTCTACGGCTCGAATCCCCTGCTGGCCTACGCGGTCGTCGGCCTGGGCGCGGCGGCCTATTCGCCGGCCAAGTACGGCATCCTCACCGAACTGCTGCCGCCCTCGCAACTGGTCAAGGCCAACGGCTGGATCGAGGGGCTGACCATCGGCTCCATCATCCTGGGCGTGCTCACCGGCGGGCTGCTGGTCTCCGGGCGCGCGGTCGACCTGCTGCACAGCGTGCCGGCGCTCGACCTCATCGGCATCCATGGCGCGGCGCCCACCGCCATCTCGGTGCTGATGCTGTTCTACGCCATGGCCGCCGCCATCAACACCCGCATTCCGCTGACCGGCGTGGCCATGCGCCCCATGCCCGACAACCCGGCCCTGCTGCTGCCCGACTTCTGGAACTGCAACAACCGGCTGTGGAAAGACAAGCTGGGCCAGATGTCGCTGTCGACCACCACGCTGTTCTGGGGCGTCAGCGGCAACCTGCGCTACATCGTGCTGGCCTGGGCCGCCGCCGCGCTGGGCTACAGCACCACGCAGGCCTCGTCGCTGGTCGGCGTGGTGGCCATCGGCACCGCCGCCGGCGCCGTGCTGGCTTCGATGCGGGTGCGCCTGGACCAGGCGCCCAGCGTGATCCCGCTGGGCATCGCCATGGGCGGCCTGGTGATTTTGATGAACGTGATCAGCAACGTCTGGGTGGCCGCGCCCTTCCTGATCCTGCTGGGCGCACTGGGCGGCTACCTGGTCGTGCCGATGAATGCGCTGCTGCAGCACCGCGGCCACAACCTGATGGGCGCGGGCCGCTCGATCGCCGTGCAGAACTTCAACGAACAGGCCTGCATCCTGGGCCTGGGCGCCTTCTACAGCCTGTCCACCGGCCTGGGCCTGACGGCCTTCGGCGCCATCACCGCCTTCGGCCTGGTGGTCATGCTGGTGATGGTCCTGATCCGCGCGCTGCACCAGTACAACCTGCGCCGCTACCCGGAAGAAGTCGAGCGGCTGCTCACCATCGCGCGCAGCGACGAAACGCACTGACAGCGCCGTCTCGGGAGAGACGGCCCGCCGCCGCGCGCAGGCCGCGTCAGACACCCGGATGAGCCGCCTAGCGGCCCACGCGCCCGGTCCCGTCGAGGGCGGCTTGCCCCTCGGAACATCTTTCACCGCACGCCAGACCAGCCCGCCTTCGGCCGAAAAAAAGCCCAGCGACGGCTGGGCTTTTCCGTGCAGGCAGCCCCGTTGACGGGGGCGCCCGGTGCCTCACTCCGGTGTGGCGGCGGACTTGCGTGCCGCCAGCGCCTTGCCGGCGGCCAGCACCAGCAACGCGCCCACGATGCCGCAGGTGTACTTGACCACGCTGATGATGTCGATCTGCACGCCCGAGCGGTCCAGCCAGGTCTGCGGCAGCACGTTGGCGATGAGGAACTGGTCGGTGATCAGCATGGTGCCCGCGATCCAGCCCAGCAGCATGGCGCCCAGCGTGATGATCACGGGGAAGCGGTCCATCAGCTTGATGACGAGCTGGCTGCCCCAGATGATGATGGGGATGGAGATGACCAGGCCGAAGACGACCAGCAGCAGGTGATGCTCGGCGGCCGCGCCCTGCGCCGCGCCGGCGATGGCGATGACGTTGTCCAGGCTCATCACCAGGTCGGCGATCAGGATGGTGCGCACGGCCACCAGCAGGCCACCGCTGGTGCCCTTGGCCTCGCCTTCCTCGTCATTGCCGAACAACTGCAGGCCGATCCACAGCAGCAGTGCGCCGCCGACGATCTGCAGAAACGGCAGCGCCATCATCTTGGCCGCCACCACCGTCAGCGCGATGCGCAGCACGACGGCGGCGCCCGAGCCGAACAGCACGGCCTTCCTCTGCTGAGCCGGCGGCAGTGAACGTGCGGCCAGCGCGATGACGACGGCGTTGTCGCCCGACAGGATGATGTTGATCCAGACGATCTGGATCAGCCCGATCCAGAATTGGGGGTCATTGATGAATTCCATTGTCCTCAACCACTTGCTATATGTTGAAGAGCGCTTGCATCAGGAAGACACAGCGCTCGTTTTTCTTGTGTGGGCAGACGAAAAAAAGGGGCCGTCTGAGACGGGCCCCTTGGTCGGCAAGGCTTACTTCAGTTGAGCCTTGAGGAGCTTGCCCAGCTCCGACGGGTTGCGCGTGATCACGAAGCCCGACTCTTCCATGACGGAGAGCTTGGCATCGGCCGTGTCGGCACCGCCCGAGATCAGCGCGCCGGCGTGGCCCATGCGCTTGCCCGGAGGCGCGGTCACGCCCGCGATGAAGCCGACGATGGGCTTCTTGAAGTTGTCCTTGGCCCAGCGGGCGGCATCCGCCTCGTCGGGACCGCCGATCTCGCCGATCATGATGACGGCATCGGTGTCCGGGTCGTCATTGAAGGCCTTGAGCACGTCGATGTGCTTGAGACCGTTGATCGGGTCGCCGCCGATGCCCACCGCGGTGGACTGGCCCAGGCCGACTTCGGTCAGCATGGCCACGGCTTCATAGGTCAGCGTGCCCGAGCGCGAGACCACGCCGATGCGGCCCTTGCGGTGGATGTGGCCGGGCATGATGCCGATCTTGATCTCGTCAGGCGTGATCAGACCGGGGCAGTTCGGGCCCAGCAGCAGCGTGCGCTTGCCGCCAGCGGCTTCCTTGGCCTTCATCTTGTTGCGCACTTCGAGCATGTCCTTGACCGGAATGCCTTCGGTGATGCAGATGGCCAGGTCCAGGTCGGCTTCGACCGCTTCCCAGATCGCGGCAGCAGCGCCTGCGGGCGGCACGTAGATCACCGAAACGGTGGCGCCGGTCTGCTGGGCGGCTTCCTTGACGGTGCCGTAGATCGGGATGTTGAAGATCGACTCGCCGGCCTTCTTGGGGTTCACGCCGGCCACGAAGGCGTTCTTGCCGTTCGCGTATTCCTGGCACTTTTCAGTGTGGAACTGGCCCGTCTTGCCCGTGATGCCTTGGGTGATGACCTTGGTGTCTTTGTTGATGTAGATCGACATGTTCTTTCGTCTCCGGGCTTACTTGACGGCTGCGACGATCTTGGTCGCGGCTTCGGCCATGGTGTCGGCCGAGATGATGGGCAGACCGGATTCGGCCAGCAGCTTCTTGCCGAGTTCCTCGTTCGTGCCCTTCATGCGCACGACCAGCGGCACCTTCAGGTTCACGGCCTTGCAGGCTGCGATCACGCCGGTGGCGATGGTGTCGCACTTCATGATGCCGCCGAAGATGTTGACCAGAATGCCTTCGACATTCGGGTTCTTGAGCATGATCTTGAAGGCTTCGGTGACCTTCTCGGCCGTGGCGCCGCCGCCGACGTCCAGGAAGTTGGCCGGCTCGCCGCCGAACAGCTTGATGGTGTCCATGGTGGCCATGGCCAGGCCGGCGCCATTGACCAGGCAGCCGATGTTGCCGTCCAGCGAGATGTAGGCCAGGTCGAACTTGGACGCTTCGATTTCAGCGGCGTCTTCCTCGTCCAGATCGCGGTAGGCCACGATCTCGGGGTGGCGGAACAGCGCGTTCGGGTCGAAGTTGAACTTGGCGTCCAGCGCGGTGACCACACCCTTGCTGTCGCGGTTCAGGGGGTTGATCTCGACCAGCGAGGCGTCGGTGTCCATGTAGGTCTTGTAGAGCTTCTGGAACACGTCGACGGCTTGCGCGGTGGAGTCGGCGGGCAGGCCGATCGCGTCGGCGATCTTCTTGGCTTGCGCGTCGCCCAGGCCGGTCAGCGGGTCGATGAACTCGGTGATGATCTTCTCGGGGGTGGAATGCGCCACTTCCTCGATGTCCATGCCGCCTTCGCTGGAAGCGATGAAGGCCACCTTCTGCGTCGCGCGGTCGGTCACGACCGAGACGTAGTATTCCTTCTGGATGTCGGCGCCGTCTTCGATGTACAGGCGACGCACCTTCTGGCCTTCGGGGCCGGTCTGGTGCGTGATCAGCTGCATGCCCAGGATCTGCTCGGCGAGCTTCTTGACGTCGTCGATGCTCTTGGCCACCTTCACGCCACCGCCCTTGCCGCGGCCGCCAGCGTGGATCTGCGCCTTGACAACCCAGACCGGGCCGCCGAGCTTTTGCGCCGCCTCAACGGCCTCCTGCACGGTAAAGGCAGGGATACCACGGGGGACAGGCACCCCGAATTGACGCAAGATTTCCTTGCCTTGGTACTCGTGAATCTTCATGAAGTCTCTCGTTGAAGTTCTATTTGGGGGCGCCAGGCATTCGGACTGCTGCCCAGCAGACGGCAGAAGACCTCCTGAACAAGAGGAGGTCCCGCGCCAACGCATGCTCTCACAGAGCTTCGCCGTGTTTCATGGACATGGCAACTGCGAACTGTATCATGCAGCGCAGCAGCCCCCCAAGGCCACCAGGGCCATGGGCACGAGCGCCGCTCGGCCTGTGCTGCACCTTGGTGCGCACTTGTGGCTAAATGCTTGAATCCACAGGCTCGTTACTTCGTTACTAATCCGACAACCCTGCTTGGTTGTCAGACATCCATGCCCAACATGCCCAAGATCTTCATTGATGGCGAGGCCGGCACCACCGGCCTGCAGATCCGCGAGCGCCTGCAGGCGCTGCCGGTCGAGGTGGTCAGCATCGCGCCCGAGCGGCGCAAGGACCCCGAGGCCAAGCGCGAGATCGTGGCGGGCGTGGACCTGGTGATTCTTTGCCTGCACGACGACGCCGCGCGCGAAACCGTCGCCATGGTCGACGCCCTGCCCGGCAAAAAGCCGCGCATCATCGACGCCTCGACCGCGCACCGCGTGGCCCCGGGCTGGGTCTACGGTTTTCCCGAGCTCGACGCCGACCAGCGCGCGGCCGTGGTCGCGGCCGCGCGGGTGGCCAACCCCGGTTGCTACGCCACCGGCGCCATCGCACTGCTGCGCCCGCTGGTGCAGGCCGGCGTGCTGCCGGCCGACTTTCCGGTGGCGCTGCCGTCGGTCAGCGGCTATTCGGGCGGCGGGCGGGCCATGATCGAAGCCTATGAAGCCGACGCCGCGCCGCTGTACGAAGCCTATGCCTTCGGACTGACGCACAAACACATCCCCGAGATCATGGCCTACAGCGGCGTGACGCGCCGCCCCCTCTTCACACCGGCCGTGGGCAACTTCCGCCAGGGCATGCTGGTCGAGCTGCCGCTGCACCTGGACACCCTGCCGGGCCAGCCGACCATCGCCCAGTTGCTGGACGTCTACCGCGCCCACTACGCCGGCGCGCGCTACGTCACGGTCGAGGACGCACCGGCCTCGGGCAAGCTCGATGCGCTGGCGCTCAACGACACCAACCAGCTTGAGATCCGCGTCTTCGGCAACGAACAGTACCGCCAGGCCGTCGCCGTGGCACGCCTGGACAACCTGGGCAAGGGCGCCTCGGGCGCGGCGGTGCAGAACCTCCAGCTGATGCTGGGCCTGGGCGACGACTGAGCCAGGTCGGTGAAAGAGGAAGGGCGTGCGCGGCCAGATCGCCGCGCATCTCGCCCCTACACCGTCATCGATCGGTGAAGGCGGGCCTGACGGACTCGAGCAGACGACGGGTGTAGGCCTGCTGCGGATGGTCCAGGACCTCGGCGGCATCCCCCGTTTCGAGCAACCGCCCCTGATACATGACCGCGATGCGGTCCGCGAAGTATTCGACCACCGAGATGTCGTGGGTGATGAACAGGAAGCTCAGTTGCCGCTCGGCCTGCAGATGGGCCAGCAGGTTGAGAATCTGGGCCTGAACCGAGACGTCCAGCGCCGAGACGGCTTCATCGCAGATCAGAAGTTCGGGCGCCGTCGCCAATGCGCGCGCGATGCCCACACGCTGGCGCTGGCCACCCGACAGCTCGTGCGGGCGCCGTTCGAGCATCGAACGCGACAGGCCCACGTCGTCGAGCAGCCGGGCCGGCGTCGTGCCCGCGCCCGACAGGCCTGCCTGCGCCAGGGAGCGCAGCGGCTCCTCCAGAATACGCTGCACGGTGAAGCGCGGGTCGAACGCGGCGCCGCTGTCCTGGAAGACCATGCCGATGCTGCGGCGCTGCGCGAGGGTCCGCTGCCGGACCGATCGCGCCAAGGTGCCGCCCTCGAGGGTCAGCACGCCGGACCGGGCCGGCACCATGCCCATGATGCTGCGCGCCAGCGTCGACTTGCCCGAGCCCGACTCGCCGACGATGGCCAACACCTCGCCACGATGCACCTGCAGGCTGACATCACGCACCGCATGAACGGTGCCGTGCGCACCGTCGAAGGCCACGTCGATGCCCGCGACGTCGAGCAACGGTTCGGTTGCGCTGCGCGTCGTCATGCGACCCGCCTTTCCCGCGCATCGGCGGCGGCCGTTGCGTCGGCGCCGGCCTGCTGGTCGTGCGGTGTCAGGTGGCAGGCCACCCACCCGGCGTCGATGACGCGCTCCGCCGGCCGATCCAGATGGCACTGCGCCACGGCGAGCGAGCAGCGCCCCGCGAAGGCGCAGCCGGGACCGGCAGCGCCGAGCGCCGGAACGAGTCCGGGAATCTCGGTCAGCCGCTGACGCGCGCCGTGGCGTGGGCGCCGCTCCGGCCGGGCCCGGATCAGGGCCTGGGTGTAGGGATGCAGCGGCCGCTGCAGCAAGGCGCTGGCATCACGCTCCTCGACCTTGCGGCCGGCATACATGACCACGGCCCGGTCGGCCCAGCGCGCCACCAGCGGCAGGTCGTGCGTGATCAGGACCAGCGCCATCCGTGTCTGGTGCTGGATCTCGCGCAGCAGGGTCAGGATTTCGGCTTGCACGGTGGCATCGAGCGCGGTGGTGGGCTCGTCGGCGATCAGCACCTCGGGCCGATTGCTGATGGCCATGGCGATCAGCACGCGCTGACGCATGCCGCCCGACAGTTGATGGGGATAGTCGTCCAGCCGCGCCGCGGGGTCCGGCAACTGGACCTGCGCGAGCAGCAGCGTGGCCTCGGCACGCGCCGCGGCACGCCCGATCGTGCGGTGCGACAGGATCGCCTCGATGAGTTGCTCGCCCACCGTCAGCACCGGATTGAGCGCGGACATCGGGTCCTGGAAGATCATCGCGATGCGGCGGCCGCGCAGTCCTCTCCATTGCGTCTCGGTGTGCGCCGACACCGGCTCGCCAAGCAATTCGATCCGGCCGGAGATGATGCGTGCCGCATCGGGCAGCAGCCCGGTCAGTGCCAGCGCCGTGATGGATTTGCCGCAGCCGGATTCACCGACCAGCGCCACCGTTTCGCCGGACCGCACCGTCAGGTCGAAGCCACTGACGGCTTCCAGCCACCGGCCCTGGCGGCGAAATGCGATGCCGAGGTTTTGAGCCGCAAGGACGATGCGGCCGGACTCGGCGCCGGGGTGCAAAGCAATCGGGTTCATGCACGGCTCCTCGGGTCGAGCGCGCCGATCAAGCCGTCGCCGATCAGGTTGAGCGACAGCACCGCGACCAGCACCGCGGCGCCGGGAATGATCGTCAGGTACCAGGCGGTCCGGATCGCCTCCCGCCCCGCGCCGATCATGCCGCCCCAGCTCACGCTGTTCGGGTCGCCGAGGCCGAGAAACGAAAGGCCGGACTCGCTGAGAATCGCAATCGCGGCAAGGATGGACGCGTTGGCGATGACCGGCGGCATCGCGTTGGGCAGGAGATGGGTCAGGATGATCCGCAGGTCGCTGACGCCCATCGACGGTGCCACCCGCACGAAATCCATTTCACGCAGCAGCAGCGTCTGGGCCCGCACCAAGCGGGCGATCGCGGGCCAGAACGTCAGGCCGATGGCCAGCGTGATGTTGCGCACCGTCGCCCCCAGGATGGCCACGATGAAGATGGCGAACAGGAAATGGGGAATGGTCTGGAAAAGCTCGCACAGGCGCATCAGCAGCGTATAGGTCCAGCCACGCGCATAACCCGCGAGCACGCCGACGACGCTGCCGATCACGATCGCGAGGGCCGCGGAGGCCAGGCCCACGAACAGCGACACCCGCGCGCCCCAGACCAGGCCCGCCGCAACGTCGCGGCCGAGCAGATCCGTGCCCAGCAGAAACGCCGGATCACCGCCAGGCGCGAGCGCGGGCGCACCGACCATGTCGTGCGGGTCTCCCGGAAAAAGCCACGGTGCGGCCAGGGCCAACAGCACGAGCGTGCCCAGCAACACCGCGCCGAACGCCAGTGCCCGATGCCGCCAGGTGATGTCGAGGCAGCGGGAAATCCAAGAAACAGCGGTCATTGGCGCGCTCCGATGCGCGGATCGAGCACGCTGTAGAGCAAGTCGACCAGGATGTTGACGAGCAAGACGGCAGCCGCGCCACACAGCACGACACCACTCAACAGGTTGAAGTCGCGCTGGAAGACCGATTCGAAGGCGAGCCGCCCCAATCCGGGCCAGGCGAACACCACCTCGACCAGCACGGCACCGCCCAGCAGCGCACCGGCCTGCAGGCCAATCACCGTCACCACCGGCAGCAGCGCATTGCGCAGCACATGGCGGCTGGCGATGCGCAGCGAGGCCACACCCTTGGCGCGGGCCGTGCGCACGTAGTCATGGCCACGCACCTCGAGCATGGCCGCACGCGTGATGCGCACGTAGATCGACGCGAAGAACAGCCCGAGCGTCAGGACCGGCAGCACCAGGTGGGACAGCAAGCCGCCAAACGCCGACCAGACTCCTTCCGAAGCCTCGCCTGACGACATACCGCCCACCGGCAGCCACTGCAGCTTGACGCCGAACACGATGATCAGCGCCAGGCCCAACAGAAAACCGGGCGTCGCATAGACCAGCAGCGCGATCGACGAGATCGTGCGATCGAGCCAACTGCCAGGCCGCCACGCCGCAAGAAAACCACCCACCAGGCCCACACCGATGGCCAGCAGCAGTGCCGACCCGGTCAGCAGCAACGTCGCGGGAATGCGCTCGACGATCAGCTCGGAGACCGGCATGCTGTTGCGAAACGAATACCCCAAGTCGAGCGTCGCGACCTTCTGCACGTAATGCAGCAGCCGCAGCCATGCGGGATCGTTCAGACCGAAACTCTCGCGCAGTTGCGCCACGTACTCGGGCGATGCGCCGCCGGCCTCCCCCGCCAGCACCTGGGCCAGGTCGCCCGGCGCGAGATTGAGCAAGGTGAAGTTCACCACGACGACCAACAACAGCGTCGGTATGGCCTGCGCAATGCGCACCGACAGGAAGCGCAGCAGACCGCGTCGCCGCTTCCACCGCAAGCGGGCCGCCGACGCCAGCGCGGGCGGGTGAACGCTCGATGCCGCGCCGGTCACAGCAGCAGGTCCGGTTGCTCGCGGGTGATCACATCCCACTGCGGCTGGAAGTTGAGCCAGCCGATGAATTCACTGCCGATCATCCGAGCGGTGCGCCCGGCGACCTCGGATTTCAGCGGCTTGGGCGTGCCGCCGCCTTCGGCCAGAATCTGGGCGCGCGCGGCGTTCTCCATCGCCAGGAACCAGGACACCGTCGCCTCGACGGTGCGGCCCGCGGTCAGCAATCCGTGGTTCTGCAGGATCACCGCCTTGCGGTGCCCCAGCGCCTCGGCGATGCGCGCACCCTCGCTGAGCTCGGTGACCACGCCGGTGTAGTCGTCGAACAGCGCATGGTCGTCATAGAACATGCAGGCGTCCTGCGTGATCGGTTCGAGCAAGCGGCCATAGGTCGACCAGGTCTTGCCGTACAGCGAATGCGTATGGGCGGCAGCGTTGAGCTCGGGCCGCGCCTTGTGGAGTTCCGAGTGAATGGCGAAGCCCGCGCCGTTCACGAAGCCCTCGCCCTCCACGACCTCACCGGTATGGTTGACCAGCAGCAGGTCGCAGGTGCGAATCTGCGAGAAATGGACCACCATTGGATTGACCCAGAAATGGTCGGTCCACTGAGGGTCGCGCACCGTGATGTGGCCGGCCACGCCCGCGGCGAAGCCCGCCTGCGCGAACAGCCGAAAGCCGGCGGCCAGCCGCTGTTTGCGGTGCAGCCGCTCCGCGGCCAGATCGGACTTCGGCGGAGGCACCTCCCAGACCAGCTTGCCGTCGCGGGAAAGCGCCTGATCGACGCCGCGCGCGGCGCGTTGCAAGGCAGGCACGGGTTGCGGCGCGCGCTGCGTGTCGGCGGGCAGCGCAGGCGATGGCGTGGGCAGAAGACGTTGGGCCGTGGTGTTCATGGCAAGCTCGTGTCGACGTGGGTGGGCGCCATCGGCGTTTTGTTTCAATAACCGCGCGCGCGATCCGCCACGTCGTCGAGCGCGAGCCCCGCTTCGTAACGTTCGAGATTGGCAACAAACTTGGCGAGCAGGCGCTGCGGCGTGTCGGGCGATATCGGGCTGGTGTGCGGCGACAGCCGCACCCGCGGATGGGTGTAGAACGCGTGGCCCGCCGGCAATGGCTCGGGCGTTGCGACGTCGAGCGTTGCCAGCGCCACGCGGCCGCCGTCCAGCGCCTCCAGCAGCGCGTCCTGGTCGATCAGCGAACCACGCGCGACGTTGATGAGGTGCAGGCCCGGCTTGGCCTGCGCGAGCAGCGCACGGTTGACGAGGTGCTGTGTGGCCGGCGTGCCAGGTGCCGCGAGCACGACATGGTCCGACTGCGCGAACAGCGACGCGAGGTCCTGCGCGCGCTCCACGCCGTCGACCTCGGGCGGCGCTGGGCCGCGCCGCACGCAGACCACGCGCATGCCCAGCGCAAGCGCGCGCCGCGCCAGGGCCTGCGCGATCGCGCCGAAGCCGACCAGGCCGAACGTCGTGCCGCCCACGCGTTGCAGCGTGCTCAGCGCCCATTGCGCGGGGTCGTCGATCCAGATGTCCGGCAGCCGCTTGGCCGCCGAGAAGATCGCCGCGAGCGCGAATTCGGCGATCGCATCGGCCGTGACGCCGCGCGCGGACGTGACCTGCGGCCCCTCGAAAAGCCAATCCGGAAAGAAGTCGATGCCCGCGGTGGCCAGTTGGATCCAGCGCAGCTCGAACGGCCAGCCGGGCGGCTTGGGCGCGCTGCGCCCGCCCCACTGGAAGGGTGGCGCGAGCAGCAGCACCTGCGCTTGCAGCGGCACGTCGACGGGCACCCCCTCCGGGATCGGAAGCACGTTCAGCCCGCGCGCCCCCAAACCGGCGTTGGCCGCTTCCGACCATTGGCTGGCGATCGTGAGCGTCATGGTGCGACGGCCAGTTCGGCCCGCGCGCCGGCCGCCGCGGTAGACAGCCGTTCCCGCTGCGCCACCGCCGCGCGCACCCGCGGCAGCAGTTCACGGCCATAGCCGAGCGCGTCTTCGATCGGATCGAAGCCCCGGATCAGGAAGGTCGAGATGCCCGCGTCGTAGTAATCGAGCAAGGATTCGGCCACCTGTTCGCCGGTGCCGACCAGGCCGGTCACGCTGCCCCTGGCGTTGGGAAGCGTGGCCAGTGCAGTCCACAGCCGCTTGTCGACCACGCGGCCCAGTGCCGCGGCATCGCGCAGTCGCTGGGCACCGACGCTGCCGCCACCGATGCGCCCGGCCGGCGCGACGCCAGCACTGCCGCCCTGCGCCTTGGCCGTCTCGAAGATGTGGTCGGCGCGAGCCCAGGCCTCGGCTTCGGTCGCGCCCAGCACCGGGCGCAGCGACAGGCTGAAGCGGATGGTCTCGGCCCGGCCATGTTTCGCGGCGGCATTGCGCACCTTGTCCACCGTCTCGCGGACCTGGGCCAGCGTCTCGCCCCACAGCGCATAGACGTCGGCGTGCTTGGCGCCGACCTGGATCGCCGCGTCCGATGCACCGCCAAAGTAGATCTGAATGCGAGGCTTCTGCAGCGGCTTGACGGCCGCCAGGCTGTTTTTGACCTGGTAGTGTTTGCCGTCGTGGTCGAAAGGCGTCGGACTGGACCAGAAGCGGTTGACCACGTCGAGGAACTCATCGGTGCGTTCGTAGCGCTCGTCGTGGGCCAGGAAATCACCGTCGCGCTGCTGGTCGGCATCGTCGCCACCCGTGATGATGTGCACCGCGAGCCGGCCCTTGCTGAAATGGTCGAGCGTGGCCAGATTGCGCGCGGCGATGGTGGCTGGCAGGAAACCGGGGCGGTGTGCCAGCAGGAACTGCAGCCGCTCGGTCTGCTGGGCCGCGTAGGCCACGATCTGGAAACCGTCGGGCTGGCTGCTGTGATAACCCGCCAGCGCACGATCGAAGCCCGCGTACTCGTGCGCCTTGGCGATCGCTCCCAGGTAGGCGAGATCGATGAGCGGGCCCTGCGGCGAACGCGATTCGCTGCCTTCGCGATGACCCAGAATGCCGATGAACTCAACTGACATGGACTGCTCCTGTTGGCGTTGACGCCATGGATTCCGACGCGGCCAGCCGTTCGGTCGCCAGGGCCGACAGCGCAGCCTTGCCGGCGTTGACGAGAATCGTGTCGTTCTGCGGCGTGTGGACACGGCTGCACAGGACGTTGCGCAAGTGCCGCTCCAGCGGGTTGGCGCGCGACAGCCCCGGATTGCCGGTGAGCCCGACCGCCAGCTCCACGGCCGAGATGGCATGGCCGGTCACGAGATATTTGGTCAGCGACACATCGGCCGCGCTGGTCGGTCCGGCGATGGCGGCGTCCAGCAAGCGCCGGTTGGCAAACAGCAGCGCGTCGATGCGCCCGAGCGCCTCCTGAAAGCGCGGCAGGCTGGCGAGCGGGGCGCCCAGGTTTGCAGGCTGCCGATCCTGCAGCCAGCCTGCGAACCAGTCGCGCGCCTCGCGTGCCACGACGTCGTAGACGGTGCCGATCAGCACCGAGTTCCAGACCGCGAATTGGGTGTCGAGCCGCGGGTCGTGCTGCTCGATGGGCTTGATGTCCAGCGCATGATCGAGCGGCGTGAGCACGTCGTCGAACACGACTTCATGACTGCCGGTGGCGCGCATGCCCAGGTGGTCCCAGTTCTCGACGATGCGCACACCCGGCGTGGCGTGGTGCACCAGCCAGCCGCCCACGCGCGGAACCGCTTCGTCGCTGCGCGCCCAGACGGTCAGCCAGGTCAGGCCCGGGCTGCCGGTCGAATAGATCTTGCGCCCGCTGATGCGCCAGCCTTGCGGCGTCAGCCGTGCCACCGTGTCCGGCAGGCCACCTCGCGCCGGGGTGCCGAGTTCAGGCTCGACACGCAGGCCGTTGAGCAATGCACCGTCGGCGATGGCATCGCCGAACACCCGCGCGCGCAAGTGCACGGGCCACCCGGGGCTGCGCGCGGCCAGGTTGTGGAAGATGTACTGCATGACCAGCACCAACGCCGTGGACGGATCGCCTCGCGCAATCTCCCCTACCACCCGCGCCAGCGTGGCAAGCGGCGCGTCAGCGCCGCCATAGGCTGCGGGCACTGCCAGCGACAGCAGGCCGTGTTCGTGCAGGCGCGCGAAGTTGGCATGCGGGAACGTGCCCGTGCGGTCGAAGTCGGCCGCACGCGCCGCGAATTCGGCGCGCAGCGCGCGCAACGTCGCCGGCAGGTCGCCGGTCGGATCGAGCGCCGGGGAAACGGGTGGACGCAGCAGTGAGACGCTCATGGCAGTGCAGCCTGTTGACTGGAAACCTGGCCGGCGGCAGCGCCGAGCCAGACGTTCTTGAAAGACTCAACGCCACCATCCGGCGCCAAGGAGAGACCGTGAACCCGATCGGCGTACACGGTGGAAAAACGAATCTCGAGCAGCGGCAGTGCAGGCAGATCGGTCAACGCCAGGCGCTGGAACTTGCGGTAGTACTCGGCCCGGCGTGCCGGATCGGCTTCTTCGTGAGCGGCCTGGATCAAGCCGTCCATGGCGGGAGAGCTGTAGCCGGACCCGTTGGAAAAGGGCACGCCCGGCAGGATCGTCTTGGACCAGTAGAGCCGCTCGACGCCGATCTGCGGGTCGCCCAGCGACGACATCGAGACGATCGACAGGTCGAAGTCACGCTCCGTGTAGACCCGCTGATAGAAGCGCGCCAGGTCCTGGTTGCGAATCTCCAGGTCTATGCCCACCCGCTTGAGCGACTGCCGCAGGTACTCGGCCGTGCGCAGCACCGTGTCACCGAAGGGAAGCCAGTCGATGCGCAGCTTGAGCCGCACGCCGTCGGCGCCGGGCTTCAGCCCGGCCTCATCCAGCAGGCGGGCAGCGGCCTGCAGGTCGGGCTCGTAACGCTCCACGTCGGACGTGTGGAACTGGCCGAGCGTCGAGGGGATCGGGCTGATGGATGCTTTTCCGAAGCCGCGGTAGACCACACGGACCAGGGCCGGCCGGTCGATGGCGTACGCAATCGCGCGACGCACGCGCACGTCCTGCAGTTGCGGATTGCGCAGGTTGAATTCCAGCATCAAGCTCGTGCCCCAGTACTCGTAGCCGCGCGTCTCGACGTGGATCCCGGGGAGCTTTTCGAACCGCGCCAGATCGACCGGCCCGATCGGCGACGCATTGCCGTAGAGCACGTCGCCACGCTCCAGCGCCGCGGCCCGCGTTGCCGCATCCGGGATCACGCGGAAAACGACACCGTCCAGATAAGGCTTGCCGGCCTCCCAGTAATCGGGATTGCGCTCCAGCACGATGCGTTCGCCGCGCACCCATTCCTTGAAGCGGAAGGGCCCGGTTCCGATGGGGCGCACGTTGTGAGGATTGCGCAAGAGATCGGTGCCCTCGTAGAGATGCCGGGGCAGGACCTGCGCCTCCCCACGGTTCAACGCCAGCAGAATCACGGGCGACGGCCGGTCGAGCCGAAGGATCACGGTCGCCGGGTCGGGCGTCTCGACGCTGCGGACGTTGGCCAGCGCGGCGCGCAGCCGGGGATGCTGCACCCGCCAGACACTCTCGATGGAATAGCGCACGTCGGCGGAGGTGAAGGGCTGGCCGTCATGCCATTTGACCCCGCGACGCAAGTTGAAGGTGATCGATTTGCCGTCGGGCGACACGGTCCAGCTCTGGGCCAGCTCGGGTTCGAGCTTGAAGCCGTCGCCAAGGCGCAGGAGGCCGTCGAATATCTTGTTGGAGACGGTCGCTACCGGCTGTCCGACGTTGATGGCCGAAGTCAGGACGCCCGGCTCGGGTTGCACCACGGCCACGAGCGTGCCGCCACGCACAGGCGTCTGCGGGACCGCCGCACCCGCTGCGCCGCAGGCCGCAAACAGGACGATCCATGCATGCAAAAACCCGTTTGCGATGGATCGGCTCAATCGGTTGGAATCCAAGAACAGCCCCCTGACTGCACAAGAAGTGGAGCCGCGACTGTATGAATATGTTTGTAGTTCAATCAACCTATGATGACGAGAAAGCTAATCTGTTTTTCTTTGATCAAAGGGTGAATGCGGGGAACGGTATAGTCTGTCGCTCGAAAGACTCTGACTGCCGGTCGATCCCACAGAACGTTGCCATGCGCTACACCGCCGAACACAAAGACAAGTCCTACGGCAAGATCGTTCTGTCCGCGTCCCGGTTGATGCGCGCACGCGGCATCGCCGACGTCTCCATCGCCAAGGTCATGACGGACGCGGGGCTGACGCAGGGCGCGTTCTATGCGCATTTCGAATCCAAGAATGATCTGGCGACGACCGCCATCGGCACCGCGCTCAACGAGAGCCGCAACAACGCGGCGGAGCAGGTCCGCAAGGCGCGCGCGGAAGGTCGATCCGCCGTCCGCGCAATCATCGACTTCTATTTGAGCGAGAAACATCTCGAGTCACCGTGGCGCGGCTGTGGGCTGTCCGCCGTGAGCCAGGAAGTCAGCCGCGAACCGTCACCGATACGTGACGCGATGCACGCACGATTGCAGGATCTCGTGGCGACCTTTTCGCCAGACATGGCCGGCGAAACACAGGCCGAGCGCAATGCCGCGGTCGAGCTGCTCTACTCGACGATGGTCGGCATCATCACGCTCGCGCGCCTGTCCAACACGCCCGCCGAACGGCTGGCTTACGTGGAGCGCAGCAAGCAGTTGCTGCTGCGAATGATGGGTCTGACCTAGGGGTCGGACGTCACGGCGAGATCCATGCACCCTTGAGTGATTCGACCCACGCGTTGGGCGTCGTCTCCAGCCCCTGCACCTTGCGGTTGTAAACCGTCCATGGTTTGGTTTCCGCCAATGGCAGCAGCGGCAGGTCGCCCTGGACCTGCCGCTGGAGCTTGCGATACAGTTCGACCCGCTTGGCTGGATCGGTCTCGCTGTGCGCGGTGCGGATCAGGCCATCCGTGGCCGGATGGCTGTAGCCGGACGCGTTCGAGAAAGGCACGCCCTTCAGAATCGTTTCGGACCAGACCAGCCGTTCGGCGCCGATCTGCGGATCGCCGAACATCGACAGCGACGTCACCGTGAGGTCGAAGTCGTTGTCGGTATAGATGCGCTGAAAGTACCGCGCCAGATCCTGGCTTCTGATCTGCGCATCAATACCGACCCGCTTGAGCGACTGGCGCAGAAACTCCGCGGTCCGCAGGTTGGTCTCTCCGAACGGCACCCAGTCGATCTGCAGCGGAAAGCGCGTGCCATCGGCTTTGCGCGGATACCCGGCCGCATCGAGAAGCTGCTCCGCCACCTTCGGGTCGAAGTCATAACGCGGCACATCGGCCGTGTAGTAGCGCGCGAGCGCCGACGACACGGGGCCGGTCGCCACTTTGCCCATGCCGCGAAGCACGACCGCCAGATGGCGCTGCAGGTCGACCGCATGGGCAATGGCATGGCGAACGCGTCCATCCGCGAGCACCGGATTGCGCAGATTGAATTCGACGATGCGGATCGTCGACAGGTATTCGTAGCCGCGTGTCTCCACAGCGATCGATGGGAGCTTGCTGATCCGGACCAAATCGTTGACGTCGACGGGACTTTGCGGGCCATATTGCACGTCACCCCCGTTCGAACGCCGCCGACCGCGCCGCGGCGTCCGGAATGATCCGGAAGACCAGTCCATCCAGATAAGGCCGCCCCTTCTCCCAGTAATCCGGATTGCGCTCCAGCACGATGCGGTCGCCCCGAATCCATTCCTTGAAACGGAACGGACCGGTGCCGACCGGTTTCACGTTCGCCGGGTTGCGCAACAGGTCTGTCCCTTCGTAGAGATGCCTGGGGAGCACGGGTGAAGACGTGTTGTTGAGCGCGAAGAGCGCAACGGGCGAAGGCGCGTTCAGCCTGATGATGGCGGTGTAAGGGTCGGGCGTACTGACGTCGGTGACGTTCGAATACGCAACCTTGCCATGGGGGTGGATCTTCTTCCAGATCTCGAGCATCGAATAACGGACGTCGGCGGAGGTGAAAGGCTGGCCGTCATGCCATTTCACGTCACGCCGCAACTTCAGCGTGATGCTGAGCCCGTCGGGTGCCACCGACCAGCTCTGCGCCAGTTCGGGGACGAGTTCGAGATCGGCACCGATGCGCATCAGGCCATCGAAAAGCTTGCTTGCGACGATGGCGACGGGTGCCGATGCGCTGAAGGCGCTGACAAGCGTTGGAGGCTCCGGCGTCACCACGGCAATCAGCGTGCCGCCCCGGACAGCCGCTTGGGCAGCGTTCGCCGGTCTCGTTGCCGCATCGGGCTCACCGGCCACAGCGTGTGTCTTCGTCAGGCCCAGGAGGGTCCCGGCGCTGGCCACCAAAACGGCGCGCCGAACGGAGGAATGGGGAGGCAAAAAGGAATGCATCTGCCGGGTGCCGACAAAGAAAGGGACCGCAAATCTAGGTCTCCTTTGTATTTCACACAACCTACAAAAAGACATGTCCATGCTCAATTTCTATTGCCCAGCGGGTGCCGGTGTGCTCCTACCCGGCCTACCCGGCCCTGGCCGACAGGCCTGGCCGCCCGATGGGCGCACCATGGACACAAGCCCTTGAATGAAGCCGAAGCCGCTGGCACTGCTGCTTTCTGCTGGCTCTGCTGGCTCTGCTGGCTCTGCTGGCTCTGCTGGCTCTGCTGGCTCTGCTAGCTCTGCTAGCTCTGCTGGCACGCGGCTTCACGCGCGAAACCAGGAGATTCCCATGGCCACCACCGATGACCGCCACGACGCCGACCGCACCAGCGCGCGCGCCGGCAACCCCGCATCGCCACGCCCGCTGCACGATGAAGACCAGCCGGTGCGTGTCGCCCCCGACAACCTGCCCACGTCCGTGGGCCAGACCGCACCTGACGAGCCGCCGACCGGCGAGGTGCAGGGCGAATCCACCGGCGGCGCCGTCCCCGAGGCCGACTGGCGCGACGACAGCGGCATCGACGATGTCTCCGCGCCGCCGCAGCCGCTGGACTTCGACGACGGCACCGAGGCCAAGCCCAACGGCCCACGCCCGGGCCGCGACGGCGGCACCTGGGACGACGAGGGTGCCGACCACGGCCGCCTCAAG
Source organism: Paracidovorax wautersii (assembly GCA_009912175.1). Taxonomy (GTDB): domain Bacteria; phylum Pseudomonadota; class Gammaproteobacteria; order Burkholderiales; family Burkholderiaceae_C; genus Comamonas_F; species Comamonas_F wautersii_A. Next base: position 20,149 of record WNDQ01000018.1, on the reverse strand, counting down.
CCGCCGTCGGAGCTGCATTCGGACCGCCGGCGCTGACGGCCGGCGATCAGCGGCAATCAGTGCCGGGCGACGGCGGCCTCGGGCATGGCCGAGGAGTGGTGGTGCGCGATCAGCCACTGGCCGTTTTCCCATTCGTACACATAGGTGTAGCGCGCCTGCACGGTGCTGCCGTCCTTGAACTGGAAGGTGTAGGTGCCGACGTCCTGCGCGACATTGCAGCCGATGCGGATGAGGCGCTGGTCGATCTTGCCCTGCGGCTCGTTCTTGAGGAACTTGACGAAGTAGTCGCGGATGTCGGCCGGCGTGGTGCGCGGCTGGTTGGTGAGCGTGGGCAGCAACACGCCGTCGGGCGCGTAATTGGCGGTCACCTGATCCGCGTCGAGCGTGCGCAGCGAGGCGTTCCAGCGATCGAACAGCGCCGCCACCTGCGACTCGCTCACGGGCGTGCAGGTGGTCGATGAAGCGGACGCAGCAAGCGGCGCAGGTCCGGTCTGGGCTTGGGCGGGCGCGGCGGCCACCGCCAGCGCCAGGGCGGCCGTGGCGGCCAATGCGGTTTTCGAGATCGACGTCGTCATCATGAACGGAACCATGCTTCCACTTTCTTCAAAAAAACCGCCCCGGATCCGGCAACGGAAGGTTAGCCAGTGGTGCGGCAAGCGGCATCTTCGCGGGTCCGCATGAACAGCGCCACCCTGCGAATGAATGAGCACTGAGGCCCCCATGAACGCATGACAACAACGCCTGCCGGCTTCATTCCTCGTCGTCGAACTTGCCCTGCACGATACGGCGGATGACCTCGGGCGCAAAACCCCGGCCGGCCAGGAAACGCATCTGTTTGGCGCGCTCCTGCGGCGTGGCGGCGGGCTCGCCGAACTTGCGGCGCCAGGCGTCAAGCGCACGCTGGTGTTCGGTCTCGCGCAACTCGCCCACGGTGCGGGCGACCAGCTCGGCGCTCAGGCCCTTGCCTTGCAGCTCCTGCTTGAGGCGCGAGGTGCCCAGCCGCGCCGCGCGCCGATGCACCAGCGAAGCGGCCACGCGCTCTTCGCTGAGGTAGCCCTTGGCCTGCAGCTCGTCGAGCGCGGCCTCGATCTCGCCAGGGTGCTCTTCATGCGGCGCGAGCTTGCGTGCGAGCTCCAGGCGCGAATGCTCGCGCGCGGCGAGGTAACGCAGCGCGCGGCCCTTGATGGAGAGTTGGGTGAAGCCCATGGTGTGCCTGGCGGCGGCCGGCGCCCGCGGGCACACCGGCCGCTCGGGCCCTGCTCAGAAGGTGTTCTTACTCGTCCTTGGCGGCCTTCTTGCCTTTAGGCGCAGCCGGCTGCTCGCCACCGGCCAGCGGCGGCAGCGGGCGGATGCCCAGCGAGTCGCGCACCTTGTTCTCGATCTCGTAGGCCAGCGCGGGGTTTTCGCGCAGGAACTCGCGCGAGTTGTCGCGGCCCTGGCCGATCTTCTCGCCCTGGTAGGCGTACCAGGCGCCGGATTTTTCGATGATCTTGGCGTTGACGCCCATGTCGATGATCTCGCCCTCGCGGCTGATGCCTTCGCCGAACAGGATGTCGAACTCGGCCGTCTTGAACGGGGGCGAAACCTTGTTCTTGACGATCTTGACCTTGGTCTCGTTGCCGATGGCCTCGTCGCCCTTCTTGATGGTGCCGGTGCGGCGGATGTCCAGGCGCACCGAGGCGTAGAACTTGAGTGCGTTGCCGCCCGTGGTGGTCTCGGGGCTGCCGAACATCACGCCGATCTTCATGCGGATCTGGTTGATGAAGATCACCGTGCAGTTGGTCTTCTTGATGGTGGCGGTCAGCTTGCGCAGCGCCTGGCTCATCAGGCGGGCCTGCAGGCCGGGCAGCGAATCGCCCATCTCGCCTTCGATTTCGGCCTTGGGCGTGAGCGCGGCCACCGAGTCGACGACGATCAGGTCGACCGCGCCCGAGCGCACCAGGCTGTCGACGATTTCAAGCGCCTGCTCGCCGGTGTCGGGCTGCGAGATCAGCAGGTCCTGCAGGTTGACGCCGAGCTTTTGCGCGTACTGCGTGTCGAGTGCGTGCTCGGCGTCGATGAAGGCGCACTGGCCGCCCTGCTTCTGCATTTCGCTGATGACCTGCAGCGTCAGCGTGGTCTTGCCCGAGGACTCGGGACCGTAGATCTCGATCACGCGGCCGCGCGGCAGGCCGCCCACGCCCAGCGCGATGTCCAGGCCCAGCGAGCCGGTGGAGACCACCTGGATGTCCTCGACCACCTCGCCCTCGCCCAGGCGCATGATGGTGCCCTTGCCGAACTGGCGCTCGATCTGGGCCAGCGCGGCCTGCAGGGCCTTGGCTTTTTCTTCGGAATCGGTGGTCTTGAGAACGGCTGCGTTCATGGTGCGTGTCCTTGGTGGTGTGACGGGAAATGCATCCACATGTCACTGCATACAGTCTGGATGCTTGAACAGTAGTTTAGTGGGCCATAGATTCTTGTAAACAGATTTTTTGATCAGTTTGCCTTACTATCAAGCCGTGCATCTGCCGCCCTCCGCCCTGCCCGCACACGACGACGGCTGGCGCCTCACCCACCTCGGGCGCTGGCTGGGCCACGCCCTGCGCAAGTTCGACGCCCGTGTGCTGGAACTGATGGCTGGCGACGAACACGTGCCGCTGGCGCTGTCCAACTTGGCCGCGCGCGCGCAGATCACCGCCGCACACGTGCACATCACGCGCCACCTGCCGCTTGAAGGCGCACGCCTGACCGCGCTGGCCGCCGCCGCCGGCATGAGCAAGCAGGCCATGGGCGACCTGGTCGTGCAGTGCGAGGCCTGGGGCCTGGTCGTGCGCGAGCCCGATCCGCTGGACGCGCGCGCGCGGCAGGTGCGCTTCACCGCCACCGGCCTGGCCTGGCTCGACGCCTTCCGTCGCGCGGTGGCGCAGGCGCAGGCCGAGTTCCGCGCCGCCGTTGGCCCCGAGGTCGCCACGGTGGTGGCGCTGGGGCTGGAAGCCTACGCCAGCGACACGCGTGCCTGAGTCGTCGCCGCCGCGCCGCCGTCCTAGAATGACCCGCGACGCCGCCCACGAATGGCCGCCTACAAGGAGACACGCATGCGCATCCTGATCGCCGAAGACGACCAAGTGCTGGCCGACGGCCTGCTGCGCACGCTGCGCAATTCGGGCGCGGCGGTCGACCACGTGGCCAACGGGGCCGATGCCGACACGGCGCTGATGACGCATTCGGCCTTCGATCTGCTCATCCTCGACCTGGGCCTGCCGCGCCTGCACGGGCTGGAAGTGCTCAAGCGCCTGCGCGCCCGCGGCAGCACGCTGCCGGTGCTGATCCTGACCGCCGCCGACAGCGTGGACGAACGTGTGCAGGGCCTGGACTACGGCGCCGACGACTACATGGCCAAACCTTTTTCGCTGCAGGAACTCGAAGCGCGTGTGCGAGCGCTGGCGCGGCGCGGCATGGGCAACGCCAGCAGCGTGATCCGCCACGGCCCGCTGGTCTACGACCAGGCCGGCCGCGTGGCCACCATGGACGGGCGCATGGTCGAGCTGTCCGCGCGCGAGCTGGGCCTGCTGGAAGTGCTGCTGCAGCGCTCGGGCCGGCTGGTGAGCAAGGAACAACTGGTCGACCGCCTGTGCGAATGGGGCGAGGAAGTCAGCAACAACGCCATCGAGGTCTACATCCACCGCCTGCGCAAAAAGATCGAGACGCCGCAGGCAGCCTGACGCCAGGCCGCGCCCGGACCTGCCCCATGAAGTTCTTCAAGCGCGAGCAGCGTTCGCTTTTCGGCGAGATCCTGGACTGGATGCTCACACCGCTGCTGGTGCTGTGGCCGGCCAGCCTGGCGCTGACCTGGCTGGTGGCGCAGAACATCGCGAGCCGGCCGTTCGACCGCGCGCTCGAACACAACGTGCAGGACCTGGCGCGCCAGGTGCGGCTCGAAGGCGACCGGCTCGCGCTGCGGCTGGCGCCCGAGGCCGCGCTGCTGCGCATGGGCCACGTCGACCAGGTCTTCTTCCAGGTGCGCGACATACGCGGGCCGCTGGTCAGCGGCGACGCGGCCTTTCCGGCGCCCGACGGCTACGCCACGCAGGACGTGGGCACGGCCCGCCTGCGCGACGGCGTGATGCAGGGCGCCGACGTGCGCATCGCCTACATGTGGGTCAAGCCCGACCCCTTCGCCGACCGGCTGGCACTGGTGCAGGTGGCCGAGACGCTGGAAAAACGCTCGGCCCTGGCCAGCGAGATCATCAAGGGTGTGATGCTGCCGCAGTTCGTGATCCTGCCACTGGCCGTGCTGCTGGTGTGGCTGGCGCTGGCGCGCGGCATCCGGCCGCTGCACGAGCTGGAGCAGCGCATCCGCAGCCGCAAGCCCGACGACATGAGCCCGCTCGACGACGCCATCGCGCCGCTGGAAGTCGCGCCGCTGGTGGGCGCGGTCAACGACCTGCTGCAGCGCCTGCACCGCTCCATCGAGACCCAGAAACGTTTCCTGGCCGACGCCGCGCACCAGCTCAAGACGCCGCTGGCCGGGCTGCGCATGCAGGCCGACCTGGCCCAGCGCGCCGACGCCAGCGCCGACGACCTCAAGCAGTCGCTAAAGCAGATCGGGCGCGCCAGCATCCGCGCGACTCACACCGTCAACCAGCTGCTGGCGCGTGCCGAAAGCGGCGGGCGCGGCGTGCCCAACCAGCGCTGCGACCTGGCCCGGTTGACGCTGGCGGTGGTGCAGGACTCGGTGCCGCATGCGCTCGAACGCCGCATCGACCTGGGCTACGACGGCCTGCAGCCCGGTGCCGACGGCGGCCAGTTCATGGGCCAGCCCACCTTGATCCAGGAACTGGTGCGCAACCTGGTCGACAACGCCATCAACTACACCGCCCCGGTCGCGCAGGGCCTGCGCCAGCTCGCGCCCGCCACGCCAGCGGCGCCCGGTGCGGACCGCACACCGCCCGAGCCCGGCGTGGTCACCGTGCGCGTGCTGGCCGACCCCTACAGCGGCGTGCTGCTGCTGCGCGTGGAAGACAACGGCCCGGGCATTGGCCGGGCCGAACGTGCGCTGGTCTTCCAGCCCTTCTACCGCGCGCTGGGCACCGAGGCCGACGGCTCGGGCCTGGGCCTGGCCATCGTCGACGAGATCGCGCGCCAGCACGGCGCGCAGGTCGACATCGAGGACGCGCGCCCCCACCCCACGCGCCCCGGCGCGGCCGTGACGGTGCGTTTTGCCGCCACGCGCGGCACGCCCCTGCCCGCCAGTGGCGCCCCGCCCGCGCTTGGCGAATAATCCCGCCATCCGCTCGCGGCCCGCGCGGGCGCGCGAACCGGCGAATCATCGCCCTCTTGCCAAATGCCTGCCATGCATGTCCTGCCGCCCCTCATCCTGTCCATCCAATCGCACGTCGCCTGGGGCCACGTCGGCAATGCCGCGGCCGTGTTCCCGCTGCAGCGCCTGGGCTTCGAGGTGCTGCCGATTCACACGGTGCAGTTCTCCAACCACACGGGCTACGGCCAGTTCCGCGGCCAGGTTTTTGGTGCCGACCACATCCGCGAGGTGATCGCCGGCCTGCGCGAGCGCGGCGTGCTGCAGCGCCTGTCGGCCGTGCTCTCGGGTTACCTGGGCGATGCCGGCACGGGCGGCGTGATCCTGGAAGCCGTGGGCGAGATCCGCCAGCACAACCCGGCCGTGCGTTACCTGTGCGACCCGGTGATGGGCGATGTCGGCCGTGGTGTGTTCGTCAACGCCGCGATTCCCGACTTCCTGCGCGACCAGGCCATTCCGTTCGCCAACATCATCACGCCCAACCAGTTCGAGTTCGAGCTGCTGACCGGCGCCCAGCCCGCCAGCGTGGAAGAAGCCGTCAAGGCCGCACGCCGCCTGCGCGAGCGCGGCCCCAGCACAGTGGTCATCACCAGCCTGGCCACGCCGGACATCGGCGACGATGAACTGGGCACGCTGGCGGTCGACGGCGAAGGCGCCTGGCTGGTCACCACGCCGCGCGTGGCGCTGCACCCGCTGCCCAACGGCATGGGCGACGTGTTCTCGGCCACCCTGCTGGGCCGGCTGCTGGCCGGCCACCCGCTGGCGCAGGCGCTGGAGCTGGCCACCGCCACGCTCTACGCGCTGGTCGAGCAGACGCCCGAGGCTGCGCGCGACCTGCCGCTGATTGCGGCGCAGGAACAGATCGTGGCCCCGGCCCGGCGTTTTGCCGCGCGGCCCGTGGGCGCACGCGCCGCGGCCTGAGAACCTGTTCTGATTACGCGCCCGTGCCGAAGGCCAGCAGCGTGCCGGCGTAGGCGTGCAGCTGGCGCCCGGCGATCTCGCCGGCCGTGAACACGCCCACCAGCGGCACGCGGCCCAGCGCGCGGCGCACGATCTGCAGCTCGGCATGCGGCGCGCCGAAGTAGGCGCCAGTGCGCGAGACACAGCTGAAATACACGGCCCCCGCAATGCCGCCGCCCGGCCCGGGCAGCGTGCTCCAGTCGTCATCGACCAGCGCATGGGCCTGGCCGGGCGACAGCGAGACAGGCTCGAACGCCGCGCGCAGTTCGGTCGCGGCCCGCACCAGGTCGCGCCGCGCCGTGGCGGCGTCGCGCGCGCAGAAGGTGACGGCCATGCCCGGTGCCAGGGCCCCACCGCCGTTCGCCACGGCCAGCCCTTGCGCCGCAGCAGCGCCAGCCAGTCGGCGCGCGCCTGCGGCGCGGTGTCGGCCGGCAGACCGCCGTCGTGCAGCAGCAGCGCCAGCGCGGGCTCGCCGTCCAGCCGGGTGATCACCTGGCCCTGGACCTCGGTGATCACGCGGCGCGGCCCGATCGGGCGGCTGCCCTGCGCCAGCCGCGCCTGCCAGGCGACCGATGGCGTCAACGCGACGCCGCTGAGGCCGCCGTCGAACACCGCGCGCTCGGGACTGGCCAGCCCCGGGATCTGGCCGTGGCTGCTCCAGGCCAGTTGCACGGGCCGCACGCGGCTGCCGACCACGCCGCCGTGGACGGCGCGTGCACGGGTGCGCTCGGCCAGTTCGGCCACCAGCTCGGGCAGGTCGGGCGCCTGCGCATCGGCGTGCACCAGCATGGTCGAGGCCACGAACTGCGCGGGCAGCGGCGACACGCCGGAGAACACACGGTAGTCGCTGGCGGCCAGGTCACACAGCATCACGGCCAGCGCGGGCTCGTCGATGTACTCGGCCTCGCCGGCCAGGATGCCGACGCCCACGCAGCCCGACCAGTCGGTGACCTGGGGCAGCTCGGCCGCCAGCAGGTCCAGCACGTCCTGCGCGTGCGGCGCGAAGGCATCGGTCAGGTAGACCAGGCCCAGCGGCGGCTCGGCCGCGTAGTCAGGCAGGCGCATCTGCGCACGCAACTGCGCGATCGCCAGGCCCGTGGCCACCGCCCAGTCCGGGTGGGTGGCGTGGCCGTGGGGAAACAGCTTGGAAGTCATGCGCGCCACCCTTGCGCCGTCAGCGGGCCGCGCGTTTGCCGGCGGCCGCGCCCGTGGGCTTGGAGGGGGCCGGTGCGGCGCTGCTGCGCTTGCGCGCGGGTTTGGCGGCAGGCTTGGCCGCCTTGGCCGCCTTGGCTGGCGTGCTGGACGCCGCCGGGGCCTTGCGTGCCCGCGCACGGCGGGCGGGCGGGGTGGCGGGTTCATCGACCGGCGGCTCGGTGGCCGTGCCGCGCAGGGCCTGCTGGGCGATGGCCTGGAACTGCTGGCCCAGCGCGCCCCACCAGGCCAGGGCCTCGGCCGCGCCGGGCACGGCGGCGGGTGCGGGCGCGTCGGACGGCTCGGCCGCCGGGGTCTCGTCCGGCGCGTCGGCGCGGGTCGGCGGCTCGGTGGGTGGTGGCGCCTCGGCGGCGGGGTGCGCCGGCTCCGGTTCCGACGCGGGTGGTGCGGCCGCGACCGTGCCCAGCGTCTCGGCCAGCTCGGCAAAGTTGAGGTTCATGCGGCGCAGCGACTCGACGGTGAGTTTCTGCACCTCCAGCGCCTGCACCGTAGCGGCGATGCCGCGCGTGTTCTGCTCCAGCCAGAACTGCACGGTCTTGAGCTCGGAGATGCGCCGCTCGATCTGCTCGGTGTCCAGCGTGGGCGTGAGCCACTGCGCCATCGGGGGGATGGCGGCCTGGCTCTGCTGCGTGGCCGAGCGTGTGAGCTGCTGCAGAAAATCAAAGCCCTGCCCCAGGCCGGGCCAGGCGCCGCCAAAACCGAAGGGAGAACTGGCGCCGCCCGAGGCGCTGGCGTCGTCCGACGCAGCGTTGACGGTGGGGCGGGCGTCGTCCGACGCAGCGTTGACGGTGGGGCGGGCGTCGTCCGACGCAGCGTTGACGGTGGGGCGGGCGGCGGCGCGTTGCTGGCGCGGATTCATGGGCGTGCTCCTTGGATGACCACGGGCCGGCGCGCCGCGCCGACCCGACGAACACAGCATACCGAAAGAAACCGCCCCGCCAACCGGTGAATCCAGCCACTGCCCCGCAGCGACTGCTGCGGCCGTCCTACGGCGCGCCGGCCACGAAGGCGCACAATAGCCAGGACACCCGGCCCAGCTTGTGCTTGCGGCTCGTCCCTGTTCCTCATCGACCGTGCGCGACCGCGCACCGCCCTCATCCGCGAATGTCCAGCGCCGAGCCTTTTCAACTCAAAGTCATGACGATCAACACCCACAAGGGGTTTTCGTCGTTCAACCGCAAGTTCATCCTGCCGGCGCTGCGCGACGGCATCCGCAGCGTGGGCGCGGACATCGTCTTCCTGCAGGAAGTGACGGGCGTGCACACGCGCCATGCCAGCCGCGTGATGGGCTGGCCCATCGCCTCGCACTACGAGTTCCTGGCCGACACGATCTGGCCGCAGTACGCCTACGGCCGCAACGCGGTCTACCCGGCGGGCGACCACGGCAACGCCATCCTGAGCAAGTACCCGATCGAGCGCCACCTCAACCACGACGTCTCGATCGCCGGCCCCGAGCGGCGCGGCCTGCTGCACTGCGAGCTGCGCGTGCCGGGCTATGACCGCCACGTGCACGTGATCTGCGCCCACCTGGGACTGGCCGAGGTCCACCGCCGCCGCCAGCTCGACATGCTGTGCCGCATCATCCGCGAGGACGTGCCGGCCGACGCGCCCGTCATCGTGGCCGGCGACTTCAACGACTGGCGCCGGCGCGCGCACCGCATCCTCAAGGACGGCGCCGACCTCGACGAGGTGTTCGTCTGCGCGCACGGCCGCTCGGCCCGCACCTTCCCGGCCAAGTTCCCGGTGCTGGCGCTCGACCGCATCTACGTGCGCGGCGTGGCGCGCCACGGGCCGGCCCCGCTGCCCAAGCACCCGTGGGCCAGCCTGTCGGACCACGCGCCGCTGGCCGCGCACGTCACGCTATGACGGCCGACCCTCTTTGCAAAGCTTTGCACGATCACCGTGCCGCCACCGCGCGCGGCCAAAAGGGGCGCCCATAATGCCCGGTCGGAACCCCTGGCCTCTTTTCGGGTCCAGCCCGCATGGGGCCGCACCGGCTCCGCCACGCACCTGCTGCCGCCCACCTATGCGTTCCAAGAATTCAGCCATGCCCCTCCTGTTTTCCGGCCTGCGGCCGGCCCTGGCGCTGGGCGCCGTCCTGCTCGTGGCGGGCTGCGCCTCCAAGAACGTGGACCTGGCGCACGAAGCCTTCGACGACACCACCACCTTCACCCGCAACTACGCCGCCAGCCCCGAAAAAGCCTGCGAGGCCGCACGCCGCGCGCTGCTGAGCCAGGCCTACATCATCACCAACGCCACGCCGCAGACGCTGGCCGCGCGCAAGCACTTCCAGCAGGACCGCGAGCAGCACTACGAGATCGAGTTCAACATCACCTGCGTGCCCGACCGCGCCGGCAGCAGCACCGTCTTTGCCAATGCCGTGCAGCAGCTCTACACGCTGCGCAAGACCAACACCTCGGCCTCGGTCGGCGTGAGCGTGCTGGGCACGCTGTCCATGCCCATCGGCTCGTCCGACGATTCGCTGGTCAAGATCGGCAGCCTGACGCTGACCAAGCCCGGCCTGTACGACCGTTTCTACGGCCTGCTGGAGGACTACCTGATGGCCGACGCCATCGGCCAGCCCGAGCCGGCCAAGGCGCCCGACACACTCAACCCCAGCGCCAGCGAGGCCGCCCAGCCGCCCACGCAGCCCGTGCCGGCCCCGTCGCAATCGCTCAAGGGCGGCGACTGAAGCGGACCGTCCCCCGAAGTCAGGCCAACGCCTGGCTTTTTTCTTGGGACGGACCGAGTCTAGGGTTTGCACGAAGTCGTACACCGAACCTTACATACAAGAATGCGTCCATGCTAACCCCGCAGCGCGGCAGAATTCCTGGCATCGCCTGCCTCGGACGACATGACGGGGCAGCCCCCCATCGACGGCGGCCTCACGCTCAACCGAGCGCTGCCGCCGCACGCCAGGAACGACAACCATGGTCCGTAAATTCGACGTCGAGATGCCCAAATCGCTCACCGAGATCGTGGCCGCGCGCCTGCGCCAGGCCATCATCGACGGTGAATTCGCGCTGGGCGAGCTGATCTCCGAGGAGTCGCTGGCCGCGTCCTTCGGCGTCAGCCGCACGCCCGTGCGCGATGCGCTCACGCTGCTGCAGCACACCGGGCTGGTGCAGATCCGCCCCAAACGCGGCAGCTTCGTCTACAGCCCCAACGAAGACGACGTGCGCGAGATCTGCGACTTCCGCATCATCCTGGAGATGCAGGCGCTGCGCCGCGCCCACGCGGTCGACCGCAGCGCCACGGCCCAGGCGCTGCAAGCCCTGTACGCCGACATGCAGGCCGCCGCCCACGACAACGACGCGGTGCGCTATGGCCGCCTGGACCTGCAGTTCCACGAGGCCTTCTTCGCACATGCCGACAACCGCTACCTGGCCGAAGCCTATGGTCTGGTGACCGGCAAGATCGGCGCGCTGCGCACCGGCATGTCGCAGCAGTTCTCCAATGCGCGCGAGGTCTCGCTGGCCGAGCACCGCAGCGTCATCGACCTGTTCACGCAGGGCGACTTCGACGGCCTGCAGTCGCTGCTGGCCGAGCACATCGGCCGCACGCTCGATGCCTTCCGCCTGGCCAGCACCAGCGGCCAGCTGGGCAGCCACCACGCGGCGCTGGCGGCCAAGGCGCGCCGGCCGCTGCGTGTGGCCGACTGACCCGCGCTTTTCTTTCTGCCTTCGTTTTCCCCAGAGGTTCTGCACCATGACGCCAGTCCAGCAACTGCGCCAACGCCTGGCCGAAGGCCGCATCGTGATGGCCCCGGGCGCGCCCGACGCGCTCACCGCGCGCCTGGTCGAACGCGCGGGCTTTCCCGCGGTCTACATGACCGGCTTCGGCGCCACGGCCAGCCGCCTGGGCATGCCCGACATCGGCCTGCTCAGCCAGACCGAGATGACCACGCACGCCCGCGACATGGCGCGCGCCACCACCCTGCCCATCATTGCGGATGCCGACACGGGCTACGGCGGCCCCTCCAACATCCACCGCACGGTGCGTGAGTACGTGCAGGCCGGTGTGGTGGCCATTCACCTGGAAGACCAGGTCGCGCCCAAACGCTGCGGCCAGATGGCCGGCATCCGCCTGATGGACATGGCTGAAAGCGGCCTGCGCCTGCGCTGTGCGCTGGAGGCGCGCGGCGCCGACGACCTGCTGGTCATCGGCCGCACCGACGCGCTGCCCGCGCAGGGCGTGGACGAAGCCGTGCGGCGCGCGCGCCACTACCAGGACTGCGGCGTCGATCTGGTGTTTGTCGACGGCATCAAGAAGATCGCCGAGATCGAGGCCGTCGCGCGTGCCGTGCCCGGCCCCAAGGTGGTCTCCATCGTCGACGGCAACGAGACCACGCGGCTGACCTCTGCCGACCTGCAGCAACTGGGCTTTTCTGTGGTGCTGTACGCGGTGACCACGCTGTTCACCGCCGTGCATGCGGTCTCGCAGGCGCTGGCCGACTTACATGCGCACGGCACGCCCGGCACCAGCCGCGTGGGGCAGATCGACTACGCGGGCTTTTGCGCGCAGGTCGACCTGGACTTTCACAAGGACCTGGACGACCGCTACGGCACCTGACGCTGGCGCACCCGCGCCGGCACCCAGGCCGACTCGGGCCGCTCGCCCTGCATGATGGCCAGCACGGTCTTCAGGCTCTGGGCCGCCAGGCCCTCGGCGTCCTGCGCAATCGACAGCACCGGCAGCGGCAGGCAGTCCAGCAGCGGGTGGTCGTCGAAGGTGATGAGGTGCAGCGGATGGCTGCGCGCGTCGAGCGCACGGCCCAGCAGGTGGCTGGCCTGCAGGTCGGCCAGCACGCCTTCGAGCAGCGCGATGCCGCCCGTGAACAGCACACGCGGCACATGCCCGTCATGGCGCTCGCGCCACTCGGCCATCATGGCCTGGCCCGAGCTGCGGCGGTAGTCGCGCTCGATCACCGCGCCGGGCGCTTCGGGCAGGCCGGCACGCGCCAGCGCCGCGCGGAAACCCGCCAGCCGGTCGCGGCTGGGCGAGAGCTCGGGCTGACCGCCGAAGAAGGCGACCACGGGCGCGGCGCCGGCCGCTTCGGCGTGCGCGGCGGCCAGGGTCTGGGCGGTCAACTCGGCCACCACCTCGACCGCGTCGCTGACCACAAAAGGGATGCCCGAGCCTTCGATGCGGCGGTCGGCAAAGACCAGCGGCAGGCGTGTCTGCCAGCCCTGGTACTGCTGCGGCTGGGCGCTGGCGGGCACGATGATGAGGCCGTCGACCTCGCGCGCGGCGAGCTGGGCGATGCCCTGGCCTTCCTGCTCGGGGTCGTCGTTGCTGGTGGCGATCAGCAACTGGTAGCCGGCCGCGCGGCTTTGCACTTCCAGCGCCTGCGCCAGGCTGGCGTGGGCGAAGTTGGTGAGCTCGGGGATGACCAGCCCGAGCGTGCGGCTCTTGCGGCTGCGCAGCGCACGCGCGGACTGGGAAGGAATGTAGTTGTGCTCGGCCGCCACGGCCTTGACGCGCTCGACCGTGGCCGGGGCGATGCGGTAACGCTCGGCCTGGCCATTGAGCACCATGCTGGCGGTGGTGCGCGAGACCTGGGCCAGCCGGGCGATGTCGTCGATCTTCAGGCGTGCGAACGGGCTCATGGTGGCAGCAATGCGGTGGATGTGGCCTGGATTATCGCGGGCAGGCAGCCCCGCGCCAGCGGCCGCCACCCGAGGCAGCGGCCGCTTGTCGGGTTTACGGCTTGACCAGGTCCAGCGGCACCGGGATGCTCTTGTCCACGGCCTGGCCGTCGATCAGCTTCTTGGCGGTCTGCACGCCGTACTGGCCGATCAGCTCGGGCTTTTGCTGCACGGTGGCGGCCAGCGTGCCGGCCTTGACGGCGGCAACCGCGTCGGGCGTGGCGTCGAAGCCGACGATGGCGACGTTCTTCAGGCCCGCGGCCTCGACGGCCTTCTGTGCGCCCAGCGCCATCTCGTCGTTGTGCGCAAAGATGCCCTGCACGTCCTTGTTGCCTTGCAGGATGTTTTCGGTCACCGACAGGCCCTTGGCGCGGTCGAAATCAGCCGGCTGACTGGCCACGACCTTCACGCCGTCCTTGCCGTCGACCGCCAGGTGAAAGCCCTGGCCGCGTTCACGCGCGGCCGAGGTGCCGGCCACGCCTTGCAGTTCGACGATGTTGCCCTTGCCGCCCAGCTTTTCCAGCAGGAACTCGCCCGCCAGCTTGCCGCCGGCCACGTTGTCGGAGGCGATGTGCGAGACCACCTCGGCACCGTTGACGCTGCGGTCCAGCGAGACCACGGGGATGCCCGCGGCCGTGGCCTGCTTGACCACGCCGGCCACGGCGTCGGAGTCGGTCGGGTTGATCAGGATGACCTTGACCTTCTTCTGGATCAGGTCTTCCACGCTGGCGATCTGTTTGGCCGGATCGTTATGCGCGTCGACCGTGATCAGCGTGATGCCGTCCTTGCTGGCTTCGGCCTGCGCTCCGTCGCGCAGCGTCACGAAGAAGGGGTTGTTGAGCGTCGAGATCGACAGGCCCACGGTGGCGCCGCCGCTGTCAGCCGCCGGTGCGCTGCCGCTGGCGGCCGGGGTCGATTCCGGGCCTTGCTTGGAGCAGGCCACAAGGCCAATGGCCAGCACACTGGCCAGCAGGGTCGGGACAAAACGTTTCATATTGACTCCTCGGGTGGATGAAAGGGAACAATCAAAAAAGGCCGGCGTGCAAGGCCGGCATGGGGAACACTTTTTATTTCTTGCCGGCGCGGTCGATCAGCACGGCCAGCAGAATCACCGCGCCCTTGATGACCTGCTGGTAGAACGACGACACGCCCATGAGGTTCAGGCCGTTGTTGAGCACGCCGATGATCAGCGCCCCCATCAGCGTGCCGAAGATCCAGCCGCGCCCGCCCGCCAGGCTGGTGCCGCCCAGCACCACGGCGGCGATGGCGTCGAGCTCATACCCGGTGCCGGCCTTGGGCTGCGCCGAGTTCAGGCGCGAGGTCAGGATGACGCCGGCCATGGCGGCCATCATGCCCGACAGGGTGTACACGCCGATCTGCACGCGGTCGGTCTTCACGCCCGACAGGCGCGCGGCCTCGGGGTTGCCGCCGGTCGCGTAGACATGGCGGCCGAACACGGTCTTGCGCAGCACGAACCAGAACACGGCAAAGGCCAGCAGCATCCACACCACGGGCACCGGCACCCAGCCGGCCACGTAGCCGCCGCCCAGCAGCGTGAAGAAGTCGCTGTCCAGCCCGCTGATGGGGCTGCCGTTGGAGAGCACCAGCGACAGGCCGCGCAGCACCGTCATCATGCCCAGCGTGGCGATGAAGGGCGCGACCTTGCCCTTGGCGATCAGCAGGCCGTTGGCCAGGCCCATGAGCGCGCCCGAGGCGATGCCCAGCGCCGTGCACAGCATCGGGTCCCAGCCGTCTTTCATCAGCATGGCCGTGATGACCGAGGACACGGCCAGGATGGCGCCCACCGACAGGTCGATGCCGCCCAGCAGGATCACCAGCGTCATGCCGAAGGCGATCAACGCGTTGATCGAGACCTGGCGCATCACGTTCATGAGGTTGCCCACGGTCATGAAGTCGGGGCTGAGGGCGGCCAGGCCCACGCCCACGACCAGCAGGGCGAAGAAGGGGCCGAGCTTTTGCAACAAGGCTTTTTGAGAGGGAGACATGGCGGTCTTTGGATGAAAATTTTTGTAGGGGAAACTGGTGGCGTGCGTTTTACTTACTGCCCACCCGTGGCGGCCGTCATCAGCGCCTCTTGCGTGGCGCCGCGCGCTTCGAAAATACCGACCTGACGGCCCTGGTGCATGACCAGGATGCGGTCGCTCATGGCCATCACCTCGGGCAGCTCCGACGAGACCATCACCACGGCCGTGCCGGCGGCGGCCAGGCGGTTGATGATGGCGTAGATCTCGGCCTTGCCGCCCACGTCCACGCCGCGCGTGGGCTCGTCGAGCAGCAGCACCTTGAGCGAGCCTTCAGCGGCCTGCGCCAGCCACTTGGCAAACACCACCTTCTGCTGGTTGCCGCCCGACAGCGAGGCCACTTCCAGCTCGGCATCACGCGTGCGGATGCGCAGCTCGTTGATGAGCTGCTGCACGGCCGCGCCCTCGGCGCGCGCGCTGACCACGCCGGCGCGCGCGTAGTCACGCAGGTGCACCAGCGTGGCGTTCTCGCGCACCGACATGCCCAGCACCAGGCCCTGGCTCTTGCGGTCCTCGGTCACGAAACCGATGCCCGCGCCGATGGCCGCCGTGGGCGAGGCCAGCGCCACCGCCTGGCCATCGAGCCGCACCGTGCCCGCCGTGCGGCGGTTGACGCCGAACAGGGTCTTGAGGATTTCGCTGCGGCCCGCGCCCATCAGGCCGGCAATGCCCAGCACCTCGCCAGCGCGCACGTCAAAGCGGATGCCGCTGACGTTGCCCTCGTCGGCCAGGTCCTCGACCTGCAGGCGCACCGCGCCCGGCTGGCTGGTGCGTGCGGGGAAACGTTCGCCGATCTCGCGGCCGACCATCAGGTGCACGATCTCGTCGAAACCGGTCTGCGCGATCACACGCTCGCCCACAAAATGCCCGTCGCGCAGCACCGAAATCTTGTCGCAGATCTGGAAGATCTCTCCCATGCGGTGCGAGACGTAGACGATGGCCACGCCCCGGCTCTTGAGGTCGCGCATGATGGCGAACAGCCGCTCGATCTCGCGCTCGGTCAGCGCCGCCGTGGGCTCGTCCATCACCAGCACACGCGCGTCCAGCGACAGCGCCTTGGCGATCTCCACCATCTGCTGCTGGCCGATCGACAACTGACCCGCTTCGGCATCCGGGTCGATGTGGCCCGCGCCCACACGCTGCAGCCAGTGGCGCGCCTGCTCGCGCATGCGGCGGCTGTCGACGAAGCCGAAGCGGCTGGGCTCGCGGCCCAGGAAGAGGTTTTCCATCACCGAGAGCTGCGGGATCAGGTTCAGCTCTTGGTGGATGATGCCGATGCCCAGCGCTTCGGCATCCGCCGTGCTGCGGATCGTGGCCGGGCGGCCTTCGACCTCGATGCTGCCCGCGTCCGGCTGGTAGATGCCGCACAGCACCTTCATCAGCGTGGACTTGCCCGCGCCGTTCTCGCCCATGAGCGCGTGGATCTCGCCGGCGGCCAGCGAAAAATCCACCGCGTTGAGCACTTTCACCGGGCCAAAGGCCTTGCTGATGCCGCGCATGGCGACCTGCATGGCCGGGGCGGCGGTGGTCTGAGTTGTCACAGAAGCCGACATGGCGAAATCTCGCTTCAGAAAATGACGCCGGAATACAGGATCACATTGGCGTAAGGCGTGGCCTCGCCCGTGCGGATGATGGCATGCGCACCGTGCGTGAGCGCCTTGAAATCAGCATGGCTCACGTAGTCGACCTTCACGCCCGCGGCCGCCAGCGCGTCCGCGCCATCGGCCACCGGCGGGTTGGCCGCCAGCACCTCGCTGGCATACACCGCACGCTCGACCTGGAAGTCGGCCAGGATGGAATCGAGCACGTCGGCAAAGCCCGGCACGCCCAGCCTGAGCGTGAGGTCGATGCAGGGCACGCCCGGCGGGGTCGGCAGGCCGCAATCGGCGATCACCAGGGCGTCGGTGTGGCCCATGCGCGCCAGCAAGGCGGCGATGTCGCGGTTGAGATGACCGAGTTTTTTCACGAGGCGACCTCCTGGCTCTGCAAGAACACATCGAGCTGCGCGCGCGTGGGCATGCCGCCCTGCGCGCCCGCACGCGTCACCGACAGCGCCGCGGCCGCGCAAGCCAGCCGCATGGCGGCCGGCACACCCAGCGGCCAGAACGCGGCCAGCGCCCCGTTGAAGGTATCGCCCGCGCCCGTCGTGTCCACCGGCTGCACAGCAAAACCGGGCTGGTGGTGCAACTGGCCATCGGCCAACACGTGATAGGCGCCGTCGCGGCCCTTGGTCATCGCCACGCGGCCGGGCAGTTGCGCCAGCTGCTGCTGCCAGGCGTCGCCGCTGGCCTGCTGGCCCAGCGTGGCGGCCAGCTCGTATTCATTGGGCGTGATCAACGCGCAGCGCGCCAGCAGCGCGGCCGGCAGCGCCTGCGCGGGCGCCGGGTTCAGCACAAACGGCTTGCCATGGCGCTCGGCCAGCAGCGCCGCATGCGCGACCGTGGCCAGCGGCACTTCGAGCTGCGCCAGCACCACGTCCGCCTCGGCAAACGCCGACTCGGCTGCGTCCAGGTCGGCAATGCTCACCTGCGCATTCGCACCGCCCACCACCACGATCGCGTTGTCCGCCTGGCTCACCGTGATCGACGCAATGCCCGTGGGCACGCCCTCGGTCTCCAGCACAAAACGTGTATCCACACCTTCCGCCGCCAGCCCGGCCTTGAGCTGCGCGCCAAACGCATCGCGCCCCACCCGGCCAATCATCTGCACCCGCGCCCCCAGCCGAGCGGCAGCCACCGCCTGGTTCGCGCCCTTGCCACCCGCATGCGTGGCGAAACCATCGCCCATCAGCGTCTCGCCCAACTGCGGCACCACCGGCGTCGTCACCACCAGATCCATGTTGATGCTGCCGATCACCAGTACCTTGGTTACCGCCGTCGTCTTGTTGTCCGTCATGACTCACTTCCACCGCCGCCCCCGCCCCGCCGCCCCGAAACAGGACAGCCACCAGGCAAGAGCCGCACAACCGATTGAATTTCCTGAAAAAACGCTGAGGCCCTTCGACGAAAGCTCGCTGGTAATCGCCTTGAAACTTGATTATCGGTTAGCTAAATCGAATTGCTAAAACGTATTCAGCGCGACTGATTTATAGCAGAGCGGGAGGAATTCGGCATTGGGGGCTAGGGTTTTTACTGAGTTACGGGGGTGTTTCAGGCCTCGGCCTAGAGCGCAAGACAGCAAGCATCCGCAGACGCACCGCCCATACTCACGTGGGGCATGTACGCGACAAAGCATCGCTGCGAGATCGACGACTCATCCCCACGTACGTGGGGAACACATAGCGCCAGGGAGGTGGCGCATCGCCCACTTCGGTTCATCCCCACGTACGTGGGGAACACTCCTTGCCGGTCAGCAGGTGCTTGATGATTTCCGGTTCATCCCCACGTACGTGGGGAACACGTCAATCATCGCCTTGCGCTCAGTAACCCCGCCGGTTCATCCCCACGTACGTGGGGAACACCCAAATTCAAGCTCTTGTTTTTCCTCAGAAAAACCGAGCCTCGAAAATCTACCAGTTCTTTGCTAGTCGGAATGGGATGGTGTTGGCATGAATGCAACCAGCCTCAACCCATCGTAGTCAATGGGTTGTCGGCGGTTCGCGCCCAGGGTCTGGAAGTCGTAGCCAGACTCGCTTGTACTGGCCCAGGCCATGACCACATTGCCGTCTTCATAGCCTGCTTCCAGGTGCTGCCAGATCATTTCCCGGGTGCGCCGGGAAACGTCGCCAATGTAGACGCCGGAGCGCACTTCCAGCAGCCAAATCGCCATGCGTCCGCGCAAACGCGGTGGGATGTTTTCGGTAACGACCACAAGAAACGCCATCAGCGGCTCCGGTGACCAGCATCGCCATCGCTTTCCGGGTTGGGAATCGCGGGCGGCACAGATTCGGGTGGTGCTTCCGGTGGTGAAATGCCGCCGGCAGCGAGTACTTCTTCGATCAGCGGAATGATGCGCCCCAGCAATTTGTCCGTCCGAAACAGGTCACGGCACGCTACCCGTACTTCGCGCTCCGGCTCACTGGGAGACTTGGTGGCGATGCGAAAAGCAAGGGGTACTACTGTCTCGAACTTGTAGAGGTCGGCGACATCGTAGACAAATGACAGCGGCTTGCCAGTGTGAATGAAGCCCACAGCGGGCGCATAGCCTGCCGCCAACACCGCAGCCTCGGTGATGCCATAGAGGCATGCGGTTGCTGTCGAAAGACAGCGATTAGGTATGTCGGCCGCGTCCCACTGGTTACGGTCATAGTTGCGCGCTCGCCAGTTCACCTTGTACTGCTGTGCGAGCAGCTTGTAGGTACCACGCACCCGTGCGCCTTCGATACCACGCAACTGCTCGACGCTACGCCGCGCCGGTGCGGGCTCGCCAAAGCGAACCTCGTACATTTTGCGCACCACCTTCAAACGCAGATCGTCATCCAATGCCAAACGCGCCTGATACAGCAGGCGATCGGCCCGTGCACCACCTGGTTGGCCGCTGGAATACAGCCGGACGCCCGATTCTCCGACCCATACCAACAGCGTGCCCACCGTGGCTGCCAGGTTCACCGCCGCATGGGAAATGCGCGTGCCGGGCTCGAGCATGATGCAAGCCACAGACCCTGATCTTGCCCCTGATTTACGGACACCTATCTAAGCGACATTGGCCAGCTCGTACTGCTCTGGGCTGAGGTAGCCCAGGGTCGAGTGCAGCCGGATCCGATTGTAGTCAACCTCAATGTAGTCAAACACATGAGCCTTGGCCTGCTCCCGTGTGGCGAGGTGTTCACCATGGATGGCCTCGACCTTCAGACTGTGGTTCCAACTCTCCATTGCTGCGTTGTCGTAGCAGTTGCCTCTGGCACTCATGCTGGCGATCAAAGCGTATTGCTCCAACAGGGCGCGGTGCTCGCGCGAGCAGTATTGGCTACCACGGTCAGTATGCACGATCACTCCCCGAGGCCGATTGCGAGCAAACAGCGCCATGCGCAGCGCGTCGCAAACCAGCGTAGC
>WNDQ01000017.1 GCA_009912175.1 Paracidovorax wautersii | reverse complement strand
GCGCGAGCACCGCGCCCTGTTGGAGCAATACGCTTTGATCGCCAGCATGAGTGCCAGAGGCAACTGCTACGACAACGCAGCAATGGAGAGTTGGAACCACAGTCTGAAGGTCGAGGCCATCCATGGTGAACACCTCGCCACACGGGAGCAGGCCAAGGCTCATGTGTTTGACTACATTGAGGTTGACTACAATCGGATCCGGCTGCACTCGACCCTGGGCTACCTCAGCCCAGAGCAGTACGAGCTGGCCAATGTCGCTTAGATAGGTGTCCGTAAATCAGGGGCAAGATCAGCCAATTCTTGCCATCTCGCACTTGCCACAGTTCGTACTGGCGAACCTCGACCCACTCGACCATAAAAGCAACAGGGTTGTGCATTTACTGCACAACCCTGCATGAGTCATTGGTGCCGGTTGTCGGAATCCGATTACCGCATAAACATTGGCCTTAAGCCGGGAAAAGGGGATTAATTGGGGACAAGAATTTTAATTTCACGTTGGGTCTTGAGTTCGAATCCCGCGCCGCATTGTGCACCAACTTGGGATGGATGCTGGGGATGGATGCTAGCCCCGTGTTTCGGCCCCATCAACCTCACCCAACCGGAACCGACTCCGAAAACCGAACCAATTCCTCCCCCGCCCACTCGTTCAACTCACGAAACCGCTGCATCAGCGGCCGGATTTCGTTGTCGATGAACACCGCCCGCGCCTCCGGCGCATTGCCGAAGCCGCCGGTATTGTTCGGGATGATCCCCAGCAGGCCGGGCGGCACGCGGTGCGCGGCCAGCACATCTTCCTTGCTGACATTCTTGATCGCCGCGAAATCGTCCTTCGCGGCAACCTCGCTCACGGGAATCAACTTCAGCCCGTCGGCCTTGCCACCGGGCATGTGCAGGAACAGGTTGCGGAAGTTCCCCGGCCCCTTCGAATTCTTCAGGGCCAGGCGCAGCGCGTCGGCATCCGCATTGTCGATCTGCCCGTCCGTCATATAGAGGATGAAACCCGCATGCGAACCGTTCGCATAGTACTTTCGCCGGAACAGCGTCGCCGCCTCGTTCAGCCAGGCCGACTGCAGCGCGCTGATGTACTCCGGCAGCCCGTACACCTCCTGATTCACATCGTCCTCGCGCAGGTGGAATATCGCGCCGCGCGCAAACTCATGCTCCTGCAGCCAGCCGCGCACGAAGAAATACTGATCCAGATCTTCGCCGCGTCGCACATATTTACCCAGCGCATGCCGCAGCGGCAGCGCCCGGCCGGTAAAAGCCCGGGGCTGCTCAAGGTAAGCATTGCCGAACACCAGGTAATCCAGCGCCCAAGCGCCGAACGTCGCACCCGGCAGCCGCTCATGCGGAATGAACAGCGATTTCAGAATATTCCGCTTGAGAAAAATCGCGCTGCCATGGTGCGGCGATGCGTGGAACGCGCTGGCCAGCCCATCCCACGGCATCGGCGGCTCATACCAGCGCCCATTGAACATGCTCTCCACATAGTCCAGCAGCCGAATGCGGCTGATCGGCTCTGGGTCGCCAAAGGTAAACGCCTCCACCGTGCTGCCATCGCTCTGCGTCATCAGCGCGGCCGACTGCACCGCCGGCGCCATTCGCACCACCCGGCGCAGCGCGCCGCCCTTGCGTTTGCTCATCCAAAAATCTCCATGCGTGAACTGCCGCCGATCACATCGCCGGCCAGTGTTTCGTTGTCCAGCGCGTGCATCGTTGCCCACGCCAGGTCGCCGTGGCCCGTCTCGTCCGACCGGCCCGCGTCATAGGTCACATTGCGGCCGCTGGCCGTCAGCTTCTTGTGGATCGACATGAACGACGCAGCCACGTCCGTCCAGCCCGCGTCGAATTCCAGCCGCCCCTTGTGAATCACCTGCTGCGCCTTCAAGACCAGCCGGGCCTTCAACTCGATGTTGTACTGGTAGGCCTTCACCCCGGGGAAGAACTTCTGAACGATCTGATAAACGCCCTCGCCCAGACCCGTCTTGTCGATCCCGATGTGAACCACGTTGTATTGCTGTGTGATCCGCCGGATCGCCTCGGCCTGGGCCTCGAAGTCCGCGCCCTTGAACTGCTCGCGGTGCAAGATGCGGAACTTGCCGCCCGGCACACGCGGCGGCGCAACCACCACCAGCGCCGCCGCATCTCCAGTGTGCGAAGGGTCGTAACCCACCCAAACCGGGTAATGTGCATACGGCCGCAGGGCCAGCGGTTTCACATCGCTCCACACCTCCCAGCTGTCCACCATGCACGCCTGCATCTGCGCCAGCGTGAACAGCGACAGGCTGTCATCGATAAACATGCACATGAACAGGTTGGCGAACTCGTCAACGCTGTATTCCTCGCGCAGCTCGTCGATGTCGAACAGGTCGAAGCCCATCCGCACCGCATCCTCTACCGTGACGATGTCCCGCCACTTCCGGTCCAGGCCCAGCACGCCGCCGCGCAGCGCCTTGCGGCTTGTGTCGATGCGCACATGGTCTTTCTTCGCTCGCCCCTTGTTCCGGTCATCACCCGTCCAGAAGCCATAAGCCTCATGGGACATGGCCGATGGCGTGCTGAAATAGGTCTTGCGCCAGTGCTTGTGTGACGCCATGGCACTGGCCAGCTTGTTGATGACCTTGAAGCGCGGCACCCAAAAGAACTCGTCGAAGTAGAAATCCCCGTGGTACGACTGCGCCGTCATCGCGTTCGTGCCCAAAAAAATCAACTCCGCCCCGTTGGCCAGCTTGATGTTTTCGCCCTTCAACTCGACATCCACCTCCTTCGCAAAATCCACGATGTAGCTGCGAAACTGGTGGGCCTGGGCCTTCGACGCCGACAGAAATAGCTTGTTTCTCCCCTCCTTCGCCGCCGACAACAACGCCTCGCGCGAGAAATAAAACGTCGCCCCAATCTGCCGGCTCTTCAGCACCATGCGCGTGCGCTGCAGTTGCTGGTCAAACCAGTTCTGGTGGAACGGGAAGTTCGACTCCCGCAACTTCTGCTCAAGCAGCGCCACCTGCTCATCGCTGAATTCGTTGCGCTTCGGCTTCCGCTTCGGCCCCGCATTCCGCGCCGCGATGTTCGGGTTCAAATCCCCTTCGCGCCCCGTCTGCTGGTACTTCTCGACCCGCGCCGTGCGCTCCAGCTGCCGGCCCAGAAGGTCGATTTCCTTGAAATCGCCCCCCGTCTTCTCCGGCTTCATCACCAGCTGGATCATCCGCACCTCGATCGCGCCATTCACGCGGTCGATTGGCTGCGCCTCGTCCCACTTCTCGCTGTCACGCCAGCCGTAAACCGTCGTCGCCGGCACGCCCAGCTTCTCGGCGATCAGCTTGATCCGCCAGCCAGTCCAGTACAGAAACCGGGCCGCCGTCCGGGGTTGCGATTCAGCCTGCAACGTGGCAATCTGGCCGACGTCGGCTCCCGCCACCAGGCCGCCGGCACCGCCGTCAACAACCGGCACGCCAGCGCGCGCGGCCCGGCCACGCTGGGGCGCGGCGGCTTTTTTCGGGGTCGCTTTCGGGGCGGATTTCGCGCCGCCGGCATGGCTCGGCGCAGCAGATTTCACGGGCATGCCGCCAAGGTTGCCCGCGCGCGCGAAGCCCCGCCACCACTCCCATCAGTCCCCGCCGCAACCACACTTTTCGCCGCTTGAGCGCGCGCGGACGCAAGTCCACCATTGGCTGGTCACATCGCAAAACCACCGCGATCAACCTCAACCAGCAGCGAGCCAAGCCCATGTCCACCACGCCTAAAAAGCAGGTATCCAAGTTCTTCCGCATCGGCGTCGAAGGCGCAACCAGCGATGGCCGCGTCATCGACCGCGAGCTGCTGGAGCAAATGGCCAAAAGCTTCGATCCGAACGTCTACGGCGCGCGCATCAACATCGAGCACATCCGCGGCATGAGCCCCAACAGCGACTTCAAGGCCATGGGCGACGTCATCGCCCTCAAGACCGAGGAAATCGACATCGGCGGCAAGAAGAAACTCGCCCTGCTCGCGCAAATCTCGCCCACCGACGAACTGATCGCGCTCACCAAGAAGCGGCAGAAGATCTACACGTCGATGGAAATCCGGCCCAAGTTCGCCGACACCGACAAAGCCTATCTGTCTGGCCTGGCCGTCACGGATAGCCCCGCCAGCCTGGGAACCGAAATTCTGGAATTCGCGGCCAAAGCCACCGTCAATCCCTTCGCGGCGCGCAAGGATCACCCGGACGATCTGTTCTCCGCCGCCGAAGAAGCCGTCATCGAATTCATGGACGCCCCCGAAGACACCGCCAGCCTCGCCGCCAAGTTCGCCGACAAGCTCAAGGCCATCACCGCCAAGTTCTCCGGCAAATCCCAGGCCACCGATGCCAACCTGGAAGCCATCGTCGACGCCATCGGCGACATCGGCGAAGCCTTCAACACCCAGGCCGAAGAAGTCACCGCACTGCGCTCCACCGTCGCCGGCCAGGCCAAGACCATCGAAACGCTCAGCAAGCAGGTCAAGGACCTCACCGACAAATACACCGCCCTGGACAACACGCCCACCGGCACCCCCCGGCCGCCCGCCAACGGCGGCGCCGGCGACATCAAGACCGACTGCTGACCCTCCGTCACCAAACACGCCATCCAGCCACACCACCCAAGGCAGACCACACCATGCGCAAAATCCTCCGCCAAGCCATCGACGCCTACTTCGCCCAGATCGCAACCCTCAACGGCGTCGACAGCGCCGTCCAGCGCTTCAACGTCGACCCCCGCGTCCAGCAGAAGCTGGAAACCCGCATGCAGGAATCCAGCGCCTTCCTGCAACGCATCAACATCATCCCCGTCACTGAGCAAATCGGCGACAAGGTCGGCATCGGCGTCTCCGGCCCCATCGCCAGCCGCACCGACACGTCCGGCACCGCCGTGCGTCAGCCGCGCAACGTCACCACGCTCGACAGCAACCGCTACGAGTGCGTGCAGACCAACTCCGACACCTTCATCCGCTACGCCACCCTCGACGCCTGGGCTGGCTTCCCCGACTTCCAGAACCGCGTGCGCGACACCATCCTGCGCCGCCAGGCCCTGGACCGCATGACCATCGGTTTCAACGGCACCAGCGCGGCCGCCAACACCAACATCGCAACCAACCCGCTCCTGCAGGACGTCAACAAAGGCTGGCTGCAGCAATACCGCGAGCACGCCGCCGAGAACGTCATGGCCGCTGGCAAGGCAGCGGGCAAAGTCGTCATCGGCGACACCTCCGCCGCCGGCGACTACGCCAACCTCGACGCCCTGGTCTTCGACGCGCAAACCCTGCTCGACGCCTGGCACCAGGGCGATACCGGCCTGGTCGCCATCATGGGCCGCAGTCTGCTGCACGATAAGTACTTCCCGCTGGTCAACCAGAACCAGCCGTCCACCGAAACGCTGGCCAGCGACATCGTCATCAGCCAAAAGCGCGTCGGCGGCCTGCAGGCCGTCACCGTGCCCTACTTCCCGGACAACAAGATCCTCGTCACCACGTTCGACAACCTGTCGATCTACTACCAGCGCGACGCGCGCCGCCGCAACCTCAAGGACGTGCCCGAGCGCGACCGCATCGAGAACTACGAGTCCAGCAACGACGCCTATGTCGTCGAAGACTACGGCCGCGGCGTGCTCATCGAAAACATCGAGATCGAAGCCTAACCGCCACCCGTCCCGGTCACTGGCGCGGAAATCGGCAGACATAAAGCCTGCCCTTCCGCGCCCATCAGCCGCCCGCCACAAGCCAACCGGACCACCGCCATGCGCACACTCAGCCCTGCCCAGCGCCACCGCCATCGCATCCTTCAAGAAAAGGCCCAGGCCGCCACCCCCTACGGCGCCGAACTCACCGGCAGCGGCTACGACCTCATGCGCACGGCCCTGGCCCGCCACAAGAACCTGCTCACCCAAATCCAATCCCACGAACGCCGCGCAGAAATCAAGGCCCAATTCCTGCCCGACTACCTCGACTGGATCGACACCGCCATCGCCAAGGGCAACGGCGCCCAGGACCAGGTGCTCACCACCGTCATGGTCTGGTGCTTCGACGCCGGCGCCTACGCCCTGGGCCTGCGCATCGCGGCCTACGTCATCGCCAACAACATGGCCATGGCCGACGACTACAAGCGCAGCCCGGCCGCCATCGTCATCGACGAGATTTCAAACGCCTACCTCAAGGGCCAGTGGTCGCCGCTCACCATTGGCACAGACGCCAACGGCAACAAAGCTTTGCTCCCCCTCGACGAAGCTGACGCATTTGCAAAGCGCACCGATACCGTCTTCACGCTAGGCCAGGCCTACGACATCACCCGCGAACAAGATGCCCCCGACCAGGCCCGCGCCAAACTCCACAAAGCCATCGCCTACGCCATGCTCGGCAAAGTCCAGACTGCCGACGAACCCGATCTGTCCGCGATTGCCAAGCTCACACTGCAAGCAGCGCTGTCACGCCTGACCCGCGCGCTTGAGCTCGACTCCAACGCCGGCGTCAAGAAAGACATCGAGCGCATCGAACGCACCCTGGCCAAGGCCACCACATCCGCCGCAGAAACCGCCAACACCCCGGCCACCGAAACCGCCACCCCGTCCCCCGCCACTTCCGAGCCCGAGGCCGACCACAAGCGTGGCCGCCCGAGCAAGGCCGCCGCCGCTGCCACCAAGACAGCAGCCAAGCCAGCCGCGCGCAAGGCCGCCACCAAGGCCGCGCCCGCCCGCAAGAAGTAGCGCAACCCAGCACCCCCACGTGCCGGGCGGCCCGTGGTGCCGCGTGAATGGCTGAGCCCTCACCACAACGCACCACGGCCACCGCCCACCTATCCACCCGCCGAGCCCAAGCCATGTCCCTCATCGCAGCAGCCCCGCCCCTTGTGCGCACCACGCCGCCCAGCGACCCGGCCCCGCTCGGCACCATCGCCGCCGGCGCCTTCTGGCCGGCCATCGACCTCGCCGAAATGCGCGACGCCGTCCGCCTCGACGGCACCACCACCCCGCCACGCCTGCGAGCCGCCGTCGTCGAGGCCATCGCAGCCACCATCGCCCAACTCCAGGCCTGGGCAGACCAGCGCATCGCCGAAGGCCATGCCACCCTCGCCAGCGTCCCCGCCGCCACCGTCGACGGCACATCCGTCCACGTCCAGCGCTTCACCCGCGCCGTGCAGTGCCACGCCAAAGCCAACCTCATCGAGCGCTACAGCGACTACGACACCACCGGCCGTGCCCGCAAGGACGATCAGGAAGAAAACCGCGACACCCAGGCCGAACAGCATCGCCGCGACGCCACCTGGGCCATCCGCGACATCATCGGCACCACCCGCCTCGCCGTGGAACTGATCTGATGGCCACCACCGTCATCGCCCAGCAGAACGACACCGTCGACCTGCTCTGCCTGCGCCACCTCGGCACCACCGCCGGCGTCACGGAAGCCGTCTACGAACTCAACCCCGGCTTGGCCGACCTCGGCCCCACCCTGCCCATCGGCCAGGCCGTCGTGCTGCCAGACATGCCGTCCTCGCAGCCCACCGTGGCCACCATCAACCTGTGGGACTGACCGCCATGACCGATCCCCTCCACAAGCCCCGCTTCCTCGACACCAAAGTGCCCATCACCTACCTCATCGGCATCACGATCAGCGCGTGCACCTTCATGGCCGGCTGGGCGCTCAAGGTCGACAACCGCGGCGCCCGCAACGAAGAGCGCATCACCGCCCTCGAAGCCCGCACCACCGGTGCCGCCGAACAGGCCTACGAACTGCGCAACATCGCCAGCCAGCTCGCCGAAGTCAACAAGAAGCTGGCCGACCTCAACCAGATCCAGTCCCAGATGACCGTCATGGAATTCCGCATGGGCAACGCCGAATACGCCCTGGGGCTCAACACCAACCGAAAGCCCGTCAAATGAAGCTCATCGCCGGCTGGAAACAGTCCTACCGCCTCTATTCCGTCCAGATCGCCGCGGCCATCATGCTGCTGTCCGTCATCGACAGCATCCTCCGCGTCAAGGGCATCGTCGAGCTGCCCGCCTGGGTCTACACCGTCAGCTCCGTCCTGCTCATCGTCGTGCGCAACGTGCAGCAGTTCTTCGAATCGGCTGACACATCGGGCAACACGTAATGGCCCAGCCCCAGCCCAAGTCGCGCGCCGCCCTCATCGCCAGCGCCACGGCTGCGGCGGTGGCCCTGGCCATCCCGGCAGAAGGACTGCGCCAGGTCGCCTACTACGACCCACCCGGAATTCTCACCGTCTGCTACGGCCACACCGGCGCCGACGTCGTCAAAGGCCAGGCCTACACCCTGGCCCAATGCCGCGCCCATCTCGACGCCGACATGGCCGCCGCCATCGCAACAGTCGAGCGCTGCCAGCCCGGCCTGCCAGAAAAAGTGCTCGCTGCTTTCGGCGATGCCGTCTACAACCTCGGCCCCACCATCGCCTGCAAACCTGCCGCATCCACCGCTGCGCGCCTGCTCAAGGCCGGCAACATCGCAGCCGCATGCCGGCAGTTGCCCCGCTGGAACAAAGCCCGCATCGCCGGCGTGGCCGTGCCATTGCCAGGCCTGACAAAGCGCCGCGCTGCCGAGCAGACGCTATGCCTCGAAGGTGCCCCATGAAAGACATCCTCGCAACCCTCGCCGCCGCCATCATCCTCGCCGCCATCTCGGCCGCCGGTGGCTACTGGGTCGGCCACAGTGCCGGCGCCGCGGCAGTCGCCCAGCGCTGGGACAAAGCCACCGCACAACAGGCCACGGCAGCCGTGGACCAATCCGAAACCAACCGCCGCAAGGAAGCCGACCATGCAACCGCATCAACCCAGGCCGTCGACCGCTACCAGACTGCGCAAGCCACGGCCGCCCATGACCACGCTGCTCGTGCCGCTGATGCTCTGCGCCTGCAGCGCAGCGCCGAAACCCGCGCCGCCCAATACCGCGCAATGTCCCAGGCCAGCGAAGCTGAGCGCGAGCGCCTTGCAAGCCATGCAGCCCGACTCGACGCCAGTCTTGCGGATGGCCGACAAGTGGTCGCAGACCTCCGGGCAACTGTTGTCGACCGCGACAACCGCATCCAGCTCCTCGCCGACACCATCCGCGCCGACCGCGCCCTGACGCCGGCCAAGGCCGACCAGCCATGAAAAAGCCCGCCCTCATCCGCGAGCTACTGGAAAAAGCCATCCCCAACCTCGCCACCAACCCCGAGCGCCTTTCCATCTTCGTCGAGCACGGTGGCATCACGTCCACCGGAACCCCCTCGCTCTCGTTCGAATACCGCTACACCGTCATCATCGGCCTCGTCGACTTCAACGACAGCCCGGACGTCGCCATCGTCCCCCTCGTAGCCTGGATCAAGACCAACCAGCCCGACCTTTTCACCAACCCCGCCACCGCCGACAAGGCCTTCCGCTTCGAGGCCGAAATCCTCAACCACCAAACCGCCAACATCGAAATCCAGATCGACCTGTCCGAATCCATCCGCGTCACCGGCCAGACCATCGACGGCGTCAACCGCCTGCAGACCTACCACGTGGGCGAGCCCACCCTCGCCCTGCCCGGCCACGTCGCCGAAATGGTCGACCTCGACGCCGAATGGCACGTCACGCCCATATCCGAACCGCCCGCCTGACCATGGCCGACCTCACCCACCTCGCCACCTGGGCCTCCCCACTCATCAGCGGCCTTTCCGCCGCGCGCCGCCGCCTGGCCATGGCCGAGGTCGCCACCTACCTGCGCCGCAGCCAGGCCGAGCGCATCGCCGCCCAGCACAACCCCGACGGCACCGAATTCGAGCCGCGCAAACCCCGCCCCAAGGGCGCCCGCATCCGCGACCGCAAAGGCAAGATCCGGCGCAAGATGTTCACCCGCCTCGCCGCCGCCAAATACCTGCGCAAGGCCAGCACGCCCAGCACCGCAACCCTCACCATCGCCGGCCGCGCCGGCCGCATCGCCCGCGTCCACCAATACGGCATGCGCGACAAGGTCGACTGGCGGCAACCCAAGTCCCCAACCGTCCAATACGCACGCCGCGAACTGCTCGGATTCAGCCCGCACGACGTCGAAGCCATCACAGACATCCTGCTGCGCCACATCACCATGGGCGGCTGATACCACCCGGCATCAGTCCCCGCCGCCACCACATCGCCCACCCCTCGCGCCCGCGCGAAAGCCCCGGCACATTCGGGGCATGCACTCGCCCGCCCCCTTCGCCGACCTGCTGCGCCGCCTGCACAACATCGTGCGCACCGGCACCGTGGCCGAAGTCGACCTCACCACCGTGCCCGCCCTCGTCCGCGTGCAACTGGTCGACGGCGAAGACGACAGCCCAGGCGTCCGAACCGACTGGCGGCCCTGGATCGAGCTGCGCGCCGGAGACACCCGAACCTGGAACCCACCCACCGTCGGCGAACCCGTCATCTGCTTTTCCCCCAGCGGCGAACTCGGCGGCGCCTACGTGCTGCCCGGCGTCTCCAGCGCATCCAATCCGGCCCCCAGCGACTCGCCCGGCAAAACCGTCACCAAATACCCCGACGGCGCCGTCGTCGAATACGACCACGCCGCCCACGCCATGGCCGTCACCCTGCCCGCTGGCGGCAAGGCCACGGTAACCGCCCCGGCCGAAGTCCGCGTCATCACCGACCTGGCCACGCTCGACGCCACCCACACCGACATCCTCGGCAGTTGCACCGTGCGCGGACCGTTCGCCTACCAGTCCGGCATGACCGGCCAGGCCGGCGAAGGCGGCGGCGCATCCGCCGTCATCACCGGCACCATCGAAACCACCGTCGACGTCATCGCCGCCGGCATCAGCCTGTCCAGCCACACGCACGGCGGCATCGAACGCGGCAGCCAGAACACCGATGCACCCGGGGGCGGCGCATGACCGGCATATCCAACACCACCGGCCGCACCATCAGCCGCCGCGACCACATCAGCCAGTCCATCGCCGACATCCTCACCACCCCCATCGGCACCCGCGTCATGCGCCGCAACTACGGCAGCTACATCCCGCAGCTCATCGACTATCCCGCCACTCCGGAAAACCAACTGCGCCTCATCGCCGCCAGCGCCCAGGCCATTGCCAAGTGGGAACCTCGCACCACCGTGCAGAAAGTCGCATTCGCCATCGACGCCCAGGGCCGCGCCCGCCTCGCCATCACCCGCAAGGACGTCGCCGCCACCGCCAGCACCACGCAAACCGTCACGCTCGGGGGCGCCACGTCATGATCGACCTCTCCCAAATCCCCGCCCCCAACATCATCGAGTCCCTCGACTACGAAACCCTGCTCGCCACCCGCAAGGCCGAACTCATCGCGGCCATGCCCACCGACCAGCAGGCCACCATCACCGCCACCCTCGCCCTCGAATCCGAACCCCTCGCCAAGTGGCTGCAAGTCGCCGTCTACCGAGAATTGCTGCTGCGCCAGCGCGTCAACGACGCCGCCCGCGCCGTCATGCTCGCCCAGGCCCAGGGCAGCGACATCGATCAGCTCGCCATCAACTACGGCTACAACGTCACCCGCCTCGTCATCACCCCGGCCGACAGCACCGCCGTCCCGCCCGTCGAAGCCGTCATGGAATCCGACGACGACTTCCGCGAACGCATCCTGCTCAGCCTCGACTCCTACACCACAGCCGGCAGCACCGCCAGCTACATCTACCACGCCAAATCCGCCAGCGGCCAGGTCCTCGACGTCTCGGCCACCAGCCCCGAACCCGGCTACGTCACCGTCTACATCCTCTCCCGCACCGGCGACGGCACCGCCAGCGAAGACCTGCTCGAAACAGTCCGCGCCGCCCTCGCCGAAGACACCGTCCGCCCCCTAACCGACCACGTCACCGTGCTATCCGGCAGCATCGTCGGCTACACCATCCAAGCCACCATCTACGTCGACAAAGGCAGCGACCCGGCAGTCGTACAAACCGATGCCCTCGATGCCGCCCAAACCTACGCCGATAGCGTCCACCGCCTCGACGCAGACCCCAGCATCAGCGGCATCTACCGCGCCCTCCACCAGCCCGGCGTCCTGCGCGCAACCCTGGTCGAACCCACCGCAGACATGGATCTCAGCCCCGGCCAGGCCGCCTACTGCACCGCCATCAACATCACCGCCGAGGTCGCAGCATGACCAACGCCGCCACCCTCCTGCCCCCCAACGCCACCGACCTCGACCGCGCCGCCGCCCTCGTCGTCGCCAACATAAGCGACATCCCCGCGCCCATCCGCAGCGTCTGGAACCCCTACACCTGCCCCGAAGCCCTGCTCCCCTGGCTCGCCTACGCCTACGCCGTCGACGAATGGGATGACACCTGGACCCCCCAGGTCAAGCGCGACGTCATCGCCCAATCCATCCAAGTCAAGCGCTACAAAGGCACCTACGGCGCCGTGCAAAGCGCCATCACCGCCATGGGCCTGCAGGCCACCGTGCAGGAGTGGTATCAGCAAACCCCGGCCGCCGATCCCTACACCTTCCGCCTGGGCATCGAGGCCGAACAGCTCGGATTCAACCAGCAGCAACTGGCCACCATCCGCAACGTCGCAGAGCGCTACAAAAACCTCCGCTCCCACCTCGCCGGCGTCGACATCGCCATCCGCTCCACCGACAGCCTGGCCATGGCCAGCATCGCCCTCACCGGCACCACCGCCACCGTCAGCGACGGCACCCCCCATTACCTCGACGGTACCAGCGCCCTCGATCTCATGATCGACGGCGCCGTCAACGGCTACGACGCCACGGGCGAAGCCGTCGACACCGTCAACGCCATCGTCGCTGCCATGCCCGCAAACCTCTCCATCCCCACCGACCTATGACCTCACCCCTGGACGGCAAAGTCGCGCCCTTCGGCGAAAGCGTCGACACCCTACACAAATTCATCAACGACCCCGCCGGCGACATCGAAACCGAGTCCGGCACCATGCCCAACCTGCGCAAGATCAACGAAGAGTTGCGCAACTCAGGGGCAGTGGGAATCGTGTTGGAGGCCCAGGAGAAAGCAGAAGCCGCAGCGCAGCTCGTTGCGGCACAAGGGAACGTATTTGCCACCAAGGCCATGGCCCTCGATCAGACGACCGGCGTCGAGGACGGAAAGCTGTGCACGATCCTGCCGAATTCGACGGACGATCTAGCGTATGCATCCGTTTTCAAGCGCGTCGGTGATGGCTTGGTGTTCGCCTGGCAGTGGGCTGATGGGTGGGAGGTCAAGGCCGTCAAGGCCACGGTTTCTGATATTTCAGGCAGCGATGCGGCTCTAGCGCTGTCGGTGCGAGAAGCCAGCGATCTGGGTTACGAGGATGGAGCGCAGATCGCGGCGTTTGTTTCTTCCGGCTTGATGTTCAACTTTCCGGAGGGCCGGTTCCGGCTTGGAACTGAGCACCATGCCGATGCCAATGACTTCGTGCAGTTTGTGGTTTCGCGGGAGACTGAGGCTCTGGCTTTGACAAAGGCAGGTGTCTACGAGACCTTTGCGGCCAACAAACTGCGATTCACGGATCGTGGCGCGATCATCGAGAGCGCGGCGACCAATTTGTGCACATACCCACGCGCCTTCACTTCCTGGAGCCCCTACGGTAGCCCCAGCGCCACGGTATCCGCGTACTCGGGCACCACGCCAAATGGCACCTCTTCGGGGGCGTACAGCATCGTCGAGAGTGCATCCCAGGGTGTACTGCAGTGGTCGTTCACGCCGGCCGCAGGGCAGCAATACACCGCGTCCGTGCATTTCAAGTTGGGCGGACGTCCGGCTGCAATGCTGCGTGTCAGCGGTGCGGGGATGTCTGCTGAGGCTTGCGGCGCGGTGGACCTGAGTGCCGGCACGATCACCCTCGCGGCCGGCGTCAGCGGAACCACCGTAGCGGTCGAGGCGCTGGCAAACGGCTGGTATCGCGCATCTGTGACGTTTACCGCTGTCAGCATAGCCACCTGCTCGATCTTGCTGCAAGGTGCATCCGGCACGACGTACGCTGACCGCAACTACACCAAGACCAGCGGAACGGTTGGGATCAACATATGGCATGCCCAGGTTGAGACCGGAGCGGTAGCGTCCAGCCCGTGCATCGGCACCCGCTCCGCTGATGCGGTCAGCATCGACATCACAGACATTGGCAGCAGAACCTCCGACAAAATCGCAGTGGTCTATGCGGGCGGCACGTCAAGCCTGCTGCGCTCGGCTTTGGCCAGCGTCAATACGATCAACCTGGCATCCGATGGCGGAGTCCCGTGGGCGTCGAAATACATCACATCCGTTGTGCTGCTGCCGGACATGGGTGACAGCTACGTGCCTGTGCGGGCCAACATTGACAATGCCCGCGTTGCGCTCGCCGGTGGAAGCGTTGCACCGCTTGTCGCTGGGCTGCAGCACGCGATGAGGGCTGCTGGGCTTGTTGCGGGTACTACGGTGACCGGACCGGTCGACGACTTGCTGCTGCCAAGCGCTGACTCTGCATGCGCCCCGTATTTCGTCAGCGCTGCTGGTGTGCACTATTTCAACGGGACGCTCTACCCAACGCAGTCAGATCTTCTTGCAGCAGCTGGCGGCTCGATTTCGGGCGACACGTACTCGCTGGACGGCTATGTGTCCAACGACAACTTGATCAGCTCGATGTCCGAGTTCGAGACTGTCACCAACGCCTCGGGAACGATCACGGACGGCGTGCTGGCGCTTGGAACATCGACGTCGCCCGGGTCGTTCTCGCATCGACTGGTAGGAATGGCGGGCCGAGCCGTGCAGCTGTCGCTGTATGCTAAAGACACTGATTCTTCGGCATCCGCTCGCGCCATGATCTCCAACGCAAATGCAGCGCTTGGCACCGGCGTCAGCAGTGCGCTTGCGGCCAATACGACGGGCCGCACGCTGTCGTGCATCGGGTGCCCGATCATTGGTCAGGCGTGGGTGGGCGGCAAGATCACGGCGGTGCGCACGAGCTACTGGAGCGTGCCGCAACTACACGAGGTGTGGCCCGCTCTCAGCTTCCCGAATGGCAACATGACGCTGGAGATGGAATGCGTTGCTCCGGCCGCGCTGCCGGAGACAACCGAGGTAATTGCGCAGGGCGACATCGGCAGCGAGTATCACCGGTGGCGCATCGAGCTGCGCAGTGGAGGTTCGGTCTATCTGCTGCACAACGTCGCTTATGGCAGCAGTGTGGCAGTGGCGACTGATGTTCAGATCGGAACCGTGGCCGCCGGGGCAACGATGAAAATCGCCGCCGGCCTGAGCCGCACGCAGATGATGGGCGCGGTGAATGGGGAGGGCGCGGCAATCGATCTCGTGGGGTGCGTGGGCTTCTACAATTTCCGAATCGGCCGCAGCTATACCGGCGAGGCTTTCGGCGGCACGATCAGCTCGGTCCGCATCCTGTCGGGCTGCGAATCGCTGGCGTGGATGAAGCGCCGAACCAGCAGCATCAAGACCATCGTCCGGCCAGAAGGCGACAGCTACAGCGGCAACAGCTCCACGGGCATTGGGCTGATGTTGGAGGACCTCGGCTATACGGTCGTAAACACCGGCGTCGGCGGGTCCACGATGGCCGAAATGGTCACCCGGATCACGAGCGATACCGCACGTCTTCCGCATACGCTGGTGATGTGGGATGGCTCGCCGAACGACCACACGAACGGGCAGTATGCAATCGAACTGGACTACATTGCACAGATCGTCGCTGCGCTTGGGCACAACCGGTGGCTGTGGATTCGCAATGGGCAGATTGCTGGCCTTGTCGACACCACTACCTACAACGACATGACCAACCTGTATAACGCAATCGCCGCGAAATACGGATCGGTGCATGTCGTGGACATTCAGCCGGCGGTCGCAAAATACGGGATCACTGACCCGTCAGCGAGTGGATATGCACAGGACCAAGCCGACATTGCATCGGGTCTCTACCCGCGATCGATCCTGTTCGATTCTGTGCACCTGAGCGCGACGGTCCGGCGCGGCATCGCACCGATCCTGAGCGCGGCTATTGAGCGGGTTGCGCGCTTGTAAGGTAAGTAAAAGCCCGCACAATCGTTCGCGTGCTGTGAAGAAAAAGCCCGCACGAGGCGGGCCAAATGTCGAGGCACGGAGGAGGGAGGGAGAAAGCGGGCGTTTACCGCTTGGACCGCGACGGACGGAATCTAACAGCCATCCGGCGGGCTGTGCTGATTCCCTATGGTGCCGTTACGGCTGTTGATCGTTCAGCCTCGGCGGCGTGCCGACCCCGACCGTGATATCGGTGTAGCCCATTTCAGCGGCAAGGCGCTCCAGAACCTCCAATTTCTCGCACCCAAAAACGTTTGGATGCGATCGCAGCAACTGGGACAGTGCAGCGCCCCGCCGCGCCTGATTCGACATAGGGGCAGGTTGATCAATAAGCGCGAGCATCTTCTTGCCGCCCTTTGTGTACCGTATCCACAGGGTGTCATCGATAGACATGCAACCTCCAAATGCGGCAAGAATAGCTCACGGGAACGTCGCCGGATCCGTCCAGGTATCCCCATGGAACTTCCCGCCCTCGGCGAATGCGGCCTGGAACAGCGCATAGTCGATGGCGTCCACCTCTTCGTAGGTGCGGCCCGATTGATCGAGGTCTTCGAGGTAAAGGCGGTAGATGACCATGCCGGGGGACGAATTCAAGGCGGTTCCCGCCCACGCTCCGAATGTGCCTGACCCCAGCTCCACCGGATATGAAACACTGGTCACGCCTGTGCCCTGGCTGCCGTCCACACGGCCATTGCGGATGCTCGGCTGCCCCACGTTGCTGGACAGCTCATCAGACCCGGCAGGGGTGCTCCGAAGCTCGGTGATCGTTTCAGGATAGAGCCGTGTTCCTCCCTGCATGTGCCAGCGATAGTTCGTCGTGTTCATCGCCTGATGGAACGTGCTGCTGATTTTTCCGGCGACTTTTGCGCGAGTGATCCGCCGCCACACGCTGACATACAGAGACTTGTCCGGGTGGCTGTTGAGCCAAGCGGTCAGATTACTGTTAGAGGCCATACGCCAGGCCTCGTTCGACCCGGTTTGATTGACTTGCGAGGGCAGGACATGGATGCCGCCCTTGGCGGTGACTTCCGTGAACAGTGACGCAGCTGGAGTCGAGGGGTTTGATGTCGCAAAGAAATAAGTGTCTGTACCCGTTGTGGCTTGCCCCAGATCCAATAGCTGGTTGGCCATATGCACACCGTTGGCGGGAACGGCCTCAAGGGACGCAATGGCCGCATCCCACAAAAAGATGCTTCCATCGGTTTCGATGGGGTCAATGGTCGGCACCTTCGGGGCGGTTTTGTCGGTCAGCTCGATGTCGAGGCGAATGAAGCGGCTCATGGTTATACCCATCCAAGTTCGTTGAGGCGTTGATAAATGAGGTTTCCGAGAATCGTGTAGCCAGCGGCGATCCAGTGGACTGAGTCCACCCGTATCGAACGCGGGACCGTCCCCGCAGCGATGTCGGTGAGATCGCCCTCTGTGGGTTCGATGCCCGCATCGGCCAAGCCGAAGCGGACCATGTATTGACGGATCGGGATGAAGCGGCGGCCGAACTCGGCGAAGAATGCCGCGTCGTCGACATCCGCAGCGGAGGTGCCGCCCGGCTTGGAGATGACCAGGTAGCGCTTGTCCAGCGCCTTGCAGTGATTGATGATGGCCCTGGCATCCTGGATCGCGCGGGCATTGCCGGGGCCGTTCTGACCGATCCAGATGATCTGGATGTCCTCGCGCCGGGCCTCCGAAAACAGTGTGCGAAAGGGCTGCGGGCGTGCCACGCTGACGGCGGCGCCCGCTGTGGACCGCGTGAAGGTGTACGTGCTCACGCCATCCGTCTCGGATCGGCTAAGCGTTCCCAGCACGCCCGCGAGGTAGCCGCTGAAGGATGTGCCCGGCGTGCCGGTGCCCTGGAACAGGGGAGCCGGTGCATAGCCGTTGATCGCCTCCAGCGACACCGTGACGCCACCACTTGCCGGAATCTCGCCCGTGGTGGGCAGAAGGATGAAGGGGTTGGCTCCGCTGCGGGCGGTGATGGTGACAGATGATTCGCCGCCGACGCCTGCGTTACGCACCGTAGCGCTACTGCCCGCAGCTGCCAGCAGGGACTGCAGCACATTGGGGTACGTTGTGCCATTGCCGCCGGCGCCCGCAGTCATGGAGTCGCCCCAGCAGATGATGTCGGGGCCGCAGGCGATCTTGACTGCCGTAGCGGCGTAGGTGCTTCGGTACTGAGCAGGGACCTCGCTGGGCAGGTTGAGCATGGACCCGAGCAGTGAGGCGGCGCGCAGCGTGGGCTTGCCGTCGAGACCGGCCTCCAGCCAGGTGCGCCGACCATCCTTGTCACAGACGGCGAAGGCTAAGCCAGATGCCTCGCCATCGCCGTTGCCTAGGCCAGCGGTATCAACCGCCGCCGCGGCCGCGCCATCGATGTCGACGGCCTCGGCAATGAGGCTGGCGGCCCTGGCCGTGGGGCGCCCATCCTTGCCGGCCTCCAGCCAGGTGCGGCGGTTTTCCGCATCGACCACAGCAAATGCAAGGGATTCGGCAGCGGGCGGCCCGGGGGCCAGGCCTGCATCCTGGACTGCAGTGGCCGCGCGGCCCTTGATATCCACTGCTGTGGCAATCAGGTCTGTGGCGCGTTCGGTGGGGCGGCCGGCCTTGTCTGATTCCAGCCAGGTCCGGCGGCCGTCTTTGTCGACGACGCCAAAGGCAATGTCCTCCACGCTGTCGATTGTGGGGAGTGCGGCCTGCAACTGTTCGACTTGCCTGCCATCGATCCACCGGTCCAGCTCAACAGCGGTCTTCACATCCTCGACCAGATCGACCCGATAAATTGATGTATACGCTTGACCGGTTGCCGGATTCCGGAACACCGAGAAGTAGCCGCCGGCCGCTGTGCCAGCGAGGCCCTCGGCGACCGAGGCAAATGGGTTCCTTTTTGCCTCTTCCCGTACCCGCCACCACCACGCGCCCCGCCCCTCGCGCCCGCGCGAAACCTTCGGCACATTGGGTGCATGGCTTTCTCCAGCATCCACACCACCGCCGGCCTGCGCGAAATCGCGCGGGCGCAGGCCACCGGCTCCACCATCACGCTGGTGAGCATGGTGCTGGGCGACGGCGGCGGTAACTCGGTCGACCCCAGCGTCGACATGACCCAGCTGGTGCGCGAGCGCTGGCGCGGCGCCATCAACCGCATCTACCAGTCGCCCGACGACGAAACCCAGTACATCGCCGAGGCCGTCGTGCCAGCTGACGACGGCGGCTGGTGGATCCGCGAAGGCGGTCTGATCGACAGCAACGGCAACCTCTACACCGTCTGCAACCTGCCCGACAGCTACAAGCCGCTGCCCACCGAAGGCACGGCCAGCGACATCACCCAGCGCATCGTCTTCCAGCCTGGCAACGCGCAAACCGTCGCCCTGCAGATCGACCCCAACGTCACCATCGCAACGCTCGGTTGGGTCACCAACTACGCCACCGCCGCCAACATCATCCCCGGCGGTACCACCGGCCAGCTACTCAAGAAGCACAGCAACGCCGACGGCGACACCGAATGGGGTGACCCCGATGACATCGAAGTCACCGTCGACACCATCGAAGAAGCCCAGACCTTGGCCGACGGACAAACCATCGTCGACCTCACCGTCACCACCACGCGCGGCCTGGCCCTGTACGCCGACGGCGTGCGCCTGCGTGCCGACCAGTGGACCAAAGACCCCGACCTTTCCACCCGCCTCACCCTGGCCGCCGCCTGGCCCGCCGGCACCAAACTCATCGCCGCGCAGAACGAGCCCACCGGCAACGCACCCGATCCGCTGGTCCGCAGCAAGAATCTGTCCGACCTCGACAACGCCGCCACCGCCCGCACCAACCTCGGCGTCTACAGCAAGGCCGAATCCGACCGCGCCGGCCCCATCGGCATGCCATCGCACTGGCCCACCGCCAACATCCCCACCGGCTGGCTCATCCGCAACGGCGCCGCCATCAGCCGCACCGCCTACGCCGCCCTCTTCGCCGTGCTCGGCACCACCTACGGCGCTGGCGACGGCTTCAACACCTTCAACCTGCCCGACGATCGCGCCCTGTTCGACGGCAACGCCGACCTGGGCCGCGGCAAAGACACCGCCATGGCCGTCGGCACCACGCTCGACAGCCAGAACAAGGCGCACACCCACACCGGCACCACAGAGAGCGCCGGCGACCACTTCCACAACGTGCGCCGCGGCAGCACCAATGCACAGGGCAACGCCAGCCAAAGCGGCGAAGAAATCTCTACATCCAGCCGCTTCATGACCAGCTTCAACACCGACAGCGCCGGCAGCCACTCGCACAGCTTCACCACGGCCAGCAGCGGCGGCACCCACGCCCGCCCCAACACCCGCGCCTACGTGCCCATCATCCGCGCGCTATGACCACGCCATCCACCCCATCGCGCATCCCCGCCTACCAGCTCGACGCCGCCGGCATGTTCATCGACGCCGTGCCCGCCCTCGAATCCATCGCCGAGCCCGGCCAGGACATCTACCACCTCCCCGCCGGCGCCGTGCGCCAGCCCATGCCCGCCGACTGGATCACCCTCCAGCAAACCGACGGCGGCTTCTACCTCTGGCTCGGCCACTGGCCCGACACCCAATGGCCCCGCTTCGACGGCCACGCCTGGCAACTCGTCGCCCGCCCCACCGCCCAGACCGACCCCACCCCCGCCCAAAAACTCGCCGCCTACCTCGCCACCAACCCCGACGTCGCGGCACTCATCGCAACCAGCACCAACAGCAATCAGGAGTCCTGAACCATGGCCGCAGAAGCATTCCACCACGGCGTCCGCGTATTCGAAGTCGAATCCGGCGGCGCCACCATCCGAACCGTTTCCACCGCCATCGTCGGCCTGATCGCCACCGCGCCCGATGCCGATGACGACGTCTTCCCCGTCAACACCCCCACCCTCATCACCAACCCGTCCAGCTACGTCGAAACCGCCGGCGCCACCGGCACGCTGGCCGCCGCGCTGCAGGCCATCAGCAAGCAGACGCAATGCGTCGTCATCGTCGTGCGCATCGAGCCCGGCGCCACCGATGCCGAAACCGCCACCAACGCCATCGGCACCACCACCGCCACCGGCCACAAAACCGGCCTGCAGGCCCTGCTCGCCGCCGAGGGCCAACTTGGCTACAAGCCCCGCATCATCGGCGCCCCGGGCATCGACTTCGAGCCCGTGGCCGTGGAAATGGGCAGCATCTGCGAAAAGCTCCGCGCCTTCGGCTACATCACCGCCCGCCAGGCCGACGGCATCGCCCTGGCCACCACCAAGGAAGAAGCCACCACCTACCGCGCCAAGTTCGGCAAGCGCGAACTCATGGTCATCTGGCCCGACTTCCTGGCCTGGAACACCACCACCAGCACCGCCGACCGCTCCAGCGCCGTCGCCTACGCCCTCGGCCTGCGCGCCAAGCTCGACCAGCAAGTCGGCTGGCACAAGACCATCTCCAACGCCGTCGTCAACGGCCCGCAAGGCATCACCGCCGACGTCTTCTTCGACCTGCAAAACCCCAGCAGCGACGCCGGCTACCTCAACGCGCTCGAAGTCACCACCATCATCCAGCGCATCGGCTACCGCTTCTGGGGCAACCGCACCACCGAAGCCCAGGGCGGCCAGTTCTACTTCGAGAGCTACACCCGCACCGCCCAAGTCCTGGCCGACACCATGGCCGAAGCCCACTTCACCTACGTCGACAAGCCCATCACCGCCAGCCTCGTCAAGGACATGCTGGCCAGCATCAACGCCGCCGGCCGCGACCTCGTCAACAGCGGCTACCTCATCGGCTTCGAAGCCTTCATCGACAGCACCAAGAACAGCAAGGAAAGCCTGGCCGCCGGCCGCCTGCGCATCAGCTACCGCTACACCCCCGTGCCGCCGCTGGAAGACCTGGGCTTCTACCAGACCATCACCGACGACTACCTGGCCGACTTCGCCGCCGCCGTTCAAACCGCCTGATCCGCCAGGCCAGCCACGCACACCACGAACAGGAGATCCGCACCATGGGCCTGCCCAAGAAACTCAAGAACTTCGCCGTCTTCGCCGACGGCAACAGCTGGCTGGGCGAAGTCCCCAGCATCACCCTGCCCACCATCACCCGCAAGGTCGAGGACTACCGCGCCGGCGGCATGCACGGCACCGTCGCAATCGACCTCGGCCATGAAAAGCTCGAACTGGCCGCCAAGCTCGGCGGCCTCAAGCAACAGCTCATCGAAATGTTCGGCGCCACCAAGGCCGGCGCCAACTCCCTGCGCTTCGCCGGCGCCTACCAAGCCGACGACACCGGCGAAGTCAGCGCCGTCGAAGTCGCCATCAGCGGTCGCCTGCGCGAATGGAACCCAGGCGAAGCCCAGGCCGGCGAGAACAAGGACGAAGACGCCACCTGGGACCTCACCTACTACAAACTCTCCATCGACGGCGCCGACATCCTCGAAATCGACGTCCCCGGCATGTCCTTCAAGGTCAACGGAACCGAGGTCTACGACAGCATCCGCGCCGCCCTCGGCGTCTGATCCACACCCCAGCCGGCGCCGCCGGCCGCCCCTCGCCATCCACCACCTCACCCATTCCAGACAGCATGACCTCCACCACTCCCCCTACCGCCGCCACCGTCGAAGAAGCCACCACCCCGGCCCCCGCGGACAACACCATCATCCTCGACACCCCCCTCCAGCGCGGCACCACCACCATAGCCGAAATCACCCTGCGCAAGCCCAGCGCCGGCGAACTGCGCGGCCTCTCCCTGCAGCGCCTGCACCAGGCCGACACCGACGAAATCCTCAAACTCCTGCCGCGCATCACCACGCCCACACTCACCCCGCCCGAATGCGCCCGGCTCGACCCCGCCGACCTCTCCGAAGCCGGAGGCCACATCATCAGTTTTTTGCTGAAGAAGGCCGTGCGGGAATCGGTCTTGCAGACCGCGTAGAAGACGCCATGGCCGACCTCGCCCTGGTCTTCCACTGGCGCCCCGCCGACATGGCCGCCATGCCCGTCGGTGAACTGATGGCCTGGCGCGAACGCGCCCGCAAACGCTACGCCCCCAGCAAACACGACGACTGACACCCGCCACCCCAAACGCCCCCGCCATGGCCACGCCGCTCACCCTAAAACTCATCCTGGCCGGCGCCGCCAAGGCCGTGGGCGAACTCAAGCCCCTCGACAAACAATCCAAAGCCACCGCCGACAGCCTCAAGAAATCGCGCGACGCCCTCAAGCTGCTCAACGGGCAGCTCGGGCAAATCGACGGCATGCGCAAGCAGCAGGCCGCGCTGGGCCAGCAGTCCAACGCCCTCAAGGTGCTGCGCACCAACCTCGACACCGTCACCCAGTCACACGGCCAGGCCGTCCGCCTCTACGGCCCCCACAGTGAAGCCGCGCGCAAACTGCGCGGCGACCTCACCAGCCTCACGGCCGAAGTCAACAAAGCCGCCGCCGCTCACGACAAGCAGCGCGCCAAGCTCATGCAGATGCGCGCGGCCGCCACCGGAACCGGCATCAAGAACCTGACCGCCGATCAGTCCCGCCTCAAGGCCGAAGTCCAAGCCACCACCGCGGCCATCGCGCAGCAGAAATCCCGCCTCGAAGCCCTGGCCCACATGAATGCCCGCCGCGCCGACCTCGGCCAGCGGCTCGACCGCACCCGCGCCACCGCCGGGCACCTCGCCGTGGCCGGCGCCGGTGGCCTGGGCGCGGCCTACGGCGTGCGCCGGGCGGTCAATGAGCCGTTGCACCAGATCCGCAGCTACGACACCGTTACCGAGCGCATTGCCGCCCTGGGCCTGGGCAAGGAAGACACCGACCGCGCCATCCGCTACGCCAAGCAGATGAAAACCTTCGGCACCAGCATGAACGACAACCTCGGGCTGATGCTGGACGCAACCACCGCCTTCGCCGACGTGCACCATGCCGAAATGGTCATGCCCACCCTGGCCAAGATGAAATTCGCCAACCATGCCATGTTCGGCGAGGCCGAAGGCGCGGACAACGAACGCAAGTTCCTCGACATGCTGCGCGTCATCGAACTACGGGGCGGCCTGGCCAGCGAAAGCGCGTTCAAGGGGCAGGCAGACATGGTCCAGCGCGTTATCACTGCAACGGGCGGCCGCATCGGGCCGGAAGAATGGCTCAACTTCATCAAGACCGGTGGCGTCGCGGCCAAGGGCCTCAGCGACTCAGCCATGTACTACCAACTCGAAGCGCTCATCAGTGAAATGGGCGGCAACCGCGTCGGCACGGCCACCATGTCGGCCTACCAGAACCTCTACCAAGGCCGGACCACCAAGCGCGCCGCCAAGAACATCGAGGCCCTGGGCCTGATCGGAGACCCCAGCAAGGTCAAGCACGACAAGGTCGGCCAAGTCTCCTACCTCAACCCCGGCGCACTCAAGGGAAGCGACCTATTCCGCGAGAACCAATTCGAGTGGATGGAACAGGTGCTGCTGCCAGCATTGGCAAAGAAGGGCATCACCGAAAAGAACCAGGTCCTCGACACCATCGGCAGCATTTTCAGCAATCGAACGGCATCCAACCTGTTCGCGCAGATGTATTTGCAGCGCGACCAGATCCGCAAGAACGCGCGC
The DNA here is from genome assembly GCA_009912175.1 of Paracidovorax wautersii. Taxonomy (GTDB): domain Bacteria; phylum Pseudomonadota; class Gammaproteobacteria; order Burkholderiales; family Burkholderiaceae_C; genus Comamonas_F; species Comamonas_F wautersii_A. The sequence goes on along the minus strand of WNDQ01000017.1, from coordinate 48,450 downwards.
CTCAACGCCGGCGCCGACGGTATCCAGTCCCTCGACCAGAAGGCCCGCAACATCGTCAGCGGCCGCGAAGTCGAAACCCTCTCACGCTTCCACGACGCCATGCAGCAGGCCGGGACCGCCCTGCTGCCAACCTATATCGGCCTGCTCGATTCCGCAGCCAACGCCATGCAGCGCATCACCGAATTCGCCAAGCAGAATCCCGTCATGGCCACGTACATCGGCAAGGGCGTGCTGTGGCTGGGCCTGCTCACCGCTGGATTCGGCGCGCTCACCATCGCACTGGCGGCGCTGCTCGGCCCCTTCGCGGTCGTGCGCTACGGCCTGGGCTTGTTCGGCATCAAGGCGGCCGCGCTCTCGCCACTGCTGACAGTACTGGGAACCGGGTTGCGCATGGCCGGCACCGCCGTGCTCTGGCTTGGCCGCGCGCTGCTCACCACGCCCATTGGCCTCGCCATCACCGGCATCGCTACCGCCGCCTTCCTCATCTACAAATACTGGCAGCCCATCAAGGGCTTCTTCTCCGATCTGTGGAATGGCGTCCTCGCCTTCATGCTCACGCTCCCCGCCCGCATGCTCCAGGCCGGCGCCGACATGATGACCGGCCTGGTCAACGGCATCACCAGCAAGCTCGCCGCCGTGCGCGACGCCATCGGAAACGCGGCGGACGGCGCCATCGGCTGGTTCAAGGACAAGCTCGGCATCCACAGCCCGTCGCGCGTCTTCATCGAGGCCGGCCGCAACGTCGGCGAAGGCGCCGCCATCGGCATCGACCGCACCCGGCCGCTGCTGCGCGCCGCGGCGCTCGGCCTGGCCGGCGCCACCGCCGTCGGCATGCCGGCCATGGCCACTTCGTTCGACACCCGGCCGCCGCTATCGGCCGGCGCCGGCCGCGCCGCGCCCATCGTCATCCAGGGCGACACCGTCACCATCCAGATCAACGCCGGCCCGGGCACCGATACCCAGGCCCTGGCCCGCGCCATCAGCGCCGAACTGGACCGCCGCGAGCGCGACAAGCAAGCCCGCGCCGCCCGCGCCTTCGTCGACTACAACAACGGGTAACCCGCGCAGGACCACCGCCATGCTCTGCCTCGGCCTCTTCGTCTTCAGCCTCGAAACACTCAGCTACCAGGAACTGCAGCGCCGCACCACCTGGAAACACGCCAGCCAGCCCCTGGTGGGCGCGCGCGACGCCGTGCAATACCTCGGACCTGGCGAAGACACCATCACCCTGCAGGGCGTGGTCGTGCCCGAGTTCAAGGGCCTGCCCGTCACCCTCAACCTGCTGCGCATCATGGCCGACCAAGGCTTCGCCTGGATGCTGGTCGAAGCCACCGGCACCATCTACGGCGCCTTCGTCATCACCGAACTGCAAGAAACCAAGTCGCTCTTCTACGTCACCGGCGCCGCCCGCCGCATCGAATTCACCATCACCCTGCGCCGCGTCGACCAAGACGCCATCAAGGCATTCGACAACATGCTGGGCGACAACCTGGGCGAACTCGGCTCGCTCATGGACAACGTCAGCGGTCAAATCTCCGACCTGGGCCAAAACCTGGGCCTGCCGTTCTGATGGCCGGCGACGTCGCTGCCATCGAAGCCACGCTGCCCGAAGTCAGCGTCCAGGCCACCGCGCCGGCCAAGGACAAGCGCGTCGCCGCCCACCTGCGCCCGATCTGGAAAATAACCGTCAACGGCAAGGACATCAGCGACAAACTCAAGCCCATCTTCGTGCGCCTCACCATCACCGATGACCGCGCCAACGACGCCGACGAAATCGAGCTGGTGCTCAGCGACCACAACCACGCCGTGCCGCTGCCAGACACCGGCGGCATCATCACCGTGGCCATCGGCTGGCGTGCCGACCCTGCCTCGGCCCCCTACCGTCGGCTGGACAGCGACGAAGTGGGCTTCCCCGTCGGCCTCATCGACAAAGGCAGCTTCACCATCCAGGCCGTCGAGCACAGCGGCGCGCCCGACATCATCACCGTGCGCGCCCGCGCCGCCAACATGCTCGACAGCCTGCGCACCTTGCGCAACCAGTCCTGGCACGAAACCACCGTGGGCGACATCCTGGCCAGCATCGCCAAGCGCAACAGCCTGCCGCTCAGCGTGGACGCCGAAGTCGGCAAGCGCAAAGTCAAGCACGCCGACCAGATCACCGAAAGCGACGCATCATTCCTGCGCCGCCTGGCCAACACCTACGACTGCCTGTGCACCGTCAAGAACGGCACGCTGCTTTTCAGCCAGGCCCGCGCCGCGCGCACACCCAAGGGCACGGACCTCGACCCCGTGCTCATCACCCGCGCCCACGGCGACCAGCACCGCTGGAGCCGGCAAGACCGCGACGCCTACAGCGGCGTGCGCACCTGGTACAGCAACATCAAGACCGGCCAGCGCAGCGCCGTCGTCGCCGGCATCAGCGGCCGCGCCAAAGACCTGCGCACCACCTACGCCAGCCGCGAAGACGCCCTGGCCGCCGCCCGCGCCGAATGGTTGCGCATCCAGCGCGGAATCTTCGCCTTCGACATCACATTGGCCTACGGCCGCGCCGACCTCTTCAGCCAGCGCCCCGCCGAAGTCAGCGGCTTCAAAGACCAGATCGACGAAACCGCATGGGTCATCACCAGCGCCCGCCACACCCTGGATGCCGGCGGCTACACCACCCAGATCACCCTGGAAACCATGCAGGAAGACGACGTCGAAGGCCAGGAAGAAACCGACGACTCCGACTGATTCACGCAAATCCACGCCGCAAAAAATTCCCAAAAATATTCCCTGCGGAAATTGCCCGCGCCGGGCACGGTCGAAACGCACCAGAATGGCGAATTTCCCGTAAATTCCTGTAACAACAACACCCCAGGAAAAACCGCCTCCGCGCCAGCCCTGGCGCGCCCTCCCGCCCCCCGACCCCCTCGTAAAAACAACTCCCCAAAGCCCGCAGGCTCGGTGGGGGCTAGACCGCGCGCCAGCAGCTGCGCCGGGCTTGCCTGCTGTAACCCCACTACTTCCGCAAATAACTCTTTCCGCCCGAATCCGTATAGCAGTAGTGCCCACCCCGTGGCCCCACGCAATACGCGCCCGCGCGGCACGAACAGCCACTGCCGCCGGCCCCCGATAGGCCCCGCACCCGCGCCGCCGGCGCCATGTCGCGCGACGATCCTCCGGCTGTGCCGCCAATGTAGGCCTGGCAGTTCTTCTTGCTTGCACTCACCGACCCATCGCGGCAAATGAACGTCGCGCCCTGGCACTTGTCGATGCCGCCCTTGCTGCCGCTGCAGGGCGTGTTGGCCGCGTGGAGGGCCAGCGGCAACAGCAGCGCCAGAACGCATAGCAGGCGCATCATCAATGCGGCGTTAATCGCAGGCCCCTGCCTGCTTCGCTCCATATGTCGCCTCGCTCGCCGTGTACTTGTCACCGGCGCTCGCCGAGAGTTGCTTGATCAGCCCCTTGCACGAGAACCCCTGGAAACTGAGGTACTGCTTCGCCGACCGAACGGCCTGCTGATTCCAATCGACCGTCAAGCTGTCCACCGCAGCCGTGGCGTCGGCAACCTTGTAGCCATCACCAGCATCCGATGAAAGCTGCTGAATCAGCCCGGCCCGCGAGAAACCCGAGAAGCTGAGGTACTGCTTGGCGGATCTCACGGCATTCTTTTGCTGTGCGGTCAAGGTCTGCGCCGATGCCGTTGCGGCTGCGGCTGCGGCTGCGGCTGCGAACAACGCCACGAGCGTGGCGGCTTTGAAATAGTTCATCTGGGACGCCCTCTTTCTGCAAATCAAGCGCGCTGCTGCGTGCTGTAATCCACCCCCAGCGCAGCACTCGCTTGGGCATTCATACCTTCGGAATCGGCAAATCGAAAACCCGCTGCCAACAGCTTGCGCGTGTAGTACTTGTTGTACATAAATGCCCAGACAAGACTGATCACCAGCGCGCCAATACCGAACGTCAGGAACGCGATGATCATGGATATGACAAATCCACCAATGAAGGTGATGAAGTCCCCACGAAACAGCGCCGGGAAGAACCCGAAGAAAAGCGTTGTCCAAGAAAAGCCAAAGAACCCGTTCTTAAGCAGGCCGTTGTTAGGGTTACGCATTGCGACTTTTGTAGCCATGTGGATTTCCTCTCGTCGTTGTAAAACTTGTTGTTCGAGCAAGGCCTAACCGCCCCGCTGCACCCGCCGCCACTCCCACGGCGCCTGCGCATGCGGGTCACTCCAAAGCCCACGCCACGCTGCCCGCGCATCGCCCTCGGCCTTTTCATAGGCCACCCGCGCCGCTGGCGTCTGCTCGTTCGAGTAATGCCGGTACCACCAGGCCATGCCCAGTCGCAGCATCGCCTCGCCAACATCCCCGGCCGCGTCCGTCGACACATTGCACACATGCCGCTGATATCGGTCCTGCTTGTAGCAATCCAGCTTCACCGGCTTCATGTAGACAAGGTCGGAAAGGGCTTGCTTCGCCCGCTGGCCGAAAGCCTGCTTCTGCTCCGGCGCATCGATTCCACCGAACCGCACCGTCACCTGCTCATAGGCACCAGGCTGGCCGCAACGGGCCTTGATCGTGTCGCCATCGGTCACACCGACAGCCAAACACACGGCAGTGAAAACTGAAGCCAACATCTACTGCAGCGCCTCAACCGCGTCATCGGGCAAAACGCCTGTCGCAACCAGTTGAATAAAGGCCGTTTCATCCACGATGTAAACGCCCTGAGCCCGAGCCTTCTCAAGCTTCATCGGCCCAGCGTTTGATCCACCGCAAAGGAAAACCAAGGTCTGGGTGACCGACCTCACCACCCGAAGCCCGCCATCGCTCGCCATCTGCTCCAGTTCTGCGCGCCGCGCAGCGCTGAAACCTGTGAACACGATATGAGGCCGCAAATCGGGCGCGGCCTTGTTGCTGATGACGGGCGGCGGCTTGCTGTATGGATCTGCCAAGATGGCATGAATGTCATCGACGTCGATGTACTCGGTGATGCGATCCTTACGGAAGGTCAGCACCTTCCCGGCTGTTTCGTCGAATCCCTTGATGTAGTGGCCAACCTCCCCCCAGTTGGTCAGGCGTCGCTGTTTTGTTTCTCCAACCGCATTCGTGTAGACGAATGACAAAGAACCCAACATCCCTCGTCCTCCCACCGCGCCCATCCCCAGGCGCATCACACAATCCACCCCAACGCGGAAATCACCATCCGCAATGGGCTCCAGTAGTAGCAGCACAGGCAGCACGAGTCGAAAAAGTAATGACTCGCCGCAATGCCCGCCCAGGCTTCACGCAGCCCGCCGCGAACTCCCCTTCCGTTGCGCCGCAACGTCAAGAAATCGACGCGCCGCCGCCTTGTCCTCTTCCTCGGCGTGCTCGTAGTTGTCCAGCAGCGCCGCCTGCTCCGGCGTCACTTCGCGCATGACCGGCTCGGCCACCTTGCGCGAAACCGCCGGCTCCATCGGATAAGCGGCCGACGGCTGCACAGGCAAGCGCACCCCCGTCAGCAGATAGCCGACATCCACGCCATGCAACGCGATGGCTTCCAAGTAGGAAGAGTCAGGGTTGCGCAATCCACTTTCGTAATTCAGCTGCGCGTGCTTTTTCACGCCGCCCAACGCCCCGAAGTCCGATTGATTCAAGCCCAGCCGCTTGCGCTCCTCCACAAGGCGATCAGAAAAAGTTGACATTTATGAACAAAATTGGTTGACAGGTTCACATTTGCAAACCAAAATCCACCACACACACAAATCCAGTACCGGATGTTATCCGAATGACCAACACCGACAGCCCAAGCATTCCCGAAGCGAGGCCGCACGCCGGCTATGTGCTGCAGGCTCAAATCCCTGGGTTACCTAGCCCCAGCTATCTGTGCTCGGCCAACGGCCGGCCGGTCTGGAGTCGCCGTCGCCGCCCTTTGGAGCTGTCAAAGGCTGACGCCGTTGTCCTCGCACCAAGCCTCGAATTCATCGTTGGAAAGCTCGTGCTCAAACCCATCTCCTCCATTCGGGTCGATACCCGCGACCAGGTAGACGAGAAAAAACTCGGGTTGAACTTCCGGATCGTCGATGTCGGCTGCAGTGACGACATTGCTTACGCAGTACTGCTCGCCAGCAGCCGTGCAGAACACGCGCCCGATCTTGGGTGCATCCATGTGAATTCCCTCCATGCGTGCCGCCAAGACATTGGCGGCGTTGTCGGCCCTGGGACGAAAAGTCGCTGACCGGGCAAATTGAAACCGTACCCAAATATAAAGCCATGCAAAAAACCACCAGCAAAACCACCCCGAAAAGGGGCCGCCCACGCGGCACCACCGTCGACCACGAAGGCGTGATCGCCCTGCGCCTGCCCCTGGCCGAACTGGAACGCACCCGCCAACATGCGGCCCGCGAAATGCGCTCCAAGGCGCAATTCAGCCGCATCGTGTTCCTGATGGGGCTGGCGCAGTACGAAGCCAACCTCGCGCCCAAGAGCCGCGCCTCCTGACTCTTTACCCCTCTCCCCGCCCTTTACCCGAAGGATCCCCACGATGTACCCCGACCCCAAGCGCATCCGAGACAACCGCATGACCGTGCGTTTCGACGACTACGAAGAACGCCTGCTGCGCGCCCTGGCCGACTACCTGGGCGAGCAGCCGACCACGATGATCCGCGAACTCGCCCTGCGCCAGGCCGAAGAGCTGTTGGGCGTCAGCCGCGACTCGGTCGCCGCCGGCAGTCTGCCCCGCAAGACGGCGTAAAGCCAGCCGCACAACAGCGGCTCGCAGCCCGCCACAAACCAACCAACAGCCCGACAACCGCCCGCCAAACGTCCGCCGAAACGATGCCGAACCACCACATCCACCTCTCCGACGCCGAGCACGCGCTGCTCGACCGGGTGCGCCGCGAGCAGGGGCTGTGCAGCGTGTCCGACGCCATCGTCTGGCTGGCCAAGACCCGCCTGCGCAAGGGCGCCGAAAACATCACCGGCCAACGCCGCGGCCCGCGCCTGGCCACCTCGGGAGGCAAACCGCAATGACCGCCCACCCAGTCGACCACCCCGGCGCCGATGCCGCTGCCGACTCCAACAACCGCTACTTGCGCATCACCATCGAGTGCCCGCACTGCGGCACCCGCTGCGTCGCCTGCGACAGCCGCGCCATGAGCCGCACCATGCGCGAAATCACCTACAAGTGCCGCAACTGGCGCTGCGGCTTCTGCGGCGTGGCCACGCTCGAATTCGCCCGCACCCTCACCCTGCCCAGCGCGCCGGCCGCCGACATTCGTCTGCCGCTGTCGCGCCACATCCGCCGCGGCCAGCTCGCCCTGGCCCTGGCCGAAACAGCCGACGAAGAAGCCGCCGCGCACGAATACGCCGCCGCGCTGCACACCCCCGAGAACGACTGGGACACCACCGGCAGCGGCCCGCCCGCCGCCCCGCCGGGCTGACATAGCCCCGCGCCATCCGGCGCGCCACATCCCCGCAAACACCCACCGCCACGCGCCGTTTTCACGGCGTGCGGCCCCTCTCACGCCTTTTTCTGCCCTGGAGCCCTCGTCATGTCCGCAAACGCCCACCGCTACAGCCCCAGCAAAGACACCGCCCGCCGCCGCGAGCGCGCCCCGCAAACCCGCATCGAACTGCCCAAAGTCCGCCGCGTACCCGATACCGAGCGCCTGGCCATGCCCCTGCTCGACCGCCTGCTGCTCGCCGAGCAGCAGCGCCACGCCGACCGGTTGGCCGAAATCCGCGCCATCGCCACACAACTGCCGGACCTGGACCCCATCGTCCAGGCCACCCAGACTCAGGGCGCAAGCATCGACATCGAGCTCGTCCGCCAAACCTACCTCGGCCAGCGCGACGACATCTGCCGCGCCAGCCATGCCGTGCAACTGTGCGCCGTGCAACCCGCCCTCACCGCCTGGCGCAAGCCCGAGCGCGAAAACGCCATCGCCAACGCCCTCATCCGCGCCGGCTGGCGCGTGGTCCAGGTCATGACATCCGGCCACGAAATATCCCTCGACCGCATCACCCTCGCCCGAGGCAGTCGCGCCGTGGAAACCACCGTCATGCGCCAGTGGGTGGAAGACGCCATCGAAGCCGGCCTCATCACCGCCGACACCGCCGGCCGCCATCCGGCCATCGACACCGCCGTGCCACTCAACGCGCCACGCGTGGACTGACGCGCATCCATCAGTTTCATCACCCCGGAGCAATCCACCATGCAAGACCAAGTCCAAACCCAAGACCCGTCCATCCCTCTCATCGGTCAGCCATGGACCGCACAAGGCGGCATCCTCGGCGCCATCGTGCAAGGCGACGGCGAAAGCAATGCGGCCATCATCGTGCCCACTGCGGCGGAAGCCTTCGCCAAGGCGCTGACATTCGGCGCCTATGGAAAGTATGTCGATGGCGCCGACAGCTACACCGACGGCAAAGCCAACACAGCCGCATTGATCGCCAGCGGCCTGGATTTCCCCGCCGCACAGCACTGCGCCAATTTGGTCATCGACGGCCTCAACGACTGGTACCTGCCCAGCATCGACCAACTGCGCGCCCTGCGTATCAACGTGCCCGATCTGTTCAAGGTCACCGATTGGTATTGGTCCAGCACTCAGTCCTCGCCCCTCACCGCCTGGGCGCAGGACTTCAAGGGCGGCTACAGCGGCCGCATCACCAAGGACACCACGTGCCACGTGCGCCCCGTTCGCAGTTTTCTTATTCGGTGATTTGGTCATTTCCTGACCGCAGATCCGCCGACACACCTCCCAACGAAAGCAAGACATGAGCACCATCAGCATCAGTCACATCGACCACGTCGCCATCCATATCCTGCCCGGCGGTGTCGCCGCCATCGATCCCCCCGGCAGCGTTCTGTCGGCCTTGGGTGGAGCCGAGCTATCTGCTGCCATGGCGAGCGCCGTGCCGCCTGCCGCAGGCCAGCCCTGGCGCGGCCAGGGCGGCATCTATATCGGCACCATGCCGGCGCACGGCGACACGCCCGCCTATCACCTCATCGCCGCCGATCCCCAGGCGACACCCCCCCTCACCTGGGGGAGCCAGGGCGAAGACGAGCCCGGCGCCAAGGACCATTACGACGGCGCGGCCAACACCGCCGCCCTGCCCCAGCCACCGCCCGCAGAGCCGCAGACCGATCCGCCACCGCTCACCGATCAGCCCGCCCGGCCAACCCGAACAGAAACCCAACCCGACGGCATCAGGAACCCCAGCTATGAACGCCACTACCGCGCCCGCCTCGCCGAAATCCGCCGGCAAGCCGTTGCCGACACCTTCGAGGGCCGAAACATCACGGCCGCAGCGGCCGAGTGGAAATCGCTCCCTGTGCGCGTACGTCTGCTGGTGCTTGTGTTCAGTGGCGTCGACGGCGACCACGACGAGCTGCTCAAGCGCGATTGGCGAGAAATCGGCCCAGGCGAGCGCATGGCCATCAGCGCCTGCGTCAGCGAACTCAAGCGCTCCCTCCATCCGCTCTTCGCGCTGACCGTCTAGCCCGGCCGACCGTCATGCATACCACCCGCGCCCGCAAGCACCACGCCCGGCCCGATCCGGTGTTCTGGTCGAGCATCCGCACCAACTTGCCCTTGCACCAGCAAGTCGCGCAGACGGCACGGATGATGGACGCACGCCTGCGCCGCGAACTGCCCACGCAGTGGGTGCCTGCGCTCGACATCATCATGCCCCGCCGCCCGGTGGCCAAGGCCATCGGCGCCGAGTGGGACAGCTGGAACCTCGCCCGCGTCGACGCCATGCGCGCCTTCGAGCACGCGCACAAGGACGTCATGCAATGGACCGTGGGCGACGGCACCCTGTGCGACCGCGCACGCGCCTGCGCCAACACCCTCGACGACATGCTCAGCGGCCACAGCCTGCCAATGAGCAAGCAAGAGCGCCTGGACACCGTGCTCGACTACTGCGAGCGCCTGGGTGTCGAGCCCCCCATTGCCGACCTCGCCGAAGGCGTCATCGCCCGCGCCGTCACCGAACGCTGGTGGCGCCGCGCGCTGCGCAAGAAAGCCGCGCGCATCTCCGAACACGCCGCCATCAAGCTCGCCGTCGTGCACCGCAAGAACGGCGGCTACGCCAGCGACGAGGCCTGCCGCCGCCGCGTCGAGCAGAACAAGCGCAACACCGAAATGCTCAAGCGCAGCCTCATGCGCAATGAAGCCGGCCAAGTCTTCACCCTGGCCGAACTGGCCGCGCGCAGCGTCAGCAACCGCGACATCCGCCGCGGCGAGCTGATGACCCGCATCCGTGGCTGCGAGGAATTTGCCGACGCCGCCGGCCACATCGGCCTGTTCCTCACACTCACCTGCCCCAGCCGCTTCCACGCCGTGCTCTCCGGCGGCAAAAGCCCGCGCGCCAAGCCCGTGCCCAACCGCAAATACGAAGACGCCACCCCGCGCGAGGCGCAGGCCTGGCTGTGCGACACCTGGGCACGCGCCCGCGCAAAACTCGGCCGCAAGAAGCTGCGCATGTACGGCTTCCGAGTCGCCGAGCCACACCACGACGGCTGCCCGCACTGGCACATGCTGCTGTGGTTCGAAACGCCCGAGGCCGCCCAGCAGGCCGAAACCATCATCCGCGACTACTGGCTGAAAGACGCCGGCGACGAACCCGGCGCGCTGGCCAACCGCACCAAATTCATCGCCATGACGCGCGGCGGTGCCGCCGGCTACGTCGCCAAATACGTCGCCAAGAACATCGGCGCCGAAGATGGCGGCGATGCCGGCGTGGGCGTGCACACCGACACCATCGACGGCTTCGAACACGTCATGGACACGCGCGAATACAAAGGCTGGCAGCGCGTCGACGCCTGGGCTGCAACCTGGGGCATCCGCCAGTTCCAGCCCATCGGCCAGCCCAGCGTCACCGTCTGGCGCGAGCTGCGCCGCGTCACCAAAGACCAGATCGAGCACGCGCAAATGCGACTCGACTTCGGCGACGCCGCCGCCGTCAAGGCCTGGCACGCCTGCCAGAAGGAATACGGCATCCAGGCATCCTGGCGCGGCTACGTGGCCGCCCAGGGCGGTATGTGCCGCAAGCGCCGCGAATGGATGCTGCGCCCCGCCGTGCGCGTCACCCCCAATTGCCGCAACAGCTACGGCGAAGTCGGCGACCGCAAGAAGATCGTCGGCGTGGAAACCCGTATCGGCTACTGGCTCATCAGCCGCCGGCAAGCCTGGGCATCCCTGCCCTCCTGCAACGGCGAAGCCGTGCAGGACCCGGCCGAGCGCGAAGCGCTAGGGCGGCCTTGGACTGGTTTCAATAACTGTACGGCCCGCCTGCGCGGCGAGACGCTGCGCCAGCTCCTGCAGGGCGACAAACCCACCCAGCCCGACTTCACCACGGCCGAAATCGCCGAAATCCGGGCCGAATCCCGCCGCGCCGCCATCGCCAAAGCCCCCCGGCCCGCCCCCGAGCCAGAAATCCACGTCATCGACGGCATCCGCACCACCTTCCGCATGCCGGCCCGCGCCCAAGCCACGGCCGCTGCATGCCCGGCCACCACCGCCACGCCGGCCCAGCCCGCCGCCCGCGACGACGTCGCCGCCATCTCCGCCCGCCTCAAGGCCCTGCCGCCCGCCCTGCGCGCGCTGCTGGCCGGCAAGCCCTGATCCACACCAACCGACCACGCCACACATCACCACCGGAGGCACCACCACCATGCAGCACAAGCCCTTCAACCCACCCCTGGCCCACAAGGTGCGCATCCCGCACCCCTACACCCCCGCCGCCGGCACCGACGTGCGCGACACCTTCGCCCGCGCCCGCGGCATCCAGACAGCCCAACGCAAAGCCCGGCGCGTGGCTACCACGCCCACCACGCGCGCGCAGCCAGACCTGTTCACGCCGTCGGCCACTGCCGCAGACCAACCCGCCTTCGCCACTTTCTTGATTCGGGAGGCCGCATGAAAACCATCCTCATCGCCTACTGCCTCGCCAACATCGCCGGCCTCGCCCTCGGCGCCCTGCACATCTGGAACCGCCTTCGCCCTGCGCGCCGCAGCCGGCAGGCCAGGCCGGCGACGCCCGCCCTGCACATCGTCGGCCACCACGGCCACCCGGCCCGCCTCACCCGCCACCACCTTGCCGCAATCCTCGCCGCCCACGCCCGGCGCGAAACACGCGCCGACCTCGGCATGCGCGTCGCCACCCTCGTCGGCATCGCCTGCATCGCATTCCTGTTGCCCGCCATCGCCACCGGCCTCATCTGACCACCCGCCAACACCATGACCGCAGACCACCGCAACCGCTACATGCTCGACGCCGTCATCGAGCAAGACCGCCAGGCCCGCGCCATGTGGGCCGCCCATCCACGCCCACTGTGCAGCTACAGCCGCGCCATCCCCAGCGGCCCCAGCAGCCACATCCCCGGCGACGCCTACACCTGCCCCGAACTGCTGCCCACCAACAACCGGCCCGGCGCATTCGACAACCTCGCCTGCCCCAGCCTCATCGCCGGCCGCCGCGTGCTGCCGCGCCAATTCGAGTCGCACCGCCACGTCATCAACCCCGCCCTCCACCCAAAGGACTGACCACCATGACCCGCAACACCCCCCAGCGCATCTACATCGCCGGCCCCATGACCGGCCTGCCCGACCTCAACTTCCCCGCCTTCCACGCCGAAGCCGCCCAGCTCCGCAGCCTCGGCCACACCGTCATCAATCCCGCCGAAATCAACGCCGACCCAACCACCGCCTGGGAAACCTGCATGCGCCAGGACATCAACCAGCTCATCACCTGCGATCGCATCCACATGCTCCCCGGCTGGACCGCCAGCCGCGGCGCCAAGCTCGAACACCACATCGCCAAAGCCCTCGGCATGCTCGTCACACTCGCCGAAAACGCCGAAGGCGCCCTCCCCGCCGTCATGTACTTCGGCGGGCGCCAGCCCGGCAAAGCCACCGCCCTGGCCCAAGCCGGCAGCCAACCGTCTGCCGACCCTTGCCCCGGCCGCTGCAACAGCCCTGCCCCCGCCGCCATGACAAAAGTCAGCCGCGCCGACATCCTCCGCCAGGCCATCGAACTCTGCGCCGGCATCGCCCATCACCACCAGCGCCAGCAGGCCATGAACCTCGACCGCTTCGGCAAAGCCACCACCGTCAGCGCCGGCCACGGCCAGAAATACTTCGGCGCCGCCCGCTGCGTCGAAGCCCTGCGCATGCTGGAGAAAGAACAGGCATGACATGGCTCTACCTCCCCAGGGCGCAACCTTCACCGCCATCGAACTCTGCGCCGGCGTCGGCATGCTCGGCCTCGGCGCCCGGGCTGCACTCCGATTTCTCGGCCACGACCTCCGCACCATTTGCTACGTGGAGCGGGAAGCCCCTGCAGCCGCGCAACTTGTCGCGCTCATGGAAGCGGGAGCCCTTGCTCCAGCGCCTATCTGGTCTGACCTGCTCACCTTCGACGGCACAGCGTGGCGCGGATGCGTGGATTGGATCATTGCAGGCTTCCCGTGCCAGGACATCTCCATCGCCGGCCGCCGTGCTGGGCTTGACGGCAAACGCTCCGGCCTCTTCTTCGACATCCTCGACCTCGCCGACGCTTGCGGTGCGTCAGGCCTCTTTCTGGAGAACGTCTCAGCCATCGCTACTGCCACCGCCTCCGCTATGGACGAAGCCCAAGGGCCACTCGAAGAAAGAGCCGCCGCCCGCGTCGTGGGAGAACTGGCCGACCGCGGGTGGAACGCGGAATGGCTCCATCTATCCGCGTCCGACGTGGGAGCCAGCCATGGGCGAGAGCGCTGGTTTTGCATCGCCTGGCGCATGGCCGACACCGGACACGGGCGGCGAGCGGATCAACCGCAGCCCATCGCCGGGCGCGGCATCCAGGCCGACGATTGCACTGGCAGCAAAGCAATGGCAAACACCTGCAGCAGCGGATGCCAAGCGACAGGGCAACTACGGTCGGGGCCAGGGCAATCCGACCTTTGCCGAACAAGCCAGGACATGGCCCACACCTCGTGCAACGGACGGCACCAAGGGCGGCCCGAATCAAGCCGGGAGTCGCGGCGACCTGATGCTACCGAGCGCAGCGGCGCAGTGGCCGACGCCAACGATGTCGGACAGCGAACAAGCCGGCGGCAAGGGCTGCATCGACAGCGGGAAGAGGGGTCACAGCCTGCACTCGATGGCGGGCGAATGGCCCACGCCGGCCAGCCGCGACTACCGTACCCCGAACAGCCAGAACAGCCAGGCCAACCGCAACCACACGGGCGGCGAACAGCTCCCGAACTACGTGGAACACCACTTTTCGCACCCGGTCCGCTCGACCCTCGATGGGCGGCCATTGTCGCCAACCGGCCGGACCTTGCCCCGGCGGTTGAACCCGGCGTTCGCCTGCTGGCTGATGGGATGGCCTATCTGGTGGACGAATCCCGCGCTCACCAGCTCCGCCAGGTCGGAAATGGCGTCGTACCACTCCAGGCTGCAGCAGCACTTGTCCAACTTCTTCGCCGTGCCAGCGCGCATTGAAAGGGCCGCCGCATGAAAACCCGCTACATCCACCGCGCCGCCGTCCAGGCCCGCCAGACCAAGACCCAGGTCGGCCCTACGCCGTTCGCCATCGCCGCCAACCGCGCCGCCAAACTCCAGCCCGACGAACTCGCCGCCATCATCCGCCCCACCACCGCCAGCATCAACGCCCTCATCGCCGGCCAGGGCACGCATGACGATTGGTCCATCACCCGCGGCGCCCACCTCATCGCCCTGGCCATCGAGCGCAGCGGCATCGTCTGCGGCCAACTGCCAGCCCTCGACCAGGCCGGCCAAACCCTCGGCGCCATCTTCGCCCGCGCCGTCGATGGCGGCCAGTGGCACGCCCCCGCCGTCACCGCCATTGAAGCCCAGGCCCTCCTGTTCCTGCGCGACCTCTTCCGCGGACAACTCCAGCACGTCTCCCGCGGCGAACTCTCCCGCATCAGCAAAAAAGCCGAAGCCCAGCTCCGCGCCCAGGGCCTGCACATCGAAAGGAAAGCAGCATGACCACCACCCCTAAATCCACCCTGCCGCGCGAAGCCGCCAGCATGGCTGAAAATCTGACGCAATACATCGGCCGCTATGGCCAAGAAAACACGGCCACGCTGCTCATGTACGAAGCCCTGCAGATCCTGAAAAAAGTTGCTGCTGCCCCCAAGGGGGATGGAGGGGGGCCGCTGGTGCGCTACTGCCCTGGCTGCGGCAGCATCGGCACCGTCGATGCAAAGTATCGTGATTGCTGCCCTGATGGCGCCGAAGCTCGGATGGTCCCGAAAGCGTTCGCGCAGCAGTGCCACGACACGTTCCACCTTGCGATCGATGGAGTTCTGGCGGCCCAAAGACAAGATATGGTTTCCGTGAGCAAGACAGACGCGAGCAACTACTGCCTCATCCTCCGCGCACTCGGCATGGAGGAAGAAGGTGATCCGGTTGCCGAGGTTGCCCGACTGATCGCCGCCCAAGGGCAGGAGGCAGAGCCTGTGATGCGCATCTACGCTGATGGCAACCAACGGACGGTTGTTGAGTGGCTGGACGGCGCACGCGATCTGCCGGACGGCGACCACACGCTCTACGCAGGCCACCCGCCCCGCGCCCAGGCCGACGACGGCGACACGACAAGCCGCGAGCAATACCGTCGCATGTTCCATGCCGCGTGCGAGGCATTGGGCGCCATCAACGAGGCGATGGGTCTGGACCCGGATGATGGAGGCGCAGAGCCCATCATCGAATCCATCGCAGAACTGCGCGAGGCCCTGCGTTGGGCCGCTGGCACGCTCCAATCTGCATGCTGCCTGAAGGGACCAATACGCGAAGACAGCGCCTTCAAGCTCGGCGACGAGACGCGGACAGTGGCGCAGATTTGCGATGCCGCCGATGCTGCCCTGGACCACGACAGCGAAAAAGAGAGAATCCGATGACCGACGCCAAGATCGCCGAAGGCTTCCTGATCCTGGCCAGCGCCGTCCAGACCATGCTGCAGAAATCCGGCACGCGCATCACCCGCGCCGAGCTGGCCGAGCGCTGGGGCATCCACCGCAACACGCTCGCCACCCGCCTGGCAGCCGACAAATCCCTGCCCCGCCCTGGCCGCGACGGAAAATGGCTGCTCAGCGAGATCGTCGAATGGGAGCTGCATCGCCGCCAGTAAGGCGCGCTGCGATATCCGCCGCCGAAGGGTTGTAGTACGTCAGCGCCCGCGCCGTGTTCGTCCACCCGAACACCTTGCACAAGTCCAACACATGCAGCCGCTGCGCCATCCGCGTAGCGGCTGTATGCCTTGTGTCGTGGAAGGTAAAGCCGGACAGCCCCGCCCTCTCACGGTACTTGCGAAACAGCGCGTCCAGGCTCTTCGTCTGGATGCCCATCACCGTCGCATCGTCCCAGCCGCGCATCGACTCCAGATTGCGCAGCGCCGCCGGCGTCAGCGGCACATGCCGGCCCTTGCCGGTCTTGGTCTTGCCATCGTGCAGCACGCAGTAATTCGCCCGCACATCGCTCCACTCCAGTCCGCACAGCTCGCCAGCGCGCATACCCGTCTGCAGCGCCCCAAGAAAGCACGCCGCCACCGCCTGCCCGGCTGACCGCACCGGCTTATGCCGGCTCCAGCCCATCACGCGCAGCATCCGGCGGATCTCCGGCCCGGAAATCACCCGCTCCCGGTGCGCCGGCTTCGACGGCCGCCGCATGTCATCCATTGGGTTCGCGCTGATCCACCGCCACTCACGCCGCGCCACGTCGAACAGGTGCGTCATGATCGTGATTTCGCGCAGCACCGTCCCCGGCTTCACCTTCGCTTGCCGGCCATCTCGCCACCGCGCCATGTCGTCGGTCCCCACATCGCCGATCAGCTTCTTGCTCGGAAACAGTGGGTCGCGCAGAAACGCCAGCAACCGCGTGTTCTCGAAATTCTCGCCGCGCTTCGTCGACGTGATTTCCTCCATGTACCGGTCCACGGCATCCTTGAGCGTCTTGCCAGCCCCCTTGCCAGCCGCCTTGCCGCCCCGCTCCTGCCGAAGCTCCAGCCGGCGCGCCTCGGCCCACTCAATGGCCTCACGCTTTGTAGGAAATGTCGCCGCGTCGCGCGTCTCGCCGACCTTGATCTGCACCCGCCACGTGCCCGCGGCGGTCTTGATTGGGGTTGCCATGTGAAAGTGGGAACAGCTTGGGGAAAAAGTGGGAACACGGACTATGCAAAACCGTGCAATTGGTGCACTTTATACCCTGGTCAGCTCTTGCAACCCCATGAAAACAAACAGGGTTGTGCATATGCTGCACAACCCTGCATGGTGTCCTGGTGCCGGTTGTCGGATTCGAACTGACGACCTACCGCTTACAAGGCGGGTGCTCTACCAACTGAGCTAAACCGGCAAACTGGGGCGTATTGTAAGGGCTCGCGCCCTGCCTTTTGCCCAAATCCGGGCGTTCGTTCGGGGACTACTTGACGCGCTTGAGCGCAGGGCGCGAGCCGGCGGGCGGGGACGGTGGGGGTTCGTCGTCGCGGTCGCTGGCGGGCGGTGTCTTGCGGTCCTTGGCGCCGGCGCCTTCGTCGGACGAGGCCACGACCAGTTGCACGGCGGGTGCCGCGGGCGGCTGGGGAGCGGCGGCGGGGGCGTCAACGGATGTCAGGCCGGCCGGGTCGGGCGCGGTGGGCGGCGGGAAGGCCATGCCCTGGCCGTTTTCGCGGGCGTAGATGGCGACCACGTGGTCGATCGGCACCATGATTTCGCGGGCGGCGCCGCCAAAGCGGGCCTTGAACTCGATGAAGTCATTGCCCAGCTTGAGCGAGCTGGTGGCGTCGTAGCTGACGTTGAGCACGATCTCGCTGTCCTTGACGTACTCCAGCGGAACCTGCACGGAGCCGTCGACATGGGCGGCAATGTAGGGCGTCAGACCGTTGTCCGTGCACCATTCGTGCAGCGCGCGGATCAGGTAGGGACGCGTCGAGGTGTTGGCGATGTCAGACATAGGACCGTTGGTTCGATCGAAAAAGACGAGGCCGCCAGGATGACCTGCGGCCTCGCGTGTGGTGAAGCGTACCCGGGTGGGCTTACTTGCGCATGACCTTCTCGGACGGCGTCAGGGCCTCGATGTAGGCCGGGCGCGAGAAGATGCGTTCGGCGTACTTGAGCAGCGGCGCGGCGTTCTTGGACAGCTCGATGCCATAGTAATCGAGGCGCCACAGCAGCGGGGCAATGGCCACGTCGAGCATGGAGAAGTTGTCGCCCAGCATGTATTTGTTCTTGAGGAACACGGGCGCGAGCTGGGTCAGGCGGTCGCTGATGTGGGTGCGGGCCTTTTCCTGGCCCTTGTCTCCGGGCTTGGCGCCGCGGGTTTCGAGTGTGGAGACATGGGCGAACAGTTCCTTCTCGAAGTTGAGCAGGAACAGGCGCACGCGGGCGCGGTCCACCGGGTCGCCAGGCATGAGCTGCGGGTGGGGGAAGCGCTCGTCGATGTACTCGTTGATGATGTTCGACTCGTACAGGGTCAGGTCGCGCTCGACCAGGATGGGCACCTGGCCGTAGGGGTTCATGACGCTGATGTCCTCTGGCTTGTTGTAGAGGTCGACGTCACGGATCTCGAAGTCCATGCCTTTTTCGAACAGGACGAAACGGCAACGGTGGGAATACGGACACGTGGTTCCCGAATACAGCACCATCATGGCAATGCGCTCCTAAAAAATCAAAAAGGGAGCGGCGCGCGCTGGTGGCACGCCCCTCCCGGATAAGTCATGGGTTTGCTGGACCTGAGAGATCTGCTGGCGGCCACGGCAGACCGCGCCACGGCAGGCACCGCCAGGCTTGCGAAGCCGGCGGCGAAGATCGGAGCGCCGTGTTGTGCGTCGTCGTTGCGTGGTGGCATGCAGCAGGTAAAGGACAGCCTCGTCAGGCCCGGCCCGCGCAACCCGCCCAAGGGCTGCGAACCGGCCATTATCCCTGATCTTGCTCGGCAATTGCCAGTTCCCGATCACGCCACACGGGCGTCGGCCCCCGACTGGGTGGGCATCCCCTCCTTCGGCACGCAGGGCGGACCCGGCATGGAGGCCGGTTGCCGGATTCGAAATGACGGCCTGCGGCCTGCGTGCCGTGCCCAAGCGCCAGCCCCCTTGCCGCCTCGGACAGGTGCGGCCACACGCACGCCAAACAGAAAGCTGACAAAACCACCGAGAGCGCTCCATAATCGGGCCCGGACCACTTCTTTTTTTGTACTTCTTTCTTTGTACATCCACAACACGAAGGAGCACCCTCATGAGCATGTTGCAGGAATTCAAACAGCTCGCCATCAAGGGCAATGTGATCGACTTGGCGGTCGGTGTGATCATCGGCGGCGCTTTCGGCAAGATCGTCGACTCGCTGGTTAAGGACGTGATCATGCCGCTGGTGGGCGCGGTCATCGGCAACCTCGACTTCTCCAGTTTCTACATCGTGCTGGGCCACGTCCCCGCCGGGGCCGCCAACAACCTGGACGCATTGCGTGGCGCGGGTGTCCCCGTGTTTGCCTATGGCAGCTTCATCACGGTCGCGGTCAACTTCCTGATCCTGGCCTTCATCATTTTCCTGATGATCAAGCAGATCAACCGCCTCAAGCGCGAAGCCCCCGCCGCCCCGCCCGAGCCGGCGGTGACACCGGAAGACATCGTGCTGCTGCGCGAGATCCGCGACAGCCTCAAGGGTGGCAAGTCCGGCGCCGAGTAAACGCCGCCTGCCCCGCGGCCACGACAGTGGCCGCTACACTGAACCGACCCCGATGACGGGTCGGTTTTTTTTCGTCGATCAGGCCGTCGCCAACTGGCGCGCCATGCGGATGGCCTGGATCAGACTCGCGGCCGAGGCCACGCCCTGCCCCGCGATGTCGAAGGCCGTGCCATGGTCCGGGCTGGTGCGTACCAGCGGCAGGCCCAGCGTCACGTTGACGCCGTGCTCCACACCCAGGTATTTGACGGGGATCAGACCCTGGTCGTGGTACATCGCGATCACGGCGTCGAAAGCGCCACGGCCGCTGCCCGCAGGCCGGCGCGCACGCATGAAGACGGTGTCGGGCGGATAGGGGCCGCTGGCCTGGATGCCTTCCTTTTGCGCGGCCGCGATGGCGGGGGCAATGATGTGGATCTCTTCGTCGCCGAACAGCCCGTCCTCGCCCGCGTGGGGGTTGAGGCCGGCCACCGCCAGGCGCGGGCCGCCGTCGGCCGCCAGCGCGGGCCAGCGGTTGAGCGCGGCGTGCGTGATGCGCAGCGTCTCCAGCACCTGGTCGTGGGTCACGGCCTCGATGGCGCGGCGCAGCGACACGTGGATGCTCACCAGCACCGTGCGCAGTTCGTCGTTGGCCAGCATCATGCGCACCGGCACCTGCTCGATCGGCAGGCCCAGCGCACGCGCGGCCTCGGCCTGCAGCAGTTCCGTATGACCGGGAAACGGCACGCCGGCCGCGGCCAGCGCGGCCTTGTGCAGCGGGGCGGTCACCAGGCCCACGATCTCGCCGCGCAGCGCCGCGCGCGCGGCCCAGGTGACGGCCTCGGCCGCCATGCGGCCGGCGCGTGCGCTCACCTGCCCATAGGCCGGCAAGTCCGCGGCCAGATCGGCCGGGGCGCCGGGCTGCAGGGACAGCACCGGCAGCGTGCGCGGCGGCACCTGCGCCACGTCCGCGGGCTGCGCCAGCACGGCCACCGGCAGGTGGCCGCCCACCAGCGCGGCCGCACGGCGCAGCACGGCGACGTCGCCCACGACGAAACAGCCAGCGGTGTCCGCCGGCGCATCGCGGAAGGCCTTGGCGATGATCTCGGGCCCGATGCCCGCGGGATCGCCCTGGGTGATGGCCAGCGGCGCAAGAGAGGGGAAAGCAGTCATGGGGAAAACGGGCGCAGCCCTGGATCGCGCCAAGCCGTGGGCCGCGCGCAAGACCGTTCAGGCCGGATTGTCGATGTCGATGAACACATGGTCCAGGCCTAGTTGCGCGGCCACGTGGCGGCCCAGCGCCTCGGCGCCGTAACGCTCGGTCGCATGGTGGCCGGCGGCGATGAAGGCCACGCCCATTTCACGCGCGTAGTGCGCCTGGGGCTCGGAGATTTCGCCCGTGATGTAGGCCTGGGCGCCCGCGGCGATGGCGGCCTCGAAAAAACCCTGCGCCCCGCCGGTGCACCAGGCCACGTCCCGCACCAGCGCATCGGCCGGTCCCACCAGCGTGGCCGGCCGGCCCAACGCGGCCTCGACGCGCGCGGCCAGTTGCGCGGCCGTGACGGGCTGGTCCAGCGCACCGACGCTGCCCAGGTCCTGGTCGGCGAAATGGCGCGCGGCCCGCAGGCCCAGGCGCTGGCCGAGCTGCGCGTTGTTGCCCAGTTCGGGGTGCGCGTCGAGCGGCAGGTGGTAGGCGTAGAGGTTGACGTCGTGGGCCAGCAGCGTGGCCAGGCGCTGCTTCATCCAGCCGGTCACACGCCCGTCCTGGCCGCGCCAGAACAGGCCGTGGTGCACGAGGATGGCATCGGCGCCGGCCTGGATGGCCGCGTCGATCAAGGCCTGGCTGGCGGTGACGCCGGAGACCAGCTTGCGGATCGGGCCACGTCCCTCGACCTGCAGGCCGTTGGGGCCGTAGTCCTTGAAGCGGGCGGGCTGGAGAAGGTCGTCGAACGCGGCCAGCAACTGGCCGCGCGTGACGGGATGCGCGGGCGTGGGATTCATGGAGCGCATTGTCGCAAACGCGCGCCCGAATGGCCTGGACCTCAGGCGGCCGCGCGCGCCTTGTAGCCGCGGCTGCTCATCGGCACGAAGGCCAGCAGCAGCCCCAGGATGGACAACGCCACCACGTAGTGGCCGGGGCCCTGCACGTCGTTCTTGACCCACAGCGAGATCAGCACGGGCGTGAGGCCGCCGAACACGGCGTAGGCCATGTTGTAGGCAAAGGACAGGCCGGTGAAACGCACCGGCGGCGGGAAGGCGCGCGTCGAGACGATGGGCGTGAGCGAGATGCTGCCCACAAAAAAGCCCATGGTGGCGTAGCCGCAGATCAGCGAAGCGGCGTTGCCCGGCAACTGGCCATAGAACCACCAGGTGGAAACCGCCAGGCCGCCCCAGCCCAAGACCATGGCCGCGCGCGTGCCGAAGCGGTCGCTGGCCCAGCCGAAGAACACGCAGCCGATGGTCAGCGTCAGCGTGGCCAGGCAGTTGGCCTGCATGGCCAGCTTGGCCGGGATCTGGAACCAGGTCTGCAGATAGGCCGGCGTCATCAGGATGACCACCACCACCGCGCCCGACAGCACCCAGGTCATGCCCGCCGTCAGCAGGCGGCCGCGCGGTGCTCGCGCAGCACGGTCTTGAGCGGCAGCTCACGCGCCTGCGTGCGGCGTGCGGCCAGTTCCTTGAAGACCGGGGTTTCTTCCAGGTAGCGGCGCAGGTAGACCGACACCAGGCCGAACACGCCGCCCAGGATGAAGGGAATGCGCCAGGCCCAGCCGCTCACCTCGTCGGGCGTGTAGACGGTGTTGATGAAGATCGCCATGAGCGAGCCCAGCAGGATGCCGCCGGTGATGCCGGCCGTCAGCGCCCCCACGCCGAAGGCGTAGCGGTTGGCCGGCACGTGCTCGGCCACGAACACCCAGGCGCCGGGCATCTCGCCGCCAATGGCGGCGCCCTGCAGCACGCGCATGGCCAGCAGCAGCAGCGGCGCGGCCACGCCGATGGCTGCGTAGGTGGGCAGCAGGCCGATCACCAGCGTGGGCACGGCCATCAGGAAGATCGACAGCGTGAACATGCGCTTACGGCCGATCACGTCGCCGTAGTGCGCAATGATGATGCCGCCGACCGGACGGGCCAGGTAGCCCGCCGCGAAGATGCCGAAGGTCTGCAGCATGCGCAGCCAGTCGGGCATGTCCGCCGGGAAGAACAGCTTGCTGACGACCGTGGCGAAGAAGACGTAGATGACGAAATCGTAGAACTCGAGCGTGCCGCCCAGGGCCGACAGGCCCAGGGTCTTGTAGTCGCTGCGGGTCAGCGGACGATGCGTGGACTCGCTCAAGGCGCCCACGTAGTCGGCGGTGGTAGACATGGTCAGGATCCAATAGGGAAAACGAAAGGCCGTCGGTGACGAAGGCCCCGGCCATCGGTCGCGGTGTGCGGCCCATGGCGGCAGGGCGACGATTTTAAGGGTTCTCCCTAGTTTCTGCGCGGAGCCGCCATGGCCCCGCCTGGCGCCGTGCGCGCGGCACCCCCGATTCGCACGCACACCAGCGCTGCGGCCGGCATGGCCCGCCCTCGCTGGCCGGTGCCGGGCGCCGCCGCGCTTGGCGCACAATCGGGGTTGGCAGCCGGCCCGTGTGCGGCCGGCGCTCCTCAAGAATTCCGCGATCCGTCCATGAAACGCCTCTGGCTGCTGTTTGCCCAATCGGTCACCGTCCTGCTGGCCGCCCTCTTCATCGTCGCCACGCTCAAGCCCCAGTGGCTGCAGCGCGGCGCCAGCATCAACACGCAGGGGGTCGTCCCCGTGGTGGAAGCGCCGCAGGAACACTACGAGCGCGGCGCGCCCGACAGTTTCCGCGACGCCGCGCGCAAGGCCGCGCCCGCGGTGGTCAGCATCAACAGCAGCAAGGCGCAGGCCCAGGTGCCCGAGCAGCTCGCGCCCTGGTACGAGTTCTTCGGCGCGCCCAGCAACCAGCCCCAGGCCAGCCTGGGATCCGGCGTGATCGTCAGCCCCGACGGCTACATCCTCACCAACAACCACGTCGTCGAGGGCGCCGACCAGATCGAGGTCATGCTCAACGACCGCCGCACCGCCCAGGTCCACGTCGTCGGCACCGACCCCGACACCGACCTGGCCGTGCTCAAGATCGACCTCGACAACCTGCCCGTCATCACCATGGCGCAAAGCGACAGCGCCGTCATCGGCGACCGCGTGCTGGCCATCGGCAACCCCTTCGGCGTGGGCCAGACGGTCACCAGCGGCATCGTCAGCGCCCTGGGCCGCGACCAGCTTGGTATCAACACCTTCGAGAACTTCATCCAGACCGACGCCGCCATCAACCCCGGCAACTCGGGCGGCGCGCTGGTCGACACCTACGGCAACCTGCTGGGCATCAACACCGCGATCTACTCGCGCTCGGGCGGCTCCATGGGCATCGGCTTTGCGATTCCGGTGTCGACCGCGCGCATGGTGCTCGACGGCATCGTGCGCGACGGCAAGGTCACGCGCGGCTGGATCGGCGTGGAAACGCAGGCGCTGAACCGCGAGCTCGCCGAAACCCTGGGCCTGCGGCAGGACAGCGGCGTGATCGTCACCGGCGTGCTGCAGAATGGCCCCGGCGCGCGCGCCGGCCTGCAGCCGGGCGACGTGATCACCGCGCTGCAGGACCAGCCCATCACCAGCGTGGCCGAACTGCTCACGCGCGTGGCCGCGCTCAAGCCCGGCCAGCCGGTGACGCTGCAGACCCAGCGCCAGAACCAGGCCATCGTGCTCGAAGTCACGCCGGGCGTGCGCCCGCAGCGCACGCTGCGCTGAGCGGCGCTGCCGCACAAACCGCATGTGCTTATGAGGCGCCGCTGTCTTGGAAAGCGGCGGCACCTGGCTTAGTCTGGACCGCCCATCCAGTCCAGGAGCCGCCCATGAGCACCCCCGTCGACGCCCCTCTTTCCCCCGAAGCCGCCGCGGCAGACGACACGCCGCTGCAACTGCGGCGCCTGGCCGGCGCGCTTGGTGCCGAGGTCTCCGGCGTGCAGCTGTCGGGCGCCTTGCCGCAGCCGCGCATCGACGCCATCTACCAGGCCCTGCTGCGCCACAAAGTGCTCTTCTTTCGCGGCCAGCACCACCTCGACGACGAGGGCCAGGAAGCCTTCGCGCGGCGCCTGGGCACGCTGGTGCCGCATCCGACACAACCCGTGGCGCGCGGCAGCGCCATCCTGGAGCTCGACGCCTCGCGCGGCGGCGGTCGCGCCGATTCGTGGCACACCGACGTCACCTTCGTGCCGGCCTATCCCAAGCTGTCCATCCTGCGCGGCGTGACCATTCCCGAATACGGCGGCGACACGGTCTGGGCCAACACCGCCACCGCCTACGCCAACCTGCCCGAGCCGCTGCAGCGCCTGGCCGACGGCCTGTGGGCGCTGCACAGCAACGAATACGACTACGCCGCCAACCGCAACCACGTCACCGAACAGGCGCTCAAGCACTACCAGGAGGTGTTCCTGTCCACGGTCTACCGCACCGAGCATCCGCTGGTGCACGTGCACCCCGAGACCGGCGAACGCAACCTGCTGCTGGGCCATTTCGTGCAACGCATCCTGGGCCTGAGCAAGTCGGAATCGGACCGCATCTTCGGCCTCTTGCAGGAGCGCACCATCCGGCTCGAAAACACCGTGCGCTGGTCGTGGCGGCAGGGCGACGTGGCGATCTGGGACAACCGCGCCACGCAGCACTACGCGGTCAACGACTACGGCGACCAGCCGCGCGTCGTGCGCCGCGTCACGCTCGATGGCGAACGCGCCGTGAGCGTGGACGGCCGCCGCAGCGTCGAACGCTGACACATCGGTCCTCACCATGAAAAAGGCAGCCTCGGTGGGCTGCCTTTGTCATGGGTAGGCCGTGAAAACCAGAGCCATCAGACTGCAATCATGCCGATTCCTTGGAGTCCGGCTCCGCGGGCTCGCTGTCCGGCGCCTTGGTGGTCCGGATGAACAGCCGTGCGCACACGATGCCCAGTTCGTAGAGCAGGCACATCGGAATGGCCAGCGCCAGCTGCGACACCACATCGGGCGGCGTGACGACGGCCGACACCACAAAGGCGCCGACCACGAAATAGCCGCGGAAACTCTTGAGCTTGTCGATGCTGACCACGCCCATGCGCGCCAGCACGACCACCACGATGGGCACCTCGAAAGCCACGCCGAAGGCCAGGAACATGCTCATCACAAAGCCCAGATAGGCCTCGATGTCAGGCGCGGCGGTGATGCTCTTGGGCGCAAAGCCCTGGATGAACTTGAAGACCTGGCCGAACACGAAGTAGTAGCAAAAAGCCACGCCCAGCAGGAACAGGATGGTCGAGGCGATCACCAGCGGCAGCACCAGCTTCTTCTCGTGCGAATACAGGCCCGGCGCCACGAAGGCCCAGACCTGGTAGAGCACCACGGGCAGCGCGATCAGAAAGCCCGCCATCATCAGGATCTTGAGCGGCACCAGAAAGGGCGAGATGACCGAGGTGGCGATCATGGTCGCGCCGGCCGGCAGGTGCGCCACCAGCGGCGCGGCCAGGAAGTCATAGAGCCGTCCCGGCCCCGGGTACAGCGCGAGCACCAGGCACACCGCGCCCACGGCCAGCACGGCCTTGATGAGCCGGTTGCGCAGCTCCATCAGGTGTTCCACGAACGGCTGCTCGGTGCCGGCCAGTTCGTCGTCTTTGTTCGGATCAGCCAAGGTCAGGTCTTTCGGAAAAACGCAGCGGGGAAAGCGCTTTGCGCGGGGGCCACGGGCGCGTCGCCCATCGTCCGGCGCTTGGCTTCAGCCCTGGGCCGTGCCGGGCGGTCGGTTGCGCGCCACACGTGCGGCGCCCGACAGCGCCCGTGCGCGTGCATGGGTGCGCGCCTTGTACCACTGGGGCACGGCGGCGCGCTTGACGCGCCAGTTCTTGTTGGGATTGCGGTAGGCCGGCACCACGTTGCTGCCGGCCTGATCCAGCGCCAGCGCGCCCGGCTCGCCGGTGCCGTCGCCGGACGTCTCGCCCGAGAGGCTGCTCGTGATCTCGCTGGTCGTGTCGCGCCAGGATTTCTCGAAGTCGCTCGCCTGGGTCTGCACGCTGTCGTGCACGTCGCGCGCGGCCGACTCCACCGTGTCCTTCATCTTGCGCAGCTCGTCGAGCTCCATGGAACGGTTGACTTCGGCCTTGACGTCGGCGACGTAACGCTGGGCCTTGCCCAGCAGCGTGCCGACCGTGCGGGCCACGCGCGGAAGCTTCTCGGGCCCGATCACGATCAGCGCGACCGCGCCGATCAGCGCCAGTTTGGAAATGCCAAGATCAATCATGCGCGGCCAGAAGTTTCACGACAGCCCCACGCAGCGCCGCCCGGGCGGCCCGCCTGCGATGAGACCGTCACAGTGGTCGGGGCCAGGTGCGCGGTCAGCGCTTTTCCTTGGCGTCGACGTCGATGGTGGGCTTGCTGTCGAGTGCGGACGACTCGGCGACCTGCTTCTTGTCGCCTTCGCCCGCGTCCTTCATCCCGTCCTTGAAGCCCTTGACGGCGCCACCAAGATCCTGGCCCATGTTGCGCAGCTTCTTGGTGCCGAACACCATCACCACGATCAGCAGCACGATCAGCCAGTGCCAGATGGAAAACGAACCCATGGAAATCTCTCCTAAGTGAACCCACATTCTAGGGCGAATACACACACAGCCGTCCCGGTCGGGACGCCGCTACGGCCGGCCTCGGTCAGCCCTTGGCCCAGGGGCGCGGGCCACCGATCACATGAACGTGCAGGTGATGCACTTCCTGCCCGCCGTCGCTGCCCGTGTTGACCTGCACCCGAAATCCGCCCTCGGGATAAGGGCGGCAGCCCTGCTCGGCGGCCAGCCGCGGCGCCAGCGTCAGGATGCGGCCGAGCAAGGCCGCGTCGCCCTCGTCCACATGGGCCAGCGACGGCACGTGCCGCTTGGGAATGACCAGGAAATGCACGGGCGCCCACGGCGCGATGTCGTGAAAAGCCAGCAGTTCATCGTCCTCGTAGACCTTGCGCGCGGGTATCTGGCCCGCGGCGATCTTGCAGAAGAGGCAACTGGGGTCGTGGCCGGCAGTGCCGTGCGGGGAAACGGTGGAAGCAGTGGACGAAGACATGCGGCAACTCGCGGAAACAAAAAGTATCAGGCGGCGTCAGGCCACCGGCTCTTGCCGGTTCATGGACACCATGCCCCTGACGATGGGGTAGAGGAACCAGATCGAGATGATGCCCCAGGCGATCCAGCCCGGCACCAGAAGGAACAGCCACAGCGGCCCCGTGATTACGTAGAGCAGTCCCGCCCAGATCACCGAATGGATGCGCCAGCGGAAATGGCTTTCGTGCCAGGTGCCCACGGCGTCGCCGCGCTTGACCAGGTCCAGGATGAAGGCGAGAGCAACAGCAGCAGGATGGACGCCTGCGCGCCCGGCAGCACGGCGCCGACGGCCACGACGAGGTGCAGGATGTAACTCACCCAGCCCACGGTGGTCAGGTTGCTGTCATCACGGTTGCTGGTGCTCATGGCATCGCTCCTTGCTGGGTTTCAAGGTACTTTGTGTCCTGGGGCGGCCCGGCGACAAAAAAAGATCGGGCTCAACCGGCGCCAGACTCGCGCGCCTGCGCCTTGCGCAGGGCTTTTTCTTCCAGACCGCTGGTGCCCGCACGCCGTTCGAGCTCGGCAATCACCTGCGCCGGCGTCAGGTTGTAGTGCGCCAGGGCCACCAGGCAATGAAACCACAGGTCGGCCACCTCGTAGACGATCTTGTCCGGGTCGCCGCCGTGGTCGGCGTCCTTGGCGGCCATGACCACCTCGGTCGCTTCCTCGCCGATCTTTTTCAGAAAGGCGTCCGGCCCCTTGTGCAGCAGGCGCGAGACGTAGCTTGTTTCAGGATCGCCGCCCTGGGCGGGCTTGCGTGATTCCAGGACCGCGGCCAGCCGAGCCAGTGCGTCCTGCGACAGATTCTGCGAACTCATAAACGCTTACTTGTAGATGGACGACGGGTCTTTCAAGACCGGCTCGACCGTATGCCACTGGCCATTTTCATAGCGCTGGAAGAAACAACTGTGACGGCCGGTGTGGCAGGCGATGCCAGGTTCGTGCCCGGTCTGCGTGACCTCGAGCAGGACCACGTCGTTGTCGCAGTCCAGCCGGATGCCATGCACGAGCTGCACGTGGCCCGATTCCTCGCCCTTGAACCACAGCTTGCCACGCGAGCGGCTGTAGTAGACCGCGCGGCCCAGCTCGGCCGTTCGGGCCAGGGCCTCGCGGTTCATCCAGGCAAACATCAGCACGTCCTTGCTGCCGCGCTCCTGCGCGATGACGGGCACCAGGCCCTGCTCATCCCATTTGACTTCGTCCAACCAGTTCATGCGCCGATTGTCCGTCATTTGGCAAGCGCCCTCCCCGGCCATACCGGCACGGTCTGGACACCGCGCTGTTGCAAACCCGCATCAGGGCTGACCCGGTGTCATGAAAAATTAATTTGATCAAAAATTTTCTTTATGATTTGTTAAATGTAAATTTTCAGATCAAACAACCGAGCTTGATCACCCCGCCGTCTCGCTGGATCCCGCCCGCTTTGCCAACCATGCCCGAAACCGCGCCCGACACGCCCTCCATCGCCATCCGCATCAGCCGCGCGCGGCCGACGCTGACGCGCGCGCACCAGCAGATGGCCGACTACGTGCTGGCGCACCCGCTGCAGGCCGCGACCATGCCGATCGACGAACTGGCCGCCGCCGTGGGCGTGTCGGTGGCCACGGCCAACCGCTTTGCGCGCGCCATCGGGCTGGAGGGTTATCCGCTGCTGCGCTCGGAACTGGTCAAGGGCTTCGAGGCGATGCTGGCACCCATCGAGAAGATGCGCATCAAGATCGAAAAGCCCAGCAGCGTGCGTGATGTCTTCGCCGCCGCGCTGGAAGAAAGCCAGCGCAACATCGTCGCCACCCGCGAGGCGCTCGACACCGCCGCCTGCGAAACCGCCGTGGCCGCCATTCTGGGTGCGCGGCGCATCTACCTCGCGGGCTTTGGCGCCAGCGGCTGGCTGGCCGGCCTGCTGCAGCGCGGGCTCGACGGCCATTGCGACAACGTGCACCTGCTGGCCGGCGTGGGCGGCGCCTCCTACGGCGCACGCCTGCTGCCGCGCATGACCGGCGACGACCTGCTGGTGGCCATCAGCTACCCGCGCTACCTGACCGACACCGTCATGCTGGCCCAGGGCGCACGCCAGCGCGGCGTGGGCGTGCTGGCGCTGACCGACGGTCCGCAATCGCCGCTGGTCCCGCACGCCCAGGTCTGCCTGTTTGCGCAGACCGAAAACCAGTACGCGGCCAATTCCGAATCGTCGGCGCTGGCAATGATCGAGGCGCTGACCAGCGCCGTCGCCCACCGCGTCAAGGAATCCGTGAAGTCGGCCGCGCGCATGACCGAAGCCGTCCTGCCCTGGCTGCACGACAGCAAACGCAGCCGACTGGCGCCGGGCGGCGGCACCACACCCGCCACCGAGCGCTGATCGCCCCCTGTTCCGCCCCGCTCTCTCCTCACGCCCCGTTTCTCGCGCCATGTCCGCCCCCTCGACTTCCCTTCCCGCGGCCACGCCCGTCATTGCCATCCATGGCGGCGCGGGCACGCTCAGCCGCGCCAGCATCCGGCCCGAGCAGGCCGAGGCCTACCTCGCCTCGCTGCGCGAAATCCTGCAGGCCGGCCAGGCCGTGCTGGCCGCGGGCGGCTCGGCGGTCGACGCCGTGTGCCTGGCCGTGCAGATGCTCGAAGACTGCCCGCTGTTCAACGCCGGCCACGGCTCGGTCTTCACCGCGGCCGAAACGCATGAACTCGACGCCGCCGTCATGGACGGCCACCGGCTGGCCGCTGGCGCCGTGGCGGGCGTGAGCCGCATCCGCAACCCCATCGCCGCCGCGCGTGCCGTGATGGCCCACGGCCAGCACGTGCTGATGGCTGGCGCGGGCGCCGAGGCACTGGCGCGCGAAGCCGGCCTGGCCGAGGTCGACCCCCGCTATTTCTCGACCGACACGCGCCGCGCGCAACTGCATGCCGCACGGGCCCGCGCGGCCGGCGCCGTGCTCGACCACGATGGCGCAGCCGCTCTGGCGACCGCACCGGCCCCGCTGGACGAGGCGCGCAAGATGGGCACCGTCGGCGCCGTCGCGCTCGACGCCCACGGCCATCTGGCGGCCGCCACCTCGACCGGCGGCATGACCAACAAACGCCCCGGCCGCGTGGGCGACAGCCCGCTCATCGGCAGCGGCACCTATGCGGACGACCGCACCGCCGCCGTCTCGTGCACCGGCCACGGCGAAGCCTTCATCCGCGTGAGCGCGGCGCACGACGTGTGCGCCCGCATGGCCTACGGCGGCGCCAGCCTGGAGGCCGCGACCCAGGCCGTCGTGCATACCGCGCTGCCAGCCATCGCCGGCACGGGCGGGCTGATCGCCGTGGACCGCCACGGCAACGTCTGCCTGCCTTTCAACACCGAGGGCATGTACCGCGGCCATGCCCGCGTTGGCGAAGACGCCCACGCCTTCATCTTCCGCTGACGCGACCGCACTCGCCCTCTTTCGTTCGACCTCGATGACCTCCGTCCACGCCATGAACCCCTCTTCCCCTTCGGCGGACTCCTCCGTCCTGATCCTGCCGCCCGAGCGCGTGCTGGCCGTCGACGACCTGACGATCCGTTTCGCCTCGTCCGAACGCACGGTCGATGCGGTGCGCAAGCTGTCCTTTCACGTCAACCGTGGCGAGACGCTGGCCATCGTGGGCGAATCGGGCTCAGGCAAGTCGGTCACCTCGCTGGCGCTGATGCGCCTGGTCGAGCATGGCGGCGGCCGCATCATCGGCGGCCAGGTCGCCTTGCGCCGCCGCAGCGGCCAGGTGCTCGACCTGGCCCGCGCCGGCAACGCGACCATGCGCTCGGTGCGCGGCGCCGACGTGGCCATGATCTTCCAGGAGCCCATGACCTCGCTCAACCCGGTGTTCACCGCCGGCGAGCAGATCGCCGAATCGATCCGCCACCACCAGGGCATGGATCGTGCCGCCGCGCGCGCCGAGGCGCTGCGTATGCTGGAGCTCGTGCGTATCCCCGAAGCGCGCAACGTGCTCGACCGCTACCCGCACCAGCTCTCGGGCGGCATGCGCCAGCGCGTGATGATCGCCATGGCGCTGTCGTGCAAGCCGCAACTGCTGATCGCCGACGAGCCCACCACGGCGCTGGATGTGACCATCCAGGCGCAGATCCTGCAGCTCATCCGCCAGTTGCAGGACGAGATGCAGATGGGCGTGATCTTCATCACGCACGACATGGGCGTGGTTGCCGAAGTGGCCGACCGCGTGCTGGTCATGTACCGGGGCGACAAGGTCGAGGAAGGCCCGTCGGCGCAGATCTTTGCGCAGCCGCGGCATGCCTACACGCAGGCGCTGCTGTCGGCCGTGCCCAAGCTCGGCGCCATGCAGGGCACCGACCTGCCGCGCCACTTCGAACTGCTGCGCGCCGACAGCCAGAGCCAGGCCACCACGCTCGAATCGACGCCGCAGGACACGCGCCCGGCCGGTGCCCAGCCCATTCTTCGCGTCAAGGATCTGGTCACGCGTTTTGACCTGCGTGCGGGCCTGTTCAACCGTGTCGCACGCCGCGTGCACGCGGTCGAGAAAGTCAGCTTCGACCTCTACCCCGGCGAGACGCTGGCCATCGTGGGCGAATCCGGTTGCGGCAAGTCGACCACCGGCCGCTCGCTGCTGCGCCTGGTCGAGAGCCAGAGCGGCGCCATCGAGTTCGGCGGGCGCAACATCCTGAACCTGCCAACCTCGCAGGTGCAGGCGCTGCGCCGCGACATCCAGTTCATCTTCCAGGACCCGTTCGCCTCGCTCGACCCGCGCCTGACGGTGGGCTTCTCGATCATGGAGCCGCTGCTGGTGCACAAGGTGGCCAGCGGCGCGGCGGCGCAGGCGCGTGTCGACTGGCTGCTCGAAAAAGTCGGCCTGCCGCGCGAATACGCGCAGCGTTACCCGCATGAATTCTCGGGCGGCCAACGCCAGCGCATCGCCATCGCCCACGCGCTTGCACTCAACCCCAAGGTGGTGGTGGCCGACGAATCGGTCTCGGCGCTGGACGTGTCGATCCAGGCGCAGATCGTCAACCTCATGCTCGACCTGCAGCGCGAACTGGGCGTGGCCTTTCTGTTCATCTCGCACGACATGGCCGTGGTCGAGCGCATCAGCCACCGCGTGGCGGTGATGTTCCTGGGCCAGATCGTCGAGATCGGCCCGCGCCGCGCCATCTTCGAAAACCCGCAGCACCCCTACACCAAGAAGCTGATGAACGCGGTGCCGATTGCCGACCCCGCGCGCCGCCACCTCAAGCGTGCGCTGCTCGAAGGCGACATCCCCAGCCCCATCCGCGCCGTTGGCGACGAGCCCGAGGTTCGCCCGCTGGTCGAAGTCGGCCCCGGCCACTTCGTGGCGCGTCATTCGATCGCCAACCTGTACTGATTTTTTTCAAGACTGCAGCCGCCACGGCGGACTGCGGCGTTCTTCATCCAGAGCCTGTCCTTCAACCGCCCTTCCCTCTTTCGGAGTTCAACCATGAAGAAATCGACCCCGACCCACCGCGTCGCCGCCAGCCTGCTGGCGCTGGCCGCCCTGGCCTGTTCCGCTTCGGCATTCGCGGCCGGCAATGCCGTGCTGGCCATCTACCAGCAGCCCGAGACGCTGGACCCCTACAACACGAACACGACCATCACCACGGCCGTGACCAAGAGCTTCTACGAAGGCCTGTTCGCCTTCGACAAGGACATGAAGCTCAAGAACGTGCTGGCCGAGAGCTACGACGTGTCCAAGGACGGCCTGGTCTACACCTTCAAGCTGCGCCAGGGCGTGAAGTTCCATGACGGCACCGACTTCAACGCCGCCGCGGCCAAGGCCAACCTCGACCGCGTGATGGACCCGGCCAACCGCCTGCTGCGCGCCAACCAGTTCAACCGCGTGGCCAAGGTCGAGGCCGTGAATCCGCAAACCCTGCGCATCACGCTCAAGGAGCCCTTCGGCCCCTTCATCAATGCGCTGGGCCACGCCTCGGCCGCCATGATTTCGCCCGCGGCGCTGGCCAAGTGGGGCAGCAAGGACATCGCCTTCCACCCCGTGGGCACCGGTCCTTTCGAGTTCGTCGAATGGAAGCAGACCGAGGCCATCGTCGGCAAGAAGTTCGATGGCTACTGGAAGAAGGGCTACCCCAAGATCGACCAGATCACCTGGAAGCCCGTGACCGAGAACAACACCCGCGCCGCCATGCTGCAGACGGGCGAGGCCGACTTCGCCTTCACGCTGCCCTATGAGCAGATCGCCGCGCTCAAGCAGAGCGACAAGGTGGAGGTCGTGTCCGCGCCGTCCATCATCCAGCGCTTCCTGACATTCAACAACCTGCAAAAGCCCTTCGACAACCCCAAGGTGCGCGAGGCCATCGGCTACGCCATCAACAAGGAAGCACTGGCCAAGGTGGCCTTCAACGGCTACGCCTTCGCGGCCCAGGGCTTCGTGCCGCAGGGTGTGGAATACGCGGTGAAGATGCAGCCCATTCCCTACAACGTGGCCAAGGCCAAGGAACTGCTCAAGGAAGCCGGCTACCCCAACGGCTTCGAGTCCACGCTGTGGAGCCACTACAACAACACCACCAGCCAGAAGGTGATCCAGTTCCTGCAGCAGCAACTGCAGCAGGTGGGCATCAAGGTCACGGTGGAAGCACTGGAGCCCGGCAAACGTGTGGAGCTGGTCGACGCCTGGCCCGATCCCAAGACCTCCAAGCTGCGCATGCACTACGTGGGCTGGTCCTCGTCCACCGGCGAGGCCGACTGGGCGCTGCGCCCGCTGTTCTCGACCGAGTCCTGGGCGCCCAAGCTGGCCAACTACGCCTTCTACAGCAACCCGTTGTTCGATGACGCCGTGGCCAAGGCCCTGGTCACCACCGACAGCGCCGAGCGGGCCGCGCTCTACAAGACCGCGCAGGAGCAGCTCGCCAAGGACCTGCCGCGCATCCCGCTGGTGACGGAAGACGTGCTCTACGCCCACGCCAAGCGCCTGTCGGGCGTGTACGTGATGCCCGACGGCAACATCAACAGCGACGAGATCTCGCTGAAGTAAGCAGCCCCAAGGCCCCGCGCGCCGCCGCCGGGGCCTTCTTTCCCGTTTTCCCACACCGCTGCGCATGGCAGCGCTGCTTTCATGCTGAACTACTTTCTCAAACGACTGCTGGGACTTCTGCCCACGCTGCTGATCGTGGCGGTCCTGGTGTTCCTGTTCGTTCACATGCTGCCTGGCGACCCCGCACGCCTGGCCGCCGGCCAGGACGCCGACGAAGCCACCGTGCAACTCGTGCGCCAGGAACTGGGCCTGGACAAACCGCTGCCCGAGCAGTTCGTCACCTTCTTCAAGCACATGGTGCAGGGCGACTTCGGCACCTCGATCCGCACACGTCGCCCCGTTGCCACCGAGATCGGCGAGCGCTTCATGCCCACGCTGATGCTCACCGTCACCAGCATGGCCTGGTCGGTGATCTTCGGCATGGCCATCGGCATCGTCTCGGCGGTCTACCGCAACCGCTGGCCCGACCGGCTGGGCATGACGGTGGCCGTCTCGGGCATTTCGTTTCCGTCCTTTGCGCTGGGCATGGTGCTGATGCAGGTGTTCTCGGTGCAACTGGGCTGGCTGCCCACCGTGGGCGCGGCCACCTGGCAGCACTACATCCTGCCCTCGCTCACGCTGGGCGCGGCAGTCGCCGCCGTCATGGCGCGCTTCACCCGCGCCTCCTTCGTCGAGGTGGTGCAGGACGACTTCGTGCGCACCGCGCGCGCCAAGGGACTGAACGAGCGCACCGTCATCCTCAAGCACTGCCTGCGCAACGCGCTGATTCCCGTGGTCACCATGATGGGCCTGCAGTTCGGCTTTCTGCTGGGCGGCTCCATCGTGGTCGAGGCCGTCTTCAACTGGCCCGGCCTGGGCCGCCTGCTGGTCGACGCCGTGACCATGCGCGACTACCCGGTGATCCAGACGCTGGTGCTGCTGTTCTCGCTCGAGTTCATCCTGATCAACCTGGTGGTCGACATGCTCTACGGCCTCATCAACCCGACCATCCGCTACAAGTAATCCGGCCATGACGACGCCTTCCATTCCCACCCCGCCCGACGCCGCCCAGATGGCCGCCGCCTCTGTCGGCCCCGCCGCGCACGCCGCGGCCAGCGGCACCCTGGCTCCCATCCGCACCCCCTGGCGCGAGTTCTGGCGCAAGTTCAAAAAGCAGCACGTGGCCATGGCCGCGCTGGTTTTTGTGCTGCTGCTGGTCGCCGCCGCGGTCTTCGCGCCCTACCTCGTGCCCTACGACGCCGAGAACTTCTTCGACTACGACCGC
Source organism: Paracidovorax wautersii (assembly GCA_009912175.1). Lineage (GTDB taxonomy): Bacteria > Pseudomonadota > Gammaproteobacteria > Burkholderiales > Burkholderiaceae_C > Comamonas_F > Comamonas_F wautersii_A. The sequence continues at coordinate 12,402 of WNDQ01000017.1, read as the reverse complement.
CTCAACGACGGCCCCTCGGTCCTGCACTGGTTCGGCGTGGACCCGCTGGGGCGCGACATCTTCAGCCGCATCCTGATGGGCGCGCGCATCTCGCTGGCCGCCGGCTTCCTGTCGGTGCTGGTGGGCTGCGTGATCGGCACCGCGCTGGGCCTGCTGGCCGGCTACTACGAGGGCTGGTGGGACCGCATCGTCATGCGCATCTCGGACGTGCTGTTCGCCTTCCCCGGCATCCTGCTGGCGCTGGGCGTGGTCGCCATCCTGGGCAGCAGCATGACCAACGTGATCGTGGCCGTGGCGGTCTTCAGCGTGCCGGCCTTCGCGCGCCTGGTGCGCGGCAACACGCTGGTGCTCAAGCAGATGACCTACATCGAGTCGGCGCGCAGCATCGGCGCCTCGGACTGGACCATCATCACGCGCCACATCCTGCCGAGCACCATCTCGTCCATCGTCGTGTACTTCACCATGCGCGTGGGCACGTCCATCATCACGGCGGCCAGCCTGTCCTTCCTGGGCATGGGCGCGCAACCGCCCACGCCCGAGTGGGGCGCCATGCTCAACGAAGCACGCGCGGACATGGTCAACGCGCCGCACGTGGCGCTGTTTCCCAGCCTGGCGATCTTCCTGACGGTGCTGGCCTTCAACCTGCTGGGCGACGGCCTGCGCGACGCGCTCGACCCCAAGATCGACCGGCAGTCATGAGCACACCCGCCTCCCCGCCGCGCATCGGCCGCCTGGCCGCGGGCCCGCTCGACGCCATCACCGACGTGTCCGGCGTCACGGTTGGCCACGTCACGCGCGACGAGGGCGACGTGCAGACCGGCGTGACCGTGATCCGCCCGCACGCCGGCGACCCTTACCGCGACAAGGTGCCGGCGGGCCTGGCCGTGATCAACGGCTTTGGCAAGAGCGTCGGGCTGGTCCAGCTCGAAGAACTGGGTCAGCTCGAAACCCCGATTGCCCTGACCAACACGTTTTCGGTGCCGACCCTGTCGCAGGCGCAGATCCGCGACTGCGCCGCGCACAACCCCGAGACCGGCCGCGGCCAGCCTGCGCTGGCGGCGGCCGGCACGGACTTCGCGCAGGGTGCGGTCGGCGCCGGGCGCGGCATGTCGAGTTTCCAGCTCAAGGGCGGCATCGGCAGCGCCTCGCGCCGCGTGCCGCTGCGCCACGGCGGCAGTTTCACCGTGGGTGCGCTGGTGCTGGCCAACTACGGCCTGCTGCCCAACCTGCTGTGGGGCGGCCAGGCCGTGGACGCCCAACTGGCCAAGCGGATCGACGACGAAGCGCACGCACAGGCCGGCGCCACCGAAAAGGGCTCCATCATCATGGTGCTGGCCACCGACGCGCCGCTGGACGCACGCCAGCTCGGCCGCCTGGCGCTGCGCGCGGGCGTGGGCCTGGCGCGCACCGGTTCGGTCTACGGCCATGGCAGCGGCGACATCGCGCTCGCGTTCTCCACCGCCTACACCCTGCCGCACCTGCCCGAGCGCCCCATGCCGGCCGTCACGCTGCTGCACGAAACCCAGCTCGACGGTCTGTTCCAGGCCGCCGCCGACAGCGTGGAACAAGCCATCGTGCATGCGCTGTGGCATGCCCAGGCCGTCGCCGGGCGCAACGGCCATCGGCGTGCCGCGTTGCGCGACCTGCTGGCGCCACGGCGCTGACGACGCACGACGTTCCTCTGTTTTTTTCCAGTTTTTTTGCTGCTCCCATCATGAAGATCCTGATCTCCGTCGACATCGAAGGCGTGGCCGGCGTCTACCACCCGGAACAGGTGCGTGCCGGCAATGCCGAATACGAAAACGCGCGCCGCCTGATGGCCGCCGAGGCCAGCGCCGCCGTGGCCGGCGCCTTCGACGGTGGCGCCACCGAGGTCTACGTCAACGACTCGCACGGCGGCTTTCGCAACATGCCGCCCGACCTGCTCGACGAACGCGCCCAGGTCATCCAGGGCAAGCCGCGCTACCTGAGCATGGTTTCGGGCGTGGAGCTGGGCGTCGACGGCGTGTGTTTCGTCGGTTACCACTCACGCGCCCAGGGCCGCGGCATCCTGGCCCACACGATCAACAGCTTTGCGTTCGCACGCATCGAACTCAACGGCCGCGAGCTGGGCGAGGCGGGCCTGTACGGCGCGCTGGCCGGCGCCTACGGCGTGCCGGTGCTCATGGCCTCGGGCGACGACGTGTTCATCGACGAGAACCGGCCGCTCTTTCCGCACACCCGTTTTGTGCAGACCAAACGCGCCACCGGCATGAACAGCGGCATCAGCCTGTCGCCCACGCAGTCGTGCGCGGCCATCCGCGACGGCGTGCGCGATGCGATGGCACTGGGCGCCAAGGCCCGGCCGTTCATCATCGAGGGGCCGGTCCAGGTGCGGCTGCAGACGCAGACGCCCGCGCAGGCCGATCTGTTCTGCCAGTGGCCCACGCTCGAGCGCACGGGCGGCGACGAATTACACTTCACCGCACCGGACACCGAGGCGGCAGTGCGCATGATCAACTGCCTCTCCGCAATGTCCAGTCTGTTGAGATAGGACGCCCCCCGAAGCGCCTGCAGCGCTTGGGGCCAGAAAGAATTCGAGATAACTGCATCCCCTCGCGCTTCGTTCGATCACCCTGCCACCGTGGGCATCCTGGCCGGCATGGGACCGGCCGCAGGCGTCGACTTTGCGCGCCTGTTCCTGCAGGCCTGCGAGACCTGCCTGCGCGCGCACGCGCAGCCGATCCGCGATCAGGCATTTCCCGAACACTGGCTGGCCCAGGTGCCGGTGGTCGACCGCACGACGGCGCTGGCCGATGCGAGCGCGGCCCAGCCGCTGGACGCGATGTCGCGGGCGCTGGGCCAGCTCATCGGGCTGGGTGCGCGTGCGGTGGCGATCTCCTGCAACACCGCGCATGCCTGGCATGGCCGGCTGCAGGCCATTCACGCGGGCGTGCAGTTGCTGCACATTGCCGATGAGACGGTGGCCGAGCTGCGCCGCCAGGGCCATGCCCAGGCCGTGCTGCTGGCCACGCAGGGCACGTATCGCATGGGGCTGTATGACCAGGCGTTCGAGGTGCATGGTGTGGCTTGCATTCTGCCGTCCGAGACGGAGCGTGTGTGGCTGATGGAAGGCATCTACCAGGGCGTGAAGGCAGGTGATGTCGCGTTGGCCCAGCGCCGTTTTGTCGAGGTCGGTGCGGCGCTGCGCGCGCGCCACGGCGACGTGCCGCTGGTCATGGCCTGCACCGAGATTCCGCTGGCTTTGCCCTTTGCGCCCGAGGCGGCGGGCTGGACGCTGGTCGACCCGTCGGCCATTCTGGCGATGGCATTGGCGCGCAAGGCCTACGGGCTGGATTGAGACGGCGGCTCGCACGGCTGCGGCTGCGGCTGCGGCTGCGATTGCGAGCACGGGGCAGGGACGGGCAGGTACCCGCCTGCGTTCATGTCCTCCTGCGCTGGCCTTGCGGCCAGCACATTCCCCCTTGACTTCACTCCGACGGATGCTTGCCCGTCCCTGCCCCTTCGTTGGGATGAGACATATCGCAGCATCTGCGACACCATTCAGAGCCGCACCGTGATCCCACGCTCGGCCATGCGTGCCTTGGCCTGGGCCACGGTGTACTCGCCATAGTGGAAGATGCTGGCGGCCAGCACGGCGTCGGCGCCGCCTTGCTGCACGCCGTCGGCCAGGTGGTCGAGGTTGCCCACACCGCCCGAGGCAATGACGGGCACGGCCACGGCATCGCTCACGGCGCGTGTGAGCGCCAGGTCGAACCCGCTCTTGGTGCCGTCGCGGTCCATGCTGGTCAGTAGGATCTCACCGGCGCCGCGGCGCGCCATTTCGGTGGCCCATTGCACGGCGTCCAGGCCGGTGTTCTTGCGCCCGCCGTGGCTGTAGACGTCCCAGCCCTCGCCACGCTGCAGCAGGTCGTCGCCCTGGCGTCGCTTGGCGTCGATGGCGACGACGATGCATTGCGAGCCGTACTTGTCGGCCGCGTCGGTGATGACCTGCGGGTTGGCGATGGCCGCCGAGTTGAAGCTGGTCTTGTCCGCGCCCGCGTTGAGCAGGCGCCGCACGTCGGCCACGGTGCGCACGCCGCCGCCCACGGTCAGCGGGATGAAGACCTGCGAGGCAACGGCTTCGATGATGGGCAGGGTCACGTCGCACTCGTCGCTGGTGGCGGTGATGTCGAGGAAGGTGAGTTCGTCGGCGCCCTGCTCGTTGTAGCGTGCGGCGATTTCGACCGGGTCGCCCGCGTCGCGCAGTTCGAGGAAGTTCACGCCCTTGACGACGCGACCGCCGGTGACGTCCAGGCAGGGAATGATTCGTTTGGCGAGCATAGTGGGAGAGATCGAAAGGCGGACGGGTCCGCCGGAAGGTCGGAAAAGGTCAGGCGGCGCGCCAGGACAGGTGCTGCCAGCCTTCCCAGGTCTGGCCCGGCGCCAGCGGCACGGGGGCGTCGATGCTGGCCGCTTCCACGCACAGCATGTGGCGCCAGCCGTCGTCGGGCAGGTCGGCGAGCTTGCGGCTGAGGTCCGGCCCCGGGTTCCACACCACGGTTTGCGGGCAGGTGTCGCTTTGCGCGATGCGCAGCGTGCCCCGCCCCGTCTCGGTCAGCGACAAGGCCTGCGCCACCGCCTGGTAAACGCTGTCGAACTCGGCGCCGAAACGCGGCGCGCCGTCCTGCACGAGGTGCTGGTCGCGCACGGCATCCCAGCGCGCCGCGCCGTCGAGGCCGTCGAGTTGCACGCGCTCGGCGTCGCCGACTTGCAAATAGCTGTGCAGCGCGGCGGTGAACGACCACGGCGACGGGCCCGTGTTGGCCACGCGCAGGCGCAGGCGCAGTTCGCCCGGCGTCAGTTCAACGATGAGCTGCGCGTAAAAACGCTCGGCCCAGAAGGCTTGCGTGACGGGGCCGCTGCGCAGGCCCAGCACGAGTTGGCCGGGCTCGGCCGCTTCAAGTTGCCACGGCAGGTTGCGCGCAAAACCGTGCTTGATGAGCGGGCCGCGCGTGTTGAACTGCGGAAAACACAACGGCACGCCGCCGCGAACGGCGGTCTGGCCGTCCAGGGCCGAGGCGGGGCTGAGGTACAGATGCTCGGCGCCGTCGGCCGTGCGCCAGGACACGGGCTGGCCGCCGTGCAGCAGGACCACGACTCGATCGCCCTGAGGCAGGGTCAGCTCGGTGGCCGGCTGCCCCTGGAAGTCGATGAAACGAGACGGCGATAAAGCCATGGGAGAGGACTCCGGCAAAGGGATCGCGGCAGGGAGCGGCCGGTGTGGCGGCTTACTCGGCGTTCGAGAGTTCGTCGGCGCGCTCTTGCGCGCTGCTGAAGTCGAGGTCGCCCGAGTAGATCGCGCGGCCGCAGATCACGCCCTCGATGCCTTCGTCCTCGACGCCGCACAGCGCCTCGATGTCGGCAATGCCTGCCAGGCCGCCCGAGGCGATCACGGGAATGGACAGCGCTTGCGCGAGCTTGACCGTGGCGTCGATGTTGATGCCGGTCAGCATGCCGTCGCGGCCGATGTCGGTGTAGATCACCGACTCGACGCCGTAGTCCTCGAAGCGCTGGGCCAGCGTGACGACCTCATGGCCCGTGAGCTTGCTCCAGCCGTCGGTGGCAACCTTGCCGTCCTTGGCGTCGAGGCCAACGATGATGTGGCCGCCGAAGGCGCTGCAGGCGTCCTGCAGGAAACCGGGGTTCTTCACCGCGGCGGTGCCGATGATGACGTAGCGGATGCCGGCATCGATGTACTGCTCGATCGTGTCGAGGTCACGGATGCCGCCCCCCAGCTGCACCGGGATCTCGCCGCCGACTTCCTTGAGGATGGCCTTGATGGCCGTCAGGTTCTGCGGTTTGCCGGCGAAGGCGCCGTTCAGATCCACCAGGTGCAGGCGGCGCGCGCCGGCTGCAAGCCACTGAGCGGCCATGGCGGCAGGGTCTTCACCAAAGGTGGTCGACTGCGCCATGTCGCCTTGTTTGAGGCGTACGCATTGACCGTCTTTCAAATCGATGGCGGGAATCAGCAGCATGATGGATTCAAGGTTACAGGCAAGAGACGGCCAGATGCTTGCCGGCCGGATTCATGAAAACGAAGGTGGAAAGGTCTGTCGGGGCCGGCGCGCGGGGCGGCCAGGCACCCGTCAGGGACGCCATCCAAGGAAATTGCGGTAAAGCGCCAGCCCCTGGTCGGCGCTTTTCTCCGGGTGGAACTGCGTGGCAAAAATATTATCGCGAGCGACCGCTGCGGTAAAGCGCCCGCCGTAATCGGCCTCGCCCACACTGTGCGCATCCGACTGCGGGCGCGCGTAGTAGCTGTGCACGAAATAGAACCAGCTGTTGTCGGCCACCTCGCCCCAGACCGGGTGCGGGCGCGACTGGCGCACGCGGTTCCAGCCCATCTGCGGCACCTTCATGCGCGTGCCGTCGGCCTGCGAGCGGCCGGCCAGGTCGAACTTGACGACCTCGCCCGGAATCAGGCCCAGGCTGGGCGTGTTGCCCTCGGCACTGTGGTCGAGCAGCATCTGCATGCCCACGCACACGCCGAACAGGGGTTTGGAGGCCGCGGCCTCCAGCACCACGGGCAGCAGGCCCGAGTCGCGCAGCTCGCGCATGCAGTCGCGCATGGCGCCCTGGCCGGGCAGCACGATGCGCTCGGCGCGGCGCACCACGTCGGCGTCGCTGCTGACCATCACGTCGTAGCCGCTGCCCTGGGCGGCGACCTTGACGGCCTGCGACACCGAGCGCAGATTGCCCATGCCGTAGTCCACGACGGCCACGGTTTTGTTACCTGAATTCATAGCTGCTGAGCCGGAAATATCTGAAGCGCGATCACCAGGGGAAACAGGCCAGGCTCACAGCGAGCCCTTGGTCGACGGAATCACGCCCGCGTTGCGCGGATCGAATTCGAGTGCGGCGCGCAGCGCGCGCGCAAAGGCCTTGAACACCGTCTCGGCCTGGTGGTGGGCGTTGATGCCGCGCAGGTTGTCGATGTGCAGCGTCACGCCCGCGTGGTTGGCAAAGCCCTGGAAGAATTCGTAGGCCAGTTGCGTGTCGAAGGCGCCAACCATGCCGCTGGTGAAGGGCACGTGGAACTGCAGGCCGGGACGGCCCGAGAAATCGATGACGACACGGCTGAGCGCCTCGTCGAGCGGCACGTAGGCATGGCCGTAGCGGCGGATGCCCTTCTTGTCGCCCACCGCCTGGGCCACGGCCTGGCCCAGCGTGATGCCGACGTCTTCCACCGTGTGGTGGCCGTCGATGTGCAGGTCGCCCTGGCAATGAACGTCGAGGTCGATCAGCCCATGGCGGGCGATCTGGTCGAGCATGTGGTCGAAAAAGCCGATGCCGCTGGCCAGGGTGGCGCGGCCGGTGCCGTCGAGGTTGACTTTGACGGTGATCTGGGTTTCCGCCGTGGTGCGGGAGACTTCTGCGATGCGCGGGGCGTTCATGCCCGGTATTGTCGCCGATTCCTCTTTTCCCCTGCGGCGCGGGCCCGCACGGCCTGACGACTGGCGTCGGTGGTGTTCGCATTTCGTAGCGCACAGCCCACACCGTGCAGCGGTCCCAGGGCAAATCACCGCCTCGGGTAAAACAGAAGTTCCACCCGGACGGGCGGGCCGCTCCGTGGGCAGCCGCGCCAGAACGGTGTCAGTTGTCCGGCGTCAGTTCGACTTCAGGCGCAGTTCGGCCGCGCGCGCATGCGCCTGCAGCCCTTCGCCGTAGGCCAGCACGGCGGCGATGCGGCCCAGCGTCTGGGCGCCGGCTTCGCTGACTTCGATCAGGCTGCTGCGTTTCTGGAAATCGTAGACGCCCAGCGGGCTCGAAAAACGCGCCGTGCCCGAGGTCGGCAGCACGTGGTTGGGACCGGCGCAGTAGTCGCCCAGGCTTTCGCTGGTGTAGGCGCCCATGAAGATGGCGCCGGCGTGGCGCAGCAGCGGCTCCCAGCGCTGCGGGTCGCGGCTGGAGATTTCCAGGTGCTCCGGGGCGATGCGGTTGGCGATCTCGCAGGCTTCTTCCATGCTGCGCGTGTGGATCAGCGCGCCACGCCCGTTGAGGCTTTTGGCGATGATCTCGGCGCGCGGCAGGCTGGGCAGCAGCCGGTCGATCGCGGCCTGGACCTGCGTCAGGTAATCCGCGTCCGGGCTCAGCAGAATGCTCTGCGCGAGTTCGTCATGCTCGGCCTGCGAGAACAGGTCCATCGCCACCCAGTCGGCCGGCGTGCTGCCGTCGGCCAGCACCAGGATCTCGCTGGGCCCGGCGATCATGTCGATGCCCACGGTGCCGAAGACACGGCGCTTGGCCGCCGCCACATAGGCGTTGCCAGGGCCGGTGATCTTGTCGACGTTGGGAACCGTCGCGGTGCCGTAGGCCAGCGCCGCCACGGCCTGCGCACCGCCGATGGTGAAGGCGCGCGTGACACCGGCCACGTAGGCGGCAGCCAGCACGAGCGGGTTCTTCTCGCCGCGCGGCGTGGGCACGACCATGACGATCTCGCCCACACCCGCCACGTGCGCCGGAATCGCGTTCATCAGCACGGACGAGGGATAGGCGGCCTTGCCGCCCGGCACATAGATGCCGACGCGGTCCAACGGCGTCACCTTCTGGCCCAGCAGCGTGCCGTCCTCGTCGCGGTAGCTCCAGCTTTCGCCGCAGGCCTTCTTCTGGGCCTCGTGGTAGCTGCGTACGCGCCGCGCGGCCGCCTGCAGGGCCTCGCGCTGTTCGGCGGGCAGGCTGTCGAAGGCGGCGGCCAGTTCAGCGGCCGTCAGTTCGAGCGCGCCCATGCTGGCCACGTCCAGGCCGTCGAAGCGGCGTGTGTACTCCAGTACGGCCGCGTCGCCGCGCTGCTGCACGTCGGCCAGGATGTCGGCCACACGCTGCTCGATGGCCGCGTCGGTGTCGGCCGACCAGTGCAGCCTGGCCTTGAAGTCCGCCTCGAACGAGGCCGAGGCCGTGGCCAGGCGCAGCGGCTGCGCACGCAGGGAAGCAGCGGGGGCATTCATGGTGTGTTCTCTCGGAAATCAGGCCTGGCCGCGTGCGGCGGTGGCCGAGGCAAAGGCGTCGATGATCTTGCGGATGCGCGCCTGCTTGAGCTTGAGCGCGGCCTGGTTCACCACCAGGCGCGAGCTGATGTCCATGATCTGCTCGACCTCGACCAGGCGGTTGGCCTTGAGCGTATTGCCGGTCGACACCAGGTCGACGATGGCATCGGCCAGGCCGGTCAGCGGTGCCAGCTCCATGCTGCCGTAGAGCTTGATCAGGTCCACGTGCACGCCCTTGTTGGCGAAGAATTCACGCGCGATGGCCACGTACTTGGTGGCCACACGCAGGCGCGAGCCCTGGCGCACGGCGCCCGCGTAGTCGAAGCCGTCGGGCACGGCCACGCTCATGCGGCACTGGGCGATGCGCAGGTCCAGCGGCTGGTAGAGCGCCGCGCCGCTGGCGCCGCCCCAGTCGGCGTTGTGTTCGAGCAGCGTGTCCAGTCCCGTCACACCCAGGTCGGCGCCGCCGTACTGCACGTAGGTCGGCACGTCGGTGGCACGCACCAAAACCACACGCACGTCCTCGTGGTTGGTCGGCAGGATGAGCTTGCGCGACTTCTCGGGGTCCTCCAGTACCGTGATGCCGGCGGCCGCCAGCAGCGGCAAGGTCTCGTCGAAGATGCGGCCCTTGGACAAGGCGAGCGTGATCGTCATGCGCGGACCCTTTCGATGTCGGCCCCGATGCCCTGGAGCTTGCTTTCCATGCGGTCGTAGCCACGGTCGAGGTGGTAGATGCGCTCGACCGCGGTGACACCGTCGGCCACCAGGCCGGCGATGACCAGGCTGGCCGACGCGCGCAGGTCGGTCGCCATGACGGTCGCGCCCGACAGTTGCGGCACGCCCTCGATGGTCGCCGTGCGCCCGTCGGTGCGAATGTTGGCGCCCAGCCGAACCAGTTCGTTGACATGCATGAAGCGGTTTTCGAAGATGTTCTCGGTGATCACCGACGCACCGCTGGAGACCGCGTTGAGCGCCATGAACTGCGCCTGCATGTCGGTGGGAAAGCCTGGGTACTCGCTGGTGCGCAGCGTCGGCGCCCGCAGGTTGACGAAGGCCGGCGCGGACGCGCGAACACGAATGCCACGCGGCTCGACCTCCACCACGGCACCGGCTTCACGCAGCTTGTCGATCACGGCCTCCAGGTGGTCGGCGCGCGCGTCCTTGAGCAGCACGTCGCCGCCCGTGGCCGCGACCGCGCACAGGAAGGTGCCAGCCTCGATGCGGTCAGCCACCACCGCGTGGTCGCAGCCGTGCAGGCGCTCGACGCCCTGGATGCGGATGCGGCTGGTGCCGTGCCCTTCGATGCGTGCGCCCATCTTGATGAGCATCTCGGCCAGATCCACGATCTCGGGCTCGCGCGCGGCGTTCTCAAGGATGGTCTCGCCTTCGGCCAGGGTGGCGGCCATCAACAGGTTCTCGGTGCCGGTCACCGTCACCATGTCGGTGGTGATGCGGGCGCCCCGCAGCCGCGTCTGGCCTTCGGGCAGGCGGGCCTGGATGTCGCCGTGCTCGACCAGGATCTGGGCGCCCATGGCCTGCAGGCCCTTGATGTGCTGGTCGACCGGGCGCGAGCCGATGGCGCAGCCGCCCGGCAATGACACCGTCGCCACACCCAGGCGGGCCAGCAGCGGCCCCAGAACCAGGATGGACGCACGCATGGTCTTGACCAGTTCGTAAGGCGCCTCGTGCTTGTCCAGCGACGCCGCGTGAAAGGCCAGATCGCTGTGGTCACCCGCGGGCTCGATGCGCACGCCCATGTTGCCGATGAGCTGGCGCATGGTGCGGATGTCCTGCAATTGCGGCACGTTGTGCAGCGTGACGGGCTCGGCCGTCAGCAGCGTCGCGCACAGCTCCGGCAACGCGGCATTCTTGGCGCCCGAAATCTGCACTTCGCCCTGCAGTCGACGGCCGCCCCGTATCAGAAGTTTGTCCATGGTTTTTGGTTCAGAAGCCCCGGCAGTCGGCCGGCGGCATTTCACGACACGCCCAGCGCCGCATCAACGCGGCAGCGCAGCCCATTCGGCAGGCGTGTAGGTTTTCATGGACAAGGCGTGAACCTCGTCCGTGCGTATTCTCTCACCGAGGGTCGCGTAGACCGCCTGGTGGCGCTGGATCAGGCGCCTGCCTTCGAACGTGGGCGACACGATGGTCGCGTACCAGTGGCGGCCGTCGCCGCTCACCTCGAGGTGTTCACAGGCCAGACCGGCCGCGATCAGCTGCTGGAGCTGTTCAGATGTCATGGGGAATGTACGTTGGAAAGCAAAGGCCACCGCCGACCCGCAACACGCGGACGGCAGCGGCCTCAAAAAAACGCCAGAGCGCCGCCGGCTGCCTCCGCATCAATGCCGGAGCTTGTAGCCGATACGCAGCAAGTGTATCGCCAGCGCGCTGACCGCCAGCCAGGCCACGCCCACCACGGCCAGACTCAGCCAAGGCGAAGCGTCGCCCACGCCAAAGAAGCCATAGCGGAAGCCGTCGATCATGTAGAAAAACGGGTTGACCATGCTCACCTTCTGCCAGAACGCGGGCAGCGAGTGGATCGAATAGAACACGCCCGACAGGAACGTCATGGGCATGATGAGGAAGTTCTGGAACGCCGCCATCTGGTCGAACTTCTCGGCCCACAGGCCGGCGATCAAGCCCAGCGTGCCCAGCAACGCCGCCGCCAGCAGCGCGAAGAGGATGATCCACAGCGGATGCGCAAAGGTCAGCGGAACAAAGGCCGCGGTCGCCAGCAGCACGCCCAGCCCGACAACGAGGCCGCGCACCATGGACGACGCCACAAAACCCGCGAACCAGGCCCAGTGGCCCAGGCGTGAGCAGGATGAACACCAGGCTGCCCATGATCTTGCTCTGGATCAGCGACGACGAGGCATTGGCAAAGGCGTTCTGCAGCACGCTCATCATCACCAGCCCCGGGATCAGAAAGGCGGTGTAGGGCACGGTGTCGTACACACGCACGTGCTCGTCGAGCACATGCCCGAAGATCAACATGTACATGAGCGCCGTCAGCACCGGTGCCGCGATGGTCTGGAATCCCACTTTCCAGAACCGCAGGATTGATCTTGCCCCTGATTTACGGACACCTATCTAAGCGACATTGGCCAGCTCGTACTGCTCTGGGCTGAGGTAGCCCAGGGTCGAGTGCAGCCGGATCCGATTGTAGTCAACCTCAATGTAGTCAAACACATGAGCCTTGGCCTGCTCCCGTGTGGCGAGGTGTTCACCATGGATGGCCTCGACCTTCAGACTGTGGTTCCAACTCTCCATTGCTGCGTTGTCGTAGCAGTTGCCTCTGGCACTCATGCTGGCGATCAAAGCGTATTGCTCCAACAGGGCGCGGTGCTCGCGCGAGCAGTATTGGCTACCACGGTCA
>WNDQ01000016.1 GCA_009912175.1 Paracidovorax wautersii | reverse complement strand
GAAAGCGTTCTCCTCCTCCAGCCGCGCCACTTCACGTTTGAGCCGTGCATGTTCGGCCAACTCCAAGCGTTGTGCCTGATCGTCCTGGTCGTGCCGCCGCGCCTGGGCGCGCCAACTGTACAGCTGGGCAGGCTGCAACCCCAGATCACGAGCCACCGTGGTTACCCCTTCTGTGGCCGCTCGCAACAGTGCCTGCTGCCTGAACTCCAGGCTGAACTCCTGCCCCTTTCTGCCTGCCTTGCTCTTGGTCATCGTCCACCTCCTATTGCGATAGTTAATCGCTTATAGGGGTGTCCGTGAAACGGGGGCAAGATCACCAGCGCGGCCCAGACGCCGAACAAAATGCCGTCGCGGTTTTCCTTGGCGATGCTGCCCCAGTCGGTGGCTGGCGGCGGCAGGCCCAGGCCGAGGAAGGAGAGGCTGGCGATCAGCAGCACCGCAAACGCCAGCCGCAGGCCGAATTCGGCGAGCAGCGGCAGCGCGGCGTTGGGCAGGATTTCGCGCCCGATGATCCAGACCATGGATTCGCCGCGCATGCGCGCGACCATCACGTAGTCCAGGTTCGCGCGGTCAATGGCCAGGGCACGCGCAACGCGGAAGATGCGCAGCGACTCCAGAAAGGCCACCAGCAACGTCAGGCTGAGCAGGTTGGCGGGCACCAGCGACAGCACCACCAGCGCGCACACCAGCGTGGGGATGGACAGGAAAACGTTGTTGAGCCAGCTGGCGACGCGGTCGAAAGAGCCGCCGGCCACGCCCGCGACCAGCCCCGCGCCGCCGCCGGCCACAAAGGCCAGCACGGTCGCGGCCAGGGCGATGCCCAGCGTGGTGCGCGCGCCCCAGAGCATGCGCGAGAGCAGGTCGCGCCCGAGGTTGTCCGTGCCCAGCCAGGCCTGCGCGGACGGCTCGGACCAGCCGCCGCCGACCACCGCGCTGGCCTCGTGCGGCGCCAGCCAGGGCGTGGCCAGGGTCACCAGGACGATGGCCAGCACGGGCGCCAGCCACAGCCAGGGCGCCAGGCGTGCGCGTGTCATGTCGAACTCCTTCGCAGGCGGGGATTGGCCAGCACCGCGATCACGTCGGCCAGCGTGTTGAGCACGATGTAGAGGGCGCCGAACAGCACCGCGCAGGCCTGGATGGCGGGCATGTCGCGCTTGAGCACGCTGTCGACCATGTACTGGCCGATGCCGGGGTAGACAAAGATCACTTCCACCACCATGGCGCCGACCACCAGGTAGGCCAGGTTCAGCGCAATCACGTTGACGATGGGCGCCCAGGTGTTGGGCAGCGCGTGCCGCCACAGCAGGCGCCAGTGGCCCACGCCCTTGATGCGCGCCATCTCGATGTAGGGCGCGCTCAGGGTCTCGGCCAGGGCCGCGCGGGCCATGCCAGTGATGTGGCCGGCAATGGCCAGCAGCAGCACCAGCGCCGGCAGCGCGGCCGCCAGCAGGAAGGCGCTCAGCCCCATGCCAGGGTGGATGACCGAACTGCTGGGCAGCCAAGCCAGGTTGACCGACAGCAGCAGGATCAGCAGGTAGCCGGTGAAGAACTCGGGCAGCGGCACGGCCAGCGCCGTGACGACGCTGGCCAGCGCCAGCGAGTGGAGCAGGCGCGGCGCCAGCTCGTTCCACACGGGCTGGTGCGTGACATAGCTGGTGCCCAGATCCCCCTGCAGCAGTTGCGCCAGCCAGCGCAGCAGGCGTTGCCAGGCCGGCGCGTCCAGGCCCATGCTGCGCTCCAGCGCGGCCACGGCCTCGGGCGTGGCCTGCTGGCCCAGCAGCGCCTGCGCGGCCGAGCCCGGCAGCCATTGCGTGGCGACAAAGACCACGACCACCACGGCCAACAGCAGGCTGGCCGCATACAGCAGCCGGCGGCCCACGGCCGCCACGATCAGGCGCCGGACCATGTCAGGCGTCGAACCAGATCCGTTCGGCGGCACGGCTGGCGACTTCGCCGGGAACGTCCACATAGCCGCGCACGTTGCGGCGCGAGGCCGACACGCTGTCGAGGTAGAGCGGCACGACCGTGCTGCCTTCGGCCTGGTAGAGCACCTGCAGGTCGTGGTAGATCTGGCGGCGACGGGCGTCGTCGGCCTCGGCGCGCGCGGCGACGATCAGCTGGTCGATGCGCTCGTTCTTCCAGTGCGCCTCGTTCCAGGGCGCGTTGGACAGGTTGATCATCGACAGGTAGGCATCCGCCGTGGGGCGGTTGCTCCAGCCCGAGGCGCAGAACGGGTGCTTGAGCCAGACCTCGGTCCAGTAGCCGTCGGCCGGCACGCGGTTGACGCGGAACGGGATGCCCGCCTTGGTCGCGGCGGCCTGGTAGAGCTCGGCGGCCGAGACGGCCGAAGCGAAGGTCGCGCCGTCGGCCGCGCTGAGCACGATGGGATTGGTCTGGCCGGATTTTTTCCAGTGGAAACGCGCCTTGTCCGGGTCGTAGCGGTGCACGGGCAGGTCGCTGGCGTAGTAGGGGCTGGTGGGGAACAGCGGCGTGTCGTTGCCGATGGTGCCGTAGCCGTTGACCAGCGACTGCAGCAGCTGTTCGCGGTCGATGGCGTACTTGAGCGCCAGCCGCACATCGAGGTTGTTGAACGGCTCGCGGTCGGCCAGGCCCGGGAAGGTGACTTGGAAGCTGCCCTTGTTGCGGTGGATCTGCACGGCGGGCGAGGCCGCCAGGCGTTGCACCACGTTGGGCGCGATGCGGTTGGCGAAGTGCACGGCGCCGCTGAGCAGCGCGGCCACGCGCGCGGCGCTGTCGTTGTAGGCCACGGTCTCGACGCGGTCGACGAAGGCCCGGTCGGACTTCCAGTAATTGGGATTGCGGCGCGTGACGGTGCGCACGCCCGGCTGGAAGCTCTCCAGCACGAAGGGGCCGGTGCCGATGCCCTTGTTGAAGTCCTCGCCGTCGGGCGTGATGCCGAAGTTCACCTCGCCCAGCAGGTAGGGGAAATCGGCGTTGGGCGCGTTCAGCGTGATGACCACGGTGTCGCTGCCGTCGGCGCGCACGTCCTTGACCTGCTGCATGTAGCCGCGCACGGCCGAGGGCGAATCCTTCTGGCGGTGGTGGTTGAGCGAATAGACCACGTCCTGCGCCTGCAGCGCCTTGCCGTTGTGGAACACCACGCCCTTGCGCAGGCGCAGGCGCCATTCACGCAGTTGCTGGCCAGACGTCCAGGACTCGGCCAGGCCGCCGATCAGTTTGCCGCTGTCATCGAGTTCGGTCAGCGTGTTGAAGAGCTGGCGGCCGATGTGGTAGCCGTACTGTTCGAAGTAGTAGGCCGGATCGATCCGGTCGCTGGTCGATGCGTTGTCGATGCCCAGCACCAGCGTGCCACCGCGCCGCGGCTTGGGCGCCGCTTGCGCGTAAGCCCCGGCCGGCAGTACGGCGCCAGCGCCGGCGCCCAGGCCGTACAGAAACCTGGGCGCCCGCGTCGATGTAGTTGGCGTGCGCCTGGGAGACGAAATCAGGTGCCTCGATCAGTGCCAGCGCCGACCATTCGGGCTGCTTGAAAGGGGCGCCCATGCGCAGGAGCTCACGGCCCATGCCCCCATCAAGGAGGATGAAGTCACTGGAGGACATAGTGAAAAGAAAGCCCAAGAAAAAACAGCGTATTTTTGCTGCTTTGCTTCGATATTGCTAGTAATAAATCGGCATTTGCATATGGGGATGGCGCTGCGGACCTACCAGAGCACCCCCACGCCGGTGCCGTACCGGGTCTCGTTGAGGTCCTGGCGCGTGCCGCCGATGAAGTCGCGCTGGTATTTGATGTACAGCGACATCCAGTCGGTCACGTTGTAGCGCACGCCGGCCTCGCCGCTGAAGGCGTAGTCGGCGCTGTCATCCAGCGGCCGGCTGACTTCGCCCTTGCTGTAGAGCTCGAACTGGCGGCCACGCAGGTAGCGGTTGTAGTTCCAGCGCAGGCTGGCCGCGTAGAACGCCTCGCTGTGGCCATCGGAATACCCATAGTGGACACGTCCGACCAGGCCCGAGAGCGAAAACGCACCCAGCTCGTCGTCCCAGAACTGGTAACCGGGGCCGGTGCCGTAGGCGGTCTGGCGGTCGAGCTCCTCGACGAAGTCGCGTTTGTGCGAGGCACGGCCCTGCCAGAACGCTTGCTCGCCCAAAAACCGGTCGAGCACATAGTCACCGGCGTAGTTGCTGGTGCTGGTGTTGTCGTCGTCCTTGCTGTGCGCGTACTGGGCATCGAGCTGGTGGCGCCACTGGCTGTGGCGGCCTTCGAGGCTGAGCGCGGCAGAGATCGACTGGGTCGTGCTGCTGGCCGACGTGTGGTTGGCCGACAGGTCGACGCGGCCCTTGATGGCCGTGTCCAGCAGCCGGTCGTGCGGCCGCGAGACCCGCTCGAGTGCATCGAGCGTGACCGTTTCGGGCGGCGCGGGCTCGGCCTCATCGGTGCGCGCCGCGGCCGTGGCGCCATCGTTCGACGGCAGCAGCCGGGCACGGTACTGCCGGCCCGGCCCACTTTCCAGGACGACGAGTTCCGATATGCTCTCCAGAGTGCGGATGTGGCTCGTCTGGACGCGGATGTCGCCGCCGTAGTCGGTGCGCATCACCAGGACGCCGCTGTCGATCGACTGGATCGTGCCCGTCAGCCGGTCGCCGTTGAAGAGCCAGACGGTGTCGGCCCAGGCTGAGGCTGTGGCGCCCAGGGCCAGGCTGGCGGCAAGAATGGCTGCCAGCCGTCGCAGTGCCGAAACAAAAAAGTGGACGTGGCGTGCAAGGCTCAGGCGCATGGAGCGTGCAGGAAAACCGGGGGGTGATTCGAGGAGATCGGGTCAGGCGGGCTGATCCTGGCGGGTGGGCGCAAGACCTGTTCCCTGGAGGGGGCAGGCGTCTGCCGTGTGGATCGCGATGCAGCAAGATCGATGCTAGCGGCTTCGCGCCTGCTTGCCAATGGCGGCGCCGCAAGCGTTTCGATGGCCAAGCGCCATGGAAGTCGGTTCTGTGTGCTGGTCGCGTCGTGGACGCCTGCTGATGCATCGCCTCCAGCAACTTCACTTACACATGCGTGGATTGCGGCTCAACGGACAGTTTGAATCCCATTGCGCGAATCACTTTGAACAAGGTGTCGGAACTAGGGGCGCGCTCGCCGGAAAGGCTTTTGTAGAGACTTTCCCTTGACAGGCCCGTGTCTCGGGCGAGCTGCGCCATACCTCGCGCCTTGGCAATGTCGCCCAATGCAGCAGCCAGCAGCGCAGGATCTCCATCTTCCATGGCAGCCTGAAGATAGGCGGCGACATCTTCTTCATTTTTGAGGTAGCTGGACGCATCAAACGGGCGGGTCTTGATCTTGCTCATCTTGCAACTCCTGAGCCAACGCTTTGGCTCTTTCGATATCACGGGATTGGCCAGACTTCTCGCCGCCGCCCAGCATCATGATGACTGTGCTGCCCTGAAGGATGTAGTACATCCTCCAGCCGGGGCCGAAAAACTCACGCATCTCCCACACGCCATCACCAACAGGCTTGTGATCTCCAAGGTTGCCCAACGTCGCCTTCCTCAATCGGAGCTGTAGCCTCGCTCTGGTCGTGCGATCCTTGAGATTTTCAAGCCAGCTTGCGAAATGCTCGGTTTCGATGACGCTGTACATGATGCAATTGTAGCCATGTGGCTACAAAGCCGCAAATCACCCTTCTAGGGCTAGGCTGCAGCCTTCTGCCCCGGAACGGCAGCGAGATCGGCAGAAGCGGAGCCAAACAGGCCGTTGGCCGATGTGAACGAAGTGGGAGAGGGTGGTCATCGGAACGCATCCGAACAAAGGCAAACGAACCCTTGCGACGACCGATTTGGAACAACCTAGCTGCTTTGCCTGCTTTTTGAGCAGGGAGTCCGCATTGAGCGGACGCTAGGTCTTTGATTTGTTTGAAGAAATCCTGGTCGGGGTGAGAGGATTCGAACCTCCGGCCTCTACGTCCCGAACGTAGCGCTCTACCAGGCTAAGCTACACCCCGATGCTGTGTGCTTGTCGCTCCACTCTTCAAGAGCGGCGCTCAAGCAACTGAGCCGCTAATTGTAGCAGGGCTTTTGTGTGTTCGTTGTCTTCGAGGCCCACAATTGCGTCGATGGCGCGTTGCGCCTCGTCGGCGGCGGCGTTGCGCGAGGCGGTGAGGGCGCCGGTGTCGCGGATGATGGCCAGGATGTCGGCCAGCCGCTCGGTGGCGCCGCCTTGCTCGATGGCCTCGCGGATCAGCGCCTGTTCGCTGGCGTTGCCGCGCTGCATGGCCAGGATCAGGGGCAGGGTGATCTTGCCTTCGCGCAGGTCGTCGCCCAGGTTCTTGCCCAGTTCGCTGGCCTCGCCGTCGTAGTCGAGTGCGTCGTCGATGATCTGAAAAGCCGTGCCCAGGGCCTGGCCATAGGTGGCGCAGGCGTTTTCGACTTCGGCCGGCGCCTGGCTCAGGATGGCGCCCAGGCGCGCGCTGGCCTCGAACAGCTTGGCGGTCTTGGACTGGATGACCTGCAGGTAGTCGGCCACACCCAGCGAGGCGTCGTGCATGTTCATCAGCTGCAGCACCTCGCCCTCGGCGATGACGTTGGTGGCGTCGGCCAGCACCTGCATGACGCGCATGTCGTCGGCGTCCACCATCATCTGGAAGGCACGCGAGTACAGGAAGTCGCCCACCAGCACGCTGGCCGAGTTGCCGAAGGTCTCGTTGGCCGTGGGGCGGCCGCGCCGCAGGCTGGACTCGTCGACCACGTCGTCGTGCAGCAGCGTGGAGGTGTGGATGAACTCGACCACCGCCGCCAGGTTGTGGTGCTGTGTGCCCTGATAGCCCAGCGCACGGGCGACCAGCAGCAGCAGGGCCGGGCGCAGGCGTTTGCCACCGGCCGAGATGATGTGCGGCGCCACGCTGCCGACCAGCGGCACACCGGAATCCAGGCGCTGCGTGATGACGCGGTCGACGGCCTGCATGTCGTCGGCAATCAGGGTGAGGTAGGAGGGGCGAGTGGAAGAAGAGGTCAATTCAGTCACCGGCAAAACTGCGGCGGATTATAGAAAGCTCCGGCGCGCTGTCGTCCGTGCGCCGGGGCCTCTCGGAGGTGAATCGGGGTGGGGCACGGCGCAGGGCTGGCCTGCTTGCCGCGATCGTGCTAGAATTTGCTGTTGCGCAGAAATCCGTCTGTGGAATTCATCTCTTACAAGAGGTTCATTATGTACGCGGTCATAAAAACCGGTGGCAAGCAGTATCGTGTTGCCATTGGCGAAAAAATTAAGGTAGAACAGATTGCTGCGGACGTAGGCCAAGAGATCGTGATCGACCAGGTTCTGGCTGTCGGCAGCGGCAGCGAAATCAAGGTCGGCACGCCTCTGGTGTCCGGCGCTACGGTGACGGCTACGGTCCTGTCCCATGGCAAGCACGACAAGGTTCGCATCTTCAAGATGCGCCGTCGCAAGCACTATCAGAAACGTCAAGGCCATCGCCAGCAGTTCACCGAACTGCAAATTGGCGCGATTGCCGGTTAACTGTCTCAGGAGCGTTTGACATGGCACAGAAAAAAGGCGGCGGCTCTACGCGAAACGGGCGCGATTCGCAGCCCAAGATGCTGGGTGTGAAGGCTTTTGGCGGCGAGTTGATCTCCGCTGGCTCGATCATCGTTCGTCAACGTGGCACGCGTTTCCACGCTGGCACGAACGTGGGCGTGGGCAAGGACCACACGCTGTTCGCCCTGGTTGACGGCCACGTGTCGTTCACCGTCAAGGGTGCGCTGAACAAGTCCACGGTCGTTGTGACGCCTCTGGCCGCCGAATAAGCCCGGCGCGAGGCGTTCATCGTCGCAAAGCCCCGCATTGCCGGGGCTTTGTCGTTTTCAAGAAGAGGCGGCGGGCTGTTTTCGTGCCGGCCGCCAGGCTATGCCACACTGGGCTTTGCGGCTGCGCCGTCTTCCATTCCAGGACTGGACCTCCCTCCATGAAATTTGTTGACGAAGCTTTCATCGACGTGGCCGCTGGCGACGGCGGCAACGGCTGCGTGTCGTTCCGCCACGAAAAATACAAGGAATTCGGCGGCCCCAACGGCGGCGACGGCGGCCGCGGTGGCCATGTCTACGCCTATGTGGACGTCAACCTGAACACGCTGGTGGACTTCCGTTTCTCGCGCCGCCACGAAGCCAAGCGTGGTGAGCACGGCATGGGCTCGGACATGTTCGGCGCCGCCGGCGAGGACGTGACGCTCAAGGTGCCGGTGGGCACCATCATTTCCGACGCCGAGACGGGCGAGCAACTCATGGAGCTGCTCACGCCCGGCGAGACCGTGCTGCTGGCCAAGGGCGGAGACGGCGGCCATGGCAACATGCGTTTCAAGAGCGCGATCAACCGCGCGCCGCGTCAGAAGACGCCGGGCTGGCCGGGCGAGCGCAAGAGCCTGAAGCTCGAACTCAAGGTGCTGGCCGACGTCGGCCTGCTGGGCATGCCCAATGCGGGCAAGTCGACCTTCATTGCGGCTGTTTCCAACGCGCGCCCCAAGATCGCCGATTACCCCTTCACCACGCTGCACCCCAACCTGGGCGTGGTGCGTGTGGGCCCTGAGCAGAGTTTTGTCGTGGCCGACGTGCCCGGCCTGATCGAAGGCGCGTCCGACGGCGCCGGCCTGGGCCACCAGTTCCTGCGCCATCTGCAGCGCACGCGGCTGCTGCTGCACATCGTCGATCTGGCGCCGTTCGACGATGGCGTCGATCCGGTCGAGCAGGCCAAGGCCATCGTCGCCGAACTCAAGAAATACGATGCCGAGCTGTACGCCAAGCCGCGCTGGCTGGTGCTCAACAAGCTCGACATGGTGCCCGACGACGAGCGGGTCGCGCGCGTCAAGGACTTCGTCAAGCGTTTCAAGTTCAAGGGGCCGGTGTTCGAGATCTCGGCGCTCACGCGCGAAGGCTGCGACACGTTGATCCGCGAGATCTACCAGCACGTGCGCAAGACGGCCGACGCGGAGTTGCCCTCGATCGACGTCGACCCGCGTTTCGCGCAAGACAACTGACCTGGGCGGCCAGTGCCGCGCGGGAGCACCGTATTCATGGGTTTGGAGGACCGACATGGTTCACAAGGTTGAAGGACATGACCTGCGCCAGGCTCGCCGTGTCGTGGTGAAAGTGGGCTCCAGCCTGGTCACCAACGATGGCCGGGGGCTGGACGAGAAGGCGATCGGCGAGTGGAGCCGCCAGCTCACCGCGCTGGTGCGCGACGGGCGCGAGGTGGTGATGGTCTCCAGCGGCGCCGTGGCCGAGGGCATGAAACGCCTGGGCTGGGCCACGCGCCCGCGCCAGTTGCACGAGCTGCAGGCCGCCGCCGCCGTGGGCCAGATGGGCCTGGCGCAGATGTACGAGACCAAGCTGCGTGAGAACGGCATCGGCAGCGCCCAGGTGCTGCTGACCCACGCCGATCTGGCCGATCGCGAGCGCTATCTCAACGCGCGCAGCACGCTGCTGACGCTGCTGGAGCTGGGCGTGGTGCCGGTCATCAACGAGAACGACACGGTCGTCAACGACGAGATCAAGTTCGGCGACAACGACACGCTGGGCGCGCTCGTGGCCAACCTGATCGAGGCCGACGCGCTCATCATCCTGACCGACCAGCCGGGCCTGTACACGGCCGACCCGCGCAAGAACCCCGACGCCACCTTCGTGCACGAGGCCCGCGCGGGCGAGCCGCAACTGGAGCTGATGGCGGGTGGCGCCGGCTCGGCCATCGGCCGCGGCGGCATGCTCACCAAGATCCTGGCGGCCAAACGCGCGGCGCGCTCGGGGGCGTCCACGGTGATTGCCTGGGGGCGCGAGCACGACGTGCTGATGCGCCTCATCCTGGAAGGCGAGGGCGTCGGCACCCACCTGGTGGCGCAGACCCGCAAATCGCACGCGCGCAAGCGCTGGATCGCCGACCACCTGCAGCTCGTGGGCTATGTGACGGTGGACGACGGCGCTGCCCACAAGCTGCTGACCGACGGCAAGAGCCTGCTGCCCATCGGCATGACGGGCGTGAGTGGCGCGTTCTCGCGCGGCGACGTGATCGCCGTGCGTGATCTTTCAGGACGCGAGATCGCGCGCGGCCTGGCCAACTACTCGGCCACCGAGGCCCAGCAACTGTGCCGCGTGGCCTCCATCGACATCGAGAAGGTGCTGGGCTACGTGGCCGAGCCCGAGATGATCCACCGCTCCAACATGACGCTGGTCTGACGCGGCCCGCAAGGCGCTGGCAGGGCGGCGCGTGCGCCGGCCGCCGTGCTCAGCTTTGCTGCGTGGGAATGCCGCCGCGCTTGAGCGCGTCGATCATGTGGGGGACCGGGCCGTTGACCGATTTGCCCACGCACATGCCGCCGTCGACCAGGGCCTGAGCGTAGCTGGCGCTGAGCCGGCCTTCGAGCGGTCGCCATGGCGGGTTGTCCTGGCGCTGCCAGCCGCCGTCGGCGCTGTTGGCGTAGGCGTAGGTCTTGATCTCGCTCGTGGCGCAACGGATGGCGTCGTAGCGGACGTTGATCGTGCCGCTGTTGCTGCGCGCGACCAGCACGTAGCGGACCAGGCCGTCCTGGTGCGTGATCTGGATGGTCTTGGGGTCGATGCCGTAGTGCAGGTTGGAGCGCGGGCCGACGTCGATGGGGATGAGCCGATCAAGATCGAAAGCCGGGGGCGGCGGCGCTTCGCTTTCCACCCACTGGCGGGATTCGTAGTCGTCGGGCGGCGGCAATTCCTGCGCAAAAACGCCGCAGGCGGGGGCCAGCAGCAACAGGGAGGCGAGCGCGTAAGCCTTGGATGTCATGGCGAGAACGTCTGAATAGGGAGAGGGCGAAGGGCCATCTTCGCATGAAGCCCGGGACTGGCCGTGGTGCCGCGGCGAATGTCCGGCGCGGCATGGGCGTGCGTCACGCAGGCCCTGGTGGAACAGAGTTGCCCGCCGTGCTTTGGTTCATCGGTCGGCGCGTGCGCATACCGCCCACGGGCGTGGGCGGTTCAGGCATACCGCCCACGGGCGTGGGCGGTTCAGTTGTCCGACGGCGTGCGGCGCGGCTGGCGCGTGGCCGGCGGGGCCTCGAAGGTGGCGCCGGGCGGCAACTCGGGCGGTGTGGCCGGGCGGCGTGGACCGCCGCCAGCCATGGGGGCTGCTGGCGAATGCGGGCCTTCGTCACGATGGCGCAGGTTGCCGCGCAGGTAGCGGTTGCGGGCGTCGGTGCGCGGCAGGTAGCGTGCGAGCTCGTTGAGCGCCATCTGGTAGACGCCGCGCTTGAATTCGACCACCACGTCCAGCGGCACCCAGTAGTCGTTCCAGCGCCAGGCGTCGAACTCGGGGTGGTCGGTGGCGCGCAGGTTCAGATCCCAGTCGTTGCCGATGAGCTGCAGCAGGTACCAGATCTGCTTCTGGCCCTTGTAATGGCCACGCGCATCGCGGCGGATATACCAGTCAGGCACCTCGTAGCGCAACCAGTCGCGTGTGCGGGCCAGGATGTGGACATGCTCCGGTTTGAGCCCGACTTCCTCGTGCAGCTCGCGGTACATGGCCTGCTCGGGGTTCTCGCCCCGGTCGATGCCGCCCTGCGGGAACTGCCAGGAGTGGGTACGGATGCGTTTGCCCCAGAAGACCTGGTTGTTCTGGTTGAGCAGGATGATGCCGACGTTAGGCCTGAAGCCGTCCCGGTCGAGCATAATCAAACCCCTAATCTTTTAACTGAGTCCATTATGCACGCCGCCAGCGTGCGTGCCAGGGGAAAAACCGGCACAAATGATCGGACCCAGCCTTCACTGCAGAACGCCCCCGCGCGGGGCGGATTCCCATGAAAGCTTCTCAATTTTTCGTCTCCACCTACAAGGAAGCGCCGGCTGACGCCGAGGTTGCGAGCCACAAGCTCATGACGCGCGCCGGCCTCATCAAGAAGTTGGGCGCGGGCATCTACACCTACATGCCGATGAGCCTGCGCGTGATTCGCAAGGTCGACGCCATCGTGCGCGAGGAGATGAACCGCGCCGGCGCGGTCGAACTGACCATGCCCGTGGTGCAGCCGGCCGAGCTGTGGCAGCAGACCGGCCGTTTCGACAAGATGGGCCCCGAGCTGCTGCGCATCCAGGACCGGCACGAGCGCGACTTCGTGATCCAGCCGACCAGTGAAGAAGTGGTGACCGACATCGCGCGCCAGGAACTGCGCAGCTACAAACAACTGCCGCGCAACTTCTACCAGATCCAGACCAAGTTCCGCGACGAGCGCCGTCCGCGCTTCGGTCTGATGCGCGGGCGTGAATTCATCATGAAGGACGCCTACAGCTTCGACCGCAGCCCCGAGGCGGCCAAGGCCAGCTACCAGGTGATGGCCGCGGCCTACCGCCGCATCTTCGACCGCTTCGGCCTGCGCTACCGTGCCGTGGCGGCCGACAGCGGCGCCATTGGCGGCGACCTGTCCGAAGAGTTTCAGGTGATCGCCGCCACGGGCGAGGACGCCATCGTCTACTGCCCCGACAGCGACTACGCGGCCAACATCGAGAAGGCCGAGGCGCTGGCGCCCACCGGCCCGCGCGGCGCGGCCACGGCGGCGCTGACCAAGACGCCCACGCCGGGCAAGAGCACCTGCGCCCACGTCGCCGAGTTTCTGGGCGTGCCGCTGCAGAACACCGTCAAGTCCCTGGTGCTGGCCACCGACGAGACCGACGAGCAGGGCGCCGTCGTGCGCACCCAGGTCTGGCTGCTGCTGCTGCGCGGCGATCACGACATGAATGAAGTCAAGGTCGGCAAGCTGCCCGGCCTGGCCGATTTCCGTTTCGCGACCGTGCCCGAGATCGAGGCCCACTTCGGCGCCAAGCCCGGCTACCTGGGCCCCATCGGCCTGCGCCAGCCGGTCAAGCTGGTGGCCGACCGCGACGCGGCCGTCCTGGCCGACTGGATCTGCGGGGCCAACGAGGTCGACTTCCACTACACCGGCGTCAACTGGGGCCGCGACCTGCCCGAGCCCGACCTGGTGGCCGACATCCGCAACATCGTCGAAGGCGACCTTTCGCCCGACGGCAAAGGCGTGCTGGCGATCGAGCGCGGCATCGAAGTCGGCCACGTGTTCTACCTGGGCACCAAGTACAGCCGCGCGATGGAGGCCACCTTCCTGGACGAGGACGGCAAGCCCAAGCATTTCGAGATGGGCTGCTACGGCATCGGCATCACGCGCCTGCCGGCCGCGGCCGTCGAGCAGAACCATGACGAGCGCGGCATCATCTGGCCCGACGCCATCGCGCCGTTCACAGTGGTGATCTGCCCGATCGGCTACGACCGCAGCGCCGAGGTCCAGGCCGCCGCCGACAGCCTGCACGCCGAGCTGCTCGGCCGGGGCGTGGACGTGATCCTGGACGACCGCGGCGAGCGCCCGGGCGCGATGTTTGCCGACTGGGAACTGATCGGCGTGCCGCACCGCGTGGTGCTGTCCGACCGCGGCCTGAAGGAAGGCACGGTCGAGTACCAGCAGCGTCGCGACACCGAGGCCACCAAGCTGTCCGCCGCCGACGTGCTGGCGCACGTGCTCTCCAAGCTGCAGGCCTGATACCCAGGACCCAGGCGGTTCACGGCCATGGCGCCTCACCCGACGCGTCTTGTTCCTACCCGGCGCCGTGCGCTGGCCTGGGGCGCGGCCGTTGTTGCGCTGCCCGGCATCTGGCCCGCGGCCGCGCGCGCCGGCGCTCAGCGCGAGGAAGACCTGGCCGACTCGGTGCGCACCGCGCTGTCGGCCGCCGTGGCCGCCCAGGCGCCGCCCGTGCCGGTGTTCGGCAGCGACGCCGAGCGCCGCCGCTTCGACGCCTGGCTGGCCGCCATGAGCCAGCGGCTGGCGCGCCGCCTGCCCGAGGCGCTGGTGCGTGAAGACCTGCTCAAGACCGTCTGGTACGAAAGCCATCGCGCCGCGCTGCAGGTGTCGCTGGTGCTGGGCCTGATCGAGGTCGAAAGCGGGTTTCGCAAGTTCGCCATTTCCAGCGCCAGCGCCAGCGCGCGCGGCTACATGCAGGTCATGCCGTTCTGGACACACGCCATTGGCGACGGTGACGACGGCAAGTTGTTTCACATGCAGACCAACATCCGTTTTGGCTGCGTCATCCTGCGGCACTACCTCGCGCTCGAGCGTGGCGACCTGTTCCTGGCCCTGGGCCGCTACAACGGCAGCCGTGGCCAGGCCGTCTATCCCGACGCCGTGCTGGCCGCGCAAAAGCGCTGGCTGTTCACGCTGCCCGATGCCGGCGATGGCTGGGCGGCGCTTTAGTTTTCGTTCTTTTTTCTCCTCGTGCTGTTTGTGATGAATGCGCCCTTGGCGCAGGGCACGGGTGCGTCGTTGCCGGGTTGGTTCGTAACTTGCGTAACTGTTCCTTCAGGGTTCTCCTGATGGGCAAAGCAGGTGAACCCCGTCATCTTGTATGCACCAATTTGAGGAGTATTTATGCAAGCACGACATATCCGAATCCCGTCGCGGCCGCAGGCCTGGGTCGCGTGCGCCCTGGCGGTGGCCATGGCCTGGGGCGGATCTGCCATGGCGCGCGACTTGGTGGTGGCGCTCAAGACTGAGCCCACGTCCATGGATCCGCAGTACCACGCCCTCACGCCCAACATCCAGCTGTCGCAGACGCTGTTCGAGTCGCTGGTGCTGTCCGATGACAACCTCGCGCTCAAGCCCGGCCTGGCCGAGTCCTGGACGTCCGACGGCAACACCTGGACGCTCAAGCTGCGCCCCAACGTCAAGTTCTCCGACGGCTCGCCCTTCACGGCCGAGGACGTGGTGTTCACCTACGACCGCGCACCCAAGGTACCCAACAGCCCCTCGTCCTTCAAGATCTACCTGCAGCAGGTGACCAAGGTCGAGGCGATCGACCCACTGACCGTGCGCATCACCACCGCCCAGCCGTATCCGCTGCTGCCCAACAACCTGGTGGGCCTGCCCATCCTGTCGGCCAAGGCCGCCGCCGGTCCCGCGCCTGAAGGCAAGACCACGACCGAGCTCAACGCCGGCAACGGCCTGGTCGGCACCGGCCCTTACAAGTTCGCGTCGTGGAAGCGCGGCGCCGAGATCGTGTTCGAGCGCAACCCGCACTACTGGGGCCCCAAGCCCGCCTGGGACAAGGTGATCTACCGGCCGATCAGCAACCCGGCCGCGCGCGTGGCCTCGCTGCTGTCGGGCGACGTCGACCTGATCGAAGACCCGCCGACCGACGACCTCGAGCGTCTGAAGAAGGACAGCAAGCTCAGCGTCGTCACCAAGTCGTCCAACCGCGTGATCTACGTTGCGCTCGACCAGAACGGCGAGCAGACCTCGACGTTGCAGGACGCGGGCGGCAAGAATCCGCTGCTCGACCGGCGTGTGCGCCAGGCGCTGTCGCTGGCGATTGACCGGCAGGCGCTGGTCGACCGCATCATGGGCGGCGTGGCCACGCCGGCCGCGCAACTGCTGCCGCCGCCCATGTTCGGCACCAGCAAGAACCTGGTGAAGGCCGAGAAGGCCGACCCGGCGCGCGCCAAGCAGTTGCTGGCCGAAGCCGGCTACCCCAACGGTTTTTCGATCACGCTGGGCACGCCCAACGGCCGCTACATCAACGACAGCAAGGTCGCGCAGACGGTGGCCTCGATGTGGTCGCGCATCGGCGTCAAGACCTCGGTGGACGCCACCGCGCCGGCCGTGTTCTTCAAGAACCGCGACAGCTATTCCTACAGCGCCTATCTGGCGGGCTGGGGCACGGCGACGGGCGAGATGTCCAACACGCTGACCTCGCTGCTGGTCACACCCGACAAGGACAAGGGCCTGGGCACGACCAACCGCAGCCGCTATTCCAACCCCGAGATGGACAAACTGGTGGCGCAGGCCGGGCTCACCATGGACGACACGCAGCGCGCGGCGCTGCTGGCCAAGGCCAGCGAAGTGGCGATGGCCGACTACGCCATGCTGCCCATCCACTACGAGCACTCAGTCTGGGCCATGAAGAAGGACGTGCGTTTTGCCGGACGCGCCGACCAGCAGACCATGGTGCAGTACGCGACCGAGGCCAAGTAGGCCGCACGGGCGCCCGGCGGACTCGCCGGGCGATTCGGCCCCCGCCATGTGCGGGGGGGCCGGTTTGCCGCAGGCGGCGGCGCGCCGGGTTTTCCTGATTGCCACTATTTCCCCACATGCTTGCATTCATCATCCGCCGCGTGCTCCAGGCCCTGCTGGTCATGGTCGTGATGTCGGGCCTGGTCTTCGTCGGCCTGTTCGTCGTCGGCGACCCGGTCTCCATGATGGCCAGCCCAGAGGCCACCGAGCTTGAGCGCGAGGCCATCCGCGCGTCCTTCGGCCTGGACCAGCCGCTGTGGACGCAGTACTTCACCTTCATCGCGCACGCGGTGCAGTTCGACTTCGGCAAGAGTTTTCTGACCGGTCAGCCGGCCATGTCGCTCATCCTGGAGCGCATGCCCGCCACGCTGGAGCTGGCCGTGTCGGCCATGCTGCTGGCGCTGCTGGTGGGCGTGCCGCTGGGCATCTGGGCGGGCCTCAAACCCCAGGCGGTCAGCTCGCGCGCGGTGATGACGGGCTCGGTGCTGGGCCTGTCGCTGCCCAACTTCTGGGTCGGGCTGATGCTCATCATGGTGTTCGCCGTGTACCTGGGCTGGCTGCCGGCCGGCGGGCGCGGGCAGACGGTGACGATCGGGCCGCTGGCGTTGAGCGTGTTCACGCTCGACGGGCTGCAGAAGATCGTGCTGCCGGCCGTCACCATCGGCCTGACCAAGGCAGCGCTGATCATCCGCGTCACACGCGCGGCCACGAGCGAGGCTCTGCCCATGGACTACATCAAGTTCGCGCGCGCCAAGGGCCTGGCCTGGAGCCGTATCCTGCGCGTGCACCTGCTCAAGAACATCATGATCCCCATCGTCACCATCAGCGGGCTGGAGTTCGGCCACGTGGTGGCCTTCGCCGTGGTCACCGAAACCATCTTCGCCTGGCCCGGTATGGGCAAGCTGCTGCTCGATTCCATCATCACGCTGGGCCGCCCGGTGGTCGTGGCCTACCTGATGCTGATCGTGTTCTTCCTGGTGATGCTCAACCTGCTGGTGGACATTCTTTATTCGGTGCTCGACCCGCGCGTGCGCCTGCAAGGAGCCAAGGCATGAGCAGTGTTCCGACTTCTTCCGCGCCTAGCCACGACGCCGCCCCGGTCCCACGCGCGCCCCGCGCCGAGACACCGCTGCAGCGCGTGTGCAAGGACTTCTTCGCGAGCCGGCTCGCCGTGCTGGGCTTGGTCCTGCTGCTGCTGGCCATCGGGGTGGCGGTGCTGGCGCCCTGGATCGCGCCGCAGAACCCCTACGACATCGGCAATCTGGACATCTTCGACTCCAAGCTGCCGCCGGGCAGCGCCAACGCCGACGGCACCATGACCTACTGGCTGGGCACGGACGGGCAGGCGCGCGACCTGCTGTCGGCCATCTTCTACGGCATGCGCACCAGCCTGGTCGTGGGCGGCGTGTCGGTGGTGGCGGCGCTGGCCATCGGCGCCTTCGTGGGGCTGATGGCCGCCTACTTCGGCGGCTGGGTCGACGCGGTGCTCATGCGCATCGTCGACATCCAGCTTTCGCTGCCCTCCATCCTGGTCGCGCTGGTGCTGCTGGCCGCGCTGGGCAAGGGCGTGGACAAGGTGATCATCGCGCTCATCATCGTGCAGTGGGCCTACTTCGCGCGGGCGGCGCGCGGCGCGGCGCTGGTCGAGCGTGCCAAGGAATACGTGGAGGCGGCGCGCTGCATGGGACTGTCATCGACACGCGTCATGCTGCGTCACATGCTGCCCAACTGCATGCCGCCGCTCATCGTGATCGCCACCATCGACCTGGCGCACGCCATTGCGCTGGAGTCCACGCTGTCCTTTCTGGGCGTGGGCGTGCCGGTGACCGAGCCCTCGCTGGGCATGCTGATCGCCAACGGCTTCGAGTTCCTGCTCTCGGGTTCGTACTGGATTTCCTTCTTCCCCGGCATCGCGCTGGCGCTGACCATCATCGGCCTGAACCTGGTGGGCGACCACCTGCGCGACGTGCTCAACCCGCACAACGTGCACTGACCGGGTGCGCGGCAACCATGCAACAAGCGATACACACTGCTGCTTGCGCCCCTGGCGACGTCCCCGTGCTCGACGTGCAGGGCCTGCAGACCCATTTCTTCACGCGGGCCGGCGTGGTCAAGGCCGTCGATGGCGTCGACCTGCGCGTGGGTGCCGGCGAGGTGCTGGGCCTGGTCGGCGAGTCCGGCTCGGGCAAAAGCATCACGGGCTTTTCCATCATGGGCTTGATCGATGCGCCCGGCCGCATCGTGGGCGGCCACATCCGCTACCAGGGGCGCGACCTGGCAGGCCTGGACGAGGCGGCGCTGCGCCATCTGCGCGGCAACGAGATCGCCATGATCTTCCAGGACCCGATGATGACGCTCAACCCGGTGTTGCGCATCGACACGCAGATGACCGAGACCATCCTCGCGCACGACCGCAAGGTCTCGGCCACGGCCGCGCGCGAGCGGGCGCGCCAGGCGCTGGCCCAGGTCGGCATTCCGGCGCCCGAGGAGCGGTTGCTGGCCTATCCGCACCAGCTGTCGGGCGGCATGCGCCAGCGCGTGGCGATTGCCATTGCACTGCTCAACGGCCCCAAGCTGCTGATCGCCGACGAGCCCACGACGGCGCTGGACGTGACCATCCAGGCCCAGATCCTGTACGAGGTGCAAAAGCTTTGCCGCGAAACCGGCACGGCCATGATCTGGATCACGCACGACCTGGCGGTGGTCTCGGGCCTGGCCGACCGCATCGCCGTCATGTACGCGGGGCGCATCGTCGAAACCGGCAAGACGGCCGACGTGATCCACCACCCGTCGCATCCCTACACGCGCGGGCTGATCGACTCCATCCCCACGCGCGAAACCCACGGCAGCGCGCTGCGCCAGATCCCGGGCATGACGCCGTCGCTGCTGAACCTGCCGCGCGGCTGTGCTTTCCGTCCGCGCTGCGGCCGCGCCAGCGAGCAGTGCCTGGAGGTGCCGCAGTCGAGCCATCCAGCCAACGCCGACCCGGCCCGCGCGGTGCGCTGCTGGCACGCCATGGCTTGAGAGAAGGACGCCTCGCATGACAAGCACGATGAAGACCGAGCCCGCACCGCCCATCCTCGAACTCAAGGGCATCCAGAAACGGTTTGTGCACACGCCCGACCTGGCCGCGCGCATCGCCAACCTGCTGGGCGCACGCAACCGCGAGACCGTGGTCCATGCCGTCGACGGCGTGGACCTGACGGTGCGCGCGGGCGAGGTGATTGGCGTGGTGGGCGAGTCCGGCTGCGGCAAGTCCACGCTGGGCCGTGTGATTGCGGGCATCAACCCGCCGTCGGCCGGCACCGTCGCCTACCAGGGCAAGGAGACGGGCGCCATGACCGGCGCCGAGCGCCGCGCCTACGAGCTGGGCGTGCAGATGATCTTCCAGAACCCGATGGCCTCGCTCAACCCGCGCATGCGTGTGGTCGACATCATTGGCGAGGCGCCGGTGGTGCACGGTCTGGTCAGTCGGTCCGAGCAGGGCGCCTATGTGGCCGACCTGATGCGCCAGGTCGGCCTGGACCCGGACTACGCGCAGCGCTACCCGCACCAGTTCTCGGGCGGCCAGCGCCAGCGCATCGGCATCGCGCGGGCGCTGGCGCTGCGCCCGCGCGTGATCGTCTGCGACGAGGCGGTGGCGGCGCTGGACGTGTCGATCCAGGCGCAGGTGCTCAACCTGTTCACGCAACTGCGCGCGCAGCACGACCTGACTTATCTTTTCATCAGCCACAACCTGGGCGTGGTCGGGCACATCTCGGACCGCGTGGTCATCATGTACCTGGGCCGCATCGTCGAGATCGCGCCCACCGAGGCGATTTTCGGCGCGGCCAACCACCCCTACACCCGCGCGCTGCTGGCCGAACTGCCCACGCTCGACACCACACGCCGCGCCTACCAGCCGATTGCCGGCGAGCTGCCTTCGCTGCTGGCGCCGCCGCCGGGCTGCACCTTCCACCCGCGCTGCCCGCACGCCATGGCGCGCTGCAAGACGCAGGTGCCGCTGCTGCGTGAGCTGGATGGCGGCCACTGGAGCGCCTGCCACCTCAACGACGAGGCCGGTGCGCCCCGTTTTCCCATCCCTGTGCGCACGCACGACGCCGCCAACCAGGAAACCGTTGCCGCATGACCGATCCCGCCGTCCTTCCCCAGGCCCGAACACCATTCGCGCCCTACACGCTGAGCCTGCCCCAGGGCCCGGCCATTCCGCTGCTGGCCGATTCGCCCCACAGCGGCACAAAGTACCCCGACGACTTCGGCCATGCCTTGCCCTTCGAGATGTTGCGCGCGGGTGAGGACACCCACGTGCACGAACTCTGGCAAAGCCTGCCCGCGCAGGGCGCGACCTTGCTGGCCGCCGAGTTCCCGCGCAGCTACATCGACCCCAACCGCGACGCCGACGACATCGACGAGTCCATGCTCTCGGCACCCTGGCCGGGCGTGGCGCGGCCGACCGAAAAGACGCGGCTGGGCATCGGCCTCATCTGGCGCGAATCGGGCCAGAACGGGCGCCAGCCCATCTACCAACGGCAGCTGGCGCCCGCCGAGGTGCAGGCACGCATCGCCACCTACCACGCGCCCTACCATGCGGCCATGCGTGAGCAGATCGAATCGTTGTACGCGCGTTTCGGCGCGGTGTGGCACCTGAACCTGCATTCCATGCCCGCCAATTCGTACGAGGGGCTGAAGATCCAGTCCGACCGTCCGCTGGCCGACTTCGTACTGGGCGACCGCGACGGCACGACATGCTCGCCCGAGTTTCTGCAGGTCGTGGCCGACGCGCTGCGCCAGCGCGGCTACAGCGTGGCGATCAACGACCCGTTCAAGGGCGTGGCGCTGATTGCCCGGCTGGGCCGGCCGGCGGAAAATCGCCACAGCATTCAGGTCGAAATTCACCGGGGCCTCTACATGGACGAGCTGACGCGCGAACGCAGCAGCGGCTTCGCGTCCCTGCAGGCCGATCTGGGCGATGTCTCACGCGACATCGCCCGCTACATTCAGGAGCAAATTGCATGACCATCCTTCAGGAAATCGCCACCGAAAAAACGGCGCTCGAAGCCATCCGCCACGACTTTCACGCCCACCCCGAAATCGCGTTCGAAGAGGTGCGCACCTCCGCCCGCGTGGCCGAGTTGCTGGGCCAGTGGGGCATCGAGGTGCACCGGGGCCTGGGCAAGACCGGCCTGGTTGGCGTGTTGCGCGGCACCGGCGGCGACAGCGGCCGCGCCATCGGCCTGCGCGCCGACATGGACGCGCTGCCCATGCCCGAATACAACCGCTTCGCCCACGCCTCGACCAACCCGGGGCGTATGCACGGCTGCGGCCACGACGGCCACACCACCATGCTGCTGGGCGCGGCCCAGTACCTGGCGCAGCACCGCGACTTCGACGGCACCGTCAACTTCATCTTCCAGCCGGCCGAAGAGGGCGGCAACGCCGGCGCGCGCGCCATGATGGTCGACGGCCTGTTCGAGAAATTCCCTTGCGACGAGGTCTACGGCATCCACAACATGCCCGGCATCCCGGTCGGCCAGTTCGGTTTTTGTGCCGGGCCCATGATGGCGTCGAGCAACCGCTTCGACATCGTCATCAAGGGCACGGGCGGCCACGCGGCCACGCCCGAGAAGGCGGTGGACCCGATCGTGATCGCGGCCGAGATGATCGGCGTGCTGCAGACGCTGATTTCGCGCAACAAGTCGGCCTTCGACACGGCCGTGCTGTCGGTCACGCAGGTGCACGCGGGCGATGCCTACAACGTCATCCCGGATGAGGCGGTCATCAAGGGCACGGTGCGCACCTTCACCACCGAGGTGCTCGACCAGATGGAGGCCAACCTGCGCCGCGTGGCCACCACACTGCCCCAGGTCTACGGCGCCACGGGCGAACTCAAATTCATCCGCGCCTACCCGCCGCTGGTCAACCACGCCGCGCAGACCACCTTCGCCGCCGACGTGGCCGAAGCCGCCTTCGGCCAGGCCAAGGTCAACCGCCAGGTGCATCCGATGAGCGGCTCGGAGGACTTTTCCTTCTTCCTGCAAAGCGTGCCCGGCAGCTACCTGTTCCTGGGCAATGGCCTGGGCGACCACCGTGCGCCCGAGCGCGGCCCGGGCCCGTGCGAGCTGCACAACCCCAGCTACGACTTCAACGACGCGCTGCTGCCCATCGGCGCGACCTACTGGGTGCGGCTGGTGCAGGCGTTTTTCCAGCGCGCGGCCTGACGCGCCCATGCCGTGCCCCGATACCGGGGCACGGGTTGACCCGCCACGGCGGCGCGGCCCTGCGTGGCATGATGCGCGCCTATGAAAATCCTGCTGGTCGAAGACGAGGCAGAACTGGCGGCCTGGCTGGCGCGGGCGCTGGGGCAGAGCCGTTTCCTGGTCGAACTGGCACAGGACGGCCTGGTGGCCGAACGTTTTCTCAAGACGCATGAGTACGACGCCGTCGTGCTCGACGTGCAACTGCCGGGCAAGGACGGTTTTGCGGTGCTGGCGGGCATGCGTGCGCGCGACGACCGCACGCCCGTGCTGATGCTGACCGCCCAGGGCGCGCTCGAGGACCGCGTGCGCGGCCTGCAGCAGGGCGCCGATGACTTCCTGGCCAAGCCCTTTGCGCTGGCCGAGCTGGAAGCGCGCCTGTTCGCGCTGATCCGCCGCAGCCAGGGCAAGGACCAGCCGCGCCTGCAGGTCGGCCCGCTGTCCTTCGACGTGGCCACGCGCGCGTTCTGGCTGGGCGGCGAGCCGCTGCCGCTCACCCCGCGCGAGCATGCGGCCCTGTCGGCGCTGGTGCGCCGTGGCAGCCGGCCTGTGAGCAAGGCCCAGTTGTTTGACCTGGTGTTCGACGCCGACAGCGAGGCCCAGGCCGACGCGGTCGACGTGGTGCTGCACCGCCTGCGCAAGAAGCTGGCCGCCCGCGGTGTCGAGGTGGTCACCGTGCGCGGCGTCGGCTACATGCTCAAGGCCGCCGGCGATGGCCAGCCCGCGCCCGAAGCCTGAGGGCGGCCGGCGCCCGGTCGGCCTGCGGGCGATGGGGTCGCGCGCGCGCCGCTGGCTGGCCAGTCCGCACCGCATCTCCATCAAGGGCGCGCTGCTGGTGCTGATGCTGCCGGGGCTGGCGCTGCTCATCAACGCCGACCAGTTGGCCGACTACAAGACCATGCAGCGTGCCACCGATCAGGCCTACGACCGCTCGCTGCGCATGGTGGCGCTGCTGTTGCGGCAGGAGGCCGCCGCCGCGGCCGGCAGCGGGCAGCAGCCGGGCGCCACCGACGCCTTGTTGCACGCGCTGACCGAGACGGCGGGTTCGGGCGTGTACTTCAGCATGACGGCCAGCGCGCGGCCCTGTGGCTGGACGGACGCGAACGAGCGCCTGCTGGCGGGGCAGTCGGGCATCCCGGCCGCGCCCGGCGCGCTGCCGCCCGACGTGCCGGTGTTCTACGACGGCGTGCTGGCGACCGAGCCGGTGCGCATCGGCGCCCTGTGCGTGCCCACGCAGGAGCCTGGCGTGGCCAGCGTGACGCTGCGGGTGGCCGAGACCACGGGCGAGCGGCGCGACCTGCTGCGCGCGCTGTGGCAGGGCACGCTGTGGCGCGGCCTGCTGGTCACCGTTGTGGCCAGTCTGCTGCTGTGGCTGGCTGTGAGCTGGGCGCTGCGGCCGCTGGCCAGCCTGCGCCGGCAGGTGCTGGCGCGTGGCCCGCGCGACCTGCGGCCGCTGGCGCCGCAGGCGGTGCCGGCCGAAGTGCGGCCGCTGGTGTTGGCCATCAACCACCACGTCGAGCAGCACCAGCGGCTGCTGGATGAACAGACGCGGTTTCTGGACGGCGCCTCGCACCAGTTGCGCACGCCGCTGGCCGTGCTGCTGACGCAGGCCGAGTACGCCCTGCGCGAATCCGACCTGGCGCGTGTGCAGGAAAGCCTGCGCGCCATGGTCGCCCAGTTGCAGCAGGCCCACCGGCTGACCGCGCAACTGCTGCTGCTGGCGCGCGCCCAGCATCAGGACCAGCACGAGCCGCTGGAGACCTTTGACCTGGCCGCCTGCGCCCAGCAGGTGATGATCGACGAGCTGCCGCTGGCGCACGCACGCGGCCAGGACCTGGGCTGGATCGGCGCGGCCGAGGGGCTGCGCGTGCGCGGCAACGCGGCCTTTGTGCGCGAGGCGATGGCCAACCTGGTCCACAACGCCATCGCCTACACGCAGCCCGGCGGCACCATCACCGTGGGCTGCGAGGTGCAGGTGCCGCGCGCGCAGGACGCGGCCGCGGCCTGGGCCCTGGTGACCGTGCAGGACAACGGGCCGGGCATCGCGCCCGACCTGCGCGACCGGCTTTTTGGCCACTTCGTGCGCGGCAGCGGCACGCCCGGCGGCAGCGGGCTGGGGCTGGCCATTTCGCGCAGCCTCGCGCAGCGCTACGGCGGCGAAGTGTGGCTGGGCCCCAGCCCCGCACAGGGCGTGTGCGCCTATCTGCGGCTGCCGCTGCTGGGCTGAGTGTTGCGGGCTTTTCTTCGGTGTTAACCCGTAAACGGGACCAAAGGCGTGCGAATGAAAGAACTTTGAAAGAGCGTCTTCCTAGACTGGCTGCCGGGCGTGCTGCGACTGCGGCGACCCGACAACCATGACACAGGAGACAGGAATGCACGGCAACAACAGCAGCAGTAATCGCGCGACGCTCGGCCGGCTGTGGCGGCGCGTGGCCACGGTCGCCGCACTGGCCGCGGTG
This sequence comes from Paracidovorax wautersii, assembly GCA_009912175.1. Taxonomy (GTDB): domain Bacteria; phylum Pseudomonadota; class Gammaproteobacteria; order Burkholderiales; family Burkholderiaceae_C; genus Comamonas_F; species Comamonas_F wautersii_A. Next base: position 48,254 of record WNDQ01000016.1, on the reverse strand, counting down.
GCGGGCGCAGCCCAGGCCCAGGCGCCGGCCGGCTACCCGGCCAGCTATGCGCAGGTGATCGACGGCTCCAAGAAGGAAGCCCGCCTGGTGGTGTATTCGACCACCGACAGCAAGGCGGCCGACCCGCTGGTCAAGGACTTCCAGGCGCTCTACCCCTGGATCCAGGTCGAATACAACGACATGAACAGCACCGAGCTCTACAACCGCTACCTGAGCGAGCAGGCCGCCGGCGGCAACAGCGGCGACACGGTGTGGAACTCGTCCATGGACTCGGCGCTGAAGCTGGCCAAGCAGTTCGCGCTGCAGTACGACAGCCCCGAGCGCGCCAAGCTGCCGGACTGGGCGTCGTGGCAGAACAAGGCTTATGGCACGACGTTCGAGCCGGCCGTCTTTGTCTACAACAAACGCCTGGTGAGCGAGGCCGAGGTGCCGCGTACGCACGAAGCCTTCGCCAAGCTGGTGGCCGACCCCAAGTACAAGGGCAAGGTGACCAGCTACGACATCGAGAAGTCGGCCGTGGGCTTCATGCTGGCCGCGCAGGATGCCAAGGTCGATCCCAAGTACTGGGACTTCATCAAGGCCGTGGGCGCGGCCGGCGTGCTGGTGCAGTCCTCGACCGGCACCATGCTCGAGCGGGTTTCCTCGGGCGAGAACCTGCTGGGCTACAACATCCTGGGCCCCTACGCCGAGGCCAAGGCCAAGAAAGACCCTTCGCTGGGTATCGCCTATCCGACGGACCACGCGCTGGTGCTCTCGCGTGTGGCCTTCATCAGCCGCCGGGCCAAGAACCCCAACGCGGCCAAGCTGTGGCTGGACTACCTGCTGTCCAAGCGCGGCCAGGAAGTGATCGCGCACCAGGCCGAGCTGGTGTCGGTGCGCAATGACATCGAAGGCGACAACGACGTCGACGGCATGACCAAGAAGCTGGGCAAGGCGCTGCACCCGATTCCGGTCGACGAGTCGCTGCTCGACTACCTGGAGCAGAACAAGCGCCTGGCCTTCATCAAGCAGTGGCGCGAATCGGCCGGCAAATAAACGGCTGACGCCTTCCGTTTCTCCCTTTCGCTCTCACGAACAGGTCCGGCGCCAGGCGCCGGGCCGGGGGTGACCCATGTCTACTTCCTTGCGAGCCTTGTGGCGCGGTGTGCCGCGCGGCGTGGTCGTGGCGCTGGCGGCGCTGGCGATCTACACGCCGCTGCTGCTGATCGTGCTGCAGAGCTTTCTCAATGCGCCGTTCTTCGACCCGGACCGGCAGTGGGGCTTCGAGGCCTTCCGCTTCATCTTCGACGACCCCGACTTCTACGTCGCGCTGCGCACCGGCTTCGTGCTGGCCATCGGCCTGTTCGTGATCGCCGTGCCGCTGGGCGCCGTGCTCGCCTTCCTGATGATCCGCACCGACCTGCCGGGCAAACGCTGGCTGGAGCCGCTCATCCTGGTGCCGGTGTTTGTTTCGCCCATGGTGCTGGGCTTTGGCTACGTGGTGGCGGCCGGGCCCGTGGGCGTGTTCAGCGAGCTGGCGCGCAACCTGCTGGGCTTCGTGCCCTGGAACGTGTATTCGCTGAGCAGCATCGTCGTGATCGCGGGCCTGACGCACGTGCCGCACGCCTACCTCTACGTTTCTTCGGCCCTGCGCAGCATGGGCTCGGACGTGGAAGAGGCCGCGCGCGTGGCCGGCGCCTCGCCCTGGCAGGTGATGCGCTCGGTCAGCCTGCCCATGGTGCGGCCGGCCCTGCTGTACGCCAGCGTGCTGCTGTTCTTCCTGGGGCTGGAGGTGTTCGGCCTGGTGCTGGTGCTGGGCGACCCCGAGGGCAACCTGGTGCTGGCCACCTACCTCTACAAGCTCACCAACAAGCTGGGCATTCCGTCCTACCACCTGATGGCCGCCGTGGCCGTGGTGCTGATCGCCTTCACCGTGCCGCTGGTCATGCTGCAGCGCCACCTCATGCGCACGGCCAACCGCTTCGTCACGCTCAAGGGCAAGGCCTCGCACGCGCGGCCGCTGCCGCTGGGCCGCTGGCGCTGGGCCGCGGGCGGCGTGGTCGGCCTGTGGCTGGCGCTGGCGGTGGTGCTGCCGCTGCTGGGCATCTGCATGCGTGCCTTCATGTCGCACTGGGGCGTGGGCGTGAGCATGATCGACGCGTTCTCGATGGATGCCTTCCGACAGGTGCTGGGGCAGGCCAACCTGATGCGCGCCATCGTCAACTCGGTCGCCATCGGCGTGCTGGGCGGGGCGCTGGCGGTGGGCTGCTACACCGCACTGGGCCTGGCCATGCACCGGCGCCCGGACGGCATCACGCGTTTTCTGGACTACAGCGTGCTGGTGCCGCGCGCCGTGCCGGGCCTGCTGGCCGGCCTGGCTTTCCTGTGGGTCTTTCTGTTCGTGCCGATGTGGCTGGAGCAGTCGCTGACCGACGGCTGGCTGAGCGTGCTGCCCGGTGCCGAGTGGCTCAACGAGCACTTGGTCGAGGCGCTGCGCAGCCTGCGCAGCACCATCTTCAGCGTGTGGCTGGCCTACACGGTGGTCTGGGTGGCCTACGGCCTGCGGCTGATCTCGACCACGCTGCTGCAGGTCGGCCCCGAGCTGGAAGAAGCCGCGCGCACGGCCGGCGCCATGCGCGGGCAGGTCACGCGCCACATCACGGTGCCGCTGGCGCGTTTTGGCCTGATCGGTTCGTGGCTGCTGATGTTTCTGATCTTCGAGCGCGAGTACTCGACCGGCGTCTACCTGCTGTCGCCGGGCACCGAGACCATCGGCTCGATGCTGGTGTCGCTGTGGGCGGCTGGCGCGATCGACATCGTCGCGGCCCTGTCTTTCATCAATATCGCGCTGGTGGTCGTGGGCCTAGGCCTGGCGCTGCGTTTCGGGGTGAAGCTCCATGATTGAACTTTCCGCACAAGAGGTTTGCCTGAACTACGGCGGCAATGCCGTGCTCAAGGGCGTGTCGATGCAACTGCGGCGCGGCGAGGTGGTTTCGCTGCTGGGCCCGTCGGGCAGCGGCAAGACCACGCTGCTGCGTGCCATCGCGGGCCTGGAGCAGGCCAGCGACGGGCGCATCGCCATCGGCGAGCGCGTGGTCTACGACGGCGCTGGTGGCATCGAGGTGCCGGCCGAGGAACGCAACCTGGGCCTGGTGTTCCAGTCCTATGCGCTGTGGCCGCACAAGACGGTGTACGACAACGTGGCCTATCCGCTGCAGTTGCGCCGCGTCGCGCGCGCCGAGATCGCGCGGCGTGTGGCCGACGTGCTGGGCCAGCTTGGCCTGGGGCATCTGGGCGAGCGCTTTCCCTTCCAGCTCTCGGGCGGTCAGCAGCAGCGTGTGGCGATTGCGCGCGCGCTGGTCTACAACCCGCCGGTGCTGCTGCTCGACGAGCCGCTGTCCAACCTCGACGCCAAGCTGCGCGAGGAGGCGCGCGCCTTCCTGCGCGAGCTGATCGTCAAGCTCGGGCTGTCGGCGCTGATGGTCACGCACGACCAGTCCGAGGCCATGGCCATGTCCGACCGCATCCTGCTGCTCTCCAACGGGCGCATCGAGCAGGAGGGCACGCCGCAGGAAATGTATGGCGCGCCGCGCACGCTGTTCACGGCCGAGTTCATGGGCAGCAACAACCGCTTCGAGGGCCGCATCGCCGAGCGGCGGGGCGAGCTGGCGCGGCTGGAAGGACCGGGCTGGTCGCTGTGGGGCCGCGTGTTCGGCCCGGGCGAGGTGGGCTCGGCCGCCGTCGGCGTGGCGCGTGTGGAGCAGACCGTGCAGCGCGACCAGCCGGGCGACAACACGCTGCCGGCGGCGCTGCAGACCTCCATGTACCTGGGCGACCGCTGGGAATGCGTGTACGTGGCCCAGGGCGCGGGCGGCCACGAAGGCCGCATCCGTGCCTACAGCAGCGGCCCGGCCGCACCGGCCGGCTACCAGCTCCACGTGCCGCCCGAGCAGCTCTGGATCTACCCGGCAGCGGCCTGATCGCCGCGGCGCATCAATCGGTGGCCACGGCCACCTGCGCCTGCGTCTGGATGGCCGTGGCGATGGCCTCGACCACGCGCAGGTTCTGCACGCCGTCGCGCACGCTGACCAGCGGCTGCGCGCGCCCCTGGATCACGTCGGCGAAATGGGCGAGCTGCAGCGCCAGCGGGTCGGCCCGTTCCACGCTCGCCTGGCCCAGCTGAAAGGGCTTGAACCACGAGCGCGCGTCGTCGCTGGCATAGGTCTTGAGCCGCATCGTCGGCACGGCCAATGAGCCGTGCGTGCCGGCGATGACGTAGCAGTCCTCGTCGGCGTAGCTCGGGTAGCTCGCGTTTTCCTGCGAGGTCTGCTCCCAGCTGCGCGCCGACGCGGCCGTGTCCGACAGCACAAAGGTGCCCAGCGCCCCGCCGGCAAAACGCAGCAGGATGGCGGCCGTGTCTTCCACCGCAAAACCGCGTGTGGCGTTGGAGGCCATGGCCTGCACGGCGGTGATTTCGCCGCAGAGCGCGCGCAGGTTGCCGATCTCGTGGATCAGGTTGATCAGGATCGGGCCGCCGCCGGGCTGGCGTCGCCAGGGCGCGGACTCGAAGTAGTCGGTGGGTTTGTAGAAGGTCGCGCTGCCGCTGACGGCCACGATGCGCCCGAGCGTGCCCTGGGCGATCACCTCGCGCGCCCGCGCCAGGATGGGGCTGTGCGCGCGGTGGTGGCCCACCAGCAGCCGTGCCTGGGCGGCCGTTGCCGCCTGCAGCAGGCGCTCGCCCGCTTCGAGCGTGTGCGCCACGGGTTTTTCGATCAGGGCCACGACGCCGTGTTCGATGCACTGCAGCGCCTGCTCGACGTGCAGGGCGTTGGGCGTGGCCAGGATCACACCGTCCACCGCTTCGGCCGTGAACAGCTGCGCCAGGTCCGGGTAGAGCGCGACGCCGGCGGCGTCGGCCACGGCCCGGGCGTCGGGCGAGGGGTCGACGATGGCCTGCAGGTGGACCGCGTCGCTGGCCTGCACCAGCTCGATGTGGCGGCGCCCGATCAGGCCCGCGCCCGCTACTGCCAATCTGGGTGTTGTCATGGCTTGTTTGTCTCCGTGGCTTGTTGTTTGGATGTCAGTCGTAGGGCAGTGTGAAGATCAGATCCACCGCCTGGTCCTCGCCGCCGCTCTGGCCGCGCAGTGTCCAGCGGCGCGACAGTTCGTAGAACACATAGAGCGTGCCCAGCGCACCCGAGAGTGTGCGCTCGTACGTCACGTACAGGTCGCGTGCGAGTTGCTTGCCGACGGTGACCGAGGCCTCGGTCTCGCCGGCCTCGTTCTTGCTGCCGCCCACCGACAACTGGTCCAGGCCGAACACGCCGGCGATGCCCGCGCCCCCCGCGCCGCCGCTGAGCATGGCCGCCGCGGCCTGCTGCAGCATGGCGGCTTCCGCGCCGCCCGAAGCGCCCGAGCGGCCCAGCAGCAGCCACGAGAGCTTTTCGCTGTCGGTCATGGCCGACTCCGAATACAGCCGGATGACGGGCGAGATTGCCGGCCCGGTCACCTGCACGCCCACGCGCTCGGTCAGGCGCGGGCGGATCGCCAGCACGTCCAGCGACGGGTTGTCGTAAGGCCCCGAGAAGCGGATCACGCCGCGCGTGATGTCCAGCCACTGGCCGTAGGCGCGGTACTCGCCGTCGACGGTGTTGATGTCGCCCGTCACGCGTGGCGTGCCGCCTTCCAGGACGGCGCGCAGGCGCCCGCGCAGTTGGGTGTTGATGCCGTAGCCCTGCAGCTTGAAGTCGCGGCCCAGGTCCAGTGTCACGTCCACGCGCGGCTGGATGGCCTGGGTGCCGGGCTGGCGGGCGGCGGCCTGGGCTTCAGCCTCGGTGGGGTCGATGACGTGCACGTCGTCGCCCAGCGTGGGCGTGCTCGACTCGGGCAGGATGATGAGCGCGCGGTCGACGTTGACGGTGCCCGTGAGCGCCAGGTCCTGGCCGCGCAGCGTGGACAGCAGATCGCCGGACACGGTGACTTGGCGGTCGGCGCGGTTGGTCACGCGCAACTGGTTGATGCGCGCCTCGATGCGCATGTCGGGCTGGCCGCTGCTCCAGTCGGCCTGGCCCTGCGCGGTGACGTTGCCGCCGGCCGCGCCGTCCAGCGAGAAGCGGTCGAGCACCAGCCGCGTGCCGGCCAGCGTGGCCTGGAACTGGCCGTTGGCCAGCTCCACGCCGTCGAGCACCGAACGCAGCGCCAGGCCGCTGCCGCGCAGCGTGCCGTTGAGCAGCGGCGCGCTGCGCGTGCCCGCGAAGGTGGCGTCGGCTTCGAGCTGGCCGCGCATGCGCCAGCCGGGCGGCGCCAGCACCGACCAGATGCCCAGCCGCGTCAGGCTGGCCTTCAACTGGCCGGTCAGCGGCGCGTCGGGCGCCCATTGCCAGGCGCCGCCCGCGCGGGTGAGCGGGCTGCGCAGCTGGCCGTTGGCCTGGCCCAGCCGCTCGGTGTCCCAGGCGAGCTGGGCGTCGAGCTGCGTGTTGTTGGCCGTCACCACCAGGCTCATGGTCTTGATGCCGGCGGTGATCCGGCGGCCCGCGGGCGCGGCGCTGGCGGCCGCTGGCGCGGTCGACGAGGCCGTGCCCGAGCCGCCTTGCGGGTCGATCACGGTGATCTTGGTCGTGCCCCGCCCGGGCGGCGTCTTGACCTGGTCGGCCGACAGCGCAAAGGCATCGCCCATGGCGTCCTGCGACAGCAGGTCGAGGTCGCCCGAGGCGCGGCCGACGGCGATGCGGGCCTGCAGGTTCTGGTCGAGCTGCACGTTCCAGTCGGCGTCCAGCGCCAGGTCGCCGCTGATGCCGCTGGCCGCCAGCTTGCCGCCCGACAGCGCGTTGGCCCAGGCGAAGGGCAGGCCCTGGATGCGGCCGGCGGTGCGCAGCTCGGCCAGGCCCTGGGCGGTGGTGCGCAGGCGCACGGGGTCCCAGGTGATGGGCAGGCTCTCGCGCGAGTTGGCCACGATGCGGGTCGGCGGCAGCAGCCGGGCGCTGCCCGCGCTGGCCTGCAGCGTCTGGTTCTGCCAGCTCAGGTTGAGCGGCTGCGTGGTCTCCAGCGTCCACGGACTCGGCGCGGCGCCGGCGGGCGCGGTCGGGTCGTCGGCGCGCACGCGCAGGGTCTGCACGTCGGCCACCCAGCGTGCGGGCTGGCCGCTGGCGGCCTTGTTGCCGCCGCTGAGCTGCGTGAGCAGGTCGATGGTCTGGCCCGCGCCCTGGGCACGGCCCTGCAGGCTCAGGCTGGCCTGGTCCAGGCGGCCTTGCAGGCGGGCCTGCACGCCGCTGAGCGCCATCGGCGGCTGGCCGTTCTGGGTGAGCGCGAGCTGCGGCACGTCGAGCGCGGCGTTGACGGTGGGGCGCTGCCAGCCGCCTTGCCATTGCGCGTCGAGCCGCGCGTTGCCGCGCAACTGCTGGCCGTTGAGCAGGCGGGCCATGCCCGGCAGGCGGCGTGCCCAGGCCAGGGTCTGGCTGGCGTTGGCCAGGGTGATGCGGGCGTCACCCTTGCCCTGGCTGGGGCCGATGCTGCCGTCGATGCGGCCCTGCGCGCCGGGAATCGACAGGTCCAGCTTGGCGGCGGCCGTCTGGGCCGCCAGGCGGTAGCTGCCGCTGCCTTCGACGCGGGCCTGGTTGCTGGCCAGGCGCAGCCGCTGCAGCGTCACGGCGTCGTCGGCCCAGGCGCCGCGCGCCACCAGTTGCTGGATCCACAGCAGGTTGCCGCCGCGCGCGGGCGGCTTGCCGGTGATGTTGACGTCGAAGTCCACGCCGGGCTGGGTTGCGGCAGCCGTGGCCGGCCGCGAGTGCGCGGCCAGCGTGCCGCTGAGCGGCGCGGCCGCCAGCGTGCTGTGAAGCGCCTGCGGGTTGACGTTGTGCAGCCGCAGGTCGGCCTGGGCCTGCCACACGGCGGGGGGCGCGGCGGGCGGCGTTGCCTCGGCTGCGGATGGGGCGGCGGTGGGCGGTGTCTGCGGCGGCGGGGTTGCCGCGGCCGGGGCCAGGCTGAAGCGGCCGCTGCCGCTCAATTCGCCGCCGCCCAGGGCCAGCAGCAATTGCTGCACGTTGGCGGCCTGGCCGTCGGGGCCGTGGCGCCAGTCGCCCTGGACCTGGATGCGCGCCAGCGGCAGGCGCTGGCGGTCCCAGGGGCCGGGTTCGCTGTTGCGGATGTCGGCCACGATGTCGAGCTGCTGGCCTGCGGCGGCCGGCTCGGTGGCGCCCGGCGCGGGCGTGGCGGCAGCCGGGTCGCTGGCACGCGGCGTGATGCTGGCCTGGCCGTCGAGCAGGGTGGTGGGCAGCGAGGGCAGGAAGGCGCGCAGGTTGATGTGCGAGAGCGCCACGTCGGCCTGCTGCACGGGCAGGCCGGCCTGCCAGGGGGCGACGCGCGCGTGGACGACGGCGCGCGGCAGCGTCCCCAGCGCGGGGGCAGGGGCGGGCGAGGGCGGGGCCGTGCCGGATGGCGGCGCGGCGCTGCCAACGCCCGTGTCGGCGGCGGCGCGTTCCTTCAGTTCGGCTTCGGCCTGCGCGGTGATCTGCAGCAGCTCCAGCGGGCCGTCGACCTTGGCCTGCAGCACCAGGGGCAGCGGCGGCTCGCCCTCGGGCATGGGCGCCTGCAGCCGGCCCTGCAGCTCGGCGGCCAGCGCCATGGGCGCTTGCGAGGCCATGCGTGCATGCAGGCTGTACTGGCCGTTGGCCAGGTTGATCTGGTCGATCTTGAGTTCGTGCGTGAGGCCGTTGAAGGTGTAGCCGGCTTCCAGGGTGTCGAAGGCGAAGGACTCGGGCTCGTCCCAGCCGAAGTGGCCCAGGCGGATCTGCGGCACCTCGATGCGCACCGGCAGCACCAGGCTCTTGAGTGGCTGGCTGGGCTCGGGGTTGGCGGGGGCGGGCGTGCGGTCGACGACCTGCACACGTTCGGCCGCCAGCGTGTTCACGCGCACGGTGCCGGTCAGCAGGGCCAGCGGCTGCCAGGCGATCTGCAGGCCGTCGGCGGCCACGCTCACGCCGTCGGGCTGCGTCCAGCGCAGGCTGGCGATGCGCCCGCCGTGGCGCAGGCTGCCTTCCACGCCGGTGGCCTGCAGGGCGCTGGCGGCCGGCACGAAGCGCTGCGCCAGTGTGATGGCCTGGGCCAGCGAGCGCTGGCTGCCGGTCCAGATCCACAGGCCCAGCACCACGACCACGAGCAGCAGCAGCAGGATGGGCACGACCCACATCAGCGCGCGCAGGATGCGGTGGCCGATGCCATCGGGTGTTTCCTCGGGCGGCTCTTCGTGGCGGTGGCGCCGGCGGCCGGGCGACGGAGGCGCGAGCGGGCGCTCGCGCAGCGCCTGGATGGCGGGGTCGGTGATGGGGGGATCAACGGGATCGGTCATGTCAAATCATCCCGCCTCAGAACACGAAGCCGACGGCGAGGTGCAGGCGCATTTTTTTGTCTTTCAGCCCGTATGCGGTGCTGATCTGGAAAGGGCCGATGGGGCTGCGCCAGCGTGCGCCCACGCCCACGCCGGTTGAAAAGCTCAGGTTCTGCGGCTTGTCGGCGACCGAGCCGCTGTCGACGAAGACCAGCGACTCCCAGGCGCTGGGGCGGCCGTCCAGCACGATGGGCCGCTGCCATTCGATGCTGCCCAGCGCCAGGTAGCGGCCGGGCACGGTCACGCCGTCGGTGGTCACGCCGATGCTGCGGTAGCTGTAGCCGCGCACGGTGGCGTCGCCGCCGGTCAGGAACTTGAGCGAGGCGGGCACGGGCGCTTCGGTGCGCGCGGTGACGGCCGCGCCTTGCGCGCGCAGCGCGATGCGGCCGGCGCCGGTCGGCAGCGGCACGAAGCCGAGCGCGCGCGCGCCGACGCGCGTGAAGGGGTACTGCTTGCCGCTCATGGTGAAACCCGCGCCGGCGTCCAGCCCCAGGCCCCAGCCGCGCGTGGGAAAACTGTCGTTGTCGAAGCGCCGGCGCACCCAGCTGCCGCCCAGCATGGTGGCCGAGGTGAGCTGGCTGCCCAGGCTGCTGCTTTCCTGGTTGCGCTCGAGCTGCACGAAGTAGCTCAGGTCGTCGTGGCCGTCGTCGCTGGTGCGCGTGCGGCCCACCTTGAACGACTGGCCCTTGACGTTGAGGTCGGCGTAGTCGGTGTTGCTCAGCGCCGCCGAGATCGAGTTGCGCCAGTAGTGTTCGTTGGGCGGCGAGAGCAGGTCGATCGAGGCGGTCCGGTCCTCCTGGCTGATGGAGAGCTTGGTGGTGGCTTTCCAGTCCAGCCCCGGGATGCGCAGGTAGGTGTGCTGGGCCGACAGCCGCGCGCGCTCGTCGGTGCTGTAGCCCACGCCCAGCACCACCTTCTGCATCTTGGCTTCGGAGACCTGCACCTGGACGGGCGCGTCCTGCGGGTCGCTGGCCGGGTCGACATACAGGAACACCGAGTCGAAGTAGCCGCTGTCGGCCAGCCGCTGCTGGGCGGCGAGCAGGGTGTCGCGGTCGTATTCGCTGCCGCGTTCGATGCGCGCGAAGCGCTCGACCATGAGCGTCTGGTCGTAGCGCCTGAGGCCCTGGACCTGCAGGCCGCCGAATCGGTAGACCGGGCCCGAGTCCAGCGTCAGCCCCAGCCGCGCGCCTTGCTTGAAGGGGTCGACGTCGGCCTGGCTGTCGGCGAGCTTGCCGGCCAGGTAGCGGCGCGCGGTCAGGCCGCGCACGGCCTCGGTCTTGGCGCTGGCCCAGTCGGACTGGCGAAAACGTTTGCCGGGCTCGAGCAGCCAGTCGCGCTGGATCTGCGTGCGCTGGCGTGCCACGTCGGCGTCCGGGTTGGTGGCGATGTCGCCCTGGAAGCGCCATTCGACGTCGGTGACGTGGGTGGCCGGGCCGGGCTGCACCTTCACGCGCACGACGGGGATCTGGCCGGGGCGGTTCTCGCGCTCGATCTCGATGTCGGGCGAAAAATAGCCCAGCGTGGCCAGCAGCTCGCGGATGTTGTCGGGCGCCATGCCGATCAGGCGGTTGATCTCCAGGTCGCGCAGGCCCTGGAATTCGCGAAAGCGCTGCAGCTCCAGGTGCTGCTGCAGCAGCTCGCGCACGTCGTCGGGGCCCTCGACTTCCAGTGCGAAGGCCGGCTTGGCCGGCGGCTTGTGTTCTTCCTGGAGGGTCTGGCAGCCGGTGAGGGCCACGGCCAGGGCGAGCATGACGAGTCGGAGCAGGTGTCCTTGGTCTTTCAAGGGCATTGGGTCTTTGGTTGGATGGGGTTCAGCGTGTCAGCACCCGCATGGCCTGCTCCAGGCCGGCGAGTGTCATCGGATACATGCGCCCGCCCACCAGTTCCTGGATCAGGGCGATGCTTTGCCGATACTGCCACACCCCTTGGGGTTCGGGATTGATCCAGGCGTGATCGGGGAAGGTCTGCACCAGGCGGCGCAGCCATTCGGCGCCGGCCTCGGCGTTGTTGTACTCGACGCTGCCACCGGGCTGCAGCACCTCGTAGGGGCTCATGGTGGCGTCGCCGATGAAGATCAGCTTGTAGTCGCGGTTGTACTTGCGCAGCACGTCCCAGGTGTCGAATTTTTCGGTGGCGCGGCGGCGGTTGTTCTTCCAGAGGTGGTCGTAGGGGCAGTTGTGGAAGTAGTAGAAGTCCAGGTGCTTGAATTCGGCGCGCGCGGCCGAGAACAGTTCCTCCACGCGCGCGACGTGTTCGTCCATGGTGCCGCCCACGTCCATGAGCAGCAGCACCTTCACCTGGTTGTGGCGCTCGGGCACCATCTTGATGTCGAGCCAGCCGGCGTTGGCGGCGGTGGCGCGCACGGTGTCGTCCAGGTCCAGTTCCTCGGCCGCGCCCTGGCGGGCGAACTTGCGCAGGCGGCGCAGCGCGACCTTGAGGTTGCGGGTGCCCAGTTCCTGGTTGTCGTCGTAGTCGCGCCAGGCGCGCTGTTCCCAGACCTTGACCGCGCTCTTGTTGCCCCCGGGCCCGCCAATGCGGATGCCGCGCGGGTTGACGCCGCCGTTGCCGTAGGGACTGGTGCCGCCGGTGCCGATCCACTTGTTGCCGCCTTCGTGGCGTTCCTTTTGTTCCGCCAGGCGCTGGCGCAGGGTCTGCATGAGCGTGTCCCAGTCCATGGCCTCGAGGGCGGCGCGCTGCTCGGGCGTGAGCTCGCGCAGCAGCGACTGGCGCAGCCAGTCGGCCGGAATGGCCTGCAGCGGCTCGTCGTGCCGCGCCAGGCCCTTGAAGAAGGTGCCGAATGCGCGGTCGAAGCGGTCGTACAGGCGTTCGTCCTTGACCAGGGCGGCGCGGCTGACGTAGTAGAAGTCGTCGAGCGAGACCGATTTGTGCGAGCGCGGGCCGGTGACGCCGGCGTCGAGCGCCTCCAGCAGCGTCAGGTACTCGCGCACCGACACCGGCAGTCGGGCCGAGCGCAGGGCGTAGAAGAAGTCGATCAGCATGCGGCGTTGTCAGGGCACGGAAGGAGGAGCGTGTCCGATTGTGCCTGCTCGGCCCGGGCGGGGCTGTCGGCCATGAGGCAGCCGTGGATCAGGCCGATGTCGCGCCTGGGGGCGAGTGCAGGCCCTGGGGAGCGGCCGCCAGCACGCACCGGGTCAGCCGGGCCAGGCTGGCCTTGGCCGAGCGCGCGTAGACCCAGTAGAGCGGCACGTCCAGGCGCGCGCCGGGTTTGATCTCCACCAGCAGCCCCTGGTCCAGTTGGCCCTGCACCAGGGCCAGCGGGTGCATGCCCCAGCCCATGCCGATCTCGCAGCCGCGCACGTAGCCGGCCACCGAGGGCAAAAAATGCCGCGGCGCCAGCGCCCGGCTGGACAGCAGCCCTTCCTGGCGCAGCCAGTTGTCCTGCAGCCGGTCGCGGCGGTCGAAGGTCATCTGCGGGGCGCGGGCCAGCGACGGCGCATCGGCCCCGGCGGGCAGGTGGCGCGCCACGAAGGCGGGCGAAGCCGCGGCCACATAGGTCATGGTGCCCAGCGGCACGGTGTCGCAGCCGGCGATGGCCCCGGCCGTGGCGGTGACGGCGGCCAGCACGTCGCCTTCCTTGATGAACTGCGCGGTGTGGTCCTGGTCGTCGATGCGGATGTCGAGCAGCTCGTCGCCGCTGGCGGTGAAGGCGGCCAGCGCGCCCATGAACCAGGTCGCCAGTGAGTCGCCGTTGACGGCGAGCTTGAGCGTGGGCGGCAGAGCCTGCGGGTCGGGCACCAGCGTGGGGTTGGCGCGGCGCAGTTCGTTTTCGAGCAGCGCGACCTGCTCGACATGCAGGCACAGGCGGCGCCCGGCCTCGGTGCCGGTGCAGGGCACGCCGCGCACCACCAGGGTCTGGCCGACGCGCTCTTCCAGCAGCTTGATGCGCTGCGAGACGGCCGAAGGAGTGATGTGCAGGCGGTGGGCGGCGCGCTCGAAACTGCCTTCGCGCACCACCGTCGCCAGGGCTTGCAGGGCGGCGTAGTCGAGCATTAGAAAAACTGAAGACGAAGCAGTATTTTTAATTTTACTGAATCAAGCGAAGTCGTGATGATGCGCGCCATGCTGTCGTTCGAACTTCCTTTTCTGCAGGCGTCCGTCCTGCCTGGCGCGGCCGGCCTGGCCGTGTGGCTGACTGGTTTTGGCGTCTGCCTGTCGCTGGTGGCCACCATCGGCGCCCAGAACCTGTATGTGCTGCGCCAGGCCGTGCAGGGCCGGCACGTGGGCGCCTGCGTGGCCTGGTGCATCGCCAGCGACCTGGTGCTGATCGGCCTGGGCGTGGCCGGCATGGGCCGGCTGATCCAGCAGGCGCCGCTGGCCGGGCAGTTGCTGGCCGTGGGCGGCGCGGCCTTTTTGCTGGCGTATGGCGTGTATGCTTGGCGGCGTGCGTGGCGCGGCGGCGCCAGCCTGGCGATCGGCGGCGTGGCGGCAATGCCCGGCGTGGGCCGGGTGCTGGCCGGGCTGGTGGCGCTCACGCTGCTCAACCCGCATGTGTACCTGGACACGGTGGTGCTGGTCGGCTCGATCGGGGCCCAGCAGCCGGCCGATTTGCGCGGCGTGTTCGTTGCCGGCGCGGCCTGCGCGAGCACGCTGTGGTTTGTGCTGCTGGCCGTGGCGGGGCGCCGGCTGCGCGCGGTGTTCGCCAGCCCCCATGCCTGGCGTGTGCTGGACGGCGCGACGGGCGCCATGATGTTTGCGCTGGCGGCCGGCCTGCTGCGCGGCGCGTTCTGAGTTGGGCTGGCGTTCAGCGCCGCTGGCGCTGCATCGACACCAGCTTGTCGAACAGCGCCAGATCCTGCTCGTTCTTGAGCAGCGCGCCCACCAGCGGCGGTACGGCGATGTCGCCGTCGGGCGCCGCCAGGGCGCCGGCCTCGACCTGCTCGGCCAGCAGCAGGCGCAGCCAGTCGATCAGCTCGCTGGTCGACGGTTTTTTCTTGAGGCCCGGCAACTGCCGGATGGCATAGAAGGCGTGGAGCGCAGCGGCCAGCAGGTCCTGATGCAGCGTGGGAAAGTGCACGTCCACGATGCGCCGCATGGTCGCCGCGTCGGGGAACTGGATGTAGTGGAAAAAGCAGCGCCGCAGAAAGGCGTCAGGCAGCTCTTTTTCGTTGTTGGAGGTGATGAAGACCAGCGGCCGGTGGCGCGCGCGGATCAGCTCGCGCGTCTCGTAGCAATAGAACTCCATGCGGTCGAGTTCACGCAGCAGGTCGTTGGGAAACTCGATGTCGGCCTTGTCGATCTCGTCGATCAACAGCGCCACCGGCTGCTCGGCCGTGAAGGCCTGCCACAGCACGCCGGGCACGATGTAGTTGCGGATGTCGCGCACCCGTTCGGCCGCGTCGCTGCCCACGCCAGCCAACTGTGAGTCGCGCAGCCGGTTGACCGCGTCGTACTCATACAGGCCCTGCTGCGCCTTGGTGGTCGACTTGATGTGCCACTGCAGCAGCGGCATGCCCAGCGCACCTGCGGCCTCCTCGGCCAGCAGGGTCTTGCCGGTGCCGGGCTCGCCCTTGACCAGCAGCGGGCGGCCCAGCGTGATGGCGGCGTTGATGGCCAGCATCAGGTCGGGCGTGGCGACATAGCGGTCGGTGCCGGCGAATTTCGGGGGCGTGGCGGGCGTGCCGTGGCTCATGGTCGTCGGGGCAGGGAAATGAAGAGGGAAGGCGTCAGGCGGTCGTTCCGCCAGGCACGCCCGGCGCCGCGCTGCCACGCGTGGCCTTGCGCTGCACGCAGGCGATGTAGGCATCGCCGTCGGGCGGGCGGCCCGAGCGCTGGCTCTCCCACAGCATGGTGCCAAGGCAGTCCATGGCGGCATGGTGGGCGTCGTGCAGCGAATCCAGGCGCGCGGCCAGCAACTCGACCGCCTGCCGGATGCCGCGCGGCTGGTCGATCGAGCATTGTTCGCTGATCGACAGATGCATGGACAGATGCAGGAAGGGGTTGGCGCGGCCCTGGCTCTCGTCGTACTGGCGCAGCAGCGCGGCATCGACGTCGGCCAGATCGGCGTGGTATTCGGGGTGCTCGTCGATCCAGAGCGAGGCCAGCGTCTCGATGGCCTCCATGGGGCTGCCGGCGCGCGCCTTGGCATAGACCGCGCAGAAAAAGCGGCGGACGTCGTCTTGGGAGGGATTGAACATATGGGCGGCAGCGTACCAAACTTCAACGGAATCAGTAGGCGCCGCTGCTTTGCAGCAGTTGCGAGATCTTCCTGGCGGCCGCGCGCAGCGGCGGCAGGAGGGTCTGCTGCATCGCCCGCGCGCTGGTGCGGTTGGCCTGGCCGCTGACGTTGATGGCCGCGCGCACTTCGCCGCGCGCGTTGGTGAGGGGCGCGGCCACCGAGATCAAACCTTCTTCCAGCTCCTGGTTGACCAGCGCCCAGCCCTGCTTGCGGATCTGGGCCAGCTGTTCGCACAGCGCGTCGACGTCGGTCAGCGAATGGCGCGTGCGCGCGCGCAGGTCGCAGGCCTGCAGCACGGCGCGGGCCTCGGCGGGTGGCAGGTGGGCCAGCAGCACGCGGCCCATGGAGGTGTAGGCCGCCGGCAGGCGCGAGCCCACGGCCAGCGAGATGCGCATGATCTTGTGCTGCGTGGGCACACGCAGCACGTAGACGATGTCGGTGCCGTCCAGCGCGGCGATCGAGCACGATTCCTTGACCTCGTCCACCAGGTCGGCCATGACCGGCTCGGCCAGGTCCCACACGGGCGTGGACGAGAGGTAGGCAAAACCCAGGGCGAGGATGCGCGGCGTGAGCCGGAAGTGCCGGCCGTCGGAGTTCACATAACCCAGCGTCTGCAGCGTCAGCAGGATGCGGCGTGCGCCCGCGCGCGTCAGGCCCGCGCGCTGCGCGACCTCGGACAGCGTCTGCTGCGGCGCCTCGGCCGAGAAGGAGCGGATCACCGCCAGCCCGCGCGCGAAGGACTGCACATAGCTGTCGCCGGGTGCGGGTAATCCATGAGATGGCGTGTCTGGCGCTGGATGGGGGTCGTCTTTAGAATCCATTCGTTCTTTCCATGAACATTTATTCGTATATCGAACATTATCGCAAAATCATCCCCGACAAGTTCCAGGGCAAACCCTGGATCGATGGAGACCCCCGGCATGATCAACAAACTGGTGCCCAGCGTGGCCTAAGCCCTGCGCGACGTGCGCGACGGCTCGACCGTGCTGATCGGCGGATTCGGCACGTCCGGCATTCCGGCCGAGCTCATCGACGGCCTCATCGCGCAGGGCGCGCGCGACCTGACGGTGGTCAACAACAACGCCGGCAACGGCGACCACGGCCTGGCCGCGCTGCTGGCGGTCGGCCAGGTGCGCAAGGTGATCTGCAGCTTTCCGCGCCAGGTCGACTCGCACGTGTTCGACGCGCTCTACCGCAGCGGCCGCGTCGAGCTCGAACTGGTGCCCCAGGGCAACCTGGCCGAGCGTCTGCGCGCCGCCGGGGCCGGCATCGGCGCTTTCTTCTGCCCGACGGCCTATGGGACCGAGCTGGCGCGCGGCAAGGAAACACGCGAGATCGACGGCCGCCATTACGTGCTGGAGTACCCGATCCACGGCGACGTCGCGCTGATCAAGGCCGAGCGCGGCGACCGCTGGGGCAACCTGACCTACCGCATGTCGGCGCGCAACTTCGGGCCGGTGATGGCGACCGCCGCGCGCACCACCATCGCGACGGTGCACGAGGTCTGCGAGCTGGGTGCGCTCGACCCCGAAGCCATCGTCACGCCGGGCATCCACGTCCAGCGTGTGGTGCAGGTGGCGCGCGTGGCCACACGCGCGGGCGGCTTCAAGGCATGAAGGAGACAACGGACATGGCTGAACAACCCACCTACCGCAAGCGCGGCAAGGACGAACTGGCCCGGCGCGTGGCGCAGGACATTCACGATGGCGCCTACGTCAACCTGGGCATCGGCATGCCGACGCTGGTGGCCAACCACCTGCCGCCCGGGCTGGAAGTGGTGCTGCACAGCGAGAACGGCATCCTGGGCATGGGCCCGGCGCCCGAGGCTGGCCACGAGGACTACGACCTCACCAACGCCGGCAAGCAGCCCGTGACGCTGCTGCCGGGCGGCGCCTTCTTTCACCACGCCGACAGCTTCGCCATGATGCGCGGCGGCCACCTGGACATCTGCGTGCTGGGGGCCTTCCAGGTCTCGGCCACGGGCGATCTGGCCAACTGGAGCACGGGCGAGCCCGGTGCCATCCCGGCCGTGGGCGGGGCCATGGACCTGGCCATCGGCGCCAAGCAGACCTGGATCATGATGGACCTGCTGACCAAGCAGGGCGCCAGCAAGCTGGTTGAACGCTGCACCTATCCGCTGACCGGCATCGGCTGCGTCAAGCGTGTCTACACCGACCTGGCCACCTTCGCCTGCACGCCGCAGGGCCTGCAACTGATCGACACGGTCGAGGGGCTGTCGCTGGCGGCGCTCGAAGACATCGTGGGTCTGCCGATCGCACCACTCACGCCACCCGCTTCTTAATTCCAGAGAGACACCATGCAAGACGCCTTCATCTGCGATGCCGTTCGCACCCCCTTTGGCCGCTACGGCGGCGCGCTGTCCAGCATCCGCCCTGACGACCTGGGCGCACACGTCATCCGTGCCCTCATTCAGCGCAACGCGCAGGCCGACTGGCAGGCGCTGGACGACGTGATCTTCGGCTGCGCCAACCAAGCCGGCGAGGACAACCGCAACGTCGCGCGCATGTCGGCGCTGCTGGCCGGCCTGCCCGTTGGCGTGCCGGGCTCCACCGTCAACCGCCTGTGCGGTTCGGGCCTGGACGCGCTGGGCACGGCCGCGCGCGCCATCCGCAGCGGCGAGACGCGTTTCATGATCGCCGGCGGCGTCGAGAGCATGAGCCGCGCGCCTTTCGTCTTGCCCAAGGCCGAGTCGGCCTTCTCGCGCAGCAACGCGGTCTACGACACCACCATCGGCTGGCGCTTCGTCAACAAGCTCATGAAGGCGCAGTACGGCGTGGACGCCATGCCCGAGACCGCCGAGAACGTCGCGGCCGACTACGGCATCGAGCGCGAGGCGCAGGACCGCATGGCGCTGGCCAGCCAGGCCAAGGCGCTGGCGGCGCAGCAGGCCGGCGTGTTCGACGCCGAGATCGTGCCCGTGAGCGTGCCCCAGAAAAAGGGCGAACCCATCGTGGTCGACCGCGACGAACATCCGCGCGAGACCACGCTCGAAGCGCTGGCCCGCCTCAAGCCCGTGGTCAAGCCCGACGGCAGCGTCACGGCCGGCAACGCCAGCGGCGTCAACGACGGCGCCTGCGCGCTGGTGCTGGCCAGCGCCGAGGCCGCGCGCCAGCACGGCCTGACGCCGCGCGCCCGCGTGGTCGGCATGGCCACGGCCGGTGTGGCACCACGCATCATGGGCATCGACCCGGAGCCGGCGACACGCAAGGTGCTGGCGCTGACGGGTCTCACGCTCGACCAGATCGACGTGATTGAACTCAACGAAGCCTTCGCCGCGCAGGGGCTGGCGGTGCTGCGCCAGCTCGGTCTGGACGACGATGATGCGCGTGTCAACCCCAACGGCGGCGCGATCGCGCTGGGCCACCCGCTGGGCGCCAGCGGCGCGCGGCTGGCGACCACGGCCGTCAACCAGTTGCATCGCACGGGCGGGCGTTATGCGCTGTGCACCATGTGCATCGGCGTGGGGCAGGGCATCGCCGTGATTCTGGAGCGCGTATGACGGGCACCGTTTCCCCCTCGACACACCACCGGGGCGAGCACGCCGAGCGTGTGCTGATCACCGGCGGCGCCGCCGGCATCGGCGCGGCGATTGCCCAGCGCTGCCGCGACGAGGGCTACGAGCCCGTGGTGATCGACCGCCAGGTCGAAGGCATCGCGGGCGCCATTCAGGCCGACCTGTCCGATGCCGCGCAGGTGCGGCGGGCGCTCGATGAAGCGCTGGCCGGCGGCCCGATCACACGCCTGGTCAACAACGTGGGCGTGGTGTGCCCGGCCGATGCGGCCAGCCAGACGCTCGAAGAGTTCGACCTGGCCGTCTCGCTCAATCTGCGCTGCGCCTTTTTGTGCATGCAGGGCCTGCTGCCGGGCATGAAGGCGGCGGGCTTCGGGCGCATCGTCAACATGGCCTCACGCGCGGCATTGGGCAAGGAATTGCGCACGGCCTATGCCGCGACCAAGGCCGGGCTGTTGGGCATGACGCGCGTGTGGGCGCTGGAGCTGGGCCCGCTGGGCATCACGGCCAACGCCATCGGCCCCGGCCCGATCCGCACCGAGCTGTTCGACCGCGCCAACCCGCCCGACGCACCGCGCACGCGCGCCATCATCGAGTCAGTGCCAGTGCGCCGTGTGGGCACGCCCGACGACGTGGCGCATGCCGCCGCCTACCTGCTGGATGCGCGCAGCGGCTTTGTCACCGGGCAGGTGCTGTACGTGTGCGGCGGCATGACCGTGGGCGTGGCCGGCGTCTGATTTTTTTGCTGTTTTTTCTTTTGACCAACACCGGCGCAGAACCGGTGCCCCCCTTCATTTCCGACCTGGAGACAAGCATGACCGCGACACAACCCTTCTTCACCACCACCTTCCCGCGCCGCGCGTGGCTGGCCGCCGCCGCCGCGCTGTCCGTGGCGGCCTTGGCGCCCACCACTGCCTCGGCGCAGGCGGCCTACCCGGGCAAGCCGATCACGCTGATCGTGCCGTTCTCGGCCGGTGGCACCACCGACATCCTGGCGCGTGTGATGGGCCAGTACCTGGGCACCGAGCTGGGCCAGCCCGTGGTGGTCGACAACCGCGCGGGCGCGGGCGGCAACATCGGCGCGCAGGCGGCTTCGCGCGCGCCGGCCGACGGCTACACGTTGTTCATGGGCACGGTGGGCACGCACGCGATCAATGCTTCGCTCTACAGCAAGCTGCCCTACGACCCGGTCAAGGACTTCGTTCCGCTCTCGCGCGTGGCCATGGTGCCCAATCTGCTGGTGGCCAATCCGCAGCAGCCGTTCAAGACCGTGCCGCAGCTCATCACCTACGCCAAGGCGCATCCGGGCGCCGTCACCTTCGGTTCGTCGGGCAGCGGCAGCTCCATCCACCTGTCGGGCGAACTGTTCAAGAGCCTGGCCAAGGTCGACATGCAGCACGTGCCCTACCGCGGCAGCGCGCCGGCCGTGGCCGACCTGCTGGGCAACCAGATCGCCGTGATGTTCGACAACATGCCCTCGGCGATTGCCCACGTGCGCGCCGGCAAGTTGGTGCCGCTGGCCGTGACCTCGGCCAAACGTTCGCCTGAACTGCCGGATGTGCCCACCATCGCCGAAGCTGGCGTGCCCGGCTACGAGGCGACTTCGTGGTTCGGCCTGTACACGACGGCCGGCACGCCGCCCGCCGTGGTTACCCGCCTGAACGCGGCCATCGTCAAGGGCTTGAATGACCCGGCTGTCGTCAAGAAGTTTGCCGAGCAAGGCGCCGAGGCGCACCCTGAATCCCCCGAGCAGTTCGCCGCCTTCATGCGCAGCGAAACGGCCAAGTGGGCCGAGGTGGTCAAGGCCTCGGGCGCCCGCGTGGATTGATTTTTTGTCGACCGGGTGACAGGCGTGTTGCGCACGCTGCGCGGGGATCGGGCAGACTGCCACCATATTTGATGGCAGGAGAACGACATGGCAACTTTCCAGACCCTGGCCGATCTTGCAGCCCGCGTCGGCCAGGATGTGGCGAGCAGCGACTGGGTCACGGTGACGCAGCCGCAGATCAACGCCTTTGCCGACGCCACGGGCGACCGCCAGTGGATCCACGTCGACCCCGAACGCGCCAAGGCCGGGCCTTTTGGCGGCACCATCGCGCACGGTTTTCTGACGCTGTCGCTGCTGCCCAGCCTGATGTCGCAGGCCGTGGTGTTGACCGAGCCGCGCATGGCCGTCAACTACGGGCTGGATCGGGTTCGGTTTCCGGCCCCGGTGCCGGCCGGCAGCCGCGTGCGCGCGCACTTTAAGCTGCTGGCCACGGAGCCCGCTGGCACGCAGGGCCTGCAACTGACTTGGGAGGCGACCTTCGAACGTGAAGGCCATGCCAAGCCCGTGTGCGTGGCCGAGTCCTTGATCCGTTATTACTGAGCGGATGCGGGCGACGTGCCCGCTGTCGTCGCCGCCTGCGCAAAGCCGTTCTGGCGCCAGGCCTCGAACACCGTCACCGCGACCGCGTTGGACAGGTTCAGGCTGCGCTGGCCCGCACGCATGGGCAGCCGCAGCCATTGCGCGGCGGCGATGGTCTCGCGAATGGCCGGCGGCAGACCGGCGGTTTCGGAGCCGAACACCAGCCAGTCGCCAGGCTGAAAGGCCTGGCCGTGCACGGCCTGCGTGCCGCGCGTGGTCAGCGCAAAGACACGGCCGGCGTCGGGCTGTTCGCGCGCCAGAAAGGCGTCCCAACTGGCGTGCCGCTGCAGGTCGGCGTATTCGTGATAGTCGAGACCCGCACGGCGCATGTGTTTGTCGTCCATGGAAAAGCCCAGCGGCTCGACCAGATGCAGCCGGCAGCCCGTGTTGGCGGCCAGGCGGATGACGTTACCCGTGTTGGGCGGGATCTCGGGGTGGACCAGGACGATGTTGAACATGGGGCAGTATTGTCGCGTGTTCCGATCCCTCATCCGGCCGGGCCGATCTCCCGGCGCAGCAGATCGCACAGGTGCTCGGCGGCCAGCGTCATCGGCAGGCCGCTGCGCCGGATGAGCACGATGTCGGGTGCGGCGAGCTGTTCATCCAGCAAGATGGGCTGAACGCTCGCGCGCAACTGGGCGAATCCCACCCATTGCATGGGCAGCAGCGCCAGCAGATCCGTGCTCGTGAGGGTCACCATCATCGACAGCGCGGTGCGGGCCTGCAGGGCGACCCGCGGCGGCGGCAGCCCCCGTTTCTCGAAGATCGAAATCAGGTCCTGCTCGCTGTGGTAGTCCACGGCCGGCAAGGCCCATTCGGCCTGGACCAGCTCGGCGAACGAACGTGCACCGCCGAGCGCGTGCCCCTTGCGCGCCATCACCACCCGGGTGTTGCCGGACAGGCGTTCGCGCACAAAGCCGGGGGGCACGACCGTGGGCGTGACGCCCATGTAGAAGTCAATGTCGCCTTTTCTCAAGTCCTCTTCGAGATCGGGAAACAGGCCTTCGACCAGCTGCAGGCGAACCGCTGGAAAACGTTTGCGAAACGCGGGCAGCGCCCGGGGCAGCATGCCCATGTGGGGCATGATCGACAGCCCGGCTGTCACCGTTCCCGTGGCATTGCCTTGCGCCTGCAGCAACTCTTCCCCGGCGCGGCGCAGCTCATTGGTCACGACGCGGGCCCGCTCGTAGAAGCGCTGGCCCAGCGGCGTCAGCACCATGCCCGTCGACTGCCGCTCGAACAGCGGAGTCCCCAACTCCTTCTCCAGGCTCCGGATGCTGCGCGTCAGCAAGGGCTGGGCCACGTCCAGCCGCCGCGCCGCGGCCCGCAGGCTTCCTGTCTCGACGATGCAGGTCAGGTCACGAAGTTGGCTCAGTTTCATGGTGGCAGGCGCGCAGGTTGGACCGGCCTGATCTTCCCTGTCCGGCGATAACCAGGCATAGGGGTTTTCTCCAGGGAGATATCAAAAGCGAATCAGCGGCGGTTTTTTGCCATCTTCTGCCGGCAAGGGGCGCTTCCTACATTGGACGCACAACCCGAAACCAAGGAGACATTCATGCACCGCTTTTCGCGCAACGGGGGAGGCCAGTGATGACCGACCGGAAAAAGCCCTCGTCACCGGTGGTGCCACCGGCATTGGCCGCAGCGCGGTCCTGGCGCTGGCCCGCGCCAATTTCGACGTGGCCATCGTCTATGGCTCCAGCGCGGCGGCCGCGCAGGCCGTGGCCGGCGAGGCCGAAGCCCTGGGCGCCAGGACGCTGGTGCTCCAGTGCGACGTCGCCGACGATGCGGCGGTGCGGCGCACGCTGGCCGCCATCGGCGAGGTTTTTGGCCGCCTCGACGCGCTGGTCAACAACGCCGGAACGACCGCCACCTGGAAGGTCCGGGACCTTGAAAGCCTGGACATGGCCGAGTGGGACCGCACCTTCGCCGTCAATGTGCGCGGCACTTTCCAGGTGGCCCGTGCCGCCGTTCCCCTGCTGCGCAAGGGCGTGGAGCCGGCCATCGTCAACACGGCCAGCATTGTGGGCCTGCGCCCCGGTCCGCAGCCGCTGCCCTATGCCGCCAGCAAGGCCGCCGTCGTCAACCTGACCAAGACCCTGGCCTGGAATCTGGGACCGGAGATCCGCGTGAATGCCGTCGCCCCCGGCTGGATGGAGGGCGAATGGATGGAGCGCATGCTGGGCGACAAGTACGAGGACCTGATGGGCAAGCGCGCCAAGCTCACGTCGCTGCGCCGCTGCGTGACCGCCGATGACGTGGCCGAGGTGATGGTCAATCTGCTGACGGCCAACCGCTTCGTCACGGGCGAAGTGGTGGTGATCGACGGCGGTTTCACGGCATCGACCTGATGGGAAAGGAACAGACCATGCTGGAAGGATTCGTCCCATTCCCCGAGTCGTTCGCCCAGCGCTACCGTGAGCGGGGCTACTGGCGCGGCCAGTCACTGGCGCAGGAGTTTGCGGCGGTGTTCGAGCGCTACGGGCCACGCACGGCGCTGATCGACGGCGCGCGCCGCTACACCTACGCGCAGCTCGACGCGCTGAGCGACAACCTGGCGCTCAACCTGCTGGCGCTGGGCCTCAAGCCGCTGGACCGTGTCGTGCCCACCTTGCCCAATGTGGCCGAGTTCGTGGTGCTGTACTTCGCGCTGCAAAAGCTGGGTTGTATCCCCATCGCGGCGCTGGTCACGCACCGCTATGCGGAACTGAGCCAGTTCGTGCGCCTGTCGCAGGCCCGCTGCGTGGTGTACCCGGCCTCGGTGCGCGAGCAAGGTGGCGAGTTCCGCTTCGCGCCCGTCATCGACCGTGTGCAGGCCGAGCAGCCCTGTTTGCAGCTGCGCCTGGTGCTGGGCGAGGCCGGCCCCGGCGAGCATTCGCTGACCGAACTGATTGCCAGTCCCGCGAAGCTGCCGCTGTCCAGATTGCGCGAGCTGAACATCAAGCCCACCGACCCGTGCATCTTCCAGCTCTCGGGCGGCACCACGGGCATTCCCAAGCTGATTCCGCGCACCAACAACGACTATGCCTACAACTCCAAGGTGGCGGCCGAGGTGGCGGGGGTGGACGGCGATTCGGTCCTGCTGCTGGTGCTGCCCATCGCGCACAACCTGCCGCTGGCCTGCCCGGGCATCCAGGGGTTTCTGTTCAACGGGGCGACCGTGGTGCTGCACGCCAACACACGCCCGGCCGAGATGTTTGCGCTGATCGAGCAGCACGGCGTGACGCACATCAAGGTCGTTCCCGCGCTGCTGATCCGCCTGATCCATGACCCGGCCATCGGCAGCGCCCGGCTCGACTCGGTGCGCCAGATCCAGAGCGGCGGCCAGCGCATGCAGCCCGAAGTGCGTCTGCGCACGCGCGAGCTGTTCCGCAACGCTTTCGTGCAGGAGAACTTCGGCATGAGCGAGGGCCTGTTGATGTTCGTGCGCCGTGGCGACGACGAAACGGTCCAGCTGGAGACCTGCGGGCGTCCAGTCTGCGAGGACGACGAGGTCAGGCTGATCGACGACGAGGGCCGCGAGGTGCCTGAGGGCGAGGTTGGCGAACTGGCCTGCCGGGGGCCCTACACCTTGCGCGGCTACTTCGGCGTCCCCGAATACAACGCGCGCCAGTTCACGCCGGACGGCTTCTACCGCTCGGGCGACCTGATGCGCCGGCATGCGTCGGGCAACTACATCGTCGAAGGCCGCAAGAAGGACTTGATCAACCGTGGCGGCGAGAAGATCAGCGCCGAGGAGGTCGAGAACCTCATCCTCATGCACCCGGCCGTGCAGAACGTGGCCTGTGTGCCCATGCCCGATGCCGCGATGGGCGAAAAGATGTGCGCCTTCGTGGTGCTCAAGCGCGGCGCCGCGCTGGATCTGCCCGGGCTGGTGGCCTTTCTGCAGACGCACGAGATCGCCCGGTTCAAGCTGCCCGAGCGGCTGGAGGTCATGGAGGACTTTCCGGTTTCGACCTTCGGCAAGGTGTCCAAGAAGGCGTTGGGCGAGCGGATCGCCGCTCAACTGGCCGACGAGGCTCGCGTTGCCAGGGCCGCCTGAACCCCGTTCCATTTCTGACCACGAAAGCGACGCGCGCCATGCGCATCATCGATCTGCACTGCTATCCCGGAACATCCACCTGGATCGAATCCCAGGGCCCCTATCCCGAGGCGCTGGCCACCTACTGGAAACGGGACTGGGTGGGCAAGTCCGAGGACGAGGTCATCCAGGAGTTCGCCACGGCTGGCGTCCAGGCCTGCCTGGTGGCGCTCGACCTGGAGACCACCGTGGCCAGCCCGCCCTGCACCAACGAGTACGTGCACGGCATCTGGCAGCGCCACCCCGACCGCATCCTGCAATGCTGGGGCGCGGTGGAGCCGGCCAAGGGCGAGATCGCGATCCGCCAGGTGAAGAAGGCTGTCACCGAACTGGGCTTCATCGGCTTTCACTTCCATCCGATCATGCAGCACTTCGCGGTCAACGACCGGCGCTACTACCCGCTGTTCGAGGAGATCAATGCGCTGGGCGCGACGGTGATGATCGACGTAGGCACGACCGGCATGGGCGCCGGCATGCCCGGCGGCCATGGCGCGCGCATCCGCCATGCCCACCCCGGCGCCATCGACGATCTGGCGGCGGACTTCCCGCACCTGAAGATCATCATGGCCCACCCGGGCTGGCCGTGGGTGGACGAGACCACGGCCGTGGCGTTGCACAAGGGCAATGTGTATTGGGAGATGTCGGGCTGGGCGCCCAAGTACTTTCCAGGCAACCTCAAGGTCGACATCCGTGGCCGCCTGCAGGACAAGATCATGTTCGGCAGCGACTATCCCAGCCTGCCCTACGAGCGCATCCTGCGCGAATGGGCCGAGCTGGGCTACAGCGACGCGGTGATGGAGAAAGTCATGCACGGCAACGCCGAGCGGGTGCTGGGGCTGTGATGGGCCACGCCTACATCTGCGACGGGCTGCGCACGCCCATCGGCCGCTATGGCGGCGCGCTTTCGGGCATCCGTACCGACGACCTGGGCGCGATCCCGCTGCAGGCGCTGATGGCGCGCCACCCGCGCCTGGATTGGGGCCAACTCGAAGAGGTCTTTTTCGGCTGCGTGAACCAGGCGGGTGAAGATAACCGCAACGTGGCCCGCATGAGCGCGCTGCTGGCCGGCCTGCCCGTCACGGCGGCGGCGGCCACGGTGAACCGGCTGTGCGGCTCGGGCCTGGAGGCCATTGCCAGCGCGGCACGCGGCATCGCCCTGGGCCAGCTGGACCTGGCGATCGCCGGCGGAGTGGAAAGCATGAGCCGCGCGCCGCTGGTCATGCCCAAGGCCAGCGCTGCCTTCAGCCGCCATGCCGAGGTCCATGACTCCACCATCGGCTGGCGCTTCGTCAACCCACGGATGGCGCAGCTCTACGGCATCGACGCGATGGGCGAAACGGCCGAGAACGTGGCCGACGAGCACGGCATCTCCCGCGCCGACCAGGATGCCTTCGCGCTGCGCAGCCAGCAGCGTGCGGCCAGGGCGATGGCGGCCGGCTTGTTCGACACCGAGATCGTGCCCGTGCCCGACATTGCCAAGAAGGGCGAGATGCGCCTGTTCAGCCAGGACGAGCATCCGCGTCCCGACACCACCTTGGAGACGCTGGCCAAGCTCAGGCCGGCCTTCCGCCCCCATGGCACTGTCACGGCCGGCAACGCCTCCGGCGTGAACGACGGCGCGGCCGCCTTGCTGATGGCCAGCGAAGCGGGGGCCGCCCGTGCGGGCCTCGTGCCGCTGGCCCGTGTGATCGGCGTTGCCACGGCCGGCGTGGCGCCGCGTGTGATGGGCATCGGCCCGGTGCCCGCCGTGCGCAAGCTGCTGGCGCAGACCGGCCTTCATATTGCCGACTTCGATGTGGTCGAACTCAACGAAGCGTTTGCGGCGCAGGGCCTGGCCGTGCTGCGCCAGCTGGGACTGCCCGATGACGCCGCGCATGTGAATCCCAACGGAGGCGCGATTGCGTTTGGCCATCCGCTGGGCATGTCGGGTGTGCGCTTGGCCCTGACAGCGCTGCGCCAACTGCAGCGCACGGGCGGGCGCCGCGCGCTGTGCACCATGTGCATCGGCGTGGGGCAGGGCATCGCACTGGCGATCGAGCGTGTCTGAAAGGCCGGCCATGCGCGATCCCTATGAGCCCATCCTGCTGCTTGAGCATCCCCGCCCCGGCGTGGCGGTGCTGCGCCTGAACCGGCCCGAGGTGCTCAATGCCTTGAACCTGGCGTTGCGCCGCGCCCTGGCCGAGGCCTTTGTCCATCTGGATGCGGATGCCACCGTGCGCGTGGTCGTGCTGGCCGGCAGTGCGCGCGCGTTCTGCGCCGGCGCTGATCTCAACTAGTACCTCGACGCCACCGCGCCGGACATCATCGAGCGCCAGATGGACCGGCTGTGGGATGCCATTGCCGCCTGCCGCAAGCCCGTGATCGCGGCGGTGCGCGGCCATGCGCTGGGCGGCGGTTGCGAATTGGCCATGCACGCCGACATCCTGCTGGCGGCGGACACGGCGGGGTTCGGCCAGCCCGAGGTGCTGCTGGGCCTGATGCCCGGGGGCGGCGCCACGCAGCGGCTGAGCCGGGCCATCGGGAAGTTCCGTGCCATGAAGCTGCTGCTGACCGGCGAGCGTTTCGGGGCGGACCAGGCGCTTGCCATGGGCCTGGCCAGCGAGGTCGTGCCCGACGCGGCACTGGAGGCGCGTGCGCTCGCGCTGGCCGACCAACTGGCGCAAGGCCCGCGCCTGGCGCTGCAGTTCATCAAGGAAGCCGTGCTCGAGAGCATGAGCAGCCCGTTGGCGCTCGGGCTGGCCTTCGAGCGCAAGAGCTTTCAACTGCTGTTCGCGACCGACGACAAGCGGCGCGGCATCCTCGCGAGACTGGAGAAGACGACCGCCGCATTCGATTGACCCCAGGGCGGGCCAGCCCATTCAAGAACGAAAGAGACGGAATCCCGATCTCGATAACCCGGAGACACTCATGAACACCCCATCGCAAGTCCAAAGTCCCGTTCCCTGGCGAATTGCCATCGGCGCGCTGCTGGCGCTGATCGTCGGAAACGGCCCTGTCATGCAGTTCACGTTCGGCGTCCTGATCATTCCCTTGAGCCAGGCCTTCGGCACCGATCGCGGCACGGTTTCGACCGCGCTGATGGTCGGGCTGGTCACCACGGGGCTGGCCACGCCGTGGATCGGCCGCTTGATGGACCGGCATGGGGTGCGTCGCATCGGCATCGTCTGCATCCTGGCGTTCGCGCTGCTCATGGCCGCCTGCGGGTGGCTGGCCCAGTCGGTGACCCTGTTGATCCTGCTGTACGGCATTTGTGGCGTGTTCGCGGCCGGACAGACGCCGCTGCCTTACAGCAAGGCGATCGCGGTCGCATTTGACCGCAGGCGCGGCCTGGCGCTGGGCGTAGCGACGGCCGGCGTCGGGATCGGGACCATGCTCATGCCCATGGTTGCCAGCGCGCTGCTCAGCCAGTTCGGCTGGCGGGGCACCTATGTCGGGCTCGGTCTGATCACGGTCCTGCTCGCTTTGCCGGCCTTGACGATACTGGTTGCGCCTCGGGCAACGGCGGGTGGGAGGCCACAGGTCCTGGGCAACCCTGCGGGCTCCCCGGTCTTGCAGGGCTGGTCTGCCAGACAGGCGCGCAGCAGCAGTGTCTTCTGGGTCATGGCCGGCTCATTTTTCCTGGTGGCGCTGGCGGTCTCTGGCGTCATCGCCCACATCGTGCCGCTGCTGGTGGACCGGGGCGTGTCGCCGGGGTCGGCTGCCGTGGCGATCAGTGTTGCCGGTCTGTCTTTGCTGGTTGGTCGGATCTTTGCCGGATGGATGCTGGGCCGCTACCCGGCGCCTTATGTGGCCATTCTGTTTTTCTGCCTGCCGCTGATCGGGGTGGCACTGCTGCTGGTGGATGGCAGCGCCCATCTCGGGCTTGCCGCGGCGGTTCTGGTCGGTCTGGGCTTGGGCGCCGAGGTGGACCTGATCGCATTCATGCAGTCCCGCTACTTCGGCCAGAGGGCCTTCGGCGAAATCTACGGTTACTTTTTCGCGATCTTCATGCTGGGTTCGGGTCTGGGGCCATTCTTGATGGGTCAGGCTTATCGCCTCACCGGTGGCTATGCGCCGTTTCTGATGGCCTCCTTGGTCGGTCTTCTGGTGGCCTGCGGCTTGATGGCCGTTCTGAGGAAGCGGTCCGAGCTGATGAGCCCCCCATCAGTCAAGACCGGGCAGCAAGAAAAGGTGCCGGGCCGCTACGCGTAAAGCGGCTGCAGGCTGGCTCCTTGGCAACCGTTTCCCGGTGCACATGGCTGTTGCCGATGGCAGACGCAGAGCCATGGCGGCTCACGCCCGCGCCAGCACCAGCGCCCCCACTTCGCGCGCGCCGGCCGCCAGCAGGGTGCGGGCGGCCGACTGCAGGGTGGCGCCCGTGGTCATGACATCGTCGACCAGCAGCACGCGGCGGCCGTCGACGGCTTGCGCGTCTCGTACACGGTAAGCGTGGCGCACATTGGCCAGGCGCTGCGCGCGCGGCAGTTCGTGCTGGGCGGGTGTGTGGCGCGGCTTGTCGAGCAGGCCGGGCCGCAGCTTGCGGCGGTGCGCAGGCGGCAGGTGGGCGGCCAATGCGGCCGCCAACAGCTGCGACTGGTTGTAGCCACGCCGGGCCAGGCGCTGGGGCGACAGGGGCAGGGCGACGATGAGGTCCACGGCATCGAGCCGCGCGGCCAGGCCCGGGGTCTGCGCCAGCAGCCGGCCCAGGGCGCGCGCCAGACCCACGTCGTCGCCGAATTTCAGGCGGCCCAGCAGAAAGGACCAGGGGTAGCCGTAGTCGCCCCAGGCCAGGGTCCAGGCCTGCGGCGGTGGCTGCTGGCGACAGTCGGTGCACAGGCTGACTGGCGCCGCGGCGGGCAGCCGTTCGGCGCAGCGCGGGCAGCGTGCAGGGGCCTGGCCGAATGTGGCCACGCAGGGGTCGCACAGCGTCTGGCAGGGCCAGCTCTGGCAGATGCGGCAGCGCGCGGGCCAAAGGCGGGTCAGCGCACGGCTGGCCCACCGCAGGGTGGTCGCGGGCGTGGTGGCGCGCGTGTCCTGACGCGCATCTGGGTGCGTATTGGGTTGCATGGCCTCCCTCCGGCTCGGTTTTTGTCGGCTCAATATACTGGCTGGCCCCATGACCGATTCGAACGATTTACCCGCGCCACCCACCATCGATGCCCGCGCCGCCGAACGCTGGCGCCTGCACGCGCCGGCGCTCTCGCCCTGGCTGCACGAGGAGGTCGGCCAGCGTATGCAGGCGCGGCTGCAGTGGATCAAGCGCCAGCCCGCGGCCTGGGCCAACTGGTCGCCCTTGCGCGGTGGGCTGCGCACGCACGCCGAAGTGGCCGAGCGTTACCCCGAGGCCCGCGTGCACCTGGTCGAGCCGGGCGCCGCCCACGCCGAGGCCGCGTTGGCCGCACTGGCGCCGCGCCAGCCCTGGTGGCAGCGCCTGCGCCGCGCCGGTGGCGATCCGCCGGCCTGGTCGGCCGATGGGCAGGGGCTGCAGGTCGACATGGTCTGGTCCAACATGCAGCTGCATGCCGCCGGCCAGCCGCAGCGCCTGATGCGCCAGTGGTGCGACAGCCTGGTGGCCGACGGTTTCCTGATGTTTTCCTGTCTGGGGCCGGACACCGTGCGCGAACTGCGCGCGCTCTACCAGCGCCTGGGCTGGCCCGTGGCGGGGCATGAATTCACCGACATGCACGACTGGGGCGACATGCTGGTGCAGGCAGGCTTTGCCGAGCCGGTGATGGACATGGAGCGCATCGTGCTGACCTACGACAGCCCGGCGCGCCTGCTGCAGGAACTGCGCGAACTGGGGCGCAATCTGCACCCGGGGCGTTTCCCCGCGCTGCGCGGCCGGGGCTGGCGTGCACGGCTTGAAGACGCCATCGGCGAGCAACTGGCCACGCCCGAATCCGACGGCCGGCTGGCGCTGACCTTCGAGGTGATCTACGGCCACGCCTTCAAGGCGCCGCCGCGCATGCCCGTGGCCAGCGACAGCCGGATCGCGCTGGACGACATGCGCAGCCTGCTGCGCTCGGGCAAGAAGCCCGTGCGGCCTTGAGGCACGATGTCGACCGCCTACAATCCGGGCCTTTGATTTTTCTTCCCATGGCCATTCGTTCGCGCCTTCTTCCCTCGGTCTTGCCTGCCTGCGCTGCGCTGCTGGCAGGATCGGCGCACGCCCAGGCCGGGACGGCGGGCGCGGCCCATCCGGGTCTGCTGTGGCTGTGCGCGGCGCTGTTCGTGGCCGTGTTCGTGGCCATGCTGCTGGCCATCTGGCGCCATCGCCGGCAGGTCAAGCGCCGGGGCGAATCGATGGGCGAGCCGGGCTGGGTCGAGCTGTGCTGGACGCTCATCCCCATCCTCATCGTGGCCGGCGCGGCCTGGCCCGTGTTCCGACTGCTGACCGAATGAAGGGCGGGCGTTTGCCCGTGCCCGGTTGTCGGATTTTTCTTGAATTTTTGTGATTTTTGAAATCAATGATTTTTATAAGTCATTAATTTCAAAGGAATCGATGCCCCATTCTTGGGTGGCATTCGCTGCGCACGCGGGGCCGTTGCCGCCACCCGCGTGCTGTCCTGAAGCGGTTCCGGCAAAATAGCGGGTTGGCGCTTCGCGGCGGGATCGCGAGGGCGCGGCGGCGGCGGGCCATGCCCGCCACGAGCCAGCCGCCTGCCACACCGACCTGTCCGCCTGCCTCGCATTGCGTCTTGTGCACTTGCGGCGGGATTTTTTCGCCGGCCTTTCGATGAACGACGTGCAAGACCTCTACAACTGGGCGCCCGTGCTGCGTGTGATGCTGATGGGCATCATCGTGGCCGTCGGGCCGCTGGCCTGGATCTGGCTGCGCAACCGCCAAGCCCTGCCGGCGCGCCGCCTGAGGCTGCTCACGCTCATGACGCTGTTCCTGACCTTCGACCTGGTCGTCTTCGGCGCCTTCACGCGCCTGACCGACTCGG
Source organism: Paracidovorax wautersii (assembly GCA_009912175.1). Classification (GTDB taxonomy): domain Bacteria; phylum Pseudomonadota; class Gammaproteobacteria; order Burkholderiales; family Burkholderiaceae_C; genus Comamonas_F; species Comamonas_F wautersii_A. The sequence goes on along the minus strand of WNDQ01000016.1, from coordinate 15,751 downwards.
GCCTGGGCTGCCCGGACTGGCCGGGCTGCTACGGCTTTGGCAGCCCGGTCGGCGCGGTGCACCACATCAGCGCCGCGCAGGCGGCCCTGCCCGAGGGGCCGGTCACGCACAGCAAGGCCTGGATCGAGATGGTCCACCGCTACCTGGCCACCGGCGTGGGCGTGCTGATCCTGACCATGACCATCGGCGGCTGGCTGGAGCGCCGCCGCACCGGCGTGTCGCCCTGGTGGCCCACGTTCACGTTGTTCTGGGTGCTGCTGCAGGGCGCTTTTGGCGCGCTGACCGTCACCATGAAGCTGTTCCCGCTGATCGTCACCGCTCACCTGATCGGCGGCCTGGTGCTGCTGGTGCTGCTGCGTGTGCAGGCCGCGCGTTTTGCGCAGGCGCACGACGGCGCAAAACCCGTGGGCCTGGCGCCGGCCACGCGCGCCTTGCTGTGGGCGGGCGCGGCCGCGCTGGCCCTGCAGATCGCGCTGGGCGGCTGGGTCAGCACCAATTACGCCGTGCTGGCCTGCACGGATTTCCCGATGTGCCACGGCAGCTGGTGGCCCAGCATGGACTTCGCGCAGGGCTTTCGCCTGTGGCGCGAGCTGGGCATGACGCACGACGGCAACTACATCGGCTTCGAGGCGCTGACCGCCATTCACTACTCGCACCGCCTGTTCGCCTACCTGGCCGCTGCGCTGCTGGCCGCGCTGGCGTGGCGCACCTGGCGCACGCCCGGCCTGGCCGGCCATGCGCGCGCGCTGGCCGCGCTGCTGGCGCTGCAGGTGGTCACCGGCGTGAGCAACGTCGTGCTCGACTGGCCGCTGCTGGCGGCCGCGCTGCACACGGCCGGCGCCGCGGGCCTGACCATCGTGCTCACGGGCATGATCTGCGGCTCGCGCCCCGCCCGCGTTCGCGGAGGACTTTCTACATGAACCCCACCAAGACCTTGACCGACATGAGCCGCTGGCAGCAGTACTACGCGCTGACCAAGCCCAAGGTGCTGCAGCTCATCGTCTTCTGCGCCTTCATCGGCATGGTGCTGGCCGTGCCCGGCCTGCCCACACTGGCCGAGCTGCAGCGCATGGTGATTGCCTGCCTGGGCATCTGGCTGGTGGCGGGCGCCGCCGCCGCCTTCAACTGCCTGGTCGAAAAAACCATCGACGCCAACATGAAGCGCACCGCCTGGCGCCCGACCGCGCGCGGCGAGCTCAGCGACTGGCAGGCGCTGGGCTTTTCGGCCGTGCTGTGCGGCATCGGTTCGATGATCCTGTACTGGTGGGTCAACCCGCTGACCATGTGGCTGACGTTTGCCACCTTCGTGGGCTATGCCGTCATCTACACGCTGGTGCTCAAGCCGCTGACGCCGCAGAACATCGTGATCGGCGGCGCCTCGGGCGCCATGCCGCCGGTGCTGGGCTGGGCGGCGCTGACCAACCACGTGGGCCCCGAGGCGCTGCTGCTGTTCCTCATCATCTTTGTGTGGACGCCGCCGCACTTCTGGGCGCTGTCGCTCTACCGCGTCGAGGACTATCGCAAGGCCGGCCTGCCTATGCTGCCGGTCACGCACGGCAACCGTTTCACGCGGCTGCAGATCCTGCTCTACACCGTGCTGCTGTTCGCCGCCTGCCTGCTGCCCTTTGCCTACGGCATGAGCTCGTGGCTCTACCTGGCCGCCGCCGTGGTGCTCAGCGCGGGCTTCTTTGCCTACGCCTGGGCGCTGTGGGGCGCGTATTCAGAGGCGCTGGCGCGCAAGACCTTCCGGTTCTCGCTGGTGCACCTGAGCGTGCTGTTCGCCGCGCTGCTGCTGGACCATTACCTGTTCTGAGTCCATTTTCGAGCCGCCCCCGTTTGTTGTTTGAAGAGGAGCCCCGCATGCATCGCCCGACGATTTCCGAGCAGACCGCAATCGGCACCGAGTCCGTGCCGTTCTCGCGCCGCGCCGGCTTGCGCGGGATGGCGCTGGGCCTGGCGGGCATCGTGGGCGCAGCGCTGCTGGCGGGCTGCAAGCTCACCAAGCCCGACTTCAAGGCGGTCGATGTGACGGGCGCCAGCTACGCGCAGGGCTTCACGCTCACTGACGCCAGCGGCCAGCGCCGCAGCCTGGCCGACTTCAAGGGCAAGCTCGTCGTGGTGTTCTTCGGCTTCACCCAGTGCCCGGACGTGTGCCCGACCACGCTGGCCGAACTGGCCGAGGTCAAGCAACTGCTGGGCGCCGATGGCGACAAACTGCAGGGCGTGTTCGTGAGCGTCGACCCCGAACGCGACACGCCCGAGATCCTGCAGGCCTACGTCGGCAACTTCGACCCGAGCTTCGTGGCCTTCCGCCCCACGCTCGAAGAACTGGCCGAGGTCGCCAAGGCCTACAAGGTCTATTACAAAAAGGTCCCCGGCAGCACGCCCGAGACCTACACCATGGACCACACGGCCGGCAGCTTCATCTACGACACGAACGGCCGGCTGCGCCTGTTCACGCGCTACGGCAGCGGCGCCCAGGCGCTGGCCGATGACCTCAAGATCCTGCTGTCTGAATCCTGAAATCCGTCAGGCGCGGCGCAGCGTCCTGAAGCGGTAACGCAGGCCGTTACGCGCGGTGTGCCAGCCCGCGGGCGGGTCCTGCTCGGCCACAGTCCAGGCCGCGTCCAGCACGGGCGCGTGCGCATCGCCCTCGAAAGCCTGTTCCAGCTCGGTCACCACCACCTGGTCGGCCAGCGGCAGCGCCGCCGCGTAAATCTGCGCGCCACCGATCACCCACACCTGCGCATCAGCACCCGCATGCTCGCGCGCCAGCTCAACCGCCGCCGCCAGGCTGCCGGCCACGGACGCCCCTTCGGCCAACCAGCCGGCCTGGCGCGTGACCACGATGTTCAGCCGCCCCGGCAACGGCCGGAAAGCTGGCGGCAGTGAATCCCAGGTCTTGCGCCCCATGACGACCGGATGGCCGCTGGTGCAGCGCTTGAAGTGCGCGAGGTCTTCGGGTAGATGCCAGGGCAGGGCGTTGTCGCGCCCGATGACGCCGTTGGCGGCCTGGGCGTAGATGAGGCTGAGGGACATGTCGGCGTGGCGATCACAAGGAACAGGGCGCGAATTATCTCAGCCGCCCGCTTCGGCGACGGGCTGCGGTGGCGGCTCGCCCGGCACCGGCTCCCAGGTTCCTGCCAGATTGCGCAGCAGCACCACGGCGGCCGTGAGCCGGTTGGCGCGCACGGTGAGCAGGCTGCGTTCGGCGCTGAGGGTGGTGGTTTGGGCGCTGAGTACGTTGAGGTAGGCGACGGTGCCGGCGCGGTATTGGTTCTCGGTGATGGTCTGGGCGCGGCGGGCGGCGTCGACGGCCTGGCGCTGCAGCGATTCTTCGCCGCGCAGATTGGCGCTGGCGACGAGGTTGTCCTCGACTTCCTGCAGCGCGGCCAGCACGGTCTGGCGGTAGCTGGCGGCGGCCTGGTCGGTGTCGGCGCGTGCGGACTCGACCGCTGCGCGCCGGGCGCCGCCGTCGAACAGCGACAGCGCCAGCGACGGGCCCAGCGACCAGAACAGGTTGGGCGCTGAAATCAGGTTGGCCAGCGTGTCGTTGCGGTAGCCGCCCGAGGCCGACAAGGTCAACGCCGGGAAGTAGGCGGCGCGCGCCACGCCGATCTGCGCGTTGGCCGCGGCCACGCGCCGTTCGGCCGCGACGATGTCGGGGCGGCGCTGCAGCAGTTGTGAAGGCAGGGCGAGGGGCACGGCGGGCGGCAAGGGCAGCTCGGCCGTCGGTGGCAGGGCGAAGGCCGCTGGCGCCACGCCGGTCAGCACGGCCAATGCGTGTTCGAGCTGCGCGCGTGTGGTGGCCGATTCGCTGCGCTGGGCCTGCACGGTCAGCAGTTGCGATTCGGCTTGCGCCACGTCGGCGGGCGAAACCACACCGGCGGCCAGCCGGTTGCGCGTGAGGGCCAGCGAGCGGGCGTAGGCCTCTTCGGTGCGCGCCAGCAACTGGCTTTGTGCCTCGGCCGCGCGCAGCGAGAAATAGGTCTGGGCGACGCTGGCCTGGAGGCTGGCGCGCGAGGACTCGGCCGCGTCCGACAACCGGCCCCACAGGTCGAGCTCCCAACTGGCCGTGGCGCCCAGCGAATACTGGGTGCGCGCGCGCGAGCTGCTGCTGGAGCCGTCCGAGCTGCTGCTGTTCGACGAGGGGCCCGCGCTGCGCGTCTGGCCGGCCGACAGCCCCAGAGTGGGCCAGCGCGCGGCGTCGCTGGAGGCCAGCGCGGCACGTGCGGCGCGCAGCTTGGCCAGCGATTGCGCGATGCCCGGATTGCCGGCGGTGGCTTCGTGCTGCAGCCGGTCGAGCGTGGCATCGCCAAACACCGACCACCAGCCGTCGGCCAGCGGCAGTGGTTGCGCGGGCTGCCACGTCGACGCGTCGCTGCCGGCGGCCGGGGCTTCGCGGTAGTGGTCGGGCACGGCCAGCGCCGGGCGTTCGTAGGGCGGTGCGCTGCTGCAGGCGGCCAGCAGGCTGGCCGCTGCCAGGGTGCTGCTCAGGGCCAGGGGCCGCAGGCGGAATGGACGGGCGTGGACCGCGTTGGAGGGCGCAGGCATGAGGGGCTCCATCAAGGGCGGTTCAGGGACGGTTCGGCGGCCAGGGCCGCTGGCTGGTGGCTCGCACGCCGGCGCCGGTGCCATCGCGCCAGCACCACGTAGACCACCGGCGTGGTGTAGAGCGTGAGCAGCTGGCTGGCCAGCAGGCCGCCGACCACCGCGATGCCCAGCGGCTGGCGCAGCTCGGCGCCGTCGCCGCGGCCCAGCGCCAGCGGCAGCGCGCCGAACAGCGCGGCGGCGGTGGTCATGAGGATGGGGCGCAGGCGCAGTTGCGCGGCGCGGAAGATGGACTGGGCCGGCGTGGCCGAACGCGAGGCGCGTTCACGACTGACGGCGAAGTCGACCACCATGATCGCGTTCTTCTTGACGATGCCCACCAGCAGGATGACGCCGATCAAGGCGATCAGCGTGAACTGGGTCTTGCACAGCATCAGCGCCAGCAGCGCGCCCACGCCGGCCGAGGGCAGGGTCGAAAGAATCGTCAGCGGGTGCAGCAGGTCTTCGTACAGCATGCCCAGCACCAGATAGATGGTGACCAGCGCCGCCAGGATGAGCAGCGGCTGGTTGGCCAGCGCGCCCTGGAAGGCGCCGGCCGTGCCACCGAAGGAGCCGCGCACCGACACCGGAATGCCCAGTTGCGCAACGGCCGTGTTGACGGCGTCGGTGGCCTGCGACAGCGGCACGCCGTCGGGCAGGTTGAAGCTGATGGTGGCTGCGGGCGTGCCGCTTTGGTGGTTGACGGCCAGTGGCGCGGCGGTCAGCTCCAGCCGCGCGAACGCGGCCAGCGGCACCGACAGGCCCTGGTTGTTGACGAAGAAGAAGTCTTCGAGCGTCTTGGGGTCCTGCCAGAAGGCCGGTGCGGCCTCCATCACCACGCGGTACTGGTTGAGCGGGTTGTAGATCACGCCGACCTGGCGCTGGCCGAAGGCGTCGTTGAGTGTGGCGTCGATGGCGCTCATGGTCAGGCCCAGCCGCGTGGCCGTGTCGCGGTCGATCACCAGCGAGGTCTGCAGGCCGTTGTCCTGCTGGTCGCTGTTGACGTCGGCCAGCTCGGGCAGGGCCATCAGCGCCTGGCGCACGCGCGGCTCCCAGGTGCGCAGGTCGCCCACGTCGTCGGCCTGCAGCGTGTACTGGTAGGCGGCGTTGGCCTGCCGTCCGCCGATGCGGATGTCGCGCTGCGGGCTCAGGAACAGGCGCGCGCCGGGCTCGTTCTGCAGCCGGATGCGCAGGCGGTCGATGACCTGGTCGGACGACACGCCGCCGCGCTCGGCCAACGGCTTGAGCGTCATGAAGATCTGCGCGATGTTGCGCTGGCCGCCGCCGGTGTAGCCGGTGACGACGTCGACCGCCGGGTCCTCGTGCACCACCGCCAGAAAACGCTGCAGGCGCTGCTGCATGGCCTGGAACGAGGTCGCCTGGTCGGCCCGGATCACGCCGCTGATGCGGCCGGTGTCCTGCTCGGGGATGAAGCCCTTGTCGATGGCCGTGTACAGCGTCACGTTGAGCGCCACCACGCCGGCCAGCGCCAGCAGCGCCAGCGGCTGGTGGCGCAGCACCCAGGCCAGCGAGCGGCGGTAGGCGCGCGCGCCGGGCGTCGGGCTCGGGCGGGCGCAGCAGCGCGGCGCACATCATGGGCGTGGTCGTGAGCGAGACCACCAGCGACACGCCGATGGCCGCGGCCATGACCACGGCGAACTCGCGAAACAGCCGGCCGGCCACGTCGCCCATGAACAGGATGGGGATGAAGACGGCCACCAGCGACAGGCTCATCGAGACCACGGTGAAGGCGATCTTGCGTGTGCCGTCCAGCGCCGCCTCGCGCGGGCTGCGGCCCTGCTTGAGGTGGCGCACGATGTTTTCCAGCACGACCACCGCGTCGTCGACGACAAAACCGGTGGCCACCGTCAGCGCCATCAGCGACAGGTTGTCCAGCGTGTAGCCGCAGACCACCATCACGCCCAGCGTGCCCAGCAGCGACACCGGCACGGCCACGGCCGGAATCAGCGCGGCGCGGTGTTCGCGCAGGAACAGCAGCACGACCAGGATCACCAGCGCGATCGACACCGCCAGCGCGCGGCCCACTTCGCGCATGGAGGCGCGCAGCGTGGGCGTGCGGTCCGAGATCACCGCCAGCTCGATGGCCGCCGGAATCGCGGCCTGCAGCTGCGGCAGCAGCGCGCGCACACGCTCGGTGGTCTCCAGCACGTTACTGCCGGGCTGGCGGTAGATCTGCAGCAGGATGGCCGGGCGGCCGTTGGCCACGCCGTAGTTGCGCACGTCCTGCACCGAATCGACCACGTCGGCCACGTCCTGCAACTGCACCGCGTGGCCGTCGGCCTGCCAGCGCAGCACCAGCGGGCGGTAATCGGCCGCGGTGCGCGCCTGGTCGTTGGCGCCGACCTGCCACTGGCGCTGACTGTCTTCGAGCGTGCCCAGTGGCCGGCTGGCGTTGGTGGCGACCACCGCGCTGCGCACCGTCTCCAGGCTGATGCCCTGCGCGGCCAGGCGGCGCGGGTCGAGCTCGATGCGCACGGCCGGCAGCGCGCCGCCGCCCAGCGTGACCTGGCCCACGCCCTCGACCTGCGACAGGCTCTGCGCCAGCACGGTGGAGGCCGCGTCGTACATCTGCCCGCGCGTGAGCGTGGCCGAGGTCAGCGACACGATCAGCATGGGCGCATCGGACGGGTTGATCTTGCGGTAGGTCGGGTTGCTGGGCATGCCCGTGGGCAGCAGCGCACGCGCGGCGTTGATGGCGGCCTGCACGTCGCGCGCGGCGCCGTCGATGTCGCGCGAGAGGTCGAACTGCAGCGTGATGCGCGTGCTGCCCTGCGTGGAGTAGGAGGTGATCCTCGTTGACGCCGGCGATGCTGCCCAGCGCGCGCTCCAGCGGCGTGGCGATGGTGGCAGCCATGGTGTCGGGGCTGGCGCCGGGCAGGCCGGCATTGACGGAGATGGTCGGGTAGTCGACCTGCGGCAGCGGCGCAACCGGCAGCAGAAAGAACGAGACCACGCCCACCAGCGCCACCGCCAGCGTCAGCAGGCTGGTGGCGATGGGCCGCGCGATGAAAGGGGCGGACAGGCTCATGGCAGGCCCGTGGGTGTAGGCGCCGGCGTCATGGCGCGGCCTAGGCCGGTGCCGCCGGGCGCCGCTCGGCGCGGCGGCGCTTGAGGTCCTCGAAGCCGAGGTAGATCACCGGCGTGGTGAACAGCGTGAGCAACTGGCTCAGCAGCAGGCCGCCCACCATGGTCACGCCCAGCGGGTGGCGCAGCTCGCTGCCCACGCCGGTGCCCAGCATCATGGGCAGGGCACCCAGCAGCGCCGCCAGGGTGGTCATCAGGATGGGGCGCAGCCGCTGCTCGCAGGCCTGGCGGATGGCCGCGTGCGGCGTCAGGCCCTGGTGGCGCTGCGCGTCGAGCGCGAAGTCGATCATCATGATCGCGTTCTTCTTGACGATGCCGATCAGCAAGATGATGCCGATCACCGCGATGATGTCCAGCTCCAGCCGCAGCGCCATCAAGGCCAGCAGCGCGCCCAGGCCGGCCGAGGGCAGGGTGGACAAGATGGTGATGGGGTGGATGGTGCTTTCATAGAGCACGCCCAGCACGATGTACATGGTCACCACCGCGGCCAGGATCAGCAGCAGCGTGCTCGACAGCGACGACTGGAAAGCCTGCGCCGCGCCCTGGAACCGCAGGTCGACCGCGGCCGGCAGGCCCAGCTCGGTGCGCGCGCGCGATGGCCGCGACCGCGTCGCTCAGCGCCACGCCCGGCGCGGTGTCGAAGGACAGCGTGGCCGCCGGCATCTGCCCGACGTGGTTGATCGCCAGCAGCGTGGGCCGCTCCGTCACGTGCGCCACGGCCGACAGCGGCACCGGCACGCCGTTGGACGACGGCACGTACAGCGCGGCCAGCGCCTGCGGGCCTTCGCGCAGGCGGGGCGGGGTTTCGAGCACCACGCGGTACTGGTTGGACTGGGTGTAGATGGTGGAGATCAGCCGCTGGCCGAAGGCGTCGTTGAGCGTGGCGTCGATGTTGGTCACCGTCACGCCCAGGCGGCTGGCCTGCGTGCGGTCGATCTCGACCCAGGCCTGCAGGCCCTGGTCCTGCAGGTCGCTGGCAGCCTTGGCCAGCTCGGGCAGTGTGCGCATGCGTGCCAGCAGGCGCGTGGCGGCCGACTGCATCTGCGCGCTGTCGGGCGAGGACAGCAGCAACTGGTATTGGGTGCGGGCCACACGGTCTTCGATGGTCAGGTCCTGCACCGGCTGCAGGTACAGCCGGATGCCGGGCAGGTCGTGCGTGGATTCGGCCAGGCGGCGCATCACCGTGTCGATGGCGTCGCGTTCGCCGTGCGGGCGCAGGCTGATCAGCAGGCGCCCCGTGTTGGGCGTGGCGTTGGTGCCGTCCACGCCGATGAAGGACGAGATGCTGGCCACGGCCGGGTCGTGCAGCACACGCTCGGCCAGCGCCTGCTGGCGGTCGGCCATGGCGGCGAACGAGATCGACTGCTCGGCCTCGGTGGTGGCCTGCAGCAGCCCGGTGTCCTGCTGCGGAAACAGTCCCTTGGGCGAGACCGCGTAAAGCAGCGCCGTCAGCGCCAGGGTCAGGGCAAACACCGCCAGCGTGATGGTGCGGTGCACGAGCACCCAGTCCAGCGCACGCAGGTAGCGCGCGGTCAGCCGCTCCAGCGCCGCGCCCGTGGCATGGTGCAGCCGTGCGAAGGGGCCGCTCTGGCCGTTGCGCGGGCCGGCGTGGTGAGCGGCCTGGAAGTCCTGGCGGCGCAGCAGCCGCGCGCACAGCATGGGCGTGAGGGTGAGCGAGACCACGGCCGAGATCAGAATCGCCACGGCCAGCGTGACCGCGAATTCACGGAACAGGCGCCCGACCACGTCGCCCATGAACAGCAGCGGAATCAGCACGGCGACCAGCGAGACCGTGAGCGAGACGATGGTGAAGCCGATCTGCCGGCTGCCGTCGAGCGCGGCGGCCATCGGGCTCTTGCCCGACTCGGCGTGGCGCGCGATGTTCTCGATCATGACGATGGCGTCGTCGACCACGAAGCCGGTCGAAATCGTCAGCGCCATGAGCGTGAGGTTGTTGACCGAGAAGCCGCACAGGTACATCACGCCAAAGGTGCCCACCAGCGACAGCGGCACGGCCAGCGCCGGGATCAGCGTGGCGCTGGCGCTGCGCAGGAACAGGAAGATCACCATCACCACCAGCGCCACGGCCAGCGCCAGCTCGAACTGCACGTCGCGCACCGAGGCGCGGATGGTCTCGGTGCGGTCCGACAGGATGCGCACGTCGACCGAGGCCGGCAGCGAGGCCTGCAGGCCGGGCAGCACGGCCTTGAGGCGGTCGACCGTCTCGATCACGTTGGAGCCGGGCTGGCGCTGGATGTTGAGCACCACGCCCGCGTGCAGGCCGTCGGCAGGCGTGCCGGCCCAGGCCGCCAGTCGCGCGTTCTCGGCCGCGTCCACGGCCTGCGCGATGTCGCGCAGCCGGATCGGGCTGCCGTTCTTGTAGGCAATGATCAGGTCACGGTAGCCGTCGGCCGACTGCAGCTGGTCGTTGGCGTCGATGTTGGAGGCGCGTGCCGGCCCGTCGAAGCTGCCCTTGGACTGGCGCACGTTGGCCGCGGCGATGGCGGTGCGCACGTCTTCGAGCGTGAGCCCGGCCGAGGCCAGCGCGCGCGGGTCGGCCTGGATACGCACGGCCGGGCGCGCGCCGCCGGCAATGCCCACCAGCCCCACGCCGGGCACTTGCGACAGCTTGGGCGCGAGCCGGTTCTCGACCAGGTCGTGCACACGCGTGACCGGCAGCGACGGCGAGGTCACGGCCAGCGTGAGCACGGGCGCGTCGGCCGGGTTGACCTTGTTGTAGATCGGCGGCATCGGCAGGTCCGAGGGCAGCAGGCTGCCGGCCGCGTTGATGGACGCCTGCACCTCCTGCCCGGCCACGTCCAGGCTGACGTCGAGCGCAAAACGCAGCGTGATGACCGAGGCCCCGTCCGAGCTGGTCGAGGACATCTGCTCCAGCCCCGCCATCTGCCCGAACTGGCGCTCCAGCGGCGCGGTGACCGAGCCCGTCATCACGTCCGGGCTGGCACCGGGGTAGAGCGTGATGACCTGGATGGTGGGGTAGTCGACCTCGGGCAGGGCCGAGATCGGCAGCAGCCGGTAGGCCAGGGCGCCCGCGATCAGCACCGCCACCATGAGCAGCGACGTGGCGATGGGGCGCAGGATGAAGAGGCGCGACAGGTTCATGGCGGCGGCCGAAGTCGGTCAGCGCGTGGCGCCGGTGGCCGGGGCCGCGGGCGAGGGCGAGGCGGGCGTGGTCGCGGGCTGGCCGGGGGACGCCGGATCGGGTCGCTGTCCCCGTTCATGCTGGCCCTGACCTTGACCTTGACCGCCATGGCGGCCGCCGCCGTTGCGCGGGCGCATGGCCGCGTCGCGCACGACCTGCTCGCCGGCTTCGAGCTGGCCCTGCACCACCACGCGGCCGTTGTCGGTGGTGCCCAGCCGCACGGGCCGCACGTTGACGGTGCCGTCCTCGCGCACGGCGTAGACATAAGTTCCAACACTGCCGCGCTGAATGGCCGTGGACGGCACTGTCAGCGCCTGCGGCAGCACGTCGGCCTGCAGCCGCACGTTGACGAACTGGTTGGGAAACAGCTGGCCGTCGGTGTTGGCGAACAGCGCCTTGCCCTTGATGGTGCCGGTGGTCACGTCGATGGCGTTGTCCAGCGACAGCAATTCGCTGGCACCCAGCTGCCGGCTCTGGTCGCGGCTCCACAGCTCGACCGGCAGGCGCGCGCCCGTGGCCAGGCGCGCGGCCACGGGCGGCAGGCTGGATTCGGGCAACGGAAACACCACCTCGATGGGCTGCACCTGGGTGATGGAGACGATGGCGTCGGTCGTGGCCACGATGTTGCCCAGGTCGACCTGGCGCAGGCCGAGCCGGCCGGCAATGGGCGCGGTCACGCGCGTGTACGACAGGTTCAGGCGCGCCTGCGCGACCTGGCCCTGGTCGGTGCGCACGGTGCCGCGGTACTGCTGCACCAGCGCCTGCTGCGTGTCGACCTGCTGGCTGGGGATCGAATCCTGGGCCAGCAGGTCGCGGTAGCGTTTGAGGTCCAGCTCGGCATTGCGCAGCAGCGCCTGGTCGCGTTCGAGCGTGCCCTGGGCCTGGTCCAGCGCCGCCTGGTAGCTGCGCGCATCGATTTCGGCCAGCACCTGGCCAGCGCGCACCACGTCGCCTTCCTTGAACAGAATGGCCTTGATCTTGCCGCCCACCTGGGGCCGAACGACGGCCGTGCTGTGCGCCGCCAGCGTGCCAATCGCATCGACCAGCACCCGCATGTCCTGCCGCGTGACGGCGCCGGCCGACACCGGCTGGGCCTGGTTGGCGCCCGGCCGCCCGGCCGTGGGCGCCGGGCTGGCCGCGCGGTGGCTCCACCACCACCACCCGGCCGCGCCAGCCGCCAGCGCCAGCAAAATCAACCAGACCAGCAGCCTGCGCCAGCGCAGGGCCCCCGTTTGCCGGGACAGCGGCCACGGCCGCAAACGGAGGGAAAAGAGCGGGCGCGTGGGCATGGGCTGGAGTGCAGAGCCGAGTCGGCTTGCATCATAGCCACCGGGGGGGCGATTGGGGATCGATGGCGCGTGCGGCGCGCCGTTTAAGTCTGCCTTAAGACGCTGACAGACGCGACGGGCTGCAACCCTCAATGGCGATGATCGCCGTCAAGGCCGTCGTGCGCGGGATCGTCGTGTTCGTGGTCGTCGTGCGGGGCAACGCCTTGCCTGGATAGCCGTAGCCAATGGTCGGCGCGCTCGAGATCCGGGGGAACGCCCTGTCCCCGCAGATAGGCGATGCCCAGCGTCCGCTGGGCCTGGGGGTTGCCGGCGCGGGCGGCCTTGCGCAGCCATTGCATTGCGACCGGGATATTCTGCTCGACGCCCAGCCCCTGGGTGTGGCTGAGGTAAAGCTGGTATTGCGAGCGCGACGCGCAAGGCAGTGGCGCAGCCGCGGTCAGGCGATACAAACGCACGGCCTCGCGCGGATTTCTGGGGGTGCCACCCCAGCCTTCGCGGTAGAAGTCGCCCAGCATGCATTGCGCGATACCGCTGCCCGCGTCGGCCGCGCGCTTGAACCAGTGAAACGACTGGGCGTAGTCCCGCCCCTGGGCGCCCTGGCCGTTGTAGTGCACAAAGGCGAGGTCCACCTGCGCCTGGGTCAGGCCGCCCTCGGCCGCCCGCTTCAGATGGTGCATGGCACGTGGTGGATCGATGCGGTCGCCGGTCGCGCCGCTGAAATACCGGGCCAGTTCGTAGTCGCTGCGGGCCTGGCCTTGCTGGGTCGCGGACTCAAGCGTCGTCAGGCTCTGCGCGGCGGGCGTTGCACCCGCGTGGCCCGCCAGGGGGCCGGCCAAGGCTGCGAGCAGCAGCAATGTTGCGGGCAGACGAGAGCGGGTGGCAATGCACATGGAACCGAGCGCAGGGCAGGGGGCGATGAATGCAGCCAGTCTGAATACGCCGGCTGCGGTGGCGGTTCAGCGGAAGGTCTGCGTGGCGTCCGGGGGAACCACGATTTCGCTGGCCGGTGTCAGCGAGAGGGTCACCGTGCTGCCGCGCCGGATGGTCGCCAGAACCCGCTGCGCGTCCGCCAGCGTGGCCAGCCGTTGTGTGCGCAGGTATTCGGGCGGATGGAAGGTTCCCGTGGCCGCATGCACCGATTCGATGGGGCCGCCCCGGTAGGTGACGGACGCATTGATGCCCGGGCTGTACTGGGTATAGCCTTCGGGCAGGTAGCCCTTGTAGCCGGCGTCCTGCACGTCGATGGCGACCTGGACAAAAAAGCCGCCCGGGTCGTCCACATACTGGTCGGTCGCGGTCTGGATGCCGTTGGCCAGCAAGGGAATCGCCGGGTTCTTGTTCTGGGCGCCGACGAAGCCCTGGATGATCTTGCCCTCATCGAGGATCACGGCGCGGACGTTGTCCAGTCCACTCTCGCGGCCGGGCTTGAAGGGGCCGGACGTCTCGATGCTGGCATAGGCCGAGTTGGCGGCATCGCTGGCCTTGTAGGAAGCCACGGAGCGGCGCTTTTCCAGCTGGTTGGAAAACTCGCCCGTGATCTTGCCGCCATCGAGGGTGGGAGAGTCGAACACCTTGGCGTTGAGGGCCTCGAGCATCGTGAGCGGTTTGCCCGCGTTGGCCGGGTCGCGGTTGTAGGCCTTGAGCGCCTGATAGACCTCGACGATGGGGAACTGGTTGGTGTGCTGGGGCGAGACGAAGTCGACATCCACGGTGTTCTGCAGGTAGCTGAAGCCAAGCCGTGCTGGAAGGACAGGCGCAACCACCCGTTGGCCGCGGTCGGCTTTTGCAGGCCGTTGAAGCCATAGCCGCCGTGGTAGCCGAAGGTATAGAACCGGCCATCGTCGGGGTTCTTGACCTTGAAGAGCATGTTGGTCGTGCCGGGGGTGTGGCAGGGCGACCAGATCACCATGATCTTGACGTTGCCGTAGTCATACCAGTGGTCATAGTAGTAGAAGTTCGAGGTGCGCGCGCGGATGACGGTCTCCGACGCCGGGAGCGCGCCGGTGATGTTCCAGGCATTGCCCTGCAGGTCCGAGGTCACGCCCAGCACGTCTTCCTTGGATGCCCATAGCGCCAATGGCTTGCCCGCGTTGTCCATCATCTTGAGCTGCTCGGCCACTGTTCCGTAGTGGTCGACGTGGCCGTGCGTGAGCCACAGGTCGGTGACCGAGCGAGGGTCGATGCCCATCAGCTCCAGGTTGCGCCAGTACTGATAGCCGCTGTTGGGCCAGCCGGCGTCGATCTTGATGATCTTGTCGTCGGACAGGTCGTCGGGTGTCCCCATGTCGGCTTTCAGGACATAGGAGGCCACTTCGTTGTCGCCCACGTAGTACATCGTGTTCTTGATGATCTCGAAGGGTTCGGTGCTGCGGGTGTAGGGAGCGCTGGTCGGTGAGGTGGCGTTGATGCTGGCATAAGGCTGGCCCGAGACGGGGTCCGCGCCCTTGTCGTTGAGCATCGGGCTTTGCGACGGGACTTCCCAGACCGGCTTGCCGTCGCTGGTGGACTGCGGCGTGAAGTACCAGATGGCCGTCACTTTGGCATGGGCCGCGTTCTCGTAGTTGTCGTCGAAGAGGACGTAGACCGCTTGCCGCGAGGTGGTGGCGTAGTCATAGCTGGCCGTCACGGGGATGTCCGCGAAGGTCGAGACCCGGCTCTTGGTGTAGTCGGAGGTGTCGACGTTGAACACCTGGACGTCCGGCGAAACGGTATAGGTCTCCTGGTAGCGGCGGATGGCCTGCTCGTAGGGCCTGCCCGACTGGTCGGTGGTGACGGACGATCCATCGCCCACCGTCAGCGTCGTGTCCGTCTTGCCATACACCCAGCCGGCGGCAACCATCGGTCCAGGGGTGTCTTCGTGGCGCGTCACCGCGGCGCCATACTTCTGCAGGTTGAACTGGGCGTTGGCCGACGTGCCTTTGCGCAGCACGACGTTGAATGTCTGCGCCGCATCCTCCGTGACGGCGATCCGGCCGTTGTCGCGGGGCAGCCAGTCAACGAGGTTGCCGGGTGCCAGGCTGGCCTGAATGGCCGCGGCGGCGTCGGCCGACAGCGATCCGGTCGACAGGAATTCAACGCCCTTGGCGGTCAGCAGCGGGACGGTGAGAACCTGCCCGCCCGCGGCATCCGACAGCACGGACGGGGCGCCGTAGACCAGGCCGGCGGCGCGAAACGATTTGGCCGCGGGTGGGGTTGTCGGATCGGGATTCGCACCGGCATCGCCAGTCCCGCCGCCACCACACGCCACCAAGGTCGTGGCAACCAGCGCGGTCGCGCAGGCGTGCCACGCGGTGTCGATGCGATTGTTCATGTCGTCTCCAGTGTGTGAAAGGGATGGCCTGAGGCGCGATGGCTTTCAACCGGCATGGCGCGGCGCGCGCGGCTGGGTCGCAGGGGCGGGCAATGAGCGGCCTGCTCGGTGCGAGCGGAGCCGTTGGTGGTCAGGTGATGCAAAGCCCTTGCTTTGCGTGGGCGGTCACTGGGCGGTGATGCCGCCGGTCTCGATGACCTGCTTCCAGCGGGCGTACTCGCGGGCCTGGAACTTCTTGAACTCCTCGGGCGAGTTGGCCACGATCTCCAGGCCGGCGTCGGTGAACGGTTTGGT
>WNDQ01000015.1 GCA_009912175.1 Paracidovorax wautersii | reverse complement strand
GCTACGCTGGTTTGCGACGCGCTGCGCATGGCGCTGTTTGCTCGCAATCGGCCTCGGGGAGTGATCGTGCATACTGACCGTGGTAGCCAATACTGCTCGCGCGAGCACCGCGCCCTGTTGGAGCAATACGCTTTGATCGCCAGCATGAGTGCCAGAGGCAACTGCTACGACAACGCAGCAATGGAGAGTTGGAACCACAGTCTGAAGGTCGAGGCCATCCATGGTGAACACCTCGCCACACGGGAGCAGGCCAAGGCTCATGTGTTTGACTACATTGAGGTTGACTACAATCGGTGATCATTGTTCTGATTGAATTCATTCATCGGAAAAATCAATCGCCGGCGCATGCCCCCCCTTTGAGAAATGCGCCGATCGGTCCGGGCGCTCCCCAACAGGGAGCTCCTTCATTGAGCAGCCACCCTCCATCAAAATGCCCGACCCATCGCTTTGCGATGACCCAATCCTCCTGAGGGGTACCTTTTCATCCTGGGACGACCCAGCCATAAAAAAACCGCTCCAAAGAGCGGTTTTCTTGTCGCCGAACCAGCAGGCCCGCTGGACAACGAGGGATTTTCAGAGGCAAGGGACCGAATGGTGCCGATCCCGCCTCTTCTGCGATTCAAGCAGCCTCAGATCAGGAATTCCTCGACCTTGCGGCCTTGCTTGAGCAACTCGGCCAGCCAGACCGGCTTTTGACCACGGCCCGTCCAGGTTTCACCGTTGGGACCCTTGTATTTGATCGGCACGACGCGCTTGGGCTTGTCGCCGCCGTCCGCCTTTTTCACGCTGCGTTTACCGCCCTTGAGGTCGTCTGGCGTCAGGCCCAGTTCGTCCAGACGGCGATTGATGTCGGCGATGGCTGCTTCACGTTCGCTAACCAGCAGCTGCTCCGCCTGCTTGAGCAGCGCTTCCGCCTGCGCCTTCAATTCAGCGTAAGTGGCCATTTAAAATCCTTTAAAAATTGAGATCAGTTCTGCGCGAAGCGCGCCCAACCGGCGTGAAATTTGAAAATCCGGTGCCTCAATTATATTCAGATTCCCGGCCGGCCTACAACCCTGCATTCGCGGCGCCGATTCTGTTTTACTCAAAATAACCATCCATCGCGCCGGCAATGCGGGGAAACATGGACTAGCGCAGCGAATAAGTCTGCAGCAAGGCGTTGACGGCCTCGCCCGCAAACGAAGCGCCCAGACGCCGCACCAGGCGATCGGAAACACTGGCGCGCTCGGTATAGTCCACCAGCTCGTCGGCCTTGACCACTTCGCGGGCCACATAGGAAATATCGCCCAATTGGTCAGCCAACCCATTCTGGACGGCCTGCTCGCCCGTCCACACCAGGCCCGAGAACGTTTCGTTGTTTTCCTTGAGCCGGTCGCCCCGCCCTTCACGCACCACTTTGATGAATTGCTGATGAATCTGGTCCAGCATCGCCTGGACGTGCGCTTTTTGCTCCGTATTCTGCGGACTGAAGGGATCGAGCATGCCTTTGTTGACGCCCGCTGTTTGCAATCGGCGTTCGACGCCGATTTTCTGCATGAGTTCCGTGAAACCGAAACCATTCATCAGCACACCAATACTGCCGACCATGCTGGCCTTGTCGACATAGATATCGTCGGCGCCCGCGGCGATGTAATAAGCGGCCGAGGCACACAGGTCCTGCACGACCGCATACACGGGTTTCTTGTGCAGGGCCTTGAGCCTGCGGATTTCGTCATGGACGATGCCCGCCTGCACCGGGCTGCCGCCCGGGGAGTTGATCCAGAGCACCACTGCCTTGGCGTTGCGGTCCTCGAACGCGCGCTTGAGCCCGGCGTTGATGTTGACCGCGCTGGATTCGGTGTTGGCGCCGATCTCGCCATCGATCTCGATCACCGCGGTGTGCTGCCGCAGGCCCTCGCCCGTCTTGCCGCCCACGCCGGAAGCGGCCTGGACGAAGGCCCAGACCAGCCCCACCCAGACCAGCAGCCAGGCCAGACGGAAAAAGATCTTCCAGCGCCGTGCCGCGCGCTGCTCCTTGAGCGACGCGAACGCGAGTTTTTCCAGCACGTCACGCTCCCAGCCCGGCGCTTGCCCGGCCAGGGCTGCCCCCGCCGGGGCCAGACGCGGCGCATCGGCCGGGGCCCCGGGCGCTTCGTGCCACAGCGGGTCGTTGCGGTGGGGCGAGTCGTCTCGCCCGGTCGAATCTTGACTCATGGATACAGCCCTTTCCTGCGCCCCGGATGGACGCGATCACTCAAGAAGGAAGCGCAGACAGCCGCTCACGCGTTGCGCAACAGCCAGTCGTGCAGTTCGGCCGTGGTCTCGGCCACGAACAGGGGATGCAGATCAATCAGCCCCTGCGGTGGATGGGCGCCGTAGCTCACTCCGACACTCGCGCAGCCGGCGTTGATGGCCATCTGCAGATCGTGCACCGTGTCGCCGATCATGAGCGTGCGCGACGGCGCGACGCCGAATTCGGCCATCAGCTCCTGCAGCATCAGGGGATGCGGCTTGCCCGCGGTCTCGTCGGCGGTGCGGGACGCATCGAACAAGCCGCGCAGCCCCACGGTGTGCAATGCCTCGTCCAGGCCACGCCGGCTCTTGCCCGTCGCCACCGCCAGCAGAAAGCCATGGGACTTGAGGGCCTGCAGCATCGCCAGCGCGCCCGGAAACAGCACCACGTCGTCCTGATGGCGTGCCCAATGCAGGCGATAACGCGCCATCAATTGCGGATAACGCTCCGGCGGCAGGTTGGGCGCGGCATGCTGCAGGGCCTGGTTCAGGCTCAGACCGATCACATAGGACGCATCACGGTCGCTGGGCACCTCGCCGCCCACGTCGCGGATGGCGTCCTGCAGGCAACGCGTGATGATCTGCGTCGAATCGAACAAGGTGCCGTCCCAGTCGAAGGCCAGCAGGTCGAATTGTCGGGTCATGGCGTGGCGCGCTCCGGGGTCGGCGCCGCCGCTGGCGCCTGCTGGCGGTTGAAGTCGACCAGCCGGTCGAGCTCGGGTGGCAGCGGCGCGACCAGCGACAGTCGCTCGCCCGTGGCGGGATGGTCGAACTGCAGCCGCCACGCATGCAGGAACATGCGTTTGAGCCCGCGTTTGTTCAAGTCGCGGTTGAGCTCGAAATCGCCATATTTGTCATCGCCCGCGATCGCATGTCCCTGGCTGGCCAGATGGACACGGATCTGATGGGTGCGGCCGGTCTTGATGGTGACTTCGAGCAGTGAAAAATTCGCGTCGGCCGGCGTCACCGGGCTGACCTTGACCAGCGTGACCGAACGCAGGCCCTCGGGGTCGTCCTTGGCGGTCACACGCACGCGGCGCTCGCCCTCGGCCGAACCATCGGCCACCAGGTATTTGCGCAGCGGCAGGTCGATCACTTTCTGGTTGCGCGGCCACTGGCCCGGCACCAGCGCCAGGTAGGTCTTGCCGGTTTCACGCTCACGAAACTGGTCCTGCAGCCGCGTCAGCGCCGAGCGCCGCTTGGCCACCAGCAAAATGCCCGAGGTTTCGCGGTCGAGCCGGTGCACCAGCTCCAGAAAACGCGCCCCGGGACGCGCGCGCCGCAACTGCTCGATTACACCGAAACTCACGCCGCTGCCGCCATGCACGGCCACGCCCGCGGGCTTGTCGATGGCCAGCACATGGTCGTCCTCGAACAGGATCGGAAACTCGCGCGCCGGCGTCGCCAACTGGGCGGATTCATCCTTTTGCGCGACACGCACGGGCGGCACACGCACCTGGTCGCCGGCCGCCACCCGCGTGTCGGCACTGGCCCGGCCCTTGTTGATGCGGACTTCGCCGCTGCGGATGATGCGGTAGACGTGGGTCTTGGGCACGCCCTTGAGGCAGCGCATCAGGAAATTGTCGAGCCGCTGGCCAGCGGACTCTTCGTCCACGGCAATCAGCCGCACGGCTTGCGGCGGCGGCTCGGCGGCCGGCGGCACCGGTGGGCGCGCGGGCGCCCCCGCACGCGGTGGCTGGCGTGCGGCTGGCACGGAAAGGCCCCGGGCACTGCCCCGGGACGCGCGAGAAGAGGAAGAGGAGCGCATCGATCTGAACAAACGGGATGCGAGACACCGGCCGGGCATCGGGGGCGGCTGGCGCCCTCCGCAAATTCCATGGCAGCCAAGCACCCGCAGACGGGCAGTTTAACGTGCCGGCCCCGCCGCCGTCCCCGCCGACGCCGATGGCCGGGGCCCCAAGCGCCCGCTGCGGGCACGCTACCGTCACGCATGTGTCGAATCGATGACCACGCGGCGGGTTCTCATATAAAATGGCACGCGACGGAATGAAGTCCGCCCGGGTATGGCTCCTACTTTTTTGGTAGCGCCCCACGCCGAGTTGGAAACCAGTTCTTGGAGGGATGGCAAGCCCAACGGCTCCATCCTTCTTGCGTATCCGGCCCACGCCGCCTGACTTGAAGAGCAACTAAATTCAGGCCTGCCGCAGCCGGACGCGAAATTCAGGTCGATGCACCTCGCGCCGCCCATCCGCAACGGGACGGCAGGCAGCGCGAGTCGGCAGGAACCTGGCGAAACACGAGATTGCTTTGAATATTGAACGCTGGCGCACGCCGCGGTCCGCCCCACAGGCCGGCCGCCATGGCGACAGCGGGGACAACTGGATCTTTCTGACGACATGATGTTTCTGGGTTGGCTTGAACTGTGCCTGGCATGGGCGAGCGGCGTACTGCGCCCCTCGCCCGCTGGCGCATGCCCGCCCGGCAAGCACCGGCGCTCCTGGCAGCACAGCGGCCCCGCCGCCCGCCCTGCCCAGGCACGCCGCATGGACGCCAGCCATTTGACTCACGCGCCGCCTTCGTGGCGGCAGTCCGCGGCAGCCTGACGGTCGACTCGACCGTCCAGGCCTCCCGCCGGCTGCCAGCGCCGTTTCAAGACCCAACGCCTCTCTCGTTTCGCCGGGCCGGTCCCCGTGCATCGTGTGCCCTTGCGGGCAATCAGGAGCCGCGAGGCTCCGCCAGGCCGCCTGAGCGGATGCAAACGACATGCATCGCCCAGGCAGCCTGCCACGAACGAGAAAAGGAACGGCATCATGAAACGGATGCTCATCAATGCAACCCAGGCGGAAGAACGCCGCCTGGCGATCGTCGACGGCCAGAAGCTGCTCGACTACGAAATCGAGATCGAAGGGCGCGAGCAGCGCAAGGGCAACATCTACAAGGCCGTCGTCACACGCGTCGAGCCCAGCCTGGAAGCCTGCTTCGTCGACTACGGCGAAGACCGCCACGGCTTCCTGCCCTTCAAGGAAATCTCCAAGCAGTATTTCGCCGAAGGCGTTTCGCCCAGCCAGGCACGCATCAACGACGTGATCCGTGAAGGCCAGGAACTGCTGGTCCAGGTCGAAAAGGAAGAGCGCGGCAACAAGGGCGCAGCGCTGACCACCTTCGTGAGCCTGGCCGGCCGCTACGTGGTGCTCATGCCCAACAACCCGCGCGGCGGCGGCGTTTCGCGCCGCATCGAGGGCGACGACCGTGCCGAGCTCAAGGAGGCGATGGACCAGCTCGAGTACCCCAAGGGCATGTCCATCATCGCGCGCACCGCCGGCATCGGCCGCACGGCGCCCGAGCTGCAGTGGGACTTGAACTACCTGCTCAAGCTGTGGAACGCCATCGACGGCGCCGCCAAGGGCGGCAAGGGCGCCTTCCTGATCTACCAGGAATCGAGCCTGGTGATCCGCGCCATCCGCGACTACTTCAACAACGACATCGGTGACATCCTCATCGACACCGACGACATCTATGAACAGGCGCACCAGTTCATGGCGCACGTCATGCCCGAGCATGCCGCACGCGTCAAGCGCTACCGCGACGACGCCGCGCTGTTCTCGCGCTTCCAGATCGAGCACCAGATCGAGTCGGCCTACGCCCGCACCGTGAGCCTGCCCTCGGGCGGCGCCATCGTGATCGACCACACCGAGGCACTGGTCTCGGTCGACGTCAACTCGGCCCGCGCCATCAAGGGCGGCGACATCGAGGAAACCGCCACCCGCACCAACCTGGAAGCCGCCGACGAAGTGGCCCGCCAGATGCGCCTGCGCGACCTGGGCGGCCTGATCGTGATCGACTTCATCGACATGGAAGAGTCGAAGAACCGCCGCGAGGTCGAGAACCGCCTGCGCGACGCGCTGCGCCAGGACCGTGCCCGCGTGCAGTTCGGCACCATCAGCAAGTTCGGCCTGATGGAGATGAGCCGCCAGCGCCTCAAGCCTGCGCTGAGCGAAGGCTCGTCCATTCCCTGCCCGCGCTGCGGCGGCTCCGGCCACATCCGCGACACCGAAAGCTCGGCGCTGCAGATCCTGCGCATCATCCAGGAAGAGTCCATGAAGGACAACACGGCCGCCGTGCACCTGCAGGTGCCGGTGGAAGTCGGCAGCTTCCTGCTCAACGAAAAGCGCCCCGAGATCGCCAAGATCGAGCTCAAGCAACGCGTCAACGTCACGCTCATCCCCAACAAGCAGTTGGAAACGCCCAACTACAAGCTCGAACGCGTCAAGCACGACGACCCGCGCCTGGACACCTTCCCCGCCAGCTACAAGCTGGCCGAGACGGTCGAGGACCCGACCACCGTCACGCGTCGTTCGCAGGAACCCACCAACAAACAGACGCCCGTCATCAAGGGTGTGCTGCCCGACGTGCCCGCGCCCGTGGCACCGCCCAAGCCGGCACCGGCGCCCGCGGCAGTCCCCGTTGCCGCCCCGGCTGCAGCCGCCGAAGGCGGCGTGTGGGGCTGGTTCAAGCGCCTCATCGGTCTGACGCCCGAGGCCGCCCCCGCTCCGGCACCCGCCAAGGAAACCAGCACGGCCAAGAGCGGCAACGCCCGTGGCGGCCGCGACGGTCAGCAGCGCCGCGGCGAAGGCCGGGGCCGTGGCGGTGAGCGCGGCGGCGATGAACGCCGTGGCGAACGCAGCGGCGAGCGTGCCGAAGGCAATCGCCGCGGCGGCAACCGCAACGAACGTGGCGAACGCAACGAGCGCGGCGAAGGCCGCAGCGAACGTGCCGCCGCAGGCGAGGCCACCGAGCAACGCGCCAGCAACAGCGCCGTCGGCGAGCGTGGTGGCGACAACCGCCGCCGCAACGACCGCAACGGCGACCGCCGCAATGGCCGCCGCGACGGCCAGGAGCAGTCCATCGAGGCCACCGCCGAGCAGGCCAGCGCGCTGCCCGTCGTGCCCAGCGACGCTCCCGCCGACAACGCAGAAGCGCGCGCCCCGCGTGGCGAGCGCCAGAACCGGCGCGAACGGGGTCCGCGCGGCGAACGCAACGGTGAGCGTGGCGAAGCACGCCAGGGCGAAAACCGCCGTGAACGCGCCCCGCGCCCTGACGACGAAGCCGCTGCCGCCAACCCGGTCGAGCTGCCTGCCGAGACCTTGGCCGGCATCGCGCTGAGCCAGGGCGCCGAAGGCCCGTTCGCGACCGATGTCGACACGCAGGCCGCACCCGCCGCCGAGACCGATGCCGCACCCCGCGAAGGCCGCGAGCGCCGCAGCCGCGACCGCTATGGCCGCGACCGCCGCAACCGCCGCGACGCCCAAGGTGAAGGCCAGGGCGCCACGGCAACGGAAGACACCGTGGCCGACAGCGACGCCGCCCAGCCGCAGGCCACGGCCCAGGCCGTGCCTGAAGTGCAGGCCGAGCCAGCCGAGTTGACCGCGGCCCAGGCCGTGGCCGACGCCGCCGCACCGCAGCAGCAAGAGCCGCAGATCGTGTCGCTGGAAGACGCGCTGGCCGCCGAGCCCGTGGCCGCAGCGGCCCCTGCCGCCGCGCCCGCCAGCCGCTACCAGCTGCCCACCGATCAGCTCAACGCCATCGCCTCCCAGGCCGGCCTGCAGTGGGTGAACTCCGACACCGACAAGGTGGCTGCCGCCCAGGCCGCCATCGCTGCCGAGCCCCAGCCCGTGCGCGTGCCGCGCGAGCGCCCGCCGGCCGTCGTGCTCGACGAAGGCCCGCTGGTGCTGGTGGAAACGCGCCGTGACCTGCGCGACGTCAAGCTGCCGTTCGAAACGCAGAACTGATGCCGCCCTGCCCGGCCGGTGACGGCCGGGTCAGTCGCCCCTCAAAAAGAAGCCGGCCAGATCCATCAGATCTGGCCGGCTTCTTTTTACGCGCGTGAATTGGAAGACGTTACGCGCCCGTCGCGTGCAGCCGGCTCGGCTCGCCCGCCGCGTCGACCTTGAGGCCCTTGGGCAAGGGGAATTTGACGGTTTCCTCGACACCCGCCATCTTGCGCACGGCCACCACGCCCAGCTCGCGCAAGCGCGTGATCACCGACTGCACCAGCACCTCGGGCGCCGAGGCGCCGGCGGTCAGGCCCACGCGGTTGCGGCCCTCGAACCATTCGGCGCGCAGCTCACCGGCGTTGTCCACCATGTGGGCGTCCACCCCCAGGCGGCGCGCCAGCTCGGCCAGACGATTGCTGTTGGAGCTGGTCGGACTGCCCACGACGACAACGACGTCCACCTGCGGGCTCAGTACCTTGACGGCGTCCTGGCGGTTCTGCGTGGCGTAGCAGATGTCCTGCTGCTTGGGCTCGCGGATCAGCGGAAAACGCGCCTTGACGGCCGCGCTGATGGCCGAGGCGTCGTCCACCGACAGCGTGGTTTGCGTGACGACGGCGAGCTTTTCGCTCTGGCCGGGCTGCACGCGCGCGACGTCCTCGACGTCCTCGACGAGGTGGATGCCCCCATTGAGCTGGCCCATGGTGCCTTCGACCTCGGGGTGGCCCTTGTGGCCGATCATGATGAATTCGTAGCCTTCCTTGGCCAGCTTGGCGACTTCGACGTGCACCTTGGTGACCAGCGGGCAGGTGGCATCGAACACCTGGAAGCCCCGCGCCTTGGCCTCGTTCTGCACGGCCTTGCTCACGCCGTGCGCGGAGAACACCAGCACGGCGCCGGGCGGCACGTCGTCGAGTTCTTCGATGAAGATCGCGCCCTTGCTTTTGAGGTCTTCCACCACGAAGGTGTTGTGCACGATTTCATGGCGCACGTAGATCGGGCGGCCGAACTTGTGCAGCGCGCGCTCGACGATCTCGATGGCGCGGTCCACGCCCGCGCAAAAGCCGCGCGGCTCGGCCAGGATGACTTCGCGGGCCATCAGAGCACCCCGATCAACTGCACCTCGAACACCACCGGCTGGCCGGCCAGCGGGTGGTTGAAGTCGAACAGCACACGGCCGTCCTCGACCTTCTGCACCGCGCCGGCATAGCTGCCCAGACCATCGGGCGTGGGGAACTGCACGACGTCGCCCGCGTGGTATTGCTCGTCGGGGTCGCCCAGTTCGGCCAGCAGGCTGCGCGCCACCCATTGCTGCATCTCGGGGTTGCGCTCGCCAAAGGCTTCGCCCGCCGGAATGTCGAAGGTCGTGCGCGTGCCTTCGGCCAGGCCCATCAGGCGTGCCTCGACCGTGGGCGAGAGCTCGCCCGTGCCCAGGCTGAGCGTGGCGGGCTTGCCGTCGAAGGTGTTGATGATGTCGCCCGTCGGCCCGGCCAGACGGTAGTGCAGCGTCAGAAACGCGCCGGGCTCGACCACGGCCGCTCCTGGTTCGGGAGCGGTCTGGCCAGCTTGGCTGGCGGCAGCGAGGTCGGAATGGATCGTGGTGGACATGCAGGGTCTCTTTAAACTAGACGCCATTGTAAAAAATGCGCCCCGCCGCTCGGCGTTCCCACCCGGGAAACCGCACGCGCACCCAGGCCTCGAGGACGCACGCCAACGAAACGGGAGGAAGGCCATGGGATTGAAGGACTTGCCGCCGGACGCGCGTCCGCGCGAAAAACTCATCGCGCGCGGCGCCGCGGCGCTGGGCGACGCCGAACTGCTCGCCATCCTGCTGCGCACCGGCCTGGCCGGCAAGAACGTGCTGACGCTGGCCCAGGAGCTGATCGAGCGCTTCGGTGGCATCGCCGGCCTGCTGCAGACCAGCGCGGCCGATCTGCGTGCCGTCAAGGGCCTGGGCGGCACAGCCAAACGCGCCGAACTGGTCGCCGTGCTGGAACTGGCGCGCCGGGCCCTGGCCCAGCAGTTGCGCGAACGCGCCACGTTGAGCCACCCCCAGGCCGTCAAGGACTACCTGCGGCTGCACCTGGGCGCCCGCGCGCACGAGGTGTTCGCCGTGATCTTCCTGGACACGCAAAACCGCCTGCTCGCCATGGAAGAGCTATTTCGCGGCACCCTGGCCGAATCCAGCGTCTACCCGCGCGAAGTCGCCCTGCGCGCCCTGCACCACCATGCCGCCGCCGTCGTGCTGGCGCACAACCACCCCAGCGGCAGCCTGCAGGTGTCCGAGGCCGACCGTGCCATCACGCGCCACCTGCAAAGCGCGCTGGGCCTGCTCGACATCCGCGTGCTCGACCACATCATCGTGACCGCCGACGGCACACGCTCCATGGCCGAGGCGGGGCTGATGCGAACCTGAACCCGCCGTCAATCTGCGGTACAACCGGCGCATGAAAGCGAAATCCTTCCAGGACCTCCAGTCCATGCGCCGCGCCGTCGCCGAGGCGGCCGCGCAGCAGGCACGGGTCCGCCAGGCCCAGCGGGAGGCGCAGGCGCGCGCCCAGGCCGAGCGGGCGGTGTTCGCCAGCGCGGTCGGCCCGGTCCAGGCCCTGCGCAGCGGCCACGGGCGCGTGCACCATGCGCCCGCCCAGCCCGCGCCATTGCCCGTGCAACGCGCGCTCGACGAGCAGGCCGTGCTGCGCGAGTCGCTGAGCGACGAATTCGACGTGACCACGCTGCTGGACGTCGACGACGCCATGAGTTTCCGGCGGCCCGGTGTCGGCACCGACGTCACCCGCAAGCTGCGCGCGGGCCACTGGAGCATCCAGGCGCAGCTCGACCTGCACGGGCTGCGCCGCGACGAGGCGCGCGAGACGCTGGCCAACTTCATCCGCGAAGCCCATCGCCAGGGCATCCGCTGCCTGCGCGTGGTGCACGGCAAGGGGCTGGGCTCGCCCGGCAAGACGCCTGTGCTCAAGGCCAAGGTGCAAGGCTGGCTGATCCAGAAGAACGAGGTGCTGGCCTTTGTGCAGGCCAAGGCCAGCGAAGGCGGTGCGGGCGCGCTGGTGGTGCTGCTGCAGCCGTCGGCCAACCGCCAGACCGGCCGTACGACCGGCTGACCCCATCGTCAAACGCCCTTGTTGCGCATGAAGTCGGCCGTCTGAAAGAACGAGCGCCGCAGCCGCTCGCGCAGCGCCGGGTCGACACCGGTCTCGCCCATGGCCTGGTCCATGCAGGCCACCCACTGGTCACGCTCCTTGATGCCGATGGCGAACGGCAGGTGCCGCATGCGCAGGCGCGGATGGCCAAAACGCTCGATGTAGTGATTGGGCCCGCCCAGCCAGCCGCACAAAAACCAGAACAGGCGGGCACGCGCGTTGTCCAGGCTGGGTCCGTGCGCGGCACGCAGCGCGGCGTAGCCGGGCTCCAGGTCCATCAGGTCATAAAAACGGTCAACCAGCGCCTGCACGGCCGCTTCGCCGCCGATCCACTCGAAGGGCGAGTCGAACGGTGCTTTTTCCTCGATCTGCATGGTCATTTTTCCAGCGTCATTCCGCCGCCTGCCGCAGGGTCTGCATCACGGGACGCGTGAGCACGCCGCGCAGGCCCCACCAGCCCGCCGCCCAGGCCAGCAGCGCCCCGGCCAGGGCGCCACCGGCGGGCACGGCCAGCGAGCCTGTCCAGGTGAAGTCGAACACAAAACGCGCCAGCGCCCAGCCCACCACCGTGGCCACGCAACCGGCCAGCAAGCCGGCCAGCAGGCCCACGCCCGCCAGTTCGGCGCGCTGCACCTGGCGCAGCAGCACGCCGCTGGCCCCCATGGCGCGCATGATGGCGAATTCGCGCGCACGTTCCTCGCGCGTGGCGCCCACCGTGGCCAGCAGCACGACCAGGCCGGCGGCCAGCGTGAAGCCGAACAGGAATTCGACGGCGCGGATCACCTGGTCGAGCACCCGCTGCACCTGCGCCAGCGTGGCCGTCATGTCGACGTTGGTGATGTTGGGAAACTGGCGCACCAGCGCGTTGTCGAAGCCCTGCTGCGTGGGTGCGCGGAAAGCGGCCAGGTAGGTCACGGGCAGGTCCGGCATCTCGGCCACCGGGAACAGCACGAAGAAGTTGGCGTGCATGGACGCCCAGTCCACCTTGCGCAGCGAGGTGATGGCGGCGCGGTGTTCGATGCCGCCCATGTCGAAGACCAGCGTGTCGCCCAGCTTCAGGCCCAGCGTGTCGGCCAGCCCCTGCTCCACGCTCGCGCCCTCGGCTTCGCCCGGCTGCCAGCGGCCGGCCACGACCTCGTTGTGCGGTGGCGCCTCGGCGTCGTAGGACAGGTTGAATTCGCGGTCGAGCAGGCGCTGCGCGCGCTCGTCGGTGTAGGCCTGCGGGTCGACCGCCTGGCCGTTGATGCTCACCAGCCGCCCGCGCACCATGGGGTACCAGTCGTAGCGGTCCACGCCCGCGCTGCTCAGCGCCTGCCGGAAGGGCGCGGCCTGGTCGGGCTGGATGTTGATGACAAAACGATTGGGCGCATCGGCGGGCGTGGCCTGGCGCCAGCTGTCGATCAGGTCGGTGCGCAGCAGCACCAGCAGCACCAGCGCCAGCAGCCCCACGGCCAGGGCGCTGGTCTGCACCATGGCGAACACCGGCCGCGCCGAGATCTGGCGCGTGGCCAGCACCAGCCAGCGCGGCGCGGTCTGCTCGTTGACCAGGCGGCGCAGCAGCATGACCGCGACCCAGGCCAGCGCGGCGAACACCAGCACGGCGCCGGCAAAACCACCCACCGCGATGGCGCCCAGCGTCCAGTCGCGCGCCACCGCCAGCAGCAGCGCGGCAAAGCCCGCGATGCCCACCAGCAGCACCGCCAGCGAGGTCGATCGCAACTGGCCGATGTCGCGCCGGATCACGCGCAGCGGCGGCACCTGCGCGAGCTGCAGCACCGGCGGCAGCCCGAAGGCCACCAGCAGCACCAGCCCCACGCCCGCGCCCAGCAGCGCGGGCCAGACGCTGGCCGCCGGCAGCGCCGTGGTGACCAGGCCGGCCAGCAGTTCCACGAACAGCACGTGCACGCCATAGCCCAGCAGCACGCCCAGCAGGCTGGCGAACAGGCCCGCGAGCACGAACTCCAGCGTGTAGGCCAGGGCGATAGTGCGCTGGCTCTGCCCCAGCACACGCAGCATGGCGCAGTCGTCGAGGTGGCGCGAAGCGAAGCCGCGCGCGGCAATCGCCACGGCCACGGCCGACAGCAGGGCCGACAGCAACGCCACCAGGCTCAGGAATTTCTGGGCACGCCCGAGCGTGTTCTCCATCTCGGGCCGGCCACTGTCGAGTGACTCCACACGCAGGCCGCGCAGGTCGGCACCGGCGGGCGCGCCGCCCTGGGCCGCCGCCTCGCCAACCGGTCGGTTGCCGATCTGCGCATCGGCCCAGTCGACGAAGGCCTGGACCTGGGCGTCGTTCTCGCCGGCCACCGCCATGCGCCAGCGGACGCGGCTGGCCGGCTGCACCAGGCCAGTGGCGGCCAGGTCGGCCTCGTTCATCATCAGGCGCGGGGCGAAGTTCATGAAGCCGCCGCCACGGTCGGGCTCCATCACGATCACACGCGTCACGCGCAGCGGCACGTCGCCCAGCAGCACGGTGTCGCCCACGCCGATGTCCAGCGCGGCCAGCAGGGGCTCGTCGGCCCAGGCGGTGCCGGGCGCCGGAATGTCGGGCGAAGGCACGCCGGCCTGGCCCACCGCCGTCGCCACTTCCACGCGGCCGCGCAGCGGGTAGCCGGTCGACACGGTCTTGAGCGCCACCAGCCGCGCCGCACCGCCCTGCGCGTCGGTGGCGCGCGCCATGGTCGGAAAGGTGGCGGTGGTGGCCGTGCGCAGGCCCAGCTCATGCGCCTTCGTCACAAAACGTTCGGGCGTGGGGTTGTCGCTGGCGATGACGGCATCGCCCCCCAGCAGCTGGCGCGCATCGCGCTGCAGGCCGTTTTGCAGGCGGTCGGCAAAAAAGGCCACGGCGGCCAGCGCCGCCACGGCCAGCGTCACGGCCACGATCAGCAGGCGCAGTTCGCCAGCGCGCAGATCGCGCCAGAGGCTGCGCAGGCCCAGTCGGACGAAGGAGGTGTTCATGGCAAGGTTCCGGGCTAGCCGATGGAGGGCGGTGAACTGCGGGCGCGCGCTTTTTCGGCGCGGCCGGCGTGCCAGGCGCCGTAGATGGCGATCAGGCCGGGAATCAGGATCAGGGCCCAGATGATTTTTTCAAGGTTGTCCTTGACGATCTGCAGGTTGCCGAAGAAGTAGCCGGCCGTCACGATGCCGACCACCCAGATCAGCGCGCCCACGACGTTGTAGGCCGTGAACTTGCTGCGCGTCATCTCGGCCACCCCGGCCACGAAGGGCGCGAACGTGCGGATGAAGGGCATGAAACGCGCCAGGATGATGGTCACGCCGCCATAACGTTCGTAGAAGGCGTGGGCCTGGTTGAAGGCGCGTTTGTTGAAAAAGCGCGAGTCCTCCCACTGGAAGACCTTGGGCCCGAAATAGCGGCCAATCGTGTAGTTGCACTGGTCGCCCAGGACGGCCGCGGCCAGCAGCACAGCGATCGCGATGCCGGGATCGAGCAGGCCCGCGCCCGCCATGGCGCCGACGATGAACAGCAGCGAGTCGCCCGGCAGGAAGGGCATGATGACCACGCCGGTCTCGACGAACACGATCAGGAACAGGATCAGGTAGATCCAGGGCCCGTAGTTCTCCGCCAGCATCGCCAGGTAGCGGTCGATGTGCAGGATGAAGTCGATGAGCAGGGTCGCGTATTCCAAGGCAGGTCCTCAAGAGCGGATCGAAGGGGCAAACGGTACTGTATCGCAGCGCAGCATGGCGCCCCTCCCCTGTTCGGGCCAGCCCCGGCGGCGCACGCGCAGCCCGTCCGGCAGCCTGGGCGCGCGCCGCCTAGAATCCCCTTGTGAACGCCAGTCCCGACTCTCATTCTTTCGCCGCCACGTCCGCGCGGCGCAGCATCCGTGAACTGCCCGACGAGCTGATCAGCCAGATCGCCGCCGGCGAGGTGATCGAGCGCCCCGCCTCGGTGGTGCGCGAGCTGGTCGACAACGCGCTGGATGCCGGCGCGCGCCAGATCACCGTGCGCCTGATCGCCGGCGGCGTGCGCGCCATCGTGGTGGAAGACGACGGCAGCGGCATTCCGCGCGACGAGCTGCCCATGGCCTTCAAGCGCCATGCCACCAGCAAGGTCCAGAGCCTGCAGGAGCTCGAATCAGTCGCCACCATGGGCTTTCGGGGCGAGGCGCTGGCCTCGATCTGCTCGGTGGCCGAAGCGGCCATCCTTTCGCGCTGCCCCAGCGCGCCCGAGCACGGCGACCATGGCTGGCTGCTCGACGGCCGCAGCGGCGAACTGCGCCCGGCCGCGCGTGCACCCGGCACCACGGTCGAGGTCAAGGAGCTGTTCTTCAGCACGCCGGCCCGCCGCAAATTCCTCAAGACCGACGCGACCGAACTGGCCCACTGCATCGAGGCCGTGCGCCGCCACGCGCTGGCGCGGCCCGACGTGGGTTTTGCGATCTGGCACGAAGGCAAGCTGATCGACCAATGGCGCGCGCACGAGGGCACCGCCGCCGACGGCAGCACGCCGCTGGAGCGGCGCCTGGCCGACGTGCTGGGCGCCGACCTGCTCGAAGGCAGCGTGCGTGTGGACTACACCAGCCGCACGCTGGCCGACCACGGCGGCGGCCACAGCGGGCCGACGGTGCGCATCACCGGGCGCGCGGGCCTGCCCGACCATTCCCGCGCGCGCGGCGACCAGCAGTACGCCTACGTCAACGGCCGCTTCGTGCGCGACAAGGTCGTGGCGCACGCCGCGCGCAGCGCCTACGAAGACTTCCTGCACGGCAACCGCCAGCCGGTCTACCTGCTGCACATCGACATCGCGCCGACACGGGTCGACGTCAACGTGCACCCGACCAAGATCGAGGTGCGCTTTCGGGACAGCCGCGAGGTGCACCAGGCCGTGCGCCACGCCGCCGAGGACGCGCTGGCCGCGCCGCGCGCCGCCCTCGCCGGCCAACCCGCCACGCTGGCGCTGACCTCCGGCAATGACACCCCGCCGGTGGCGGCTGAAAGTCCGGCGCGCTGGCCGGCGCGCCCCGCCAGCGCCAGTTGGTCGCAGCCCGGCATCGGCCTGGGTGGCCACCGCGTCGAGGAACTGGGCGCCCTGTGGCAGCCTGCGCCCGCGCCGCTGCCTGGCGGTGCCGTGCCGGCCCCCGGACACGCCACGGCCGCCCTCCCCGTCGGCGAACGGCTCAACCCGCCCGGGAGCCTGCCCGCCACCGAGCCAGCCACCGACACCGACGATTGGCCGCTGGGCCGCGCGCTGGCGCAGCTCATGGGCATCTACATCCTGGCCGAGAACCGCCACGGGCTGATCATCGTGGACATGCACGCAGCGCACGAGCGCATCGTCTACGAACGCCTGAAGCAGCAGATGGCCCAGTCGCGCATCGCCAGCCAGCCCTTGCTCATCCCCGCCACCTTTTCGGCCACGCCCACCGAAGTCGCGACGGCCGAGGCGCACGGCGCCACGCTCGAACGCCTGGGGCTGGACCTCTCGCCCTTCTCGCCCCGAACACTGGCCGTGCGCGCCATTCCCGCCGCGCTGCTGGGCCAGGACAGCGGTGGCCAGGCGGTGGAACTGGCGCGCGCCGTGCTGGCCGAACTTGCCACGCAGGAAGCCACCACCGTCATCGAACGCGCGCAGGACGAGTTGCTGGGCACCATGGCCTGCCACGGCGCCGTGCGCGCCAACCGCCAGCTCGCGCTGCCCGAGATGAATGCGCTGCTGCGCCAGATGGAAGCCACCGAGCGCTCCGACCAGTGCAACCACGGGCGCCCGACCTGGCGCCAGGTCAGCCTGCGTGACCTCGACAACCTGTTCCTTCGCGGTCGCTGAAACCTGGCCCTGCGGGCGTCCTGTGGGCTGGCCTACTGAAGCGGCCCGTCCATGTCCTTGGGCAAAGGCAGGCTCATCACCTCGATGCCTTCGTCGGCCAGTGCGACCTTGTCCTCGGCGCTGGCCTGGCCGCGGATGCCGCGTGTTTCGGTCTCGCCGTAGTGCATGCGCCGCGCCTCTTCGGCAAAACGCGGGCCGACGTCCTCGGTGTTCTTCAGCACGTGCTGCACCGCCTTCATGTAGGCGATCTGGTGCTGGCGCATCACTTCGGCCGGCACCACTGCCTCGCCTGTCCCCTCGGTGGCGGCTGGTGGCGCCACCTGGGCGCGGGGCGCTTGCGGGCTGCGTGTGTTGCTCTTGCGTTGCAGCCGCGGGGCGCTGACGATGCGCTGGACCTGGGCATCGCCGCAGACAGGACAGCTCACCAGCCCGCGTTCGAGCTGGCTGTGAAATTCGGCATCGCTGCCAAACCAGCCTTCAAATACGTGCTGGCGGGCGCATTGCAGATCCAGGACTTTCATGCCCCGAATTATCCGCCCTCCCCACCAGGCCTGCATCGCCAGTCCCAGTCGCGATCCAGAGCACAAAGCGGTGCAGCCACGCCCCAAAAAGGACCACACCCGCCACCGCACGGAGCACGGCATCACGGACGCCGGTGTCTATGACGTTTTATGGCTGAGCATCTGAGATTTTCTTTAGCAACAGCAGCCCTCTGCTCTTGAAAATGAAGCCCTGGGCGTGATTTTTCGCCACAAGGGTTAACACCGGATGGCCGGGCTGACGCCGGCATGGAATCATCTCGCCCGCACCGCGCGTCCCTGTCGCGCGGCGCCACCGGCTAGAAAGCGCATCACACGCTCTAGACACAATTCAGGCACGGCCATTGCAGGGGGAGGACCGGGCGAACTTTTGAACGCCCGAGGGGTCTGTGACGAAGATGATGACGATGACCAAAAACCGCTGGTTCACGTGGATGTCGCTGGCATTCGCGTTGACGGCCGGCCTGGTGGGCTGCTCGGCGCTCGACGAGCGCCAGCGCCAGTTCATCTTCAATCCCACGATCAGCCGCGGGGGCCACAACCCCGAATTGCAGGACGTCTGGATCCCCTTCACTTCGCGCCTGACCTCCGAACCGGTCCGCATGCACGCCCTGTGGCGCGGCGACGCCCCGGCGCTGATCGGCGCCAAGCAGCCCGTCATGCTCTACCTGCACGGCGCGCGCTGGGACGTGTGGGCCAGCCGCACCCGCATCGAGCGCCTGCACGAGATGGGCTTTGCCGTGCTGGCCATCGACTACCGCGGTTTCGGCAAGACCAGCAGCGGCCGGCGCGAGGGCGCGACGCCCAGCAACACCCTGCCCTCGGAAAGCATGGCCTACGAAGACGCCATGGCCGCCTGGAACTGGCTGGCCAACCGTTTTCCCAAGAACAAACGCTACATCTACGGCCATTCGCTGGGCGGCGCCATCGCCATCGACCTGGCCAGCAAGGTCAATGACGAATCCGGCACCATCGTCGAAGGCACCTTCAGCTCGGTGCGCGATGTCTTCGCCACCACCCACTGGGGCTGGCTGCCCATCGGCCCGCTGCTGACGCAGCGCTTCGAATCGATCGACAAGGTGCAGCGCATCGGCTCGCCGCTGCTGGTCGTGCACGGCAGCGACGACGAGGTCATCAAACCCGAGCTGGGCGAGCGGCTCTACGACGCCGCGTCCTCGCCCAAGGAATTCATCATGGTCCAGGGCGGCAATCACCACAACGCCAGCAGCGTGGGGTTTGGGCAGTACCAGGCGGCACTCAAGGATTTGTTCGGCATCCAGCCGCGGCCCGTGGCAGACCCGGCGCTGGCGCGCGGCGAAGCCGGCTCGGCGCTTCAGGGCGTCGCGACGCAGGTGGCCGCCATGGGCGCGGCATCCGCCACGGCCCCCGCCACCGAACCGGTGCGCCTGCGCGCCGAGACCAAACGGCCGCTCAAGAACGCCAGCGGCCGGCCGCTGGCGGTCAAGCCGGCTGCCACGCCAGTGGCCAGCGAGCCTCGCGCACGTTCTGCAGCCACAAGCAACAGCTGATGGTCTTGGCGTCGGTGACGCGGCCGTCGCGGCAACCTTCGATCAGGTCGTCGGCCTCCATGGCGATGATGTCCAGGAATTCGCCGTCGTCGAGCGAACGCTCACCCGCCACCAGACCCCGCGCAAAAAAGATGTGGATGACCTCGGTCGAATAACCGATGGCCAGGTGCATCTTGCCCGCATAGGCCCATTCCGCCGCGCGGTAGCCTGTTTCCTCCAGCAGCTCGCGCTGGCCGCACACCAGCGGCGACTCGCCCGCATCGAGCTTGCCGGCCTGCAGTTCCAGCATGACCTGGCCGACCGGGTAGCGGAACTCGTTCCATCAGCACACGGCCATCGCCCAGCAGCGGCACGACCACCACGGCGCCCGGGTGCACCACGTATTCACGCGTGGCCTGGGCGCCGTCGGGCAGGCGCACGGTGTCGCGCCGCACCGTGAGGAAATCGCCCTGGTGCAGGACGGTCTCGCTCACCCGCGTTTCGATCAGGTGGGCATCCGGGGGGGAAGATCGGTCAGTCATGAAGTCCTTTCAGCGCGGCCGCCGCCACAGCCACGCATAAACGAAGCCAGGAAACGCGCCGACCACGAAACCCTTGGCCGTGATCACATAGAAAGCCCAGCCCTGCGGCCAGCGCGGGCCCAGCCGGCCTTCGGCCCAGCCGCCGGCCAGCAGGAACAGGGCATAGCCCATCACCAGGCCCAGCAGTTGCCAGCGCAAGCCGCGCCCGCGCCAAGCCAGGAAAGGAAGATTGGCCAGCAACAGGCCCAGCGCCAGCAATCCCACGGCCGTCCAGGAGGTCGACATGGGAGCGGTCCGTCGGCCGGTGCTGCTGGCGAAACCGGGGTTTCAGGCAGCGCGGGACTTATTTGGCCAGCAGGCTCTCGATGGCCTGGGCGCACAGGTCCATCAGGCCGCCCGGCAGCAAGCCGAGGATGAGCAGCAGCGCACCGTTGACGGTCAACACCACACGGGCATGGATGGGCAGGTCGACCCGCATGGGTTCGTCCTTGACCGGCTCGTCGAAGTACATGACCTTGAGCACGCGCAGGTAGAAGAAGGCACCGATCAGCGACATCACCACCGCGAACACGGCCAGCCAGATGTAGGCGATCGAGCCCGTCGACACCAACGCCTGCAGCACCGACAGCTTGGCGTAGAAACCCACCAGCGGCGGCAGGCCGGCCAGCGACAGCATGGTCACCGCGATCATGCCGGTGTAGAAGGCGTGGTTGCGGTTCAGGCCGGCCAGGTCCGACAGGTTCTCGCACTCGAAACCCGCGCGGGTGAGCGTGAGCATCATGCCGAAGGCCATGAGCGTGCTCAGCACGTAGGTCACCACGTAGAACATGGCCGAGCTGTAGGCGATCTGGCCGTTGAAGTGCCCGCCTTCGGCCACGCCGGCCAGCAGGCCCAGCAGCACGAAGCCCATCTGCGCGATGGCCGAGAACGCCAGCATGCGCTTGAGGTTGGTCTGCACGATGGCGGCCAGGTTGCCCACCAGCATCGACACCACCGACATGACGACCAGCATCTGCTGCCAGTCGAAGGCCAGCGGCAGCAGGCCCTCGACGAGCAGGCGGATGGCAATGGCAAAGGCGGCCAGCTTGGGCGCGCTGCCCACCAGCAGCGTCACGACCGTGGGCGCGCCCTGGTAGACGTCGGGAATCCACATGTGGAAGGGAACGACGCCGAGCTTGAACGCCAGGCCGGCCACGATGAAGACCAGGCCCAGCACCAGCACGAAGGGAATGCCGGGTGCGTTGTTGAGGGCGGCCGAGATCTCGTTGAGGTCCAGCGTGCCGGTCGAGCCGTAGAGCATGGACAGGCCGTAGAGCAGGAAACCGCTGGCCAGCGCGCCCAGCACGAAGTACTTCATCGCGGCCTCGGTGGCCAGCGGCGCGTCGCGGCGCAGCGCGACCAGCGCGTAGCTCGACAGCGTCAGCATCTCCAGCCCCAGGTAGATCAGCAGCAGGTTGTTGGCCGAGATCATGATGAAGATGCCCAGCAGCGCAAACAGCGCCAGCGTGAACAGCTCCCCGCCGCGCAGCATCTCGCGCTCGGCCGCGTAGTTGCGGCCATAGATCAGCGCCACGCCCGTGGCGATGGCCGCGAAGCACTTGAGCCAGTTGCCCATAGGGTCGCTCACGACCATGTTGCCCCAGCCGTAGATCACGTCGCCGCTCAGGGCGTAGTGGGCCTGCAGCAAGGCCACCACGGCCAGCGTCACCAGCGTGAGCGTGTAGGTCGGTGTGCGGAGCCGGCTGGTCACCACCAGATCCACGAGCAGGACCACGCAGGCCATCACGAGCAGGATCAGGTCGGGATAAATCGCGAGCCAGCTGAGTTGATCAACCATTTGTTTCTCTCTAGTCTTCTCTGATGTGCGCGGCCTTACCCGCCCAGCTTCGACGTGGCGACATGGCGCAGCAGCTCGATGATCGAGGCGTCCATGACATCGGTGAGCGGCTTGGGATGCACACCCAGCCAGATCACCGGCACGGCCAGCATGGCCAGCATCAGGAACTCGCGCGCATTCAGATCGGGCAGCGCGCGCACCTTGTCATTGGCGACCGGGCCCAGGTAGACACGCTTGAACATCCACAGGCTGTAGCCCGCGCCAAAGATCAGGGCTGACGCCGCGGCCACGCCGATCCAGAAGTTGT
Organism: Paracidovorax wautersii; assembly: GCA_009912175.1. Taxonomy (GTDB): domain Bacteria; phylum Pseudomonadota; class Gammaproteobacteria; order Burkholderiales; family Burkholderiaceae_C; genus Comamonas_F; species Comamonas_F wautersii_A. The sequence continues at coordinate 54,409 of WNDQ01000015.1, read as the reverse complement.
ACTTGACCGAGGCCAGGATCACCATCCACTCGCCCACGAAACCGGCCGTGCCCGGCAGGCCGGCGTTGGCCATGAAGAACAGCAGCGCGAAGGCGGAGAACTTGGGCATGACGTTGATGACGCCGCCGTAGTCCTTGATCTCACGCGAATGCAGGCGGTCGTAGAGCACGCCGATGCACAGGAACATGGCGGCCGAGACGAAGGCGTGCGCCACCATCTGCACCAGGCCGCCGGCCATGCCGAGTTCGACGAACAGGAAGATGCCCAGGCTCACGAAGCCCATGTGGGCCACCGACGAATAGGCCACCAGCTTCTTCATGTCCTGCTGCACCAGCGCCACAAAGCCGATGTAGACGACGGCGATCAGCGAGAACGCGATCATCAGCCACGACCATTCGTGCGCGGCGTCGGGCGCGATCGGCAGCGAGAAACGGATGAAGCCGTAGGCGCCCAACTTGAGCATGATGGCCGCCAGGTCGGCCGAGCCGCCGGTCGGCGCCTCGACGTGCACGTCGGGCAGCCAGGTGTGCACCGGCCACATCGGGATCTTGACGGCGAAGGCCGCGAAGAGCGCCAGGAAGATCCAGTTCTGCTCCGTCATGGACAGCGGCAGCGCGTACCAGTCGCGGATGTCGAAACTGCCCGAGACGTTGTAGAGGTAGACCAGCGCCACCAGCATGAGCAGCGAGCCCAGCAGCGTGTAGAGGAAGAACTTGAAGGCCGCGTAGATGCGCCGCGGACCACCCCAGATACCGATGATCAGGTACATCGGGATCAGCGTGGCTTCGAAGAACACGTAGAACAGCATGCCGTCCATCGCGCAGAACACGCCGATCATCAGGCCCGACAGCACCAGGAAGGAGCCGTAGTACTGGTTCACGCGGATCTTGATGACTTCCCAGCTCGCGATCACCACCACCACGGTCACGAAGGCCGTCAGCGGCACGAACCAGAACGAAATGCCGTCGATGCCCAGGTGGTAGTTGATGTTGAAACGCTCGATCCAGGGCACGAGCTCGACGAACTGCATCTCGGCCGTGCCCATGTGAAAGCCCGGGTACAGCGGCAGCGTGATGGCCAGACCGGCCAGCGACCCGATCAGCGCCAGCCAGCGCACGAGATTCTGCTGATCCGAACGGCCGAAAGCGATCAGACAGGCACCGAAGACGATCGACACCCAGATGGCAAGGCTCAACAAACCCATTTTCTTGTCCTTCTTCTCAACCGTTGAGCCACTGCGTGAACATCGGCCAACTCACGAACCAGGTCAGCAGAATCAGCACGCCGGCGATCATGGCCAGGGCGTAGTGGTAGATGAAACCCGACTGCAGCCGGCGCACCACCCCGGCAAACCGCCCCACCACTTTCCACGAACCATTGACCAGGAAGCCGTCGATCACGCCCAGGTCCACGCCCTTCCACAGGCCGCGGCCCAGCCGGCGCGCGCCGGCCGCGACGATGTTCTCGTTGATCCAGTCCATGTAGTACTTGTTGTCGAGCAGGCGGTAGATGAACCCGCTGCGACGCTGGATGGCCGCCGGCAGCGCCGGGTTGACCATGTACAGGTAGTAGGCCAGCGCCACGCCCGCAATCGCCAGCCACAGCGGCGCGGTCTGTAACGAATGCAGCGCCATCGCGACCGGGCCGTGGACCAGTTCGCGCAGCTCGGCCATGGCCGGATGGCGCGTGGCGTCGACGGCGATGACCCCGTCAAAGAAGCTGCCGAACAGCATGGGCATGAGCGTGAAGAAGCCGATCAGCACCGACGGGATCGCCAGCAGCACCAGTGGCACCGTCACCACCCAGGGCGACTCGTGCGGCTTGCTGTCGTGGTGGTCGTGATGGTCATCGCCGTGATGCGCATCGTGGTGATGTGCGTCGTGGTGCGCATCCGGATTCTGGTCGTAACGCTCGCGGCCGTGGAACACCAGGAAATACAGGCGGAACGAATAGAAGGCCGTGATGAAGACGCCCGCGAGCACAGCGAACGAGGCAAAGCCCGCGGCCGGCAGGTTGCTGGCGTGCACCGCCTCGATGATGGCGTCCTTGGAATAGAAGCCCGAGAACAGGGGCGTGCCGATCAGCGCCAGCGAGGCCAGCAGGAAGGTGATCCAGGTGATGGGCATGTACTTGCGCACGCCGCCCATCCAGCGGATGTCCTGGTTGTGGTGCAGGCCCATGATGACCGAGCCCGCGCCCAGGAACAGCAGCGCCTTGAAGAAGGCGTGCGTCATCAGGTGGAACACCGCGACCGAGTAGGCCGAGGCACCGAGCGCGACCGTCATGTAGCCGAGCTGCGACAGCGTCGAGTAGGCCACCACCCGCTTGATGTCGTTCTGGATGATGCCCAGCAGGCCCATGAACAGCGCGGTGATGGCGCCGATGATGAGGATGAAGTTGAGCGCGGCATCCGACAGCTCGTACAGCGGCGAAAAACGCGCCACCATGAAGATGCCGGCCGTCACCATGGTCGCCGCGTGGATCAGCGCGGAGATCGGGGTCGGGCCTTCCATCGAGTCGGGCAGCCAGATGTGCAGCGGGAACTGCGCCGACTTGCCCATGGCGCCGATGAACAGGCAGATGCAGATCACGGTCACCAGCATCCAGTCGGTGCCCGGCAGCGTCTGCTGCGTCAGCTCGCTGCCGCGCGCAAACACTTCGCCGTAGTTGAGCGAGCCGGTGTAGGCCGCCAGCAGACCGATGCCCAGGATGAAGCCGAAGTCGCCCACGCGGTTGACCAGGAAGGCCTTGAGGTTGGCGAACACCGCGCTGGGGCGGTTGAACCAGAAGCCGATCAGCAAGTAGGACACCAGGCCCACGGCTTCCCAGCCGAAGAACAGCTGCAGCATGTTGTTGCTCATCACGAGCATCAGCATGGAGAAGGTGAACAGCGAAATGTAGGCAAAGAAGCGGTCGTAGCCCGCGTCGTCTTCCATGTAGCCGATGGTGTAGATGTGCACCATGAGCGAGACGAAGGTGACGACCACCATCATCATGGCCGTCAGGCTGTCGACCAGGAAGCCGATTTCCATGCGCAGGCCACCCGCCACCATCCAGGTGTAGAGCGTCTCGTTGAAGTGCGCACCGTCGACCGTCACGCGGTAGAGCGTCAGGGCCGAGATCACGAAGGCGATGAACACGCCCAGGATGGTGATGCTGCGGCTGGTGCGCCGCCCGATGAGGTTGCCGCCCAGCGCGGTGCCGAAGATGCCGGCGACGATGGATGCGACGAGCGGTGCCAGAGGCACCGCCAGCAGCGTGCTTGCGGAGAGGGTGGTGCTCATGCTTGTATCAGCCCTTCAACGTGTTGAGCGCTTCGACGCTGACGGTGGAACGGTTGCGGAACAACTGCACCAGGATGGCCAGTCCGATGGCGGACTCGGCGGCGGCAACGGTCAGGATGAAGAACACGAAGACCTGCCCGTGCATGTCGCCCAGGTAGTGGGAGAACGCGACGAAGTTGATGTTGACCGCCAGCAGCATGAGCTCGATGGCCATGAGCAGCACGATCAGATTCTTGCGGTTCAGGAAGATGCAGACCACCGAGATCGCGAACAGAATCGCGCCCAGGGACAGGTAATGGCTCAGGGTGACGGTCATGCTTTCTTCTCCTCCTGCGCGGCTTCGGCAATGACCGGCGCCTGGGGCGCCCCGGTGGCCGCGACCTTGACCAGCGCGACGCGGTCGCGGGCGCGCACATGCACCTGCTGCGAAACGTTCACGTGCTTGCTGTCCTTGCGCCCGCGCAGGGTCAGCGCGATGGCGGCGATCATGCCCACCAGCAGCAGCACGGCGGCCACTTCCAGCGGGTACAGGTATTCGGTGTAGAGCAGCTTGCCCAGCTCCTTGGTGTTGGAGTAGTTGGCCGCGGCCTCGGCCGTCAGCGGCGCGGGCGCTGGCACGTCGCTGAAGGTGACCGTCAGCACCAGCGCCAGCTCCAGCGCGATCAGCACGCCCACCACCGCCGCCAGCGGGAAGTGTTTCCAGAAGCCCACGCGCAGCTCCTCGAAGTTCAGGTCCAGCATCATGACCACGAACAGGAACAGCACCATGACGGCGCCCAGGTAGACCAGCACCAGGATGATGGCCAGGAACTCGGCCTTGAGCAGGAACCACACGGCCGAGGCCTGCGAGAACGCCAGCATCAGGTAGAGCACGGCGTGCACCGGGTTGCGCGCGGTAACAACCCGAAAGGCCGCGAACAGCAGCACGGCCGAGAACAGGTAGAAAAAGCCGGTTTGAACATCCATGATGGGATTGGTCTTGTCGTGGGCCGCGCGCTGCAGCGCGGCCGTGTTAACGGTACTTGGCGTCCGCGGCCTTGCTGGCGGCGATTTCCTTCTCGTAGCGATCGCCCACGGCCAGCAGCATCGGCTTGGTGAAGTACAGATCGCCGCGCTTTTCGCCGTGGTATTCGAAGATGTGGGTCTCGACGATCGAGTCCACCGGGCAGCTCTCCTCGCAGAAGCCGCAGAAGATGCACTTGGTCAGGTCGATGTCGTAGCGTGTCGTGCGGCGCGTGCCGTCGTCGCGCACGTCCGACTCGATGGTGATGGCCAGCGCCGGGCACACGGCTTCGCACAGCTTGCAGGCAATGCAGCGTTCCTCGCCGTTGTCATAGCGGCGCAGCGCGTGCAGGCCGCGGAAACGCGGCGACAGCGGCGTCTTTTCCTCGGGGAACTGCACCGTCACCTTGCGGCGGAACATGTACTTGCCGGTCAGGGCCATGCCCTTGAACAGCTCCGTGAGCAGAAAGCTCTGGATGAAATCGCGAAACGAAAAACCGGAACGCGGCTTGGAGGGGGTCAATACAGCGGACATCGTGGTGCTCCTCTGCCTTTATGGGTGCCAGATGTTCCAGGGCGACACCAGCCAGCCGGCGACGACGACCAGCCAGACCAGGGTCACGGGAATGAAGATCTTCCAGCCCAGACGCATGATCTGGTCGTAGCGAAAGCGCGGGAACGTCGCCCGGATCCAGATGAAGCAGGACACGGCGAAGAAGGTCTTGATGGCCAGCCAGATCCAGCCCGGGATGAAGTCCAGCGCCGCGATCGGGGCCAGCCAGCCGCCCATGAACATCAGCACGGCCAGGATGGCCACCAGCCACATCGCGGCGTATTCGGCCAGGAAGAAGATGGCAAAACCCATGCCCGAGTACTCGACCATGTGGCCGGCCACGATTTCGGCCTCGCCTTCGACCACGTCGAAGGGGTGGCGGTTGGTTTCGGCCACGCCCGAGATCAGGTAGACCACGAACAGTGGCAGCAGCGGCAGCCAGTTCCACGACAGGAAGTTCAGGCCCAGGTCGGTGGCCATGCCGCGGCCTTGCGACGCCACGATGTCGCCCAGCGTGAGGCTGCCCGTGACCATGATGACGGCCAGGAAACAAAAGCCCATGGCGATCTCGTAGCTCACCATCTGCGCCGACGCACGCAGCGCGCCCAGGAAGGCGTACTTGGAGTTGGACGCCCAGCCCGCAATGATCACGCCATAGACCTCGATCGAGGTCAGCGCCATGATCAGCAGCAGGCCGCCGTTGACGTTGGCGATGGCTGCTTCCGGGCCGAACGGAATCGCAGCCCAGGCGGCGAGCACCGGCATGATGGCCATCACGGGGCCGATCCGGAACAGGCCGGAGCTGGCCTGCGACGGGTTGATCAGCTCCTTGGTCAGCAGCTTGAGCGCATCGGCGATGGGCTGCAGCACACCACCCGGCCCGACCCGGTTGGGGCCGTGGCGGACCTGGATCCAGCCCAGCAGCTTGCGCTCCCACAGCGTGAGGTAGGCGACCGCCAGCAGCAGCGGCAGCAGCACGACGATGATCTTGAGCAGGCCCCAGACGACCGGCCACGCCAGCCCCGTCCACCAGTAGCCCGAGGCCAGTCCCAGCCCCCCGTTGTACAGCGCGTCGATCATGCGACGACCTCCTGTGCTTGCTGCGCCGGGTCTTGTGCGGCGGCGTCCGTCCACACGCGGCCCTGACGCGCATCGGCCGTCAGTTGCAGCGCCGGCGCGCGGCGCACGATGCCATCGAGTTCATAGATCGCCGCCGTGCAGGGCGCGCCGGCCGGCTGGTCCAGCGCGATGGCCGCCGACGTGGCGTTGTTCAGACGTGCGGCGATGTCGCCAGGCAGCGCCACGGCGCGCACGTCCTCGATGGTTTCCTGCGAGAAGCCGGGCAGCCCCAGCATGTCGCCCAGCACGCGCAGCACCTTCCAGCCCGGACGGGTCTCGCCCAGCGGACGCACCACGCCGTGGAAGCTCTGGGCACGGCCCTCGGCATTGACGAAGGTGCCAGCCGTCTCGGTGAACGGCGAGATCGGCAGGATGGCATCGCACAGGTCGAGGTTGGCCTTGAAGGGCGAAAAACTCACGACCATGTCGGCCTGCGCCAATCCCTGGCGGGCGTCAGCGCCCACGGCGGAGTCGAACACCGGCTCGTTGTTGAACAGCAGCGCGGCCTTGAGGCCGCCCGCCAGCATCTGCGCGGCATGCTGGCCTTGGGCACGCGGCACGGCGTCGACCAGTTGCGCGCCCACCGTGTTGGCCGCCTCGGTCAGGTAGCCGGCCGTGGCGCCGGTTTGCTGCGCGATCCACTGCGCCAGCGCCAGCAGCGTGCCGGCATTGGCGTGATGCGCCGCGCCATTGCCCAGCAGCACCGCCTTGTGCTCGCCGGCCAGCAGGCCCTTGGCGATGGCTTGTGCGGCCTCCGTGACCGTGCCCGCGGCGGGTGCCTCGACACCCTTGGCCTGGGCCACGGCGGCGGCCACATCGGCCAGCGCCTGCGCCCACGCGCCAGCGTCGGCCACGATCGTGCGGGCCACCGGCTGCGCCCAGTCGTATTCGACTTCGTTGATGGCGTAGACACGGCCGCCCTTGCGCACGGCCTGGCGGATGCGCTGCGCGAACAGCGGATGGTCCTTGCGCAGGTTGGAGCCGACCACCAGCGCGGCCTGCAGGTTGGACAGCGACGCGATGTCGCGGCCCAGCCAGCGCACGCCCTCGGGCGGGGCGAAGTCGGCGTGGCGCAGGCGGTAATCGATGTTCTCGCTGCCCAGGCCGCGCACCAGCGCGCCGGCCAGATAGAGCTCCTCAACCGTGCTGTGCGGGCTGACGAGCGCGCCGATGCTGGCCGCGCCGTACTTGGTCTTGATCTGCTGCAGGCCGTTGGCCACGTATTCGAGGGCCGTGGCCCAGTCGACTTCGACCCACTGGCCGCCCTGCTTGAGCAGGGGCTGGGTCAGGCGGTCCGGGCCGTTGAGCGCTTCGTAGGAAAAACGGTCGCGGTCGGCCAGCCAGCATTCGTTGACGGCCTCGTTTTCCAGCGGCACCACACGCATGACGCGGTGGTTCTTGACCTGCACGATCAGGTTGGCGCCGGTCGAGTCATGCGGGCTGACCGATTTGCGGCGCGACAGCTCCCAGGTGCGGGCGCTGTAGCGGAAAGGCTTGCTGGTGAGCGCGCCGACCGGGCAGATGTCGATCATGTTGCCCGAGAGTTCGGAGTCGACCGTCTCGCCCACCACGGTGGTGATCTCGGCGTGTTCGCCGCGGTTGACCATGCCCAGTTCCATCACACCGGCGACTTCGCGGCCGAAGCGCACGCAGCGGGTGCAGTGGATGCAGCGCGTCATCTCTTCCATCGAGATCAGCGGGCCCACGTCCTTGTGGAACACCACGCGCTTTTCCTCGGCGTAGCGCGAGGACGACTGGCCGTAGCCCACGGCCAGATCCTGCAGCTGGCATTCGCCGCCCTGGTCGCAGATCGGGCAGTCCAGCGGGTGGTTGATCAGCAGGAACTCCATGACGGACTGCTGGGCCTTGATGGCCTTGTCGCTCTTGGTGCGAACGATCATGCCCTGCGTCACGGGCGTGGCGCAGGCCGGCACGGCCTTGGGCGCCTTCTCGACGTCCACCAGGCACATGCGGCAGTTGGCCGCGATCGACAGCTTCTTGTGGTAACAGAAATGCGGAATGTAGGTGCCGGCCTTCTCGGCCGCATGCATCACCATGCTGCCTTCGGTGACCTCTACCTTGCGTCCATCGAGTTCGATTTCGATCATGCGTGTCTACCTCTCGCCTCAAGCCTGCTCGGCAGCCGCTGGCGCCTGCTGGATCAAGGCCTCGAATTCGTGACGGAAATGCTTGAGCATGCCGCGCACCGGCATGGCCGCGGCATCGCCCAGCGCGCAGATGGTGCGCCCCATGATGTTGCCGGCCACCGAGTCGAGCAGCTCCAGGTCCTGCGGGCGGCTCTGGCCCTGCCAGATGCGGTCGACCACGCGCCACAGCCAGCCCGTGCCCTCGCGGCAGGGCGTGCACTGCCCGCACGACTCGTGCTGGTAGAAATAGGATAGACGCAGCAGGCACTCGACCATGTTGCGGGTCTCGTCCATCACGATCACGGCGCCTGAGCCCAGCATGGAGCCGGCCTTGGAAATGCCGTCGTAGTCCATCGTGGTGGCCATCATGATGTCGGCCGGCAGCACCGGCGCGGACGAGCCGCCCGGGATCACGGCCTTGAGCTTGCGCCCGCCGCGCACACCGCCGGCCAGCTCCAGCAGCTTGGAAAACGGCGTGCCCAGCGGCACTTCGTAGTTGCCCGGCAATTCGACGTCGCCGCTGACCGAGAAGATCTTGGTGCCGCCGTTGTTGGGCTTGCCGATCTCCAGATAGGGCGCGCCGCCGTTGCGGATGATCCACGGCACGGCCGCGAAGGTCTCGACGTTGTTGATCGTGGTCGGCTTGCCGTAGAGGCCATAGCTGGCCGGGAACGGCGGCTTGAAGCGCGGCTGGCCCTTCTTGCCTTCGAGCGATTCGAGCAGCGCGGTTTCCTCACCGCAGATGTAGGCGCCGAAGCCGTGGTGCGCGTGCAGCTGGAAGCTGAAGTTGCTGCCCCGCAGGCCGTTGCCGAGGTAGCCGGCGGCGCGCGCCTCTTCGAGCGCGGCCTCGAAGCGCTCGTAGACCTCGAAGATCTCGCCGTGGATGTAGATGTAGCCCACCGTGATGCCCATGGCGTAGGCGGCAATCGCCATGCCTTCGATCACGATGTGCGGGTTGAACATCATGATGTCCCGGTCCTTGCAAGTGCCGGGTTCGCCCTCGTCGGCATTGCACACCAGGTACTTCTGGCCCGGGAAGGCGCGCGGCATGAAGCTCCACTTCAGGCCGGTCGGAAAACCCGCACCGCCGCGGCCGCGCAGGCCCGATTCCTTGACGGTGGCGATCACCTGGTCCTGGCTCAGGCCGGCATTCAGGTCGAGCGCATTGCCTTCGGCATCCTTGAAGGGCAGCAGCCCCTGGGTGTCGTCGAGCTTGCCCAGGATGCGGCGCAGCGCCTGGTAGCCGCCACGCGCTTCATAGTCCTTCAGGCGCCAGTTGGTGCCATCCAGACCCGCGTAGATCTGGGCTCCGATGTGGCGGTCGTGGAAGCAGGTCTGCACCCCCGTCGCGCTGAACTGCGCGAGAACTTGCTGGGCATTCATGCGGTCTTCCCTTCGACTTGGCGCAAGCCGTCGATCAGCTGATCGAGCTTGTCGTCTTCCATGAAGCTGCACATGGTGCGGTCGTTGACCAGCATCACCGGCGCGTCGGCGCAGGCACCCAGGCACTCGCTGGGGTAGAGCGTGAACAGGCCGTCGGCCGTGGTGTCCCCGACCCCGATGCCGAGCTTCTTTTCGAGGTGCTCCAGCGCCTGCTGGCCGCGGCGCAGCTTGCAAGGCAGGTTGGTGCAGACGTTGAGCTTGTACTTGCCCACCGGCCGCTGGTTGTACATGTTGTAGAACGTCGTGACTTCGTGCACGGCGATCGTGGGCAGGCCCAGGTACTCGGCCACGCCGCGTTCGGACTCGGGGCTCACCCAGCCCTGCTCCTGCTGCACGATGGACAGCAGGGCCATCACCGCCGAGCGTTTCTGCTCGGGCGGGTACTTGGCCACCTCGCGGTCGAAACGCGCGCGGGTGGCCTCGGAAATCGTGGTGGCGGTCATGATGTCTCGTCCTCTGCCCTTATCGGTCGATCTCGCCGAACACGATGTCCATCGTGCCGATGATGGCCACGGCGTCGGCGATCATGTGACCCTTGACCACCTCGTCGAGCGCCGACAGGTGCACGAACCCCGGCGGGCGGATCTTGAGGCGGTAAGGCTTGTTGGCACCGTCGCTGACCAGGTAGATGCCGAACTCGCCCTTGGGATGCTCGACGGCGGCATAGGCCTCGCCCTCGGGCACACGAAAGCCCTCGGTGAAGAGCTTGAAGTGGTGGATCAGCTCTTCCATGCTGGTCTTCATGGATTCGCGCGACGGCGGCGCCACCTTGTGGTTGTCGGTGATGACCGGGCCCGGGTTGGCACGCAGCCAGTCCACGCACTGCTTGATGATGCGGTTGGACTGCGCCATCTCTTCCATGCGCACCAGGTAGCGGTCGTAGCAGTCGCCGGTCTTGCCGACCGGGATGTCGAATTCCATGCGGTCGTACACGTCGTAGGGCTGCTGCTTGCGCAGGTCCCAGGCGATGCCCGAGCCACGCAGCATCGGCCCCGTCAGCCCCAGGTTGAGCGCACGCTCAGGCGTGATCACGCCGATGTCGACGGTGCGCTGTTTCCAGATGCGGTTGTCGGTCAGCAGCGTGTGGTATTCGGCCAGGTAGGTCGGGAAACGCTGGGTGAAATCGTCGATGAAGTCCAGCAGCGAGCCCTGGCGGTTCTCGTTCATGCGCGCGATCTCGCGCACATTGCGGACCTTGCTGGCCTTGTACTGCGGCATGGTCTCGGGCAGGTCGCGGTAGACACCGCCCGGGCGGAAATAGGCCGCGTGCATGCGCGCGCCGGAGACGGCCTCGTACATGTCGAACAGATCCTCGCGCTCGCGGAACGCGTAGATCAGGATGGTCGAGCTGCCGCAGTCATTGCCGTGCGAGCCCAGCCACATCAGGTGGTTGAGCATGCGCGTGATCTCCGCGAACATCACGCGGATGTACTGCGCGCGCACCGGCACGTCGATGCCCAGGAGCTTCTCGATGGCCAGGCAGTAGGCGTGCTCGTTGCACATCATGGACACGTAGTCGAGACGGTCCATGTAGGGCAGCGACTGGATGAAGGTCTTGTTCTCGGCCAGCTTTTCGGTGGCGCGGTGCAGCAGGCCGATGTGCGGATCGGCGCGCTGGATGACCTCGCCGTCGAGCTCCAGCACCAGCCGCAGCACGCCGTGCGCGGCCGGATGCTGCGGGCCGAAGTTCAGGGTGTAATTCTTGATCTCTGCCATGATTCACATCACTCGAGGACGACAGGCGCCTTCTTCAGTGCAGGCCTCCATAGTCTTCTTCACGGATGATGCGCGGCGTCACCTCGCGCGGCTCGATGGTGACCGGCTGGTAGATGACGCGCTGGCGCTCGGCGTCGTAACGCATCTCGACATGGCCCGACAAGGGGAAGTCCTTGCGGAACGGGTGGCCGATGAAGCCGTAGTCCGTCAGGATGCGGCGCAGATCGGGATGCCCCTCGAAGACGATGCCGAACAGGTCGAACGCCTCGCGCTCGAACCAGTTGGCCGAGGCCCAGAGGCCGACCACCGATGCCACCACGGGCAGGTCGTCGTCACGGCAGAACACCTTGACGCGCACACGCTGGTTCAGGCTCACGGACAGCAGGTGGACCACGACGCAAAAGCGCGGCCCTTCCCATGCGGTATCGCGGTAGCTCGAGTAGTCCACGCCGCACAGATCCACCAGTTGTTCAAAACGGCAGTCGGCGGCGTCGCGCAGCGTGCGCATCGCGTCGAGATAGTGCTCGGCACTCACCTGCAGCGTGAGCTCGCCATGGTCGATGCTCAGGCGCTTGGCCTGATCGCCCAGCGCCGCCGCGACACGTTCCTTGAGGATTTCGGGATGGATTGCAAAATCTGCCATGCAAAAAACCTCAGGCTCGGGCGATGGTGTTGGTGCGTCGAATCTTCTGCTGCAGTTGAATGATGCCGTACAGCAGCGCTTCGGCCGTCGGGGGACAGCCGGGTACGTAGACATCGACCGGCACGATGCGGTCACAGCCGCGCACGACCGAATAGCTGTAGTGGTAGTAGCCGCCGCCGTTGGCGCACGAGCCCATGGACAGCACCCAGCGCGGCTCCGACATCTGGTCGTAGACCTTGCGCAGGGCGGGCGCCATCTTGTTGCACAGCGTGCCCGCGACGATCATCAGATCGGCCTGGCGGGGACTGGCGCGAAACACTTCGGAACCAAACCGGCCGATGTCGTAGCGCGCGGCGGCCGCGTGCATCATCTCCACGGCACAGCAGGCCAGGCCGAAGGTCATCGGCCACAAGGAACCGGTCTTGGCCCAGTTCACCACCGAGTCGTAGCTGGTGGTGACAAACCCCTTCTTGAATACGCCTTCTATCATCGTGTCTCCTCTTCTGGCGGCGCCTCGATCAGAAATTCATTCCCAGTCGAGCGCGCCCTTCTTCCACTCGTAGACGAAACCTACGACAAGGATGGCCAAAAAAATCATGGCACCCCAGAAACCCGCCATCCCGACGTCGTGCAGCGCAACGGCCCACGGAAAAAGAAAGGCGATTTCGAGGTCGAAAAGAATGAACAGAATGGCGACGAGGTAATAGCGCACGTCGAATTGCATGCGCGCGTTTTCAAACGCCTCAAAACCGCATTCGTAGGGGGAATTCTTGGCCGCGTCGGGCCGATTGGGCCCCAGCACATAACCGAGAACCTGCGGCAATACACCAATTGCCACACCGACCAGGATGAACAGGAGGACGGGGAGGTATTGCGCGAGGTTCATCTGGGAGCTACTTCATCGCGTCACCCGCAGAATTCCCGCATAAGAGAATCTGCCAGTGAGATTCATGTGGTGCCGTCGGCGAGACTCGAACTCGCACAGCTTTCGCCACTACCCCCTCAAGATAGCGTGTCTACCAATTTCACCACGACGGCATGTCGTACCCAGATGGCATGAGGGGCTGTTGTTTCCAACAGCCATTTGGCTTTCTGAGCAGTTTTAGATTCTACTCCGAAAAACCAGGCGGTCCTGCCAAGACCGCTTACCCGAACAACTCACTTGGTTGTCGCTTGACCGTTCTCGCCCGTTGCCGGCGCGGCCGGCACCGGCGCCGGCACCGAGTTGTCGGCGGCGGGCGCCGCAGGGGCGGCCGGGGCCGCTGCGCCCGGGATCTGGTCAGCCGGCGTGGCGGGCTTGGGCGCGGGGGCCGGCAGGTGGTTTTCCAGCACGCTGCCGGACGAGCCCGGCTGCGCCGGACGGTTGCCGAAGTAGGCCAGCGCCAGGGTGGCCGCCAGGAACAGCGTGGCCAGCACCGCGGTCGAGCGCGACAGGAAATTGGCGCTGCCGCTGGCCCCGAACAGGCTGCCCGAGGCACCGCTGCCGAAAGCCGCACCCATGTCGGCGCCCTTGCCCTGCTGCAACAGGATCAGGACCACCATGGCGATCGCCGTGAGCAACTGCACAGCCAAGATGATGGTCAGAACTGCATTCATCGAAAGAACTCCTCAAACGTATCCAAAAACGCCCGTTTCACTGGGCGCAAGCAATGATCTTCAAAAAGTCGGCCGCCTTGAGCGAGGCACCGCCGATCAGCCCGCCATCAACGTCGGGCTGGGCCAGCAACGACGCGGCGTTGCCGGCATTCATGCTGCCGCCATAGAGCAGCGGCACGTTCTGCGCCGCCGGCAATGCGGCGGTGAGCTGCGCGCGCAGGGCGGCATGCACCGCCTGCGCCTGCTCCGGGCTGGCCGTGCGGCCGGTCCCGATGGCCCAGACGGGCTCGTAGGCAACCACGATGCGCGCCAGGTCGGCTCCCAGGCGCTCGACGACGGCCGCGATCTGGGCACCCACGACGGCCTGCGTCTGATCCGCCTCGCGCTGCGCCAGGGTCTCGCCGACGCAAACGATGGGGGTGATGCCCACGCCCAGGGCAGCCTGGGCCTTGGCGGCCACCACCTCGCTGGTTTCGCCGTGGTACTGGCGCCGCTCGGAGTGGCCGACGATGGCGTAGCGCACACCGAAGTCCTGCAGCATGGCGGCCGACACCTCGCCGGTGTAGGCGCCCGAGGCCTGCGCGGACACGTCCTGCGCGCCCAGCGCCACGCCGCTGCTGGCCAGCAGCGCCTGCATCTGGTCGAGGTAGACGGCCGGCACGCACAGCGTGGCATCGGCCGCGCCGGTGCCACCCGCCGCCGCCAGGCCCGCGGCCAGTTCCAGCCACAGCGCCTCGTTGGCGGCCAGGCTGCCGTTCATCTTCCAGTTGCCGGCGATCAGGGGCTTGGGCATGTCTTGTTGTCTCGCTCGAAAGTTGTCAAACAGGCACGGAAACCGACCAGTCCAGCACGATCTTGCCGACGTGCGAGCCGGATTCCATCAGCGCATGCGCGCGGGCGGCGCCGTTGGACAGGCCGTCCCCCGGCTCCAGCGCGGCATAGCGGCTGTGAATGATGGGCTGGATCTTGCCGGCCGCCAGCAGCGGCCAGACGTGCTCGCGCAGCGCCTGTGCGATGGCCGCCTTGAAGGCGACCGGCCGCGGACGCAGCGTCGAGCCCGTGATCGTCAGGCGCCGGCGCAGCACCTGGCCGGCATTGAACTCGGCGCGGGTGCCGCCCTGCACGGCGATGATGACCAGCCGGCCGTCATCCGCCAGGCAGGCGATCTCGCGCGCCACGTAGTCGCCGGCCACCATGTCGAGGATGACGTCGGCGCCACGGCCATCGGTCAGCGACTGGACGGCTTCGGCGAAATCCGTGGTCTTGTAGTTGATCACATGATCAGCACCCAGCGCCAGGCAGGCCTGGCACTTGTCGTCGCTGCCCGCGGTGACGATGACGCGCGCGCCCCAGGCCTTGGCCAGCTGGATCGCGGTGACCCCGATGCCGCTGGTGCCACCCTGCACCAGCAGGGTCTCGCCCGGCTGCAGGCGGCCACGCTCGAACACGTTGCTCCAGACCGTGAAGAAGGTCTCGGGCAGCGTGGCGGCATCGGCCACGGACCAGCCGTCGGGCACGGGCAGCAACTGGCCGACCGGCGCGACGCACAGCTCGGCGTAGGCGCCGCCGGCCACCAGAGCACAGACGGCATCGCCCAGCTTCAGGCCAGCCTGGGCCAGCGCGGCTTCGTCGCCCGCCACGATCACGCCCGAGCATTCCAGCCCAGGCAGATCCGAGGCGCCGGGCGGCACCGGGTAGTTGCCGGTGCGCTGCAGCACGTCCGGGCGGTTGACGCCCGAGGCGACCACACGCACGAGCGCCTCGCCCGGCCCGGCCACCGGGTCGGGGCGGTCGCACACCTGCAGCACGCCAGGCGCGCCGTAGCTGCTGATCTCGATGGCTTTCATGGCCAGCTTTCCCGCCAGGTCAGACGCGCGGCAGGCTCAGAACTGCTCGCCGTGGTCGGCGGCAGGTGCCGGGGCCGGACGATCGAGCAGCGCCTTCATGGACAGCTTGATGCGGCCCTTTTCGTCGGTCTCGAGCACCTTGACCTTGACGATCTGGCCTTCCTGCAGGTAGTCGGTGACCCGCTCGACGCGCTGGTGCGCGATCTGGCTGATGTGCAGCAGGCCGTCCTTGCCGGGCAGCACATTGACGAGCGCGCCGAAGTCCAGGATCTTGACCACAGCACCTTCGTAGACCTTGCCGATTTCGGCTTCGGCCGTGATTTCCTCGATGCGGCGGCGGGCTTCGTCAGCCTTGGCCGAATCGTTGGAGGCGATGGTGATGGTGCCGTCTTCGCCGATGTCGATCTGTGTGCCGGTTTCTTCGGTCAGCGCGCGGATGGTCGAGCCACCCTTGCCGATCACGTCGCGGATCTTCTCGGGGTTGATCTTGAAGCTGAACAGGCGCGGCGCGAAGCTCGACACCTCGGCCTTGGCTTCGCCCAGGGCTTCGGTCATCTTGCCCAGGATGTGCAGGCGCGCTTCCTTGGCCTGAGCCAGAGCCACTTGCATGATTTCCTTGGTGATGCCCTGGATCTTGATGTCCATCTGCAGCGCGGTGATGCCGTTGCCGGTGCCGGCCACCTTGAAGTCCATGTCGCCCAGGTGATCTTCATCGCCCAGGATGTCGGTCAGCACGGCAAAACGGTTGTCTTCCTTGATCAGGCCCATGGCGATGCCGGCCACGTGCGCCTTCAGCGGCACGCCGGCGTCCATCATCGACAGGCAGCCGCCGCAGACCGAAGCCATGGACGAGGAGCCGTTGGACTCGGTGATCTCGGAGACCACGCGCACGGTGTAGGGGAACTCGTCCTTGCTCGGCAGCACGGCGACGAGCGCGCGCTTGGCCAGGCGGCCGTGGCCGATTTCGCGGCGCTTGGTCGAGCCCATGCGGCCGACTTCGCCGGTGGCAAAGGGAGGCATGTTGTAGTGGAACAGGAAGCGGTCTTCGAACTCGCCAGCCAGCGCGTCGATGCGCTGGGCGTCGCGTTCGGTGCCCAGCGTGGTCACGACCAGCGCCTGGGTTTCGCCACGCGTGAACAGGGCCGAACCGTGGGTGCGCGGCAGCACGCTGTTGCGGATCTCGATGGGGCGCACGGTGCGGGTGTCGCGGCCGTCGATACGCGGCTCGCCGGCCAGGATCTGGCTGCGCACGATGCGCGCTTCGATGTCGAACAGCAGGCCTTCGACCTTCACGGCGTCGAATTCAACGCCCTCTTCCTTGAGCGCGGCGAGCACGCTGGCCGTGGTCTCGCGCAGGGCCTGGGTGCGGGCCTGCTTGCTGCGGATCTGGTAGGCGGCGCGCAGCTTGTCTTCGGCCAGGGCAGCGACCTTGGCGATGAAGGGCTCGTCCTTGGCGGGCGGCTGCCAGTCCCACACGGGCTTGCCGGCGTCGCGCACCAGTTCGTGGATGGCGTTGATGGCGGCCTGGCTTTGTTCATGGCCGTAGACCACGGCGCCCAGCATGATGTCTTCGGACAGCTGCTGCGCTTCGGACTCGACCATCAGTACGGCCGATTCGGTGCCGGCGACGACCAGGTCGAGCTGCGAGTCCTTGCGCTGGGTCTGGCCCGGGTTCAGGACGTATTCGCCGTTGATATAGCCCACGCGCGCGGCGCCGATCGGGCCGTTGAACGGGATGCCAGAGATCGACAGGGCGGCGCTCACGCCCACCATGGCGGCGATGTCGGCGTCGACTTCAGGGTTGAGCGAGACGGTGTGGATGACCACGTGCACGTCGTTGAAGAAACCCTCGGGGAACAGCGGGCGGATCGGGCGGTCGATCAGGCGGCTGGTCAGGGTTTCGAGTTCGCTGGGCTTGGCTTCGCGCTTGAAGAAGCTGCCGGGGATCTTGCCGGCGGCGTAGGTCTTCTCGATGTAGTCGACGGTCAGCGGGAAAAAGTCCTGGCCGGCCTTGGCGGTCTTGGCCGCGACCACGGTGGCGAGCACCACGGTGCCTTCGATGTCCACCAGCACGGCGCCAGAAGCCTGGCGGGCGACTTCACCCGTTTCCAGCTTGACGGTGTGCTGGCCCCATTGGAAGGTCTTGGTGACTTTGTTGAACAGGCTCATCTTCGATACTCCAGATTAGAGAGCAGGCAGTCCTTGCCTGAAAAGGCCGGAGTGGAAGTTCGAACACGATGCCATTCCAGAAAATCTCGTCCGCGATGGCGGGCAAAACCTTGTGGAATGACACAGCGCGTCTTCGTCGTTCCTGGCTCCGAAGTAAAAAACGCCTGAGCTAGCGGGCTAACTCAGGCGTTCTTGTGCAATGGGTGCTTACTTGCGCAGGCCCAGCTTGGCGATCAGCGCGGTGTAGCGGTCAGCGTCCTTGGACTTCAGGTAGTCCAGCAGCTTGCGGCGGCGGCTGACCATGCGCAGCAGGCCACGGCGACCATGGTGGTCCTTGGCGTGTTGCTTGAAGTGGGGCGTCAGTTCGTTGATGCGGGCGGTCAGCAGAGCGACTTGGACTTCGGGGCTGCCAGTGTCGCCAGCGGCGCGTGCGTTGTCGGCAATGACGGCTGCCTTGTCGAGTTGGGTCATGGTGTTTTCCTAGAAGGGCTACAGGCGAACGCAGGGGGAAATCCCCGCGCCGTGAGGCTCCGCACCCAGCCAGCACAGCCAGCTGGACGCAGAACCGAAAGATTATACGGCAAGCGCTCCCGGGCGTCGAACGTGGCCGTTGCACTCAGCGCCGACGGCTCACAGCCACTTCTGCCAGAACTGCGCCGTGCCGTCCTCGGGCCCGAGGTCGTAAGGCGCGAAGCCCTGGCGCCGGTACGCCTGCTGGGCGACATGGTTGCCCGACAGCACCTCCAGCGTGAGCTTGCAGCAGCCGCGCTCGCGCGCCAGCGTTTCCAGATGCGCGAACAAGGCGCGACCCACACCCCGCCCGCGATGGCCAGGCAGGACCGCCACGTCGTGCACGTTGATCAGCGGTTGCGCCTTGAAGGTCGAAAAACCCATGAACGCATTGAGCAGACCGACGGGCACGGCCGGCCCATCGCCCGCCGGCGCGTAGGCCAGCAGGGTCAGCGCGTGGGGCAACTGGGCCAGCCGGGGCACGAGGTGCTCGCGCGTTTCGGCGCTCAGCGGCTCACCCCCGCCCATGGGGTCGCGTGCATAGGCGTCCAGCAGGTCGACGATGGCCTGCGCGTGGCTCGCGCAGTGGTAGTCGGCCTGCACGGTCTCGATGGCGGCCTGGGGCGAGGACGAGGCGGGAACATCCGCCCGGGGAATCGGGGCAAAAAGGTCGGTCATGGCAACGCATTCGGAACAACCCACCATGATGGCACGACAACACATCAGGGAGGACCAACGCCATGCCATATCGCCTCGATCACCTAGCCCCCACGCCAGCGACGGGCCGCCGCCCACGCCTGAAAAGCCTGGCCCGCGTATTCGCCGCCGCCATGACGCTGGTCGCAGCCGGCGCCCTGGCGGGTGTACAGACTGCCCAGGCCAGTTCACCGCCCACCACGGCCGGACACGCGGCGGCGTCGAAGGCCAAATCGAAGACGTCCAGGGCCGCCAAGGTCCGCCTCCTCAAGGACCGCGGTGAAAGTGCGAGCGAACGCACGCAGCGGCTGCGGCGCGAGTGCAAGGGCCGCCCCAACGCCGGCGCCTGCCAGGGTCACGCCTCCTGAATCCAGCACCGTCTGCGGCCGGATCGCGGAATTTCAAGAACCGCCGCGTGACAAAAAAAGCCCTTGAAATCAAGGGCCGGACTCACAGATGGGGATCAAGCGAGACGGGTGCCGGCGACCTCAGAACCGGTTCATCCCGCCGCCGCGACCTTGTTGCCCTCGTTGATCCCTCACTGGAAGGTTCACCATGTTTCTGACCCCGACTCTGCGCACCCTCAGCTACTCGCCCGCCCTGCGCTCCTTCGACCGCTCGTTCGAACGTTTCATTGGCGGTACCGTGCATGCCGCCGGGCGTCCCGCCTCGGCCCGCTTCAACGAGGACGAGGCCACCTGGACCCTCTCCGTCGACCTGCCCGGCCTGGCCAAGGAACAACTGGCCATCGACATCGAGGGTGCCGTGCTGCGCATCGCCAGCACCGAAGAAGCGCCGCGCAAGGTCAAGCTCGCCTATGAGTTCCCGCAGGCCATCGACGCGGCCGCCAGCTCGGCCCGGCTCGAACACGGTGTGCTGACGCTCAAGCTGGCCAAGAAGGCGCCGCAAAGCACGGCAACGTCCCTGCAGATCGACTGAGGAGTCCGCGCCAGCGCCCTTCCTTCCTTGCGAGGGCCGCTGGCCTTCTGGCGATCAGACGATCACCGGTTCGGGCTCCAGCCGGATGCCGAAGCGCTCGTACACGCTGGTCTGAATGGCGCGTGCGAGCGTGACGACCTCGCCACCCGTCGCGCCGCCCCGGTTGACCAGCACCAGCGCCTGGCGGTCGTACACGGCCGCGTGGCCCACGCTTTTGCCCTTCCAGCCGCAGGCGTCGATCAGCCAGCCGGCGGCGAGCTTGAAACGGCCGTCGTCGAGTTGGTAATGCACGATGCGCGGCTCGCGCCCGATGATGTCGGCGCACTGGTCGGCCGTGACGGTCGGGTTCTTGAAGAAGCTGCCGGCGTTGCCCAGCACACGCCAGTCCGGCAGCTTGCTGCTGCGGATGTCGCAGACCCAGCCGAAGATGTCGCGCGCCGACGGATGCTCGACGCCGGTTTCCTCCTGCCGCCGCTGCAGGTCGAGGTAGCCCAGCTCGGGCTTCCAGGGCTTGGGCAGGCGCAGGCGCACCCGCGTGATCAGCGCGCAGCCGGCCAGCCCCAGGTCGCCGGGCTGGGCCGGTGCGTGCTTGAACACCGAGTCGCGGTAGCCAAAGCCGCACTGCACGGCATCGAGCGTGAAGGCCTCGCCCGTGCGCAGGTCGATGGCGTCGAGCGAATCGAAGCGGTCCTGCAGCTCGACGCCGTAGGCCCCGATGTTCTGCACCGGCGCGGCGCCCACCGTGCCGGGGATCAGCGCCATGTTTTCCAGGCCGGCATAGCCCTGCTCCAGCGTCCACGCGACGACGTCGTGCCAGAGCTCGCCCGCGCCGGCCTCGACGATCCAGGCGCGCTCGGTTTCCTGCACCAGGCGCCGCCCGGCGATCTCGACCTTGAGCACCAGCGGGCGCACGTCGCCCGTGAGCACGATGTTGCTGCCGCCGCCCAGGATGAACTTGGGCACGGCGGCCAGGGCCGGGTCGGCCAGCAGGCCATAGATGTCCGCCTCGCCGCGGATGCGCACCAGCGTCTGCGCCTTGGCGACGATGCCGAAGGTGTTGTAGCGCTGGAGGGGGACCTGATTCTCGACTAACATATTCCGCTATTTTCTCACCCGGCCGGCGCACCCTCGTCGTGCGCCCGGCGCTTGCATCCAGGATCCACTCTCATGCCTTCTTTCGACATCGTTTGCGAAGCCGATTTCGTCGAGGTCAAAAACGCCGTGGACAACGCCGCCAAGGAAATCGGCACCCGTTTCGACTTCAAGGGCACCTCGGCCGCCATCGAACTCAAGGACAAGGAAATCACGCTGTTCGGCGACGCCGAGTTCCAACTCACGCAGGTCGAGGACATCCTGCGCAACAAGCTCACCAAACGCAACGTCGACGTGCGTTTTCTCGACCTCGAAAAGCCCCAGAAGATCGGCGGCGACAAGGTCAAGCAGGTGATCAAGATCCGCAACGGCATCGAAGCCGAACTGGGCAAGAAGATCCAGCGCCTGATCAAGGACAGCAAGATCAAGGTGCAGGCCGCCATTCAGGGCGATTCGGTGCGCGTGAGCGGCGCCAAGCGCGACGACCTGCAGGCCACCATGGCGCTGATCCGCAAGGATGTGACGGACGTGCCGGTGAACTTCAACAACTTCAGGGACTAGGCCCAGACGCCCCCCCGAAGCGCCTTCGGCTCTTCCCCCCACTGGGGGGCCGCAGCCGTGAACGGGCAAAGCCCGTCCACGCTGCGACTTGAAGGGCCTCGCAATCTTCGGTTCGTCTGAACGACAAAGGCCCGCTGTGTTGCCAGCGGGCCTTTGTCGTTCAGAGGGCTGGCGGCGCAGGCCGTCAGTCGATCTGCGCGGCGGTGGCGACGACTTCGATGAGGTAGTCGGGGTTGGCCAGGCGGGCTTCGACGGTGGCGCGTGGCGGGGCGTGGCCGGGCACTTCGCCGATCCATTGGTCCCAGACCTCGTTCATGGCGCCGATGTCCTCGATGTTGCGCAGGTAGATCTGCACACGCAGCAGGCGCGAGCGGGCGCTGTTGGCCTGGGCCAGCAGGCGGTCGATCATGCCCAGGACCTGGCGGGTCTGGCCCTGGATGTCCTCGCTCGGGTCGTCCGGCACCTGGCCGGCCAGGTAGACGACGCCGTTGTGGATGGCCAGCTCGGACCAGCGGGACTCGACGTGCAGGCGCTGAAAATCTGCCATGGTGGTGTTGCTCTTTCGATCGGGTTGCAAAAACGGCCGGCCGCTCGGGCCGCCGCGCGGAAGGAAGGGGCGGCTCAGTGCCGCGGCTTGGGTTTGGATTTTCCTGCGCCCGGCTGGCCGCCGGCGGGACTGGCACTCTTGTCCTTGCTGCCCAGGCGCGATTCCTGGCCACGCATCAGGCGGCCGATGTTGGCGCGGTGGCGCCAGATCAGCAGAGCGCTCATGGCCACCACGGCCAGGACCAGCCAGCGGTCGGCCCGCCACCAGGCGCCGTCGGCCAGCAGAAAGGCCAGCGGCGCGGCAATGGCCGCGACCAGCGCGGCCAGCGACGAGTAGCGCGAGACCACCGCCACGGCCAGCCAGGTCAGCAGCACGAACAGGCCCAGCCAGCCGTCGATGCCCAGCAGCACGCCCGCGGCCGTGGCCACGCCCTTGCCACCCTTGAAGCGGAAGAACACCGGGTAGAGATGCCCCAGGAAAGCGCCCAGGGCGACCAGCGCCTGCGTGCCTTCATGCAGGCCATGGGCAGGGCCCCAGACGCCCACAGCCCACACCGGCAGCCAACCCTTGGCGGCATCCAGCAGCAGCGTGAGCACCGCCGCCAGTTTGCTGCCCGAGCGCAGCACATTGGTCGCGCCCGGGTTGCCGCTGCCGTACTGGCGCGGGTCGTTGAGCCCCAGGGCGCGGCTGACGATGACGGCAAAGCTCAGCGAGCCGATCAGGTAGGCCAGCAGGGCGGCCAGCAACGGAAAAATCAGGTCGGACAGCAAGACGGATCCCTCGGCGAGAAATTCGGGCACGGTAGGCGTGAAGACAAAAGCGGCGCGGGGCGCCACCGCCGGCGGCAAGGCCGACGCAAACCCAGGCATTCTGCCAGCATGCGCCTGGACGAAACGCGCTGCGCCGGCCATGCTCGGAAAACGGATGACCTAGTGAACAAACCATCGTTGGCAAAAGCCCGCCACACGCGCAAGCTGGCTGGTATTTCTTTCCGTCCAGCGTCGTCGACGCTCATCGTCATGAGTTCCTCCCCCACCGCCACGCCCCCCGCACTCAAGGTCGTTGCCGTTTCCGGCAGCAGCTTTGCGCCCTCCCGCACCCTCGTGCTGGCCCAAGCCCTGATCGATGGCCTGCAAGGCCAGTTGCATCTGCAGGCCGAAGTCGTCAACCTGGCCGACATCGCGCGCGACCTGGGCGCCGCGCTCGGCCGCGGCGAACTGCCCGCGCACATCGAAACCCAGCTGCAGGCCATCGAAAACGCCGACCTGATCATCGCCGCAACGCCCGTCTACCGCGGCGGCCTGCCCGGCCACTTCAAGCACCTGTTCGACCTGGTCGGCATCGACGCGCTGGCCAACACGCCCGTGCTGCTGGCGGCCACCGGCGGCAGCGACCGCCACGCGCTGGTGATCGACCACCAGTTGCGCCCGCTCTTCAGCTTTCTGCAGTCGATCACGCTGCCCATCGGCGTGTACGGCGCGACCGCCGACTTCGACGGCTACGACATCAGCAGCGCCCACCTGCAGGCGCGCATCCAGCTGGCGGTCGAACGCGCCGTGCCGCTGTTCGAGGCGCACCGCCGCGCACCGGTGGCGCAGCAGCTTCGGGTGGCCTGAACCGGCAAAGCCATCGCCCTGCCCCACCACCGCGCCCCGATGGCTTGAGCCATCGGGTTTTTTTATTGCGAGGCCCCCACCACCCCGATCTTCCACTGCGCCGGCGCCGGCGTGCCATTGACCGCGAAGTCACCCGCGATGCGGTCCTTGTAGATGCGCGGGTTGTGCGTGGCCAGCGTGCGCACGTTGCGCCAGAAGCGGTCCAGTCCCTTGGGCACCAGCGTCGACGACGCGCCCAGCGCATCGAACAGGTGCGAGGATGCCTGCAGGACGAGTTCGATCACGACCGACTGGGACTGCGCGATCTCCAGGTCGGCCAGGGCCCGCGTGTCCTCGATCGCGGTGGCGTCGCCGCTCTGGCTCGCCGCCCAGGCCCGCTCCAGCGCACGTGCGTTGTGCTGCACGATGGCGCCGGCGCTGTAGGCCGCCGCGCGCAGCCGCCCCACGACTTCCAGGATCTGCGGATCGTGGCGCACCAGCGCGGCATTGCCGCTGCTGAAGCTGCGCTTGCGTTCGCGCACCGCCTCGGCGGTCTAGCTGCTGATGGCGCGGCCGATGCCCGCGATGGTGGCCAGGTGCACCAGCTGGAAAAAGGCCTGCGAATAAGGGAAACGCTCCTCGTCCGGCCGGATTTCCGACGGATCGACCGGCACGTTGCGGTAATGCGTGGTGCCGCTGGACGTCAGCCGCTGGCCAAAGCCGTTCCAGTCGTCGAGCGGCTGCACGCCTTCGTCGCTGCGGCGCACCACCACGGCATAGGACAGTCCGTCTTCGCCCGTGGCGCCCACGTCGGCCCAGTCGGCGTAGAGCAAGCCCGTCGAATAGAACTTGCGGCCGTCCAGAAACCACTGGCCGTCGCGCTGATACAGCCGGGTCTGCAGCGCGCCTTGCTGCACCTCGCCCGTCTCGCCACGGCCCGGTCCAACGAGCTCGCCCGCGGCCAGCCGGCGCAGCCAGGTCTCGCGCCAGGCGCTGCGACTTGAATTGAGCACGATCTCGACAAAGCCCAGGTGCGCGCGAATGGACTGCGCGACGTTGGAGTCGGCCTCGCCCAGCTCGATCAGCAGATTGAACAGCTCGGGCAGGCTCGCACCGGCGCCGCCGAATTCGGTGGGCACGCGCACGGCGGTCAGGCCGGCCGCAGCCAGGCGGCGGATTTCCTGATGCGGCAGGCGGCGCTGAAGCTCGCGTTCGACAGCGCCGGCGCGGATCTCGGCGAACACGGGGCGAAAGCGTTGGGCCAGGGCTTCGTAGCGCTCGCTGGGGCCTTCGCCCCAGCCTTGGGTGATGGGTTGTTGTGCTGGCATGGATGGTCTCAGGTCGGAAAAAAATAAAAAAAGCGCGAGCCGTTCACGGCCGCACAGGGGCCCGCCCTGCGCGCACATCGAAGGCACCGCCGGTCTGGGCGTTGTCACGGTCGGTCACGGCGGCTTTGCCCAGCAGCGGAAACACCAGCTCGGCAAAACGGATGGACTCCTCCAGGTGCGGATAACCCGACAGCACAAAGGTATCGGCGCCCGCGTCCACGTACTCCTGCAGGCGCGCGGCCACGGTCTTGGCATCGCCCACCAGCGCCGTGCCGGCACCGCCGCGCACCAGGCCCACGCCGGCCCACAGGTTGGGCGCCACTTCAAGCTGGTCGCGCCGCCCGCCGTGCAGCGCAGCCATGCGCGCCTGGCCCACGGAGTCCATGCGCGCGTAGTTCTGCTGCGCCCGCGCGATGTCGTCGTCGCTCAGGTGGCTGATCAGGCGTTCGGCATCGGCCCAGGCCTCGTCGTTGGTCTCGCGCACGATGACGTGCAGGCGCACGCCCAGCCGCACGGTGCGGCCGTGCTGGGCGGCACGGCGGCGGATGTCGGCAAATTTTTCGGCCACGGCGGCCGGTGGCTCGCCCCAGGTCAGATAGGCATCGACCTGCCTGGCGGCCAGGTCGTGCGCGGCATCGGACGAGCCGCCAAAGTACAGCGGTGGATGGGGCTTTTGCACGGGCGCAAAAAAATTCCGGGCGCCGCGCACCTTGTAGAAACGCCCGTCGTGGTCGACGGTTTCACCCTGCAGCAGCCGGCGCCAGATCGTCAGGAACTCGTCGGCATTGGCATAACGCGCGTCATGGTCGAGGAAAACGCCGTCGGCTTCGAGCTCGACCGCATCGCCGCCCGGCACCACATTGAGCAGCAGCCGCCCCTGCAGCGCCGCATCGAGCGTGGCCGCCTGGCGCGCCGATGCCGCCGGCCCGCCCAGCGAGGTGCGCAACGCCACCAGCAGCTTGATGCGCCGTGTGACCGGCACCAGACTGGCCGCGACCACCCACGGGTCGAGGCAGGAACTGCCGGTGGGAATCAGCAGCCCGTCGTAACCCAGGTTCTCGCTCGTGGTGGCGATGCTGTGCAGGTACTCGAAGGTGGGTTTGCGCCCGAAGTCGGACGTGCCGAGGTAGCGTGTATCGCCCGAGGTGGGCAGGAACCAGAAGACGTCGACGCTCATGATGGGTTTTGCTGGAGAGAGGGTTAGCGGCTCAGAATCCCGGGATCGCCAACCTCGCGCAACGCCAGCGCCCGCGCCTTCATGGCTGAGGCTTTGCCGCCAGCCAGGCCAGGCGGTAGAAGTTGCGGTTGCTGCCGTAAGACGCGTGCAGTTGCTGGCGCACCTCGGGCGAGGCCTTGTAGATCGCGATGAATTTCGCCAGGCGTGGATCGGCGGCGTTGTCGTCGCGGCTCACGAACTGGATGGCCCAATAGCTGTCGTCGTCCAGCGAATAACGCAGCGCAGCGTTGGCCACGTCCTTGCGTCCGGCCGTCACGAAGCCGCTGGGCGGCGAAACCTCGAGGTCCACGTCCTCGAACGAGCGCACCAGTTGCGGGCCCGGAATCTCGACGAATTTGAGCTGGCGTGGGTTACTGGCGATGTCGTTGGTCGAGATATCGCGCGGATTGCGCACCTTGAGCGTGATCAGGCCGACATCACGCAGGAAACTCAGCGCCCGGGTCTGGTTGGCCGGGTCGTCGGCAATGGCCAGGCGCGCACCGTTGGGCACGTCCTCCAGCCGCTGGTAGCGCGCGGAGTACAACCTCAGGCTGCCCTGCAAACCGACGCCGATGCTGCGGAACTTGTAACCCCGCTGCCGGATGGCGTTGTCGAGGAAGGCGTGGTGCTGGAAGTAGTTGGCGTCCAGGTCCTTGGCTGCCAAGGCGGCGTTGGGCGTGGTCCAGTCGGTGAACTCGACGACCTGCACCGCCATGCCCTGCTGGCGCGCCTCGCGCGCCGCGACTTCGATCGAATCGGCCAGCGGCCCGGGCGTCACCCCGATCTTGAGCGGCGCCTGCGCCCAGGTGGTGCCGGCCAGCAGCGCAAGGCTGGCGACAGCCATGCCAAGCCGTGTCGAAAAACGCATGAAGTCCTCTAAAAAATCAGTCTTTGAGCCAGGTCAGGCGGTAGAGCTTGGAGTCGTTCAGGTAGAACGCGTCGATGGCCTTGCGCACGGCGGGCGAGCTCTTGTAGACCTGCAGAAACTGGGCGATGCGCGGATCGCTGGCCTTGTCGGCGCGCGCCACGAACTGGATGGCCCAGGAGTCGTCCTCGTAACGGGTGTAGGCCAGACCCTTGGTGGCGTCGAAGGACTTGGAGGCGATGATGAAATACGGGAAGAAACCCTGGGCCAGGCCCACGTCGGGCGTGACGCGCGCCAGTTGCGGGCCTTCGACCTCGACGAAGCGCAGGTTCTTCGGGTTGTCCACGATGTCCTTGAAGCCCGTGAGCAAGCCGGTGTCCGGGCGCAGCTTGATCAGCCCGGCATGCTGCAGCAGGCGCAGGCCGCGCCCGATGTTCACCGGGTCACTGGCGATCGCGACCCGCGCGCCGTTGGGCAGGTCGGCCAGGGTCTTGTGCTTGAGGCTGTACAGCCCGAGGTAGGACAGGATGCCCGACTGCACGCTGACGAATTTGAAGTTCTTCTCGCGCAGGGCATTGGCCAGGTAGTTGCTGTTCTGGTAGTAGTTGAGGTCGATGTCACCGGCGTCCAGTGCCACGTTGGGCGTGGCCCAGTCGGTGAACTCGACGAGCTGCACGTCCAGGCCCTGCTTGCGGGCTTCCTGCGCCGCCACCTCGACCGAATCGGCAAACACGCCGATCTTCAGCGGCGCGGCCACCGCGTGGCCCATCAGCGCGGCCATGCCAAGCAGCAAGGTCAGTGCGTGGAGAAATCGTCGTTGGATCATCGTCGTCTTTCTGATGCAAAACCCAGCAGGGCTCAGCGATTGCGCAGCCGCCGCACATAGGCGTCGCCCGAGGTCTGCACCACGGTGACCAGCGCGATCAGCACGGCGATCACGATGACCATCACCTGCGTGTCGAAACGCTGGTAGCCGTAGCGGATGGCCAGGTCGCCCAGGCCGCCTGCGCCCACGGCACCGGCCATGGCCGAGGAGCTGATCAGCGCCACCAGCGTGATGGTGAAGCCGCCGACGATGCCGGGCAGCGCCTCGGGCAGGTAGACGTGGCGCACGATGTGCCGCTTCTTGCAGCCCATGGCCTGTGCCGCTTCGATCAGGCCGTGGTCGACCTCGCGCAGGCTGACCTCGGCGATGCGCGTAAAGAACGGCGTGGCGCTGATGGCCAGCGGCACGATGGCGGCCCACACGCCGATGGTGGTGCCGGCCACCAGGCGCGTGAACGGAATCAGCGCCACCAGCAGCACGATGAAGGGCGTGGCCCGAAAGCCATTGACCACGCTGCCGATGGCACGGTTGACGCGCGGCGAGGCCAGAAAGCCGCCGGGCGCCGTGACGATCAGCAGCACGGCCAGCGGAATGCCGGCCAGGAAGGCAAAGCCGCCCGACACGCCCACCATGGTCAGCGTGTCGGCCAGCGCCTGCCAGTAGCGTTCGGCGGGAATGGACAGTGAAAAATCAAGCAACGACATAGCCGATCACTTCGATATGGTGCGCAATGGCCGACGGGCCTTGCGTGAGGGCGGCAAGATCCGGCAGCGGCAGCCGGCCGTCGATGGCCAGCAGCAGGCGGCCGTGCGCGTGGCCCTGGATGCGGTCGACACCGCCGTGCGCCAGGCGCGCGCCCGGCGGCAGCACCTGCGCGATGCGGGCGAGGTCGGGTTCGAGCCCACCTTCGCCGCTGTAGCCCAGTTGCAGGATGCGCTCGAAGGCGCCGCTGGCCGGTGGTTCGGCCTGCAGGCGCGCGCGCAGGTCGTCGGGCAGGCCGTGCTGCAGCGGCGCCAGCAGTGCGCGCGTGGCGTCATGCCGGGGCGAGCCGAAGACCTGCCAGACGGGCCCCAGCTCGGCAGTGCGGCCCTGCTCCAGCACCAGCACCTGGTCGGCGATCTCGCGGATCACGCTCATCTCGTGCGTGATCAGGATGACGGTGATGCCCAGGCGGCGGTTGATGTCGCGCAGCAGCGCCAGGATGGACTGCGTGGTCTCGGGATCGAGCGCGGAGGTGGCCTCGTCGCACAGCAGGATCTCGGGCCGCGTGGCCAGGGCGCGTGCGATGCCCACGCGCTGCTTCTGGCCCCCCGACAGCCGGCTCGGGTAGGTCTTGTGCTTGTCCTGCAGGCCCACCAGCGCCAGCAGTTCGTTCACACGCGCATCGATCTCGGCGCGCGGCACGCCCGCAACCTTGAGCGGCAGCGCGACGTTGTCGAACACCGTCTTGGCCGACAGCAGGTTGAAGTGCTGGAAGATCATGCCGATGCGTCGGCGCAGTTGCACCAGCTCGCCTTCGCCCAGCGTGCCGATGTCCACGCCGTCGACCAGCACCTGGCCGCTCGTGGGTTGCTCCAGCCGGTTGATAGTGCGCAGCAGGCTGGACTTGCCCGCGCCGCTGCGCCCGATGATGCCGAAGATGGTGCCCGCCGGAATGTCGAGCGTGATGTCTTCGAGCGCCGGCACCGCGCCGGCCGACGAGTGGTAAATCTTGGCCAGGCCACGAAAGGCGACGGACCCGGCGGCGGCGGACACGCCACCACCGTTGTTCGCGGCCTGGGGCTGAACGTGGGCCTCTTGGCTCGCCGTCGCAGTGGCGGCGGCGGGCAAGCCCTGCCGCAGGGCAAAGGAGTGAGCCATGGGTGCGTTCCTTTCGCGCTCAGTTCTGCCAGGGCAGCGTGTACAGGTTGGCGTTGCCGTCGAAACGATCGGCAATGACGCGGCGCACCTCGGGCGAGTGCTGGAACAGCTCGACGAACTTGCGCAGCTTGGGCTCGCTGGCGCGGTCGCTGCGTGCGGCAAAGCCCATGGCGTAGAAGCTGTCGGCCACGCCCGAATACAGCAGCGCCTTGCCCGCCTGGTCCTTCTTGCCCGCGTTGACGAAGTAGCTGGGCCAGACCACGGCCAGGTCCACGTCCGGCAACGAATGGATGAGCTGCGGTCCCTCGATCTCGAAGAACTGCAGTTGTTTGGGGTTGCTCACCACGTCGTCCACGCGGGCGCCGGGGTCGGTGCCATGCCGAAGCTGGATGAGGCCGGCCCGCTGCAGCAGCAGCAAGCCCCGGCCCTGGTTGACCGGGTCGTTGGCGATGGCCACCTTGGCCTTGTTCGGGATCGCGCCGAGCGACTGGATGCGGTTGGAATACAGCCCGATGTTCTGCAGCAGGCCCAGGCCGATCAGCTCAAGCTTGTAGCCGCGCTCCTTGA
Source organism: Paracidovorax wautersii (assembly GCA_009912175.1). Taxonomy (GTDB): domain Bacteria; phylum Pseudomonadota; class Gammaproteobacteria; order Burkholderiales; family Burkholderiaceae_C; genus Comamonas_F; species Comamonas_F wautersii_A. The sequence goes on along the minus strand of WNDQ01000015.1, from coordinate 24,288 downwards.
TGACGTTGTTCAGGAAGGCCTGGTGCTGGAAGAAGTTGAGGTCGATGTCGCGGTTGTTGACGGCTTCGTTGGGCAGCGTCCAGTCGGTGAACTCGACCACCCGGATGTCCAGCCCGTTGCGTTTGCCCTCGGCCACCAGGGCCTGAACCGCGTCGGACGTCACGCCGGGGGTCGAGCCCACCTTGACGACCTCAAGCGTCTGCGCGCCGGCGGACAGCGCCAGGCCGGCCAGTGCAGCCACAAACCAGCGGCGGTAGGTGTTGATGTTGAGGTTCATGAGCAATTTCTCCCTGGAAAGCAGCGGTGATCGGCGTGGCGCTGGGTCGCTCAGGAGCGAATCCAGGCCAGCGTGTACAGGCGGTTGTCGTCGGCAAAAGCCTTGTGCGCGGCAGCCTTGACGGCGGCCGAGCCCTGGTAGATGCGGATGAACTTCTGCACCACCGGGTCGTTCACCCGGTCCTGCTTGACGACGAACTGGATGGCGAACTGCGCGTCCTCGATGCCCGAATAGGCCAGGCCGCTGGAAGGATCGAAGGCCTTGGCCGCGACGATGAAGTGCGGATAACCCTGGGCGATGTCGACATCCTTGGTGATGCGCACGAGCTGCGGCCCCTCGACCTCGACGAAGCTCAGCTTCTTGGGGTTGTCGACGATGTCGTTGAGCGTGCCCAGGTAGCCGACGTTCGGCTTGAGCTTGATGAGGCCGACCTTCTGCAGCAGCAACAGGCCGCGTCCCTGGTTGACCGGGTCGTTGGCGATGCCGACCTTGCCGCCCACGGGCACGTCCTCGACCTTCTTGTATTTGAGCGAGTACAGGCCCACGTTGGCCAGGATGCCGGTGCCAGCGCTGGCGAGCTTGAAGCCCTGCTTCTGGATCGCGTTGTTCAGGAAGGGCTGGTGCTGGAAGTAATTGATGTCGATGTCGCCCGAATCCACGGCCACGTTGGGCGTGGTCCAGTCGGTGAACTCGATCACCTCGACGTTGATGCCCTGGGCTTTGGCCTCTTGCGCCGCCACGTTGACGGAGTCGGCATAGGCGCCGGGCACCACACCGATGCGCAGTTTGTCGGCAGCGGCAGCCGTGCCGGGCAGCGCCAGGCAGGCCAGTGCGGCGGCGGCCATCGCCGCAAGCAGGCGGCGGGAAAGGGGAGCAGTCATGGGGCGATCCTCCGTGTCGGCGCCGCACACGCAAGACACGCCCACAACGGGCCGGCGGCGGCACAACGGGAATTGTCGCGAGGGCCGCGCGCCGGGCGATCGAAGGTTTCCAGCCTAGGTTATTAGGATTTCTTCATAGCGGCAGCGCGCACTCGACCGGGCGCGCGCCCAGCAATTGGACGCAGACCTGCGGGTCGATCTGCACCAGATAACCCCGCCGCCCGCCGTTGATGGCGATGCGCGGCAGCGCGAGGATGCCCTGCTCGATGTAGACCGGCATGGCGCGCCGGGTGCCGAAGGGCGAGGTGCCGCCCACCAGGTAGCCGCTGTGCCGGTTGGCGACCTCGGGCTTGCAGGGCTCGACCGACTTGGCGCCGATCTGGCGCGCCAGGTTCTTGGTCGAGACCTGGCGGTCGCCGTGCATCAGCACCAGCAGCGGCCGCGCGTCCTGGTCCTGCATGACCAGCGTCTTGACCACGGCATGCGGGTCCAGTCCCAGCACCGCCGCGCTGTGCTGCGCGCCGCCGTGCTCGACGTAGTCGTAGGCATGGCCGGTGAAGGCCACGCCGTGCCGCTTGAGCAACTGCGTGGCCGGCGTCTCGCTGATGTGATCCTTCTTGGCCACGGCGCGTGGTCAGACCGCCGGGTCGCGGTGGGCCCAGCGGATCGCGTCGACGGCCGCCAGCAGCTCTGGCGACAGCGTGGTGCCCCAGGCGTCGAGGTCCTCGTCGAGCTGGGCCACGCTGGTCACGCCGATGATGGTGCTCTTGACCACCCAGCGCGTGTAGCAGAAGGCCAGCGCCAACTGCGTGGGCGTCAGGCCGTGCTCGCGCGCCAGCGCGTTGTACAGGCGCGCGGCCGCCAGCGCCTCGGGGCGGCCCCAGCGCTGGCGGCGCACCGATTCATACGTGGCGATGCGTGCGCCAGCCGGCGCGCCCGGCCCACTCAGGCCGCTGGCGTCGTACTTGCCCGTGAGCAGGCCAAAGCCCAGCGGCGAGTAGGCCAGCAGCGACACGTCCAGGCGGTGCAGTGTCTCGTCCAGGGCGTTGTCCACGCTGCGGTTGACCAGGCAATAGGGGTTCTGCACGGTCGCCACACGCGGCAGACCGTGCTGCTCGGCCAGCCGCACGAACTCGGCCACGCCGTAGGGCGTTTCGTTGGACAGGCCGATGGCGCGCACCTTGCCCGCCTGGACCAGGGTTGCCAGACCCCGCAGTTGCTCGTGGATGGACGACAGGGCTGCCTCGTCGGTGGTCGGGTCGAAGTAGACGCGGCCGAAGGCCGGCGCCGAGCGCACCGGCCAATGGATCTGGTAGAGGTCGATGTGGTCGGTCTGCAGGCGGCGCAGGCTGTCGTCGCAGGCGCTCACGATGTCGGCCTGCGTGAGGTTGGCGCTGCCGCCGCGGATCCAGTCGTAGCCACGCGACGGCCCGGCCACCTTGGAGGCCAGCACCACCTTGTCGCGTGCGCCCGGGCGGCTGGCGAACCAGTTGCCCAGGATGCGCTCGGTCGCGCCATAGGTTTCGGCACGGGCCGGCACGGGGTACATCTCGGCGGTGTCGAAGAAGTCCACACCGCGTTCGAGCGCCCGGTCCATCACGGCAAACGCCGTGTCCTGGCCGACCTGTTCGCCAAAAGTCATGGTGCCCAGGCAGATGGGGCTGACGTGGAGATCGCTGCGGCCCAGCCGGACCTTGGTGAATTCAGACATCGAATCGTTTCCTTGAGAGAAGGGTCTCGACGGCCGGTCCGCACCCACGCGGCCGGCCAAACCGCTAAGTGTAAAAGCCCTGTGTGATTCGTGCAGGTCTGGATCGCACCGCTACGGAATCGAGATCGTCCGGACTGAACGGCCGCACGCCCGTGCCCCGTTCCGGCCTGAATTTCCGGCCGGCCCCCGGCCATGGGAAAATAGCCGACTGACAACCGGTCGACAGGCCCGCCCCAGGCACCTGCGGCCGATCCTTTTTTTGACTTTCATCGGCAAGGCCCTGGCCCGCCCCGCCGCTTCCGGCTCCACGTAAGCAGCCCGCGCCCACGGCCGCCGCCCCAGCAGGAACCCCGCACCCATGGACGCAGAACGCATCAACCAGATCGGCAGCAAACTCGAAGACCTCCTGGCTCGCACCGCCGAGCTCCGGGGGTATCTTTGACTACGATCAAAAGCAACGCAAACTAGAAGACGTCAACGCCGCGCTGGAAGATCCCGCGGTCTGGAACGACCCCAAGCGGGCCCAGGAACTGGGCAAGGAAAAGAAGTCGCTCGAAGCCATCGTGCTGGTGCTCGACACGCTCGGGCGCGAGCTGGCCGACAACACCGAGCTCTATGAGATGAGCCGCGAGGACGGCGACGAAAGCGGCCTACAGACCATCGCCGATGAAGCCGCCAAGCTCGAAGCCGAGGTCGAGAAGCTCGAATTCCGCCGCATGTTCAACCAGCCGGCCGACCCCAACAACGCCTTCCTGGACATCCAGTCCGGCGCCGGCGGCACCGAAGCCTGCGACTGGGCCAGCATGCTGCTGCGCCAGTACCTCAAGTACGCCGAGCGCAAGGGCTTCAAGGTCACCGTGGACGAAGAAACGCCAGGCGACGTGGCCGGCATCAAGAGCGCCTCGATCAAGATCGAGGGCGAATACGCCTACGGCCTGCTGCGCACCGAAACCGGCGTGCACCGCCTGGTGCGCAAGTCGCCCTTCGACTCGTCCGGCGGGCGCCACACCAGCTTTGCCAGCGTCTTCGTCTCGCCCGAGATCGACGACAGCATCGAGGTCAACATCGACCCCTCGGACGTGCGCACCGACACCTACCGCGCCTCGGGCGCGGGCGGCCAGCACATCAACAAGACCGACTCGGCCGTGCGCCTGACCCACGTGCCCACCGGCATCGTCGTGCAGTGCCAGGACAGCCGCAGCCAGCACAGCAACCGCGACGTGGCCTGGCAGCGTCTGCGCTCGCGCCTGTACGACTACGAGATGCGCAAGCGCATGGAGGCGCAGCAAAAGCTCGAAGACAGCAAGACCGACGTGGGCTGGGGCCACCAGATCCGCAGCTACGTGCTGGACTCCAGCCGCATCAAGGACCTGCGCACCAACGTCGAGATCTCCAACACCCAGAAGGTGCTCGACGGCGACCTCGACCCCTTCATCGAAGCCTCGCTCAAGCAGGGCGTCTGATCGACCCGATCCACCCACCACGCCACCGCCGCCGATGTCTCTTTCGACCCGCTCCGTTCGCGCCATCATCTTCGACATGGATGGCACCATGATCCACTCGCTGCCCACGCACATCCGCGCCTGGCAAGTGTTTGCGCAGCGCCATGATCAGCCCATCGGCGACCCGGCGGCCTTCCTGGCGCGCATCAACGGCCGCAACGGCCGCGAGTGCGTGAGCGCCATGTTCGGGCGCGAGTTCACCGACGCCGAGGCGCTGCCGCTCAACGACGAAAAGGAAGCCATCTACCGCGAGCTGTTCGCGCAGGATTTCCAGGCCGTGGCCGGCGTGACCGAGTTCGCGGGGCGCGCGGCCGCGCGCGGCATCAAGATCGGCGTGGGCTCGGCCGGCAACCAGGCCAACCTGGCCTTCGCGCTCGACCGCCTGCGGCTGGACCCGCCCGCCCAGGCGGTCGTCGGTGGCGACGAGGGCCTGCCGGGCAAGCCCGATCCGGCCATCTTCCTGGCCGCGGCCCAGCGGCTGGACGTCGACCCGGCGCACTGCCTGGTGTTCGAGGACGCGCCCTACGGCATCGAGGCCGCGCGCCGCGCCGGCATGCGCGCCGTGGCCGTCTGCACCACCCACACCGCCGAAGAACTGGCCGGCCCGCACGTGCTGGCCGCCATCACCGATTTCCGCGAACTGCTCGCCCACCCCTTCCTGGAGACACTCGATGTTGCGTGACGAACTGGGACAGCCTGTCGCCATCCGGCGCGAAGACTACACGGCCACGCCTTACTGGATCGACACGGTCGACCTGACCTTCGACCTCGACCCGGCCAAGACCCGTGTGGCCAACCGCATGACGCTGCGCCGCAATGCCGACGTGCCGGTGCAGCCGCTCAAGCTCGACGGCGAGGACCTGAACCTGGCGCGCGTGCTGGTCAACGGCCAGTCCAGTTCCTTCCGCATGGAAGGCAAGCAGCTCGTGCTCGACAACCTGCCGGCCGACGGCAGCTTCGAGCTGGAAATCTTCACCACCTGCTGCCCGTCCAAGAACACCCAGCTCATGGGTCTGTACGTGAGCCAGGACACCTTCTTCACGCAGTGCGAGGCCGAGGGTTTCCGCCGCATCACCTACTTCCTCGACCGCCCGGACGTGATGGCCAGCTACACCGTCACGCTGCGCGCCGACAAGGCCAAGTACCCGGTGCTGCTGTCCAACGGCAACCTGGTGGCCAGCGGCGACCTCGACGGCCCCGGCAACGAAGGCCGCCACTACGCCAAGTGGGTCGATCCCTTCAAGAAACCCTGCTACCTGTTCGCGCTGGTGGCCGGCGCCCTGGTCGCGCGCGAGCAGCGCATCACCGCGCGCAATGGCCGCGAGCACCTGCTGCAGGTCTACGTGCGCCCGGGCGACCTCGACAAGACCGAGCACGCGATGAACTCGCTCATCCACTCGGTGCTGTGGGACGAGGCGCGCTTCGGCCTGCCGCTCGACCTGGAACGCTTCATGATCGTCGCCACCAGCGACTTCAACATGGGCGCGATGGAAAACAAGGGCCTGAACATCTTCAACACCAAGTACGTGCTGGCCAACCCGGCCACCGCCACCGACGTTGACTTTGCCAACATCGAAAGCGTGGTCGGCCACGAGTATTTCCACAACTGGAGCGGCAACCGCGTGACCTGCCGCGACTGGTTCCAGCTCAGCCTCAAGGAAGGCCTGACGGTCTTTCGCGACCAGGAATTCAGCATGGACCTGGCCGGCCTGGCCAGCGCCCGCGCCGTCAAGCGCATCGACGACGTGCGGGTGCTGCGCACCGCGCAGTTCCCCGAGGACGCCGGCCCCATGGCCCACCCGGTGCGCCCGGACAGCTACATCGAGATCAACAACTTCTACACCGTCACCATCTACGAAAAGGGTGCGGAAGTGGTGCGCATGATGCAGACCCTGGTCGGCCGCGCCGGTTTCGAAAAAGGCATCGCGCTGTACTTCGAGCGCCACGACGGCCAGGCCGTCACCTGCGACGACTTCGCCCAGGCCATTGCCGACGCCAACCCCGACAGCCAGCTCGCACGCCTGCTGCCGCAGTTCAAGCGCTGGTACGGCCAGGCTGGTACGCCGCGCGTGCGTGTGCAGACCCGCTTCGACGCCGACGCGCAGACCTACAGCCTGACCTTCAGCCAAAGCGTGCCCGCCACGCCCGGCCAGGCCGACAAACTGCCGGCCGTCATCCCCGTCACGCTCGGCCTGGTCGGTGCCGACGGCCAGGCCCTGCCGCTGCAGGCCCAGGGCGAAACCATCGCCGTCGCCCACGCCGGCACGCACGAGCAGACGCTGGTGCTGACCGAGGCCGAAAGCACCGTCACCTACACCGGCATCGCCGCCGAGCCCGTGCCCTCGCTGCTGCGCACCTTCAGCGCGCCCGTCGTGCTCGACATCGACTACAGCGATGCACAACTGCTGGCCCTGCTGCGCCACGACAGCGATCCGTTCAACCGCTGGGAAGCCAGCCAGCGCCTGTCGCTGCGCCGGCTGCTCGCGGCCATCGAATCGCCCGACGCGGCCGCCGCCATCGTGCTCGACGCGCCCTACCTGGATGCGCTGCGCGGTGTGCTGCGCGACGAGCAGCTCGACGCGGCCTTCAAGGAACTGGCGCTCACGCTGCCATCCGAAAGCTACATCGCCGACCAGCTCGACGTGATCGACCCGCAGCGCGTGCACGCCGTGCGCGAAGCCCTGCGCGAGCAACTCGCCCACGCGCTCTACGACGACTGGCTGTGGGCCTACGAAACGCACCAGGACAGCGGCGGCTACAGCCCCGACCCGGTTTCCAGCGGCCGCCGTGCACTCGCCGGCCTGGCGCTGGGCATGCTGGTGCTGGCCGCGCGCCAGAGCGGCGACACCGTCTGGCCGGGCCGCGCCTACCAGCGTTTCAAGGACGCCGGCAACATGACCGACCGCCAGAACGCGCTGACTGCCCTGCTGGGCGCCGGCCACGAACTGGCCCAGCCGGCGCTGGCACGCTTTCACGCGCTGTTCCGCCACGAAGCGCTGGTCATCGACAAATGGTTCGCCCTGCAGGCCGGCCGCAGCGACCGGGGCGGCGACGTGCTGCCCGCCGTGCGCCAGCTCATGAAGCACGCCGACTTCAGCCTCAAGAACCCGAACCGCGCACGCAGCGTGATCTTCAGCTACTGCAGCGCCAACCCCGGCGCCTTCCACCGCACGGACGCCGCCGGCTACGTGTTCTGGAGCGAGCAGGTCATCGCGCTGGACGCCATCAACCCGCAGGTCGCCGCCCGCCTGGCGCGCGCGCTCGATCGCTGGAAAAAACTGGCCGCGCCCTACCGCCACGCCGCCGAGGAAGCCCTCAAACGCGTGGCCGCCAAGCCCGATCTGAGCAACGACGTGCGCGAGGTCATCTCGCGCGCACTCGCAGGCTGACACAACCACGCGCCACTGCCCAGCCCGTTCATCTGTTTTCAAACTTCACGGAGACCTCCACCATGTCCTCCCGCATTTCCCTGACCCGCTACCTGGTCGAGAAGCAGCGCGTCGACGGCCACATCCCGGCCCAGTTGCGCCTGCTGCTCGAAGTCGTGGCCCGTGCGTGCAAAAGCATCAGCCAGGCCGTCAACAAGGGCGCACTCGGCGGCGTGCTCGGCACGGCCGGCAGCGAGAACGTCCAGGGTGAAGTCCAGAAAAAGCTCGACATCATCTCCAACGAGGTGCTGATCGAAGCCAACGAATGGGGCGGCCACCTGGCCGCCATGGCCAGCGAGGAGATGGACAGCATCCACCTCATCCCCAGCCGCTACCCGCAGGGCGAATTCCTGCTGCTGTTCGACCCGCTGGACGGCTCCTCCAACATCGACATCAACGTCAGCATCGGCACCATCTTCAGCGTGCTGAAAAAGCCGACCGACCACCCCGGCGTGGCCGAGGAAGACTTCCTGCAGGCCGGCGCCCAGCAGGTCGCTGCCGGCTACTGCATCTACGGCCCGCAGACCACGCTGGTGCTGACCGTGGGCGACGGCGTGGCGATCTTCACGCTCGACCGCGAGCAGGGCTCCTTCGTGCTGGTGCAGGAAGACGTCAAGATCCCGGCCGACACGCAGGAATTTGCCATCAACATGAGCAACCAGCGCCACTGGGACCCGACCATCCAGCGCTACATCGGCGAGCTGCTGCAGGGCGAGGACGGCCCGCGCGGCAAGAACTTCAACATGCGCTGGGTGGCCTCGATGGTGGCCGACGTGCACCGCATCCTCACGCGCGGCGGCGTGTTCCTCTACCCCTGGGACAAGCGTGAACCCAACAAGCCCGGCAAGCTGCGCCTGCTCTACGAAGCCAACCCCATGGGCTGGCTGGTCGAGCAAGCCGGCGGCGCCGCCAGCACCGGCCAGCAGCGCATCCTCGACGTCAAGCCTGGCAAACTGCACGAACGCGTGAGCGTCATCCTGGGCGCCAAGAACGAAGTCGAGCGCGTCAACGCCTACTACGCCGAAGCCGCAAAGTAAGCCCGGCCCAGCCTGCCCGTTGATGCCACCCCAAAAGCCGCGCTATAATCTGTGGATTCGCCGGTGTAGCTCAGTTGGTAGAGCAGCTCATTCGTAATGAGAAGGTCGAGGGTTCGATTCCTTTCTCCGGCACCACTTCAGAAATCCCGCACCGGCTTATGGCCGCTGCGGGATTTTTTCTGGCCGGCCGGCAACGCCTCTTCACTACAATCCAAGGAGTCCGAGGTCGCCAGCCCCCTGGGGCCCGCGATGTCTTTTCATCTCCTCGAAGAAACAGGACCCCGATGTCTTCAGACACGCTTTTCGACCTGAACGCCCTGCTGCAACCGATCGCTGGCGAACAGCCCAGTGGGCCGGACATGCTGCTGACGACGGCCTTTGACGACATCCAGAACGCGCGCCGGCAGGAAGACGCCTCGCTCGACCAGGGCGAATGGGTGGCTGACCGCAAGGAAGCCGACCTGCCCTTCGTCATCCGGCGCTGCACCGAGCTGCTGCGCGACCAGACCAAGGACCTGCGGCTGGCGATCTGGCTGACCGATGCGGCAGGCGGCTTGCGCGGGCTGCACGGCCTGGCCGAAGGCTACCGCCTGCTCGACGCGCTGACCGCGGCCTTCTGGGACACGATCCACCCGCAGCCCGAAGACGGCGACATGGACTCGCGCATCGGCAACATCGGCTGGCTGCTCACCCGCACGATCGATCTGGTGCGCCACGCGCCGCTGCTGCAGGTGGGCACCAACAGCATCAGCCTGCTGGCCTGGCAAAGCGCGGTCGCGCTCGACCAGTCGGTGCGGCGCCATCCGTCCGATGCCGACGACCTGGTGCGCGGCAAGGTCACGCTCGACGACCTGGAGCGCATCCGGTCGCAGGCCCCTGCCAGCCAGTTGCGCGCCCTGGCCGAGCGGCTGGCGAACTTCCAGTCTGCCATCCAGGGCTTCGAGAGCACCCTGGTCAGCCGCATGGGCGACGATGCCCCCAGCTTTGGCGCCGTCCGCGACGCCCTGGCCGACCTGCAGCACCTGGCGCGCCGTTTCGGCGCGGAACCCGCCGAAACCAGCGCCACGACCACCGCGGACGCGCCCGCGCAGGTGTCGGCGCCGACGATGGCGCCGCTGGCCGACACCATCGCCGCGCCCGGGCGGCGCGGCATCCAGACCCGTGCCGATGCGATCGAGCTGCTGCAGCAGGTCGCCCAGTTCTTCGAGCGCACCGAACCCTCCAGCCCCGCCGCCTACATGGCGCAGAAGGCGGCCACCTGGGCGCAGCTGCCGCTGCATGAATGGCTCAAGCACGTCGTCAAGAGCGATGACGAGCTGTCCCAGCTCGAAGAGATGCTGGGCGTGACGCGCCACGCGCGCGTCGAGCGCGACAGCTGAAAAACCAAGGGCCCCAAAACCGGGGCCCTTGCTTTGCGAGTGCGGCGTCAGGCCGCTTCAACACGTTCTTCAGCGATCGCCCACGCGGAACTCGATGCGGCGGTTCTTGGCCCGGCCTTCGGCCGAGTCGTTGGCCGCCACGGGCTGGTCCGGCCCAACCCCCGAGGTCGTCAGCCTGGCCGGGTCGATTCCCTTGTCGACCAGGTAACCCTTGACGGCATCGGCGCGCGCCTGGCTCAAGGTCAGGTTCAACTGGCGGTCGCCGCTGTTGTCGGTATGGCCGACCAGCGCGACCTGGCGGCCTTCGAGCTTGTTCAGCACCGGCACCACCTCGTCAAGCACCTGCCGCCCGCGCGGCGTTAGCATGGCGCTACCCGTTTCGAACTCGATCGTGCGGTTGGCCAGGGCCTGGTCGACCTGCTGCTGGCTGCCCACCGCCGGAATCTGCAGGTTGTTGCGGATGGTGTAGGTCGGGTTGAGGCTGTTGGCCATGTCGCTGAGCAACTTCTGCTTGACCGCTTCGTTGCCCACTTCGCCATTGACCACGAGCTGCGTGCCCTCGATCTGCAACTGGCCCTTGCGGATCTGCTTGAGGCTGGGCGTGAGCAGTTTCTGCACATTGGCCGACCAGTTGGGCGGCGTGGCGATGGAGCCGACCACTTCGAGCCGGTCCACCACATTGCCCGCGCCGTAGACCTTGCGCAGCGCCTCCAGCAGGGCCACGCGCGTGGCCTCGTCGGGCACCTGGCCGCCGGCGACCACCTGGCCCGCGTTGGCGCCCGGCACGTTCTCGATGTGCGCGCCCACCTGCTGCGCAGCCGCCGTGGCGGCAACCGCGGCCAGCGCCGCGGCGGCCAGACCGGCGCGAAGCCGGGTGAAAGCTTGCTTGTTGTTCGTCATCATCCGATGAACACCTCTCTGAATGCGCCCAGCACCACGTCCAGGGGCAGTTGCGGCTGCTCCAGGTAACTCACCAGCTTGTACAGCGCGTAATTGCTGTGGATGCTGTCCTCGACCCACTCGGCGTTGTCGATGTCGATGTTGTGCTCGGTGTAGATCTGCGGATGGACCACGCTTTGCAGGCTGCGCGCCGACAGGCCGTTGAAGCCCACCACCAGGCGCCGCCGGCCCTGGATCTCGCCGATGAACACGGCCAGCTCGAAATCGGCACGCCGCAAAAAACGCGAGATGAAGTCCAGCCACAAGGAGGCGACCACCGCCTCCTGCGCGGGATCGTCGGGCAGCGGCAGTGTCAGTCCCTTGTCCAGGTGCGACACGGCACTGGCCATGACCGGCTGCAGCAGCAGGCCCAGCGCCAGGATCACGCGCCGCACCGAAACCGTCTGGCCGGGCTGCCGGTCGGGGCGGTTGAGCATCTGTTCGAGGTGCAGCAGGCTGCGCCCGCGCGTGAACGCCTGGTAGGCCTGGTGGGCCTCGGTGCCGCTGAACACCGACTCGATCGGGAACTGCATGCCGTCGAGCTGGCGCAGTTGCGCATCCGCGTCGCCTTCGCCCGCCGCCAGTTGCCGGCCGGCCTCCAGGCTGGCGTTCCAGAACGGCTGCAGCAGCAGCGGCGCGCCGGCCATGAAATCCAGCGCCTCGCCCACTTCCAGCGGCGTGGCCATGACCAGCGGGTAGCGGCGCTGGGCGGTGTCGCTGCTGGCCACCAGCGCGCCGGCGATCGCCAGCTTGCTGCGCGAGCCCAGGCAGACAAAACGCAGCGGCGGCGTGCGGTCGTAGATGGACTTCCACAGCGCGTCGGCCGCCATCAGCTCCATGGTCTGCGACAGCCAGTTGTCCAGGATCTTGAAGACCTGCGGGTTGTAGCTGCCCTTGATGAAGTCGCCCCGCGCCGGGATCTTGCCGAAGTAGGACAACTGGCGCGCTTGCAGTGTGAGCTGGCTCATGGCGTACCTCCTGCGGCGGTGGCCGTCTGGGCCGCGCTGGGCTGCGGCAGCTCGACCACGGCCGTCGGCAGCGTCAGGCCACGCAGGCTGTTGCCCTGGGGCGAATCACTGCCCTGGGCGGCCGACTGCGGGCTCTGCACGATGCGCAGCAGCACCGAGACGGCCACGCCGTCGCGGCTCCAGGTCAGCTCGAAGCTGCCGTCGGGCTGGCGATTGCGTGTGGCCGTGCTCACCAGGCGCTCCAGGCCGAAGCTGCCGGGCTCGTTGATCAGCTCGATCGTGCGGCCGTCGAACGCCGTGGCCGTCACCCGGGCGCCCGGCGAGCCTTGCGGATTGGGCCAGACGAAGTTGGACCACTGCGCCGGCGTGTTGCGGTAGCGCAGTTGCTGGCCGTCGATGTCGATCGTGTATTCGGTCACACCCGGCGACGGTCTGGGCTGGATCTGGAACAGCGTCTGCTGCTGCGCGGCCGCGCCCGCCGCGCCACCGGCCAGCGGCGCGACCCAGCCGCCAAAGCCGGTCACCAGCTCCTGCCGCAGGCGCAGGCCTTCCTCGCCCCACACGCGCGGCGACAGCAGGTCGCCGCGGCGCACCACGAGCGGGCCCAGCGACGACGTCACGTACTGGCTGATGGCGCCCTCGGGACCAAAGACCTGGCCGATCTCGGCCGACGAGGCCTCGACCTTGGCGTTGGCCGCAAACGGGTACTTGCCCGCCAGCGTGCGCTGGAAAAGCTGGTAGACCTGGGCGTCCCAGACCTTGTTGAGCTCGGCCGAGGCCGGGCGGATGATCACCGAATAGGCCTGCAGCAGCGGTCGCACCAGCAGCGGCCGCAGCGCCTGGCGCTGGCCCGGATCCATGCCGGTGAGCATCTGCTCGTCAACGAACTTGAGCGCGGCGGCCAGTTCCGAGCCATTGCCCTCCAGCGTCTGCTGCATCAACTGGCGCGAGCCCGGCCCGGGGTCGCCCTCGTTGCGGATCTGGTTGAAGCGCGTGCGCAGCTTGGACAGCGAATCCAGGTAGCCGCGCAGCAGCGTGGTGCCGTCGCGGTCCATCATGATGCGGGCCACGCCCATGAACTCGCGGCCCACCGGCCCCACGGGCAGCTGTGCGGGCAGGCCTTCGGCATTGAGCTGCACGTTCGTGCCCGACGGCGCCGCGCGGCCCAGCAGGCGGTTGAACCAGCCCAGCAGCCCCGGGCTGGCCTTTTGCAGGCCGGTGTTGAGCAGCGCGGGGTTGTCCCACGAGGTCTGTTCGTAGACCGCTTCGAGCAGCTTGCGGATGCTCGAATTCTGCGGATCGCCCAGGTTGTTCATGGCCGAGACGGCCTGCTCGAAGCCCGGCATCTCACGAATGGCCACGCCCTGCAGGAACTGCTGCCATTCCTTGGCGTATTCCTGCTTGTACATGCCCACAAGCAGCTTGCGGATCTGCTCCGGACTGCCTTCGAGCGTGAGGTCGTCGTTGGTCGCGACGTTGAGCACCCAGTCCTTGCTGCTGCTTTCCTGCGTGGCCGCATCGCGGATCGCGCGGTCCACGTACTGCTCCCACGCTTCACGCGTGAACGCGCCGGAGATGGCGTAGCTGCCCGCTATCACGTCGCCGTCGGGCCCTTGCGTGCCCAGGATGCGCGAGACCGTCATGGGTGCAAAACGCGTGGCCGCGCGGGCCTTGATCTCGCTGTAGACCCGCTCGCGCGCCGGCATGCCGCGCACGACCTGCCGCAGGTTCTCGCGTGTCTGGTCGACCAGCAGCAGGTTGGTTTCGCGCAGCGTGGGCCAGGTGTCGTCGTTGACGCGGCTCAGGAAGAACGAGAGCGTGCGCTCGGCGTAGCGGATCATCTGGTCGCGCGGCATGTCGCCCCGGTTGGACTCCAGCCAGCCGCGCCAGAAACGTGAGAGCTGGTCGGTCAGGTGCGCGGTTTCGGCGCGCCGCTTGTCACCCAGCATCAGGTAGGTCTTGAGCGCGTTGTAGACGTCCTGCGTGTTGGTGGGCGACGAGCCGGCATACAGCTGGCCCGGCTGGGCTTGCGGCGGCTGCGCCGCCACACGCACGGCTTCGACCGTACCGGAGGCCGGCCGTTGCAACTGGTCGGGGTGCGCGTTGGCCTCGCGCAGGAATTCTTCCAGGCTGCCCGCCACCGGCGCCAGCATGAGCTGGCGCACGCCGGCGTAGTACTCGGTGAGCAGCCGGTCTTCCATGTAGTTGCCCTGGTACAGCCCCAGCGACAGCGACAACGGACGGTCGGCGCGGAACTGCGCCAGTTGCTCGATGCGGTCCTGCAGAATGCCCAGCGCCTCGAAGCGCGCCTGCAATCCTGGCTGCGCCTGCTGCACCTTCACGGCTTGTTCCAGGTCGGCCTGCACGTTGGCCAGCAACTGGCGGTTGCCCATGTACGACCAGGTCCAGCCGCCCAGCAGCAGGCCCAGCGCGATCACGAAGCCGAAGAAGCTGACGTAGCGCAGCCGCGTCTTGACCGGGTGCGAGAACTGCCGCACCGTGCCATTGTCGGCTAAGACCACCTTGGAGAACAGGTCGCGCAGGAAGAAGCCGTTCTGCGAATGGATGTCGCGGCCCTGCTCGTTCTGGGCGTTGAGCCGCAGGCCAAAGCGCGTGGCAATGCGGTCGGTCGAGATGCTGCGCACCGACCCTTCCTGCAGCGCGCTGGTGAAATAAAAGCCACGGAAGACGGGCTTGTACTGGAAGGGGTTGACCTCGAACAGCGTGCTCAGGAAAGCGCGCACGGCCGGTTTGATGGCGGCGAACTCCAGCGGAAACGCCAACACCTCGGGCGACATCTGGCCGCCCCGGTGCATGGTCATCTGCGCGATGCTGAGTTCCTTGACGCCCGCATACAGCTCGTCGAAGCGCTGGTCGAACAGCGCCATCGGATCGGACTTCTCTTCGGGCTCGTAGGGCAGCGTGGCGCCCCAGACGCGGTCGCGTTCGAGCTTTTCGCTTTCGCCGAAGAACTTGGCAAAGCCGGTGATCAGGTCGGCCTTGGTGAACATCACGTACACCGGCGCGAAGATCTCCAGCCGCTCGGTCAGCTCCTGCACGCGCTGGCGCAGGCTCTTGGCCAGGTTGATGGCCACGTCGGGCCGCGCGCTCATCAGCTCGGGAATGCTGGCCGTCACCACGATGCCGTTGATCGGCGCCTTGGGCCGGTGGCGCTTGAGCAGGTCCAGGAAGCCGAACCACTCGCTGCGGTCTTCCTCGTAGACCGAATAGCGGCCGGCGGTGTCGAGCAGGATGCCTTCGGTGGTGAAGAACCAGTCGCAGTTGCGCGTGCCGCCCACGCCCTGCACGGCCGCGTTGCCCTTTTCGGCGAACGGGAACTGCAGGCCCGAATTGAGCACCGCCGAGCTCTTGCCCGCCGCCGGGTTGCCGATGATCATGTACCACGGCAGTTCGTAGAGCGCGCGGCGCCCCGAGAGGTGGCCGAGCTTGGAGCCCTTGATGGTCTTGATCGCCTGCGACAGCCGCGAACGCAGCTCGTCGAGCTCGGCCTTGCGGGCCGGGTCGGCGCTGCTCAGCACGGCCTTGTCGGCCTGCGCCTCCAGCGCCCCGCTCAGGCGCTTGGCAGCGGCGCGGGCCCGCAAGCGGCGCACCAGCCACACCAGCGCCCACAGCACCAGCACGGCGGCCAGCACCGCCACGGCGTAGATCAGGCCGACCTCCAGTGTGCGGGCCCCCAGCAGCAGGAAAGCGGCCAAGGCCACGATGCCGATCACGGACAGCGTGCGCGGATCGGCAAGGAAACGGAGTATTCGGCGCATATCGTTCTTGGTTTCTCGTTCTGGTTGATCGAAACAGGTGCCCAGCGCGTCCTCGAACGCTAAGTGCCCGCGGCCGCGGACGACGAGGCCTCGGGCGGCAGCCAGCCCGCAGGCATCAGCAATGCCGCGCCGCGCCAGCGCTCCTCCGCCACGACCACGGCCATGGCGCCGCGCTGTTCTTGCACGGCATGTTCAGCCGCAAGCGCCAAGCTGGCCAACGCGGCTACCCCCCCGGTGTGGCCGCTGGGCTGGCCCACCATTGCGCAGTCTTTCTCCAAGGTCAGATCGGGAAAATGCTGGGACAGCAGCATACCGACCTCCAACGCGGGAGAAGAACGATGGTCGGTGTCGGACAACACCTTACCGACCGCATCGGGTGTCACGCCGCAAGCCGCCAGGACCTGCGTGACCATCGCCCCCGTGCGTTCGGCGGCGGCGCCTGGCGCGGCGGGCCGCACGGCCATGCCGGCCAGCGCCGGCAGAGCGTCGGCCGCCAGAAAGGCCGCCGGCCGTTCCGGATGAAAACGCAGCAGCGACAGGGCGGCAGCGCCCTCGCCCACAATCAGGCCGTCGCGGCGGCGGGGGCCGTAGAGCTGGCCGATTGCGGCCAGACGGTCGACCTCGGCCTGGTCCACCGCCGAATGGGCCGCCGCCAGCAGCCACAGCTCGGCCGGCAGTCCCTCGGAGCCGGAGGCCTGTCCCGCAGGGATTTCAAAGAGTGCCTCGGGCCAGGACACGCCGGGCTGCGCGCCCGCCAGCAAGGGGCCGGGTGCCTGCACGTCGAACTGCAAGGCTGGCGCGGCCTGCGCCAGCCACGCCTGGGCCCAGGCGTTCAAAGGGATTTGTGCGTCCTCGGGCCAGGCCTCACCCATCAGCAAGGCCACCTGCACGCGCGGCCAGCCGGGCGTGGGCCGCCGGGCGGCCGCGGTAGTGCTCGAAGGCGCGGCCGGAGCGGCATCGTCGGCAGCCGCCGCTGCAGCTTGCACCAGCTGGCGCTCGACGCCCGTGGCGGCTTCGACCGGGACGTCGGCCAGCAAACGCACTTCACGCACGCGCGCGGTGGGCAAGCTCGTCACCCACGCTTCGCCCTGCGGCAGTGCAGCCTCCAGCCCGGTGCTGTCCCACCATTCGCGCGCATCCATGCCGTCGACCGCCGCCACGCGCGCAGCCATGACGGGAAAACCATCGGCATCGCGCAAACGCTCATCGAGCGCAGGCCGCTCGCCGTCGGCGCAGGCCTGCAGCAACTCCGAGGCCCCGCCCGGCGCCACACACACGCTGCCGCCCAGCACGGACAGGCGCAGGCGTGGCCGTGCGGCCTGCGGCGCATCGCCGGCCACGGCAGCCTCGCCTCCGGGCTGCTGCGCGGCGGGCGCGGACGCTGGCCGCAACAAGCTGCCCAACACCAGCTTGAAGACGACATAGCCGCCCACCAGCAGCGCAGGCAGCACCAGCAGGCCCAGCACCAGATCGGTGGATGTGGGCTCGTGCGCGCGCCACAGCCAATGAGACACCACCGCCCCCCAGGTCAAGACGATCACGCCCAGCACCAGCAACAGCGGCCGCAACCATGCCCTCATGCGTGACCCTTCGCAGCCGGGTCGCTCACCACGCCAGTCTTATGCATTGGATGTCGTCACCTGCGACGACAGCAGCGTCGCGCCGCAGGCCGTCTTGTCCCCGTGCCGAGCCGCCATGCGGCCGTCGATCTCCATGCCGGCCGAGCCGGTGACGATCACCGTCGTGCCGCCATGGCCCCTCTGGGGACAGCTCACCGTGTCGCCCACACAGGCCACCGGCTTGCCGTCGATCAGCGTGGATGCCGAGCCCGTCAGCACCACGCCGCCATGATCCGTCTTGTCGCCCACCACAATCAGCGGTCTTGTCATGCTGTCGCCGTTCCTCGGTTGTTTCGTGTGTCTTGCGTCACACGCGGTTACTGGCCAGCCGGGAGTTTAAAGCCCGGCTTGCGGAATTCGACATGACCGTAGTCGCGGAAGGACCAGCGCCCGCCCCAGACCAGCCCGACCGACTCGGCCACTTCGCCATACAGGCGGTAGCCTTCCATCGCCCAGGGGTCTTTTTCCGAGATCACGATCTTGCCATCGCGCAGAAAGGCGTTGTCGGCCGCCAATCCGTATTGGTGATAGCTGCGGTTGGCATCGGCGCGTGTGACCGCATCGCCCAGCGCAGCCAGCTTGGCCTGCCGCTCGGGACTGCGGTAGCCCTCCAGCAGCGCCATGTCATAGCCGTGCTGCTCTCGCATGATCTTGTAGACGAGCAGCAGACGGCGCCGGAACTCCTCGTCCAGCAGGTCCCAGTTGCGGCTGGCGTCGCGCACCATGGGGCGCACGCTCTCGACCTCGGGCGTTGCAAACACCTCGGGCGGCAACGGCGGCGGTGGCACCAGGCGCTCGCCCTGCAGCAGCAAGGCCACACGCGCATCCGGATCGCGCGCCGCGTCGTCAAAAAAAGCCAGGTTGTTGCGCCCCAGCAGCAGCCCCAGCGCCACCGGCACCGCCACCGCGACCCCGGCGGCCAGCCACAGGCGGCGATGCGTGGTCACATGGCCCGACGCCGCGCCCAGCGATCGCCCCATGCCCAGCGCCGAGCCGCCAAACAGGCCCGCAACGCCCCCAACCAGCCAGCGCAAACCGCCCACGAGCGACTGCGTCATTGAACCAATGACCGCAAACAGCCTCGAACGCACGTCCGGCAGCAGCACGATGGCGGCCAACACCACCATCGCACCGAAATAAAAAAAGTAGCAAAATGTATAGCATGACCCGCCGCAGTGGCGGTTTTTGCACCCGCCTCAAGCAGGCCGGATTGTAAATTCCATCCGCACTTTGCTATCCTCGCAATTCTGAGCCTTCGGGCTTTCTGTTCATTGCATTTACCACGTTCCTGGCGATGCCCCTGCACACAAGGACTGCCGCAGCCGCGACATTCCCGGGCTCCCGTTCCTGCTGCCACGCAGCGACAACCTGGATGAATCATGTCGACACTCGATGACGGACCTTCCGCATCCCAGCAGCCCGCAGCCAGCAGCCGCCCCAGCCTTCTGGGCGCCACCCCGGCAGCGCCCGCAGCCGCCGGCACCGCGGCGCAAGCGGATGCCAGCAACCGCATCCTGGCCCACCTCGAAGGCCGCAAATCGCCTTCGTCCGCCGGCCGCCTGCTGAGCGTCGGCGTGGTCACCGCCCTGGTGCTGGGCGCCGGTGGCTTCGGCGCCTGGCATTTCACACGCGACGCGGCACCCGCCGCGACGCCTGCGCAAAAAACACCGGTGCAGGTCGCTTTGGCCGACCCGCAGCCGCAAGCCGCAGCCGACCCCGCATTGCAGCCCGCCCGCATCGTCGAAGAAACACCCGGCCAGGCCACGCCCGCCACATCGTCCGCGGGCTCGCCGCTGTCGAGCCTGGACGCCGCCGTCGCAGCCACCACGCCGCTGGCCGCGGCCCTTCCGTTCGCGTCATCCACGGCCCAGGCGGCACCGGCGCATGCCACCACGACGCACACCGCAAACACAAACACGCACCACCACGCCGCCGCGTCCAACAAGACACGCACGGCCAAGTCCGGCGAAGCCAAGCCCGTCCGCGTGGCCCAAGCGAGCACCACCAAAAAACCGGTGCAACAACGCAAGCCCGCCACCCGCACCCAACCCGCAGTCGCCCCGGTGCAAGACCCCGATGCCGACCTGCTGGCCGCCCTGCTGCAACGGCGCGACCCGCGCCCGGCCAGCGCGACCACGGCCGCGCAGAAATAAAAAGAAAACAGGGTTCATCGCCCAAAGCGGGGCCGCCCAATCGCGGCCCCGCTTTTTCGCTTTTTCAATTGCGCCGACCGGCGCCCATCTTCGATTCTCGGATCGACCGCTCTGTCCGTTCAGCCACCCCGGCTCAGACAGATGCAGCGTCTGCAACGTCCCGCTGGTTGACTACTACGCAACGCCCGCCAGCCGAGCCACTTCGGCGTCGCCCAAGGCCGGGCCGCCTGCGGCTTCGATGAGGGCTTCGGGGAACTGCAAGGTGCTTCACTTGTCATGGGTGAATACAGCGACTTGCTGCCGTTCTATGGACCCAAGCCCGCATCCTTATCGCGCCTGCGCCGCGGCCAGCGCGTCATCGGTTCCCCAGTGCTTGAGGAATTCAATTTCGTCTTCTTTGCTGAGCTTGCCTTCGGCCCGGTAGACCATCGCTGTCATCACCGCGCCGGTTTGAACCGGACGATCTTCAGGCTCGCCCAGGCCGCTATCGCTTTGCCACTCGCGGGGAAAGCGTGGCCAGCTGCAGGTCAGCTGACTGATCATGTGGCACGTCGTCTCGCCAAAGCCTGGCCGCATTTCCATCTGATACTGCTGTGCGCTGGGCAAGCCGCAATAGGTTGTGTAGATCGGCGGAAGGTAGCGAGGAATCTTCTTGTAATCCTCAGGAGCATTTTCCGGAATACGATCAACCGAGGGCCCCTCTTCCATATAGCGACGAATGTATTCCCAAAGCACCGCTGCACGGTCCACCGCAATTTCGCCTGGCCCTAACGTGGGGCCCACAAAAATTGCGTCCTCGCCTTTTCCATCGGGGTCATCGGCATGCAAGGGTGGATGATAGAGCACCAAGGTGCCTTGAACTTGCCGCGCTGCGGGATGACCTTCGGGCACACGGCGAAACAAAGCAACCAATCGATCCCAGTCAAACACTCGATTTCCGCCACAGTAATTAGGTCTGAGAACATAAACTTTGCGCGTCTGTCGGTTGAAGCGAACTCGACCTCGGGCATATACGAAAAACGCGGTTCGCATACCAGACCCCTGGAACCATCCGTACAACAAAAGAATTGCACACCATACCAATGGGAACACGACTATCCAGCCAAACCACAATGCGGCACTATCATTCTCTGGATCATAAAGAAATTCACCAAAAAATAATCACTCGATCAAACAGCACAGGATGAACAGCGAACCCATACCACACCCAAATCACCAAAAACATCAACGGCACTATAAGCGCACTACCAAAAACAGCTTTCCACTGAAAGTTCCATGCCGGATTACAGAACTCCAGATATACGTCGTTTTGCGCATAGACGGAACTTGGCATCAACCCAACGCCTTCAGCCGGCCCTTCTTCAGCTACCGCCCAATGGCGCTGATGGTCCAATGCCAGCTCTTTATTCGCCTTTTTTTTAGATTTCTTGCGCATCCGCGCATAAGCCAATTCCATCATGAACATTAGATTGCCTTTTTCATTATTTCGCTCTTAAATTGCCGCCTGTGCGTCAGCCAATTTTTGCAGAGTCGTTTGCAAATCAGCATGCCCTGGCTTCCGTGGTTTACCATAAATCGGCTCCCCAGTTTTTGCATCAACCGAAATTTTTTCTTTTCTATTTTTGCTGAGTGGTATTTCCCGCAGCCACGTCACCCAATCCTCTTCAGAAAAAATCCACATAGCAATTAATGCCCCTATAACAAGCACAGCCCCCAATACACCCAGTCCAGCGGCAACCACGGCCCAGAAGGTGCCAGGCAACGCAAACATTGCTCCAATAGACCCCGCTACAGTGAACGCAGTTCCAAGGGCACTAGCAGATTGAGCCAGCGACATTCCAATTCTTTTTTGCGACCAATACTTAAATGCATCCATCCCATCCAAAACCATTGAAATCAACGCCGCCGGACCCAAAAACTTCAGTGCCGTCAACCTCATACCTTTCAGCGTCAGGGCATTCAGGGCATCCATACTCTCCTGCATAGCCTTGACCTTAAAGACATTTGTACCCTGAACCCCTTTTAGGATGGTTTCCTCGTACGCTTTAGCCCGCCAATCCATGATGCTACCCACCCCTTGCAAGGTTGCCCCCACCATCTCCCAACTGGTACGTGCGTCGGGCTTACTCAACATCTGAGCTCCCTTGAGCAAAGCCAAGCTCGCGTCGAACAACCCCGCTAGTGCTGCTGCTCGCGCGTGGGGTGCACGTATAGTTGGATCCATTCGATACGCGCTCCGTTGCAACCCTCTTTCTGCATTACGCAAGCGATCACGCTCAGCCCGTTCCAGCGTCCGGGCATGAGCCTCGGCCTGCCGCCCCATCGTCGTCAAGCCCGTCAGCGCCGTATAGCGCACGACCCGCGCCTCAATCTGAGCTACAGGCAAGCCGTTGATGCCTTGCATCATCTTGACGCTCATCAACGTGGCAGCAATGGCCATGCGGACTGGCGCAGCGCGGCATTCACGTTCCACCCAGCCTCTTTTGCAGCATCGATGAACCCCAATGCCTTGTCACCCAAATTCATCTCCGATGCAATGGGCTTGAGACGATCCGCAATAGCTTGAGCAAGGTCAGGCGGGTTAGGCGCAGGCAGAGTTGCGGGCCTTCCGGCCTCGTCAATTTTCTTGAGTGTGCTCTTGATGCTCTCGTTGTTGAAGCACGCAAGTTTCGACAGCACGTTGTCACCCCACAGGTCCAATTCCGCCAACAGCTTCTGGCCCGACGCATTGGTTTCAGTGCCAGCCAAACATTGGGCCAATTGAAGGCTGAGGGCCGCGCCGCCGCCCGGCTTGTCGATGCGATCATCGCGCGCACTGTAGCGGGCCATCGCCTGTCGCAAGCCCGCACCCTTGATCCAAGTGGACTGGTCCTGGCCAATGGCATCCAGCACCTTCTTTACATTGCCTTGCGTAGTTCTCTGTGCCGCGATGATGGCATCCGCTGCCGGCTGATCGAATAGCTCGTTGAACTGCCGATCTCCTGCACTAGCAGCCTCGCCCAGAACCTCGCGCTGCATCGCCTCAAAGCCGGCCTGCCTGCGCGCTGCAGCCTCCTCTCTGAGCTCTGGTGTAGCGTAAATCATGGGCCTCGGGTAACGGGTGTGCGCTTCCTCTATCGGCCTGAGTCGATCCTCTGCCTTTCTGATGGCGTTTTTCTTGATCAACTCTTGCATGCCCCGCGCGCCCACAGCAGATTGAAATACCCATTCGTTGGTGACACCCTGCGCTTGATCTGAGGCCTGCCCAACCTGCCAAGCGGTGTACAGCGTCTGGGCTTCCGTCTGCATATGCCCCAATTCCTGGGCAATGCCGATCGCATCGGTGCACGCCACGATCGCGCCGCTGTTATCCCCCAGAAAACGCTCCATCCCACGCAAGCGCTCGCCATGGACCGCGGCATACCCTGGCTGTTTTTTGACCCGTACACGGCTGGCCGGCTCCGTAAAGCCTGTCGGAAGACCTAGGTTGTCCCGCACTGGCTCGTCCCAAGTAAGGACCTCCTCATAATCACCCCAACCCCGTTCCTGCGCATTGCCGCCCATCAGGCCAAACAGCAGTTGCTCGGTGTAACGCGGCAACTTGTCGTCGGCCAGCGCGGCATATTCGAGCACATTCAACCCCAGCATCGAAGGCGTTGTGGTATGCGCTTGCGTCCGCTCGCCATTCAGCCACTTCGATGGCGAGAACGACTGCATGAATTGAGCCCGTTGTGGCTCGATCACCTGTTTGAGATGCTGAAAGTCCAACGGGTCCGGGTTGAAGAGATACCAGACCTGGCTGACATGCTTGGCGTCCTCGATCCAGATGAGACTGGCATTGGCCGGATGCGTGCTGCGTTGACAGGCGCGTTGTCCTTTGGCTCCCGCAGGGGATTCAACAGCGAACTCGCTGACATAGCCGTTCGGATGTACGGCATAGCTTTTCCACTCGTTGCCGCCATTGGTCTCCAGATAGAGATAGAGATATCCCGCTCGAAGCATGCGCACATTAGAAGACGCGACGCGAATTCCTTCCGGTGCCTGCATGGGGGCCTTAGGAATGAATTTGGCGAGAGTTTCGCGCCCCGTATTGGTGGCGCTGTAGGCAATCGCGTACCGTGTAAACAGAATCGGAAAACCTGTGCGGGTGCAGTTCTCGCAGGGCGCGGAACCATCATTGGTGGTTGTTGCCATTCTGATCTCTCGCTTGCGGCGCTGCGGCCGCGGCTTGTTGCATCGTTGTCCAGAGTTCCTGGAATCCTGCTTGAGGGTAGTTGCGCATCAGCTTGATGACTTCCGAGCAACGGCTCCGGATCGCTGAGTGATCTTGCCCCCGTTTCACGGACACCCCTATAAGCGATTAACTATCGCAATAGGAGGTGGACGATGACCAAGAGCAAGGCAGGCAGAAAGGGGCAGGAGTTCAGCCTGGAGTTCAGGCAGCAGGCACTGTTGCGAGCGGCCACAGAAGGGGTAACCACGGTGGCTCGTGATCTGGGGTTGCAGCCTGCCCAGCTGTACAGTTGGCGCGCCCAGGCGCGGCGGCACGACCAGGACGATCAGGCACAACGCTTGGAGTTGGCCGAACATGCACGGCTCAAACGTGAAGTGGCGCGGCTGGAGGAGGAGAACGCTT
>WNDQ01000014.1 GCA_009912175.1 Paracidovorax wautersii | reverse complement strand
GACCGTGGTAGCCAATACTGCTCGCGCGAGCACCGCGCCCTGTTGGAGCAATACGCTTTGATCGCCAGCATGAGTGCCAGAGGCAACTGCTACGACAACGCAGCAATGGAGAGTTGGAACCACAGTCTGAAGGTCGAGGCCATCCATGGTGAACACCTCGCCACACGGGAGCAGGCCAAGGCTCATGTGTTTGACTACATTGAGGTTGACTACAATCGGATCCGGCTGCACTCGACCCTGGGCTACCTCAGCCCAGAGCAGTACGAGCTGGCCAATGTCGCTTAGATAGGTGTCCGTAAATCAGGGGCAAGATCAGAATTCGCTTCAGCAAGAGGTGTTCGCGCACAGGCATACGAAAAGGCTCGCCTGGCTGGCTTCCGCGACCTGGGCGAGCCTCAAGAGGCCTACTTTGAAACAGTGCCGTTTTCGTTTGGATAGTGACCCGTTGGGCCGGGCAGGATCTACACCAAGGCAACGACTCGAGAGATCCCGCCTGTAGCCCCCTGGACTTTCGGCCCGCCAACCAGCAGATGCGCGCCAGACTGCGGAACGGAATCCAGGTTGGCCAAGGCTTCTAGTCCCCATCGACCGCTCGGCAGCCAAGCGTTGTGTACCGGAAATGGGCCGGATGCAATGCCCGTGTCCAACGAGAGCGTGTCAACACCAATACCCTTCACGGTTCGCTTGGTCATCAGGAACTCAGCCGTTGACGGATGAAAACCTGGCGTGTGGTTCTTCCCTTGAGCATCCAGCCCGATGAACTTCGGGGACTGCAGCAACTTGTGCCAGCCGGAGTTCATCACCACACAGCAGCCATCAGGCAGGCGGCCATGCTTCTTCTCCCAGGCGAGGACGTCCTCGGGCATCAACGTCGCATCAGCGTTTGATGCCGCCCTTGCCGAAATGTCAATGACTGCTAGCGGAACGACTAGGTCACTGACCGGGATCTCGTCCACGCTAGCCCCCTTTGCCGAGAAATGCAGGGGCGCGTCCATGTGCGTGCCAGTGTGCTCATAGATCGTCCAAACGTTCAGGTTGAGCCCGTCCTTCTCATAGGTGAATGCGGGCTTCTTTGAGAACCACTTCGAACCATCAAAGGTTGGAAAGCCCTCGTACAGCGTGTGCGTCAGATCCACGACCGTTGAGAACGAAATCGCTTTGCTCCCGCCTGCCGCCACTGCTGTGCCTGACATTGCTGCTCCTGCGGCAGCGGCCATCGTGGCGCCTAGGGTTTTACCAAGGAACCCTCGGCGTTTGAGGTTGGCATGCACAGATTCCATGCAACCGGGATAACACATGCTGTTGCTCCTTTTGAATTGATTCTTGAGCCTGAGGCTGGGCACACCGTGCTCAGCGAAGGAAGACTAATATGAACTAACTGAATGGTTCATAGCGTTTTTACCCAGTCAGCCCTTGAGTCCGACTGAGGCCGGAGTCAACCACGTTGAACAAAACAATCAACGTCACGTTTGATGGGCCCATCGCACCGACAAACGCCAAACACCCAGGGCAAGCGACACGGCCCGAAGCGCAAGGATGCAGAGGCGGGGTTTCTTAAAAGCCCTCATGTCCGACAACATGGGGGCTTTGCTTTTGAGGGATGTCAGTCCGGCTGGTTCATGGCCGAAAGAACCCGGGCCCGCACGTCGGACCGGCCGGCCGCGTAGCCCTGGCGCCACGCCATGATCAGCAGATCGCGGATGTAGGCCTCCAGGCCAGGGCCGCCCTCCGCCATGTACAGATCGACGTCCAGGGCGACGCGGCCTTCGGCCAGGAATTTGCGCAACTCGGGGTGAAGGTCTTCCGGGTTCATGGGCGCGAGGATACGCGGATCGGGCTGCCGCAGGAAGTCGTGGCGGCCAGATTCGGCCGCGGGGCTGCCCGCCTTGTGCGCCGGCGCCAGCATGGCATGGCGCCGACGCCTCGCCAACTACTACTTTCTCTCTCTAGACGCCTCTTTTGCTGTGCCAACACAATACGGGCCTTGATACAAGGAAAGGAACTATGGCCGACTATGTGATCCGTGTGGTCCTGCACGACCAAGCCAGCGAGGCAGACTACGAAACCCTGCGGACCCAGCTTGCAACGCGAGGTGTGGTCGACTATGTCCAGACGACGGACAGCAAGTGGTGCCGGCTGCCACCGGCCGAATTTGTCTACAAGGGCCCCGAAAACGTGACGCAGGTCCGGGATGCGATCTACACGCTGGCCACGCAGATCAAGCGCAGCACGGTGTTCGTCACCATCTCGGGCGGTTCGGCCTTCCTGGGGCTGGAGCAGATCGCTGAGCCAGTTTCCACGGTTCCGTCCTGATCGCCTGACCTTTTCCCCGGGCGGTCCCCGCCCCTGCAGCGCCTGCGCGGTCTCGCCCAGGCGCTTGTTTTTGCGCCCGCGTCAGCGATGCGGGTTGAGAAACTGGCCTGACGACGGATCCAGCGGCTTGTTCTGCTGGTACTGCTGCACCTCATCGAGCACCTGCGCCGGCAGCAGATGGGAAAAGTCGTCGCGGTAGGTCTCGATCATCGAGTCCGAGGTCTCCGAATTCAGCAGCAGGCTCTCCAGTCCGATCTGCTGATCCGCCAGCGCCTGGATGAACGCCACGTCGTTCTGTTTTCCCGCCGTGAGCGCGCGGATGACGGCGCGCATGGCCGCCGCCTTGGCGATCAGCGTCTGGGTGATGGCCGTCTGCTCCTCGACCAGCTTCGAGAGCTGCCGAATGCGTTCGCTGTCCGTCATCTCGAACCTTTCGCGAGTGGCTTTGCGGGCCGGTGACCTGATTCTGCCGTGACTGCGGATCGCTTTCAGGCGGGGAAACTCGCATAACGCATGCAATGGCCCTGCAAGCGCTCTCGCGCCAGGCAGGAGGACTTGAGGCGCTCCTCACCTTCGTGTAACTTCCGAGCCCGAGGAATCGACGAGGGATTTTGATGAAAGCCATGGGCTTACCGGCGCCGCCATTGCGGCGTCTCGATCGGTGTCGTCCACGCCGCAACCGGCTTGCGGCGGGGTCATGACACAGATTCACGAACGACCGGCCATACCCCGCCGGCCATGGGGCCGGCTCGGCCGCTGGTGGCTGCTGGCCGCCTGTGTCGCCTGCTTCGGGGGAATCGCACGGCCGGCATGGGCGTCGGGGGCGGCCGACGGCGCCTGCACGGCCGAGCCCCGGATCCTGGCCGTGGCAATCGCGCAGGCGAGCCCGGACCCGGCCAGCGCGCCGCCCGAGTAAGGCTGGCTGCCCGTCACCCTGCCCGACAACTGGGCCCGGCGCTGGCCGTCGTACTCGGGGGCGGCCTGGTACCGCATCGAATGGCTGCCGGCCTGCCCGGACGCGCAAGGCCAGCGGCACCCCGTCGCCCTGGGGCTGCAGTGGCTCAGCATGGCCGGCGAAGTCCTGCTCAACGGCAGCCTGCTGTGGCGCGACCAGCAACTGCAGGAGCCGCTGTCGCGCAGCTGGAACATGCCGCGCGCCTGGGTGCTGCCGCTCAGTGCGCTGACGCCTGGCGTCAACGTGCTGCACGTGCGCGTCGTCGGCGTGGCGGCCCAGACGCCGGGCCTGGGCCCGGTGGTGCTGGGCGAGCCCTGGGCCGTGTTCGACGGCCAGGAAAAGCGCTGGTGGCGCCAGCGCACCCTGTTCGAGATCAACCTGGTCGTCAGCGCAACGCTGGGCCTGGTGTTCTTCTGGATCTGGCTGGGACGGCGCTCCGAGCAGGCCTATGGCTGGTACGCCATCGTCAGCATTCTGTGGGTGCTGTTTGCCGCCAACATCCTGGCAACCACGCCCTGGCCTTTTGGCGACACGCTGACCGCGGCGCGTTTCAACGCCGTGGCGCTGCTGGGCTATGCGGCCAGCTTCTGCATGTTCGTCCTCCGCTTTGCCGAGCGCTCGTTTCCGCGCGCCGAGCGCCTGCTCTGGGGCACGGCCGGGCTGACGGCGCTGGCGGTGTGCCTGGCCGGCCCCGCCGACCTGCGTGTCCTGCTGGGTGTCGGCAGCCTGCTGGCCGGCCTGCTGTTCCTTGCCTGCTGCCTGTGGCTGCCCTGGCAGGCGTGGCGCACACGCGACCGGTTGCAGACCCTGCTGGCCGGCTGTCTGCTCCTGTACGGTTTCGTGGTCGTGCACGACTCCCTCATCCTGTACTGGCTGATGGACGCGTATCCGCTGGCGCCGTTTTCAGCACTGGTGTCGACCTGCATCATGTCCTTCGTGCTGGGCCGGCGGCTGGCGCAGTCCATGCACCGCATCGACCATTTCAACGACGAACTGCGCGACGAGGTCCGGCGTGCGCGCCATGCGCTGACGCTGACGCTGGAGCAGCAGCACCGGCTGGCGCTGGAAAACACGCGCCTGCAGGAACGCCTGGGCCTGGCGCACGACCTGCACGACGGCCTGGGCGGATCGCTGGTTCAGGCCATTGCGTGGCTGGAACAGGACCGCCAGCCGGTCGACACGGCCCGCATGGTGTCGCTGCTCAAGCTGCTGCGCAACGACTTGCGACAGGTCGTCGACCACGGCTCCAGCGCCGGCATGGTGGTGCCCGAAACCCCGGGCCTGTGGCTGGCCCCGGTGCGCCGCCGCTTTGCCTCGCTGTTCGAGTCGCTGGGCATGCAGTCGCAATGGCAACTGCCGCCCACGTGGCCGGCCGCGCCCACGGCCGCGCCCTGCCTGGCGCTCACGCGCGTGATCTAAGAGGCGCTGACCAACGTCCTCAAGCACAGCCACGCGCGCCACGTCTGGCTGACCCTGGCCTGCGCGGAGGGCGACCGCCTGCGGCTGGCCATTCGCGATGACGGCATCGGCTTCGACGCCCAGGCCGTCGAGCAGGCCGGCTGGAGCGTCGGCATGCGCAGCATGCGTGCCCGCATGCACAAGCTGGGCGGCACGTTCGAGGTGACGTCGGCGCCCGGCCGCACCGAGGTCACGGCCACGCTGCGCCTGGGCATGCAAGGGGCCAACGCCTGACGGGTTCCGTCCGGCAGCGGCCGGACGGGCGCACCCGGCACAGGTCCGTGCCCCACCCTGCTTTCAGCGCCGTCCAGCCCTCCCGCATCCTTTTTTCCTACAGGGCGCCCGCCCACGGCCTCCTACCATCAAACGGTGATGATGAAAAGGAGATCTGCCATGAAGCGACCTCGCAAAGGCCCCATTCCGCGCTGGAAACTCTACGTCGGCGTGATCGCAGCCGTCGTTGCCATTGCCGTGTTCCTGTTGGTCGAGCCCATGGCGCGCATCGGTGCGGCGCATACCTGACATGCAGGAGCGGGCCCGCCCCTGCGCGGCAGTAAAAAGGCCATCCGTTTCAACACGGATGGCCTGGATTCAGGCGGCGGGCGGCAGGCCTCAAGCGGCGGCCGTGCGGCCCCGGCGGCGCCGGGCCTCGTCGATGGCGCGCTGCGCCTGACGCGGATCGCGGCCATACAGATCGGCGAAGGCCGCGACGCTTTCGGCCCCGGAGGCCTCGAAGGCGCGCAGCAGCGCCTCGTCGCGCGCCGCGGCTTCAGCGGCCTCGGCCAGCGCTTCGTCGAGCAGCACGTTGTAGGCCTCGTCGCGATGGCGCACCACCAGTGCGTAGTCCTCGCGTGCCAGGCCCGAGGCTTCGAACGCCTGGACCAGACGCCGGCGCAGCTTGGGCGCCAGGTCTTCCTGCGTGCGCTGCTGGCGGCGCTTGAACACTTCCAGCAGGGCGTGGTGCACGTGCTCGGGCGCCATGGCCTCGACCGCCTGGCCGGCCAGATCGTGGCGCGGCTGGCCGGCGGCCACGGCCGTGAGGTAGCGGGTCGAACGCGTGTGCAGGCCCAGCGTGGTCTTGAGCTCTTCAGCCGCCCAGTCCGGGTGCGCCGCCACCAGGTCCTGGAAGATGCCGCGCTTGAGCGGCAGCGGCGTCTCACCGAACAGGCGTGGATAGTGCGCTGACAGTTGCGCCAGCAAGGGATGCACTCGCGGCTGGCGCGGGCCGGTGCGCTCGGCACCCGGCTTGTTGGCGCCTGCGCTGGCGGCAGCCGTTTCAGCGGCCGGTGCCTGCTGCGGCTTGCGCCCACGCCCGCCACGGCGTCGGCGTGACGGCTGGGACTCGAAGGCCGGGCGGTCGGCCGGCACGGGCGTAGGGGATTTCTCGGATTCGACGGCGGGCGTCTGGGGGTCGGTCATGACTGAGCAACGGTAGCGCAACAAAGCCCGCCATCATGCCAGAACAGGCCGCCGCGCTGCCGCTCAGGCCGGTGCCATGCCCTGGGCGATCTTGGCGGCGGCTGTCTCGGGCGAGGCCAGGAAGGCGATCAGCGCCTGCACCGCGGCGGGCTGGCGGCAGGTGGCCGCCACGCCCGCTGAAAAACGCGTGATGATCTGGATCTTGTCGGGCAAGGGGCCGAGGATGGCAATGCCGTCCAGGTTGATCAGCTCGCTCAATTGCTGAAAGCCAAGCGCCACTTCGCCCCGGGCCACGAGCGAGCCCACCGGCACGCCTGGCGGGGCCTGCACGATGCGGTCCTTGATCTGCTCGGCAATGCCCCAGCGCTCGAACAGCCGGGCCAGGTGCACGCCGCTGGGACCGGTCGAATAGCTGACAGTGCGGGCCGCCAGCACCGCCTGCCTGACGGCCTCTTCCGAGCCGACGTCGACAGCCGGTGCGCCCGCCGGCACGGCAATCGACACACCGGACTGGACCAGGTCGACGCGCGAGCCCGGCACGATACGGCCAGCGTCGATCAGCTTGTCGATGGCGTTGCTGGCCAGGATCACGGCGTCGAAGGACTCGCCGGCCTCGACACGGCGGGCCGCGTCCACGCCGCCGACCGACTCCAGCTCGACACGGTAGGGCCCGCTGCGCTCGAAGATGGCCGTCAACTCGGCCAGCAACTGGCGCGTGGCCATCGAGGAAATGATGCGAAGGGAAGCTGTCATGGATGCGGACCTCTGACTGCCGGGGGGTGGCAGCCAAAAATTAAAGCACAGCGCGCCGCTGTGCCTCATGCCAAGCTGCGATGACTGTTATGCCGTCACGCAATCTGTTAGCGTCAGGCCATGCCCTCACCCCGCGACGAATTTGCCCACTACTGCTGTGAACTGCTGACCCAGGCGCTGGGCCGCCCTTGCGCGCTGCGGCGCATGTTCGGCGGCCACGGCCTGAGCGCCGAGGGCCTGAGCTTCGCCTTCGTCATCGACCAGACGCTCTACCTGAAGACCGACGACGAAAGCGAGCCGCACTGGCTGGCCGAAGGCTGCCAGCCGCTGTTGTACGAGGCCAAGGGCAAGACGGTGCGACTGCGTTTCCACACCGTGCCCGACGAGGCGCTCGACTCGCCCCCGGCCATGGCGCCCTGGGCCCAGTCGGCGTGGGCCTGCGCCGTGCGTGCGCAGGCCCGGGCGGCGCGCAAGCCGGCCAGGCCGCGCGCCCGCAAAGGCTGAGCCGCTCAGCGGCCCACCATGTTCTCGGGCACCACCCACTGGTCGAACTGCTCGGCCGTGAGGTGGCCCGAGGCGATGGCCGCTTCGCGCAGGCTGGTGCCTTCCTTGTGCGCCTTCTTGGCGATGTAGGCGGCCTTGTCGTAGCCGATGTGCGTGTTGAGCGCCGTCACCAGCATGAGCGAGCTTTGCACCAGTTGCGTGATGCGTTCGCGGTTGGGCTCGATGCCCACGGCGCAATGGTCGTTGAAGCTCACGAAGCCGTCGGCCAGCAGGCGCACGCTCTGCAAGAAGTTGTGCGCGACCATGGGACGGAACACGTTGAGCTCGAAGTTGCCCGAGGCGCCGCCGAAGTTGATCGCCACGTCGTTGCCGAAGACCTGGGCCGCCAGCATGGTGGCCGCTTCGCTCTGCGTGGGGTTGACCTTGCCCGGCATGATGGACGAGCCCGGCTCGTTCTCCGGAATGGTCAGCTCGCCGATGCCGCTGCGCGGGCCGCTGGCCAGCCAGCGCACGTCGTTGGCGATCTTGGTGAAGCTGGCCGCCAGCGTCTTGAGCGCGCCGTGCGCATGCACCAGCGCGTCGACCGAGGCCAGCGACTCGAACTTGTTGGGCGAGGTCACGAAGGGCAGGCCGGTGAGCACCGCCAGCTCCTGCGCCACGCCTTCGGCATAGCCCTTGGGCGCGTTCAGGCCCGTGCCCACGGCCGTGCCGCCCAGCGCCAGTTCGTACAGATGCGGCAGTGCGTCGCGCACGTGTTTTTCGCCGTGCACCAGTTGCGCGACCCAGCCCGAGAATTCCTGGCCCAGCGTCAGCGGCGTGGCGTCCTGCAGGTGGGTGCGGCCGATCTTGACGATGCCGTCGAACTCCTCGGCCTTGCGCGCCAGCGTGGCGCGCAGCTTGGCCACGGCCGGCAGCAGCTTGTGCGTGAGCGCCTCGACGGCGGCCACGTGCATGGCCGTCGGGAACACGTCGTTGCTCGACTGGCTGCGGTTGACGTCGTCGTTGGGATGGGCCACGCGCCCTTCGCCGCGCTCGCCGCCCAGCAGCTCGCTGGCGCGGTTGGCCAGCACCTCGTTGACGTTCATGTTGGTCTGCGTGCCCGAACCGGTCTGCCAGACCACCAGCGGAAACTCGCCGTCGTGCTGGCCGGCCAGCACCTCGTCGGCGGCGGCGATGATGGCGTTGGTCTTTTTTTCGTCCTGCAGGCCCAGGCCGTGGTTGACCTTGGCCGAGGCGCGCTTGACCAGCGCCAGCGCACGGATGATCTCCTGCGGCTGGCGCTCGCCCGAGATGTCGAAGTTCTGCAGCGAGCGCTGCGTCTGCGCGCCCCAGAGCTTGTCGGCCGGGACTTCGATGGGGCCGAAGGTGTCTTTCTCGATCCGTGTGGACATGGTTGGCTTGCCTTCTCTCTAGCTTCTTGGATGGTTGGAAATCAGTGTCAAAAACGAGGGTGCGACGGCGCAAGCGGCCGACGCGTCCCATCATGCACAGGCCGGCATCCCCGCGCCCGAGGTGGGGTTAACGCAGGCAAACGCGAATCATACTCAGCTTCAAACCCAACAAATGTTATTGCCGCCCGCGGCACGGCTTTTCACTACACTTCGGCTCGCGCTTTTCCTTCACAACACAGCCGCGCCGGCACGCCCGGCGACGGCTTCGCCCCCACGAGACCGACGATGACGACCACCATCAAGCGCGACGACCTCATCGAGAGCATCGCCGCTGCCCTGCAGTACATCAGCTACTACCACCCCGCCGACTACATCGCCCACCTGGCCAAGGCCTACGCGCGCGAGCAAAGCCCCGCGGCCAAAGACGCGATGGCGCAGATCCTGACCAACTCGCGCATGAGCGCCACCGGCCAGCGCCCGATCTGCCAGGACACCGGCATCGTCAACGTCTTCCTCAAAGTCGGCATGGACGTGCGCTTCGAAGGCTTCCCCGAAGGCCTGGACGAGGCCATCAACGAAGGCGTGCGCCGCGGCTACAACCACCCGGACAACACGCTGCGCGCCTCGGTCGTGGCCGACCCGCACTTCGCGCGCAAGAACACCAAGGACAACACGCCCGCGGTGATCTTCACGGAGCTGGTGCCCGGCGACAAACTCGACATCACCGTGGCGGCCAAGGGCGGCGGCAGCGAGAACAAAAGCAAGATGGTCATGCTCAACCCGAGCGACTCGCTGGTCGACTGGGTGCTCAAGACCGTGCCCACCATGGGCGCGGGCTGGTGCCCGCCCGGCATGCTGGGCATCGGCATCGGCGGCACCGCCGAAAAGGCCGTGCTGATGGCCAAGGAGTCGCTGATGGACGACCTGGACATGTACCAGCTGCTGGAAAAAGCCGGCAAGCGCGAAGCGCTCACGCAGGTCGAGGAACTGCGCCTGGAGCTGTACGAGAAGGTCAACGCGCTGGGCATCGGCGCCCAAGGCCTGGGCGGCCTGACCACGGTGCTCGACATCAAGATCAAGATGTACCCCACCCACGCGGCCAGCAAGCCCGTGGCCATGATCCCCAACTGCGCGGCCACGCGCCACGCGCATTTTGTGATGGACGGCTCGGGCCCCGTCTACCTGGCCGCACCCAGTCTGGACCTGTGGCCCGACGTCAACTGGGCGCCCGACTACAAGCAGAGCAAGTCGGTCAACCTCGACACCCTGACCAAGGAAGAGGTCGCGAGCTGGAAGCCCGGCGACACGCTGCTGCTCAACGGCAAGATGCTCACCGGCCGCGACGCCGCGCACAAGCGCATCCAGGACATGCTGGCCAAGGGCGAGCCGCTGCCGGTCGACTTCACCAACCGCGTGATCTATTACGTCGGCCCGGTCGATCCGGTGCGGGACGAAGCCGTCGGCCCCGCCGGCCCCACCACCGCCACGCGCATGGACAAGTTCACCGACATGATGCTGGCGCAGACCGGCCTGATCGCCATGATCGGCAAGGCCGAGCGCGGCCCGGTCGCCATCGAGTCGATCAAGAACCACAAGAGCGCCTACCTGATGGCCGTGGGCGGCGCCGCCTACCTGGTCAGCAAGGCGATCAAGAACGCCAAGGTGGTGGGTTTTGCCGACCTGGGCATGGAAGCCGTCTACGAATTCGACGTGGTCGACATGCCCGTCACCGTGGCGGTCGATGCGGGCGGCACCAGCGCCCACATCGCCGGTCCGGCGCTGTGGCAGCAGAAGATTGCCTCGGGCCAATACAAGGTGCTGGACCTGACGCCCGCATAAGGCGCGAGTCCTCTCCCCTGACCGAAGCGGCCTCTTGGCCGCTTTTGTTTTGGCGGGAGCGAATGCCCGGAAACCCTGCCACGATCAATGATGTACTGCACATCATTCTCAATCAATGGCAAGATACCCGGCATCCATTGCCCGTCCCGCTCCGGGGCTACGCCACACCATGTCCCTCGACGACCAGACCCGCCGCCCGCATGCCTGCAGCCCGACAACGCCCTCCGCCAGCCAGCCGGCGGGCCGCCAGGGCCTGCGCCTGGAGGTGGACGAAGCCTGGACGCCCTGCGGCCGGCCGCGTTCGCGCTGGAGCGACCTGGGCTTTCAGGACCTGCGCGACGACGAGGCTTTCGTGATCCGGCTCTACCGCTGCTGGCAGCACAACGTGCCCACGCCCTACGTGGTCGAGCACGCGCTGGGCGGCCTGCTGCGCCACGACCGGCTGCACGCGCTGATCAATCGCCTGCTGGCCCTGTTCAAGGCCTTCGGCCGCGATCCGGCCATGGAGTCGCCCCTGCTGGCCACGCCGCTGCTGACCTGGCGCGAAGAAACGCTGCTGGCCATGCTCACGCCCGATCCGCTGACCATCGGCGCCGACTGCGACGACCTGGCCCGGCTGTGCTTCGACGCGCTGCTGGCCCATGGCACCGAGATCCGCGTGCCGCAGGAAATGAGCCGCAGCGGCCGCGACACGCTGGAGCTGGCGATCGCGCGCAAGCTGGGCGGCGGCTGGTGCGGCAGCGATTAAGAACCTGTTCAAAGATCTGGCCACGGCCCACGCTGGCCTGAACTGACGGACAATGCGCGGTCTCGGGGCCGCTGTCGCGGCCCGTCGTTCACGCAGCCGTGTCCACTTCCACCTCGCCATCCTCCGGCCCGTTGGCCCTGTCATCCGCCTTCCCTCTGGCCAGCCCGGCCGCCCGGCAACCCATCGGCGTCTTCGACAGCGGCATCGGCGGCCTGAGCATCCTGCAGGCACTGCGCGCGGAACTGCCCCACGAGGACTTCGTCTACCTGGCCGACAGCGGCCACGCGCCCTACGGCGAGCGCGGCGACGATTTTGTCATCGCGCGCAGCCTGGCGATCACCGACTACCTGGTCCGCACGCACGGCATCAAGGCCCTGGTCGTGGCCTGCAACACCGCCACGGCCGCGGCCATCGTCGCGCTGCGTGAACGCCACCCCACGCTCGGCTTCATCGGCGTGGAGCCGGCGCTCAAGCCCGCCGCCCTGCTCAGCCGCACCAAACGCATTGGCGTGGTCGCCACACGCGGCACCCTGGCCAGCGGCAAGTTCCTGCGGCTGCGCGATACGTTGGCCGCCCAGGCCGACTTCGTGCTCCAGCCCTGCCCCGGCCTGGCCCTGGCACTGGAGCAAAGCGTGACCATCGCCGCCGACGACCCACCCGCACAGCAGCAGAGCCAGCAGCACATCGCCCACCTGGTCGCACACAATCTGGCCGAGATGGGCTCTTTCGGCACGGCCGACGGCCAGATCGACACCCTGGTGCTGGGCTGCACGCACTACCCCTTCGCGCGCGACGCCTTTCTGGCCAGCGCAGGCCCCGCGGTCCAGTTGCTGGAAACGGGCGAGCCCGTGGCGCGCCAGACGCGGCGCCTGCTCGAAGCCGCGCACCTGCTGCGGCAGCCATCACCCGACCTGGCCGGCACGCTGACGCTGCTGACCACCGGCGGCCCGCAGGCCCTGCAACAGGCCGCGGCCACCTGGCTGCGCCTGCCGCAGGCCCAGGCCACGGGGCTGGACATCGCCGCCTGAAACGTCCGGAACGGGGTCATCGCGCAGCGAGGCCGGGGGTCATTTCTCATCCCCGAACAGCGCCGCCAAATGGTCCAGCAACCCGCGCAGCGCGGGCGACAGATGGCGGCGTGAGCTGTAGAGGCCGTAGAGCTGCAGATCGAGGACCTGCGCATGGTCGAGCACGCTCACCAGCGCGCCTGTCTGCAAACCCGCCCGCGCCGAATAGCGCGGCAGCATCACGATGCCCATGCCCGCCAATGCCGCTTCGCGCAGGATCAGCGACTCGTCCGAGCTGAGGCTGCCCTGCACCGGCACCATCTCGTTGCTGCCATCGGGCAGGGTGAACTGCCACACGCCCTGGCCGAAGTAGGCATAGGTCAGGCAGTTGTGCTGCGCCAGCTCGGCCACGGACTGCGGTGTGCCGCGCGCAGCCAGATAGGCGGGCGAGGCGCACAGCACCGAGCCCACGCGGCCCAGGCGCCGGGCGATCACGCCGGCATCGAGCTGGTTGGTGATGCGCAGGGCCAGGTCGATGCGCTCCTCCACCAGATTCACGGGCGCGCTGCCCGCCAGCAAGTCCACCTGCAGTTGCGGGTGCCGCGCCAGAAAGGGCGCAAGCCCGGCGATCAGCACGTCCTGCGCCAGCGACTGCGCACAGGCCACGCGCAGGCGGCCGCGCAGGCCGTCATCGCCCAGGTCACCCATGGGCTGCGCCATGCCGTCGGCAATGCGCAGCAGCTCGCGGGCGCGCGCCAGCGTGTCCTCGCCCACCGGCGTCAGGCTCAGGCGGCGTGTGGTGCGGTGCAGCAGCCGGGTGCCGCACCAGTCCTCCATGGTCTGCAGGTGGCGCGTGACCATGGCCCGCGACAGGCCCAGCCGGTCGGCCGCACCCGTCAGGCTGCCGCGCTCCACGATGGCGACGAAGACCGTCGCGGCCATCAAACGGTCCATGGGCTGGCCCCTTCATTTGATCGATTCATGCAACAAATCATTGCTCATTCTCCGGTTTTTCGAAGCGGTGATGCAACCTAACATTCACCCCATCGCCACTTTCACCGCAAGGACACCCGCCATGACCTCGCCCGCCTTCCCTTCGCTGCACCGTCGCCAATGGCTCGCCCTGGCCACCACCTCGGCCGCCGGCCTGCTGTCCGCAGGTGCCGCTGTCGCGCAGACAAGCACCGCTGCCGCGCCGCTGACGCTGCAGGTCTACAACCCGCAGGACAAGGCCATCTTCCCCGTCAGCTCGGTGCTGGTCACCGGCCGCCGCGACGCGGTGCTGATCGACGCGCAATTCCAGCGCAACGACGCGCAGGCCCTGGTCCAGCTGATCCGCGCCAGCGGCAAACGCCTGACCACCATCTACATCAGCCACAGCGACCCCGACTACTACTTCGGCCTGGACGTGCTGCAGGACGCCTTCCCGGCCGCGCGCATCGTCGCCACGGCCAACACCGTGGCCGCCATCCACGCCAGCATGCAGGGCAAGCAGGCCTACTGGAGCCCCATCCTCAAGGCCAACGCGCCGCGCCGGCTGGTGCTGCCGCAGGTGCTGCAGGGCTCGGTCATCGCGCTCGAAGGGCAGTCGATCGAAATCGTCGGCCTGCAGGGCCCGGACCCGCTGCGCACCTTCGCCTGGATTCCCAGCCTGCGCACGGTCGCCGGCGGCGTGGTGGTTTCCAGCGGCATCCACGTCTGGATCGCCGACACGCAGACGCCCGCGTCGCGCCAGGCCTGGCTGCAGACGCTGGACCGCATCGAAGCGCTGCAGCCGGCGCGCGTCGTTCCCGGCCACTTCATCGGCCCGGCGCCCGCCGGCACCGCCGCCGTGGCCTACACGCGCGGCTACATTCAGGCCTTCGAGGCCGAAGCCGCACGCACGAAGGGCTCGGCCGCGCTGGCCCAGGCCATGAAGCGCCGCTATCCGCAGGCCGCCGAAGACAGCTCGCTCGAACTCAGCGCCAAAGCGATCCAAGGAGAAATGAAATGGCCGCAGTAACCCACCCGTCCATCGCGACCCAACCGACCCTGCACTACATCTACGACCCGTTCTGCGGCTGGTGCTACGCCGCCGCGCCGCTGCTCAAGGTCGCCGCCGAACTGCCGGGCCTGGCCGTTCGCCTGCACGCAGGCGGCATGCTGGCGGGCGCCGCGCGCAAGACCCTTACGCCGCAATGGCGCGAGTACGTCATGCCGCATGACCACCGCATCGCCAAGATGACCGGCCAGCTTTTTGGCGCGGCCTACTTCGACGGTTTGCTGCGGCGAAATGGGGCCGTGCTGGACTCGGAAGCGCCCATCGCCGCCATCCTGGCGGCCGAGTCGCTCGGCGGCCATGGCCTGCGCCTGCTGCACGCCTTGCAGCACGGGCATTACGTGGACGGCCAGATCATGTCCGATCCCGTGGCGCAACGAGCCGCTGCACGCGAGATCGGCCTGGACGAGCAGGCTTTCACGGCAGCCCTGGCCACAACCGAGGGCGAGGCCACGCGTCGGCACATCGCCGCCAGCCGCCAGTTGCTGGCCGCCGTGGGAGGCCACGGCTTTCCGACCTTCGCGCTGGAGTTGGCCGGCGACGATGGCCTGCCCCGGCGCCAGGCCATCGACTTCGGCGCCTTCCTGGGCCAGCCCGACGCTTGGCGAAAAGCCCTGGCCGAGGTGGTTCAAACGGCGCAGCCCGGGTCGTCCACAGACGCCGCGCCGGTCGGCCGGCGGGACAGTCCGGCCAAATTGGCACATTCGAGCACCAATTTGGGACGATGGGGCAGGACAGCGGCGGCGGGCGTGGCCAAGAATGGCGCATCAGCACTCGCCCCCCTCGCCATGTCCCGCCTCCCCCTGCTCCATGCCGACAACGCCCCCGATGCCAGCCGTCCCTTCATCGAAAAAGTCCGGGCGGCCAACGGCTTCGTGCCCAACCTCATCGCCGCGCTGGCCAACTCGCCTCAGGCGCTTGAAACCTACCTGAGCGTCGGCGCGCTCAATGCGCGCGGCAGCCTCGGCCTGGCCGAACGCGAAGTGGTCCAGCTCACCGCCGCGCGCATCCACGGCTGCGGCTTCTGCGTGGCCGGGCATTCGGCCACCGTGCTCAAGAACCAGATCCTGAGCCGCGCCGAAACGCTGGCGCTGCACCGTGGCGACCCTCTGCCCGACGACCGCCTGCAAGCCCTGGCGGCATTCACGGCCGAGGTCATCGCCACGCGCGGCGCCGTCGGCGACGGCGCCCTGGCGGCGCTGCTCGCCGCTGGCTACACGCATCGCCAGGCCCTGGACGTGGTGCTGGGCGTGAGCCTGGCCACGCTGTGCAACTTCGCCAACAACCTGGCCCAGACCGAACTCAATCCGCAACTGCAGCCCTACGCCGTCGGCTCGCTCGAGGCCGGGGCATGAAGCCCGTCGACGCACGGCCAGATGGCGAAGACTGGGCTTGCGCCCACGCCGACGCGCTGGACGAGGGCAGCGCGCGTGTCGATGTGCTGGCCCGCTTCGCGCAGGAGCGCCTGACGCGCATCGGGGTGCCCCGCGCACTGGGTGGCGACGGCGGCACCGCCGCGGACATGACGCAGGCCATCGCCGACCTCGCCCGCCGGTCGTTGACGGCGGCCTTCATGCTCTGGGGCCACCGCTGCTATGCGGAATACGTGGTGCAAAGCGACAACCCTGCGCTGCGCGAGCGCGCCCTGCCCGCGCTGCTCGACGGCCGGCATGCCGGCGCCACCGGCATGTCCAACGCCATGAAGTTCCTGGGCGGCCTGGAGGCCCTGCAGATCCAGGCGACGCCGCTCACGGCCGGCGACAGCGGGCAACCGCGCTGGCGCATCGACGGCCGCCTGCCCTGGGTGACGCACCTGAGGCCTGGCGGCTTCAGCGTGGCGGCCGCCGTGCAGCCCGCCGACGGCGGCCCGGCACCCGTCTTTGCCTTCCACGCCAGCCAGCCCGGCGTACGCCGCAGCGACGACCTGCCGCTGATCGCCCTGCGCGGCAGCCAGACTGCCGCGGTCGCGCTCGATGGCGTGATCGCCGACAGCAGCGACCGCCTGCACCACGACCTGCAAGCCTGGCTTCCGCACGTGCGGCCCCAGTTCCTGGGACTGCAGTGCGGCCTGTCGATCGGGCTGGCACACGCCAGCCTGGCTGCCGCGCGCAGCCAACTCGGCCCCGCGCGCGGCAGCGCCCTGGCCGAACGCATCGCGCAACGAGACCGGGCGCTGGCCGCCGACACCGATGCACTGCTCACGGGCCTGGCGCAAGGCCGGTTCGGCCCCGATCCCGCCGCGCTCTTCAGACTGCGCATCGCGCTGGCGGCCCACGCGCAGGATGCGGTGACGCTGGAGCTGCAAGCCAGCGGTGGCCGCGCCTACCTGCAGGACCAGTGCGCCGGCTTCGCCAGGCGCTGGCGGGAAGCCGCCTTCATTCCGGTGATCACTCCCAGCCTGACCCAGCTCGAAACCCAATTGGCCCGGCAAGCCCGTCCGTCCTGATCCGTCCGTCACCCCCCATGTCCATGCCCGCCGACACGCTTGCCGCCCCAGCCCCGCCGTCCACTCAGACGCCAGGCACCGCCGAGCCAGACGCCACCTTGCGGGCGAGCGGCCTGGCTTTCGGCTATCGCGGCCAGCCCCCTGTGTTCGCCGATCTGTCGCTGGACGTCCAGCCCGGCGAGATCGTGGCACTGCTGGGCGCCAGCGGCTGCGGCAAATCGACGCTGCTGCGCGTGCTTTGCGGCCTGGCCACGCCCACGGCGGGCCACGCCGAACTGCTCGGCCAGCCGCTGGACGGGCCCCACCCCCGCGCAGCGCTCATCTTCCAGCAGGCCAGCCTGCTGCCCTGGCTGGATGTGCGCGCCAACACCGCCTTCGGGCTGGACTTCAAGCACCAGCCGCGCCTGCCGGCCGCCGTGCGTGCCCAGCGCGTGGCGCGCGCCCTGCAGGCCGTGGGCCTGGCCGCCCGCGCGCGCAGCTACCCGGCGGAACTCTCCGGCGGCCAAGCCCAGCGCGTCGCCCTGGCGCGGGCCCTGGCGCGCGAGCCCGCACTGCTGTTCGCCGACGAGCCCTTCGCCGCGCTCGACACCATCACCCGGACGCAGATGCAGCGTTTGCTCGTCGCGCTGGTCCATCAATGGCAGGCAGCCGTACTGCTGGTCACACACGACATCGACGAAGCCATTGCCGTGGCCGACCGCATCGTGCTCATGGGCCGCCCCCGTGGCGGCGAGCCGGCGCGCATCGTGCGCGAATGGCGCATCGCCATCGCCCGCCCGCGCGAACGCCATGCCCGGGACGCCTCGGCACTGCATTTCGACATCGTGGCGGCGCTGCAATCCCTGCACGTTTTCGACCCTGAACCGGAGGAATCACACCCATGAACGAGCCCCAGCGCTATCACCACATCTGCGCCAGCAGCGGCTGCGACTGCCATCTCACGCGGCGCGACCTGCTGCGCCTGGGCGCGCTGTCGACGGCAGCGGTCGCCGCGCCGCTGCTGGCGGCCGGCCAGGCCCGCGCCCAGGCCTTCAAGGGCGATGACCAGCCCGTACGCATCGGCTACCTGCCCATTACCGACGCCACGCCGCTGCTGGTGGCCCACGCGCGCCAGCTGTACGAAGCCGAGGGGCTGCGCACCGAAGCGCCGCGCCTGTTCCGTTCGTGGGCCCAACTGGTGGAAGCCTTCGTGGCCGGCCAGGTCAACGTCATCCACCTGCTCTCGCCCGCCACGCTGTGGGTGCGCTATGGCACCCGGTTTCCGGCCAAGATCGTGGCCTGGAACCACACCAATGGCTCGGCCCTCACGGTCGCGCCGCAGATCGGCAGCGTGCGCGAACTGGGCGGCAAGACGGTGGCGATTCCCTTCTGGTACTCCATCCACAACATCGTGCTGCAGCGCCTGCTGCGCGAAAACGGGCTCGTGCCGGTCGTGCGCCCACGCGACGGCACACTCAGGGACAACGAAGTCAACCTGGTGGTACTGCCCCCGGCCGAAATGGTCTCGGCACTGGCCGGCAGGGCCATCGCGGGCTTCATCGTGGCCGACCCCTTCAACGCCGCGGCCGAAACACTGGGGGTGGGCAAGGTGCTGCGCTTCACGGGCGATGTCTGGAAAGACCATGCCTGCTGCGTGCTCACGCTGGCCGAGCGCGACACGGTCGAGCGCCCCGAATGGGCCCAGCGTGTCACCACGGCGACCGTGCGCGCGCAACTGTGGGTGCGTGGCAACCAGACCGAGACGGCCAAGCTACTGGCGCGAGATGGCCCGGGCAAGTACACGCCGCACACGCTGCAGGTGCTCAACAAGGTGCTCACCGCCACCGACTACGAAAGCTACGAGCGCGCCGGCGTGGTCCTGCACCGCGACTGGCAGGAGCGCCGCATCGACTTCCAGCCCTACCCCTATCCGAGCTACACCGAAGAGCTGGTCAAGTCGCTGCGCCTGACGCATGTGGAAGGCCAGGCCGCTTTTCTCAACGAGCTCGATCCCGCATTCGCCGCGCGCGACCTGGTCGACGACCGCTTCGTGCGCCGCGCGCTCGAACAGGTCGGCGGCCTGCCCGC
The DNA here is from genome assembly GCA_009912175.1 of Paracidovorax wautersii. Taxonomy (GTDB): domain Bacteria; phylum Pseudomonadota; class Gammaproteobacteria; order Burkholderiales; family Burkholderiaceae_C; genus Comamonas_F; species Comamonas_F wautersii_A. The sequence goes on along the minus strand of WNDQ01000014.1, from coordinate 58,826 downwards.
ATTCGGCCGGCCGGCCGCCTGGACACGCCGCGAGGTGCTGGGCTGATGGCCGCCGCCACCGGCCCCGTGGCGGCCGCCCCGGCCCGGGCGCTCGGACGCCGCCTCTTGCCATGGGCCGGCCTGCTGGCGGCCCTGGCGCTGTGGGAGCTGGGCGTGGCCGCGCTGGCGTCCCGCACGCCCATCGCCCACACGTTCTCGCCCGGGGCCAGTGCAGCCGCGCTGCAGTCGCTGCTGGCGGGTGGCGAGCTGTGGCCCCACATCGCCGCAAGCCTGCGGCGCGTCCTGATCGGCCTGCTGCTGGCCCTGCTCATCGGCGTGCCGGCCGGCCTGGCGCTGGGCCTGTCGCCCACTTTCCGCCTGGCCGTCACACCACTGCTGCAGTTACTGCGCATGATCTCGCCGCTGTCGTGGATGCCCCTGGCGGTGATGGCGCTGGGCATCGGCGATGCGCCGGTGATCTTCCTGCTGGTGTTCGCGGCCGTCTGGCCCGTGCTGCTCAACACCGCCGCCGGGGTCGCCGCGCTCGACCCCCATTGGCTGCGGCTGGCACGCAGCCTGAGCGCCACACGCGGCGAAACACTGCGGCAGGTCATCCTGCCCGGCGTGGTCGCCCATGTGCTCACGGGCTTTCGCCTGGCCGTGGGCATTCTGTGGATCGTGCTGGTGCCGGCCGAAATGCTGGGCGTGTCCTCGGGGCTGGGCTACTTCATCCTCGACACGCGCGACCGCCTGGCCTATGACGAACTGACGGCCACCATCGTCGTCATCGGGCTGCTGGGCTATGCGCTCGACGCGCTGGCACGCCTGGCCTGGCGCCGGTGGACACGCGGGGCGGCGCCCCAGGACTGATGCCGTCCCGCCACTGCCGGCGGGAGCAGACGGGGGCCGGACGCGCCATTGGCTATTGCAGCACGCGTGCGCCTGCCTGGCGGCCGCCGCGGCGCCAGGCACCGGGCTGGGCTCCCGTTGCCTTCTTGAAGGCCCGGCTGAACGCCGCGCTGGAGCGGTAGCCGACATGGTCGGCCGCGCGTTCGATGCTCTCGCCCGACTCCAGGCGCTGGGCCGCCACGTGCATGCGCAGCACCGTCAGGAAAGCCGCGGGCGACTGACCGCACAGCTCACCAAAGCGGCGGCAGAAATTGCTGCGCGACATGTGGACGTGCGCGGCCATCTGCTCGACCGACCAGGCCTGGCCAGGGCGGTCGAGCAAGCCCTCGAGCAGCGGCGCCATTTCCGGCGCGCGCGCCAGGGCCCACAGTCCGGCCGGTCCGGTGCCGCGGGCAGCGATGCGGCGGATGGCATAGAAAAACAGCAGCTCAACCAGCCGGGCCAGCAGTGGCGACGGGCGATCCGGATCCCCACCTGCTTCGGCCTGCACGAACTCGAACAAGGTTGCCACGCGCTCGCTGCCTGGCTCGTCCGCGCGCAGCACCACCATGTCGGGCAGGCCGTCCATGAGCAGGCCGGCCACGCCGCCTCGGAACTGGAAAAAACCGCAGGCCAGGCCCGTGCCGCCCGCGCCGACCGTCCCCAACGGCACCATCGACGCGCGAGGCTCTGCGGCATGCGCCCGTGGATCGGCATCGGGGCCGAGGTGATGCGGCACGTCGCGCAGGAACAGCACGCCATCACGCGCGCCCAGCGCCAGCGGCGCCTGCCCTGGCCGGTGCAGCCAGCATCGCCCGTCGAGCACCAGATGGAAGCTGCCGAGCAATCGCCCCGCCGTCGACGCCTGCCAGGCGCCGCAATACCGGCCCGCATGGAACACCGAGGCTTCGAGGCTGAGACTGCCCAGTAGCCAATCGATGACGCCATCGCGCGAGAAAGACGAATCCATGGGGTCGAACACGGGGCGCGCCAGCGCCCGGAGGGTGAGAGCCGGAAGACACCGGGACTCTAGTGCGTCCGTGGATCGGGTCCAACCAATCAATCGCCAGTTACTTATGACGTCAGGTAGTTAGAACCTGTTCACGATCCGTGCACGTCACTGGCGCTGCGCCTCGCGGCCGCGCGCCACGTTGATCGGCGCCAGCAGCGCCAGCCCCAGCACGAACAGGCCGCTGGTCGCCAGGATGGCCACACGCTGGTTGCCACCGGCCGCGTAGGTGATCAGGCCGTAGCTCAGCGGCCCGATGATGCTGGCCAGCCGCGTGGCCAGCGTCCACAGCCCGAAGAATTCGGCCAGCCGCTCGGGCGGGGCGAACAGCCCCGCCCGAGCGGCTGGCCGACTGGCTGCTGCCCATGCACAGGCCGGCAATGGCCGCGGCCCACCAGAACTGCCCCTTGGTGGTCGCCCATGCGGCGATCAGGCAGGTGGCGATCCAGCCCACGATGGTCAGGCCCAGCGCACGCTTGTGCCCCAGCCTGTCCTGCCCGTAGCCGAACGCAAAAGCGCCCGCGGCGGCCGCCAGGTTGAGCGCGAAGATCAGCACCATGGTCTCGTGCTGGACGAAGCCGATCACCTGCTCGGCATAGATGGCCGCCAGCGTGATCGCCACGGCCACGCCGCCCTGGTAGGCCACGGTGCAGGCCAGCAGCCAGCAGAAGTCGGTGTACTGGCGCGCGTGCGACCAGGTCTGGCGCAGCCGCGCCAGCGCGTCGCGCCAGCCGCCGCACCCGACAGCGCCTGGGCCTGCGGTTGCGCGCGCTCCTTGAGCAAGGCGAACGTCACGCACGCCGCCGCGCCGTAGAGCACGGCCGTGATCAGCAGCGTGACAGGCACGAAGTGGTCGGCCCGCAGCCCGCGCGACTGCGCCCACAGCACGTAGGCCAGGCAGATGCCCAGCACCAGCATGCCGCCGATGTAGCCCCAGGCCCAGCCCCAGCCGCTGACTCGGCCCATGGCTTCGGGCCGTGCCAGCTCGGGCAGGAAGGATGCGCAGAGTGACTCGCCGTAGGAATAGAAGGTGTTGGACAGCACGATCAGCGCCATCGCCACCCAGACCTTGGTCATGCCATCAAAGGACGGCGTGAGCGCCAGCAGCGCCGTGGTCAGCACGCAGGCCATGGTGGTCCAGGCCAGCAGCCGTTTCTTGGCCGCGCGCAGGTCCGCGTAGGCGCCCAGGCTGGGCATGGTCAGCATGACCAGCGCGTACGACAGCGACAGCGCCGACGTCCACGCCAGCGTCGCTCACGACGCGCCGCCGGCAATGCCCCCCACAAAATACGCCGCGAACACGGCCGTGATGACGACCGTGGTGTAGCCCGAGTTGGCGAAGTCGTACATCGCCCAGCCGAAGACTTCGCGCCGCGCCACGCCCGGCTGCAATGCCTTGGGGTCGAACAAGGCCATGGCGCCCGCCTACCGGTTCTCGGCCGACAGGCGCCGCTGGCCTTGCGGGGCGGCCATCAGGCCCCTGCCACTTTCATGCGCTCGATCAGGATCGAGCCCACCGTCTTGGCGCCGTAGTTGTAGGCGTCCGCGCCGATCGCCACGATCTGGCGGAACATGTCCTTCATGTTGCGGGCGATGGTGATCTCCTCGACCGGGTGCTGGATCACGCCGTTCTCGACCCAGAAGCCGCTGGCCCCGCGCGAGTAGTCGCCCGTCACGTAATTCAGGCCCTGGCCCATCAGCTCGGTCACGAACAGGCCGGTGCCCAGCTTGCGCAGCATGGCGTCGAGGTCGTCGCCCGGCCGGGTCAGCCGGCTCGAGAGCGTGAGGTTGTGGCTGCCGCCCGCGTTGCCCGTGGTGCGCATGCCCAGCTTGCGCGCCGAATAGCTCGACAGGAAGTAGCCCTGCACCACGCCCGCGTCCACCACCTGGCGCGCGCGCACGGCCACGCCCTCTTCGTCGAAGGGCGAACTGCCCTTGCCCTTGGGCACGAAGGGATCTTCGAAGACGTCGATGTGATCGGCAAAGACCTGCTGGCCCAGCGTGTCGAGCAAAAAGGTGCTCTTGCGGTAGAGCGCGCCGCCGCTGATGCCCTGCACGAAGGCGCCCAGCAGGCCGGCGGCCAGGGGCGACTCGAACAGCACGGGGCACTGCGTGGTGGCGATCTTGCGTGAATTCAGGCGGCTGAGCGCGCGCTCGGCCGCGTAGCGGCCCACGGCCTGCGCCGTCGCCAGCTCGGCCGGGTCGCGCTTGGAGCTGTACCAGGCATCGCGCTGCATGTTGGCGCCGCGCCCAGCAATCGGCGCGACCGACAGGCTGTGGCGCGAGCTGGCGTAGCCGCCCGCGAACGACAGGCGGCCGTCGCGCCACTGGCCGGTGTAGAAGTGGCTCTGCTGGGCCGACACGCCCGCGCCTTCGCTGTTGGTGATGCGTTTGTCCACACCCAGCGCGGCGGCCTCGCATTCCAGCGCGATCTGCGTAGCGCGTTCGGCGTCGATGTCCCAGGGGAAGAACAGCGGGATCTCGGGCGGGGCCTGCGCGATGTCCTGCTCGTCGGGCAGGCCCGCGGCCTCGTCCTCGGCCGTGAAGCGCGCGATGTCGTAGGCGGCCTGCACGGCCTGCTCGATCGCCGTGCGCGAGAAATCGGAGGTGCTGGCGTTGCCGCGCCGGCGGCCCAGGTAGACCGTCACGCCCAGCGACTTGTCGCGGTTGCGCTCGACGGTTTCCAGCTCGCCGCGCCGCACCGACACGCCCAGGCCCGCGCCTTCGGACACCTCGGCGCCAGCCTGCGAGGCCCCCAGCTTGTGCGCATGGCGCAGGGCCTGGTCGACCAGGTCGGCAAAAAAATCGCGGCTGTAGGCAAAGCCTGCACCCGCATGCGAATCGGCCGCTGCCGGGGTCGCCGCCGCGCGGTTGGCCTTCTTGCTGGAGGGGTTCTTCATATGGGCCACTATCATACTTGTCTGCGCCGACCGGGTTTTCGGTCGGCATTCTCGTTTTTCCGCTTCCAGAAGATCCCCACGCGGCCTCTTAACGGGCCGCCATTTCCATGTCCAGAAAACCAAAAAAAGGCTATTTTGTGCGGGGCCAGTTCGTGGCCGAAGGCAGCGAGCTCGACCTCGAGCTCAAGCGCGAGCTCAAGGGCGACACCGATGTCAGCCGCACCGACCTCAAGCGCGAGAGCGATGAGCTGCAAAAGCTGGGCGCCGAGCTGCTGACGCTGCGCGCGGCCCTCTTCAACAAGCTGGACCTGCCCGAAAAACTGGTCGAGGCCCTGGCCGAGGCCAAACGCATCACCAACTTCGAAGGCAAGCGCCGCCAGATGCAGTACGTCGGCAAGCTCATGCGCAAGCTCGAGGACGAACAGGTCCAGGCCATCCTCGACGCGCTGGAGGAACAGCGCGTGGGCTCGGCCCAGGACAACCTGCGCCTGCACCTGGCCGAGCAATGGCGCGACGGGCTGATCGCCGACGACGCGGCGCTCGAGCGCTGGCTGGCCGACCACCCGGACACCGACATCCAGGCCCTGCGCGCGCTGATCCGCCAGGCGCGCAAGGACGCAGCCGCCCATGCCGCCGCCGCCAAGGCGCTGGAGGCGGGCGAAACACCGCGCCACGGCCGCGCCTACCGCGAAATCTTCCAGCTCGTGCAGGCGGCCCTGCGGGCAGCCGACGGCGATGACGACCAGGACGACGCCGCCGACGAGGCCGACGCCCCCCAGGCATGACAGCCGCCACGACCGCCGCTCCCGCCGAGCCGGTGCGTATCGGCATCGTCTCGATCAGCGACCGTGCCTCCAGCGGCGTCTACCAGGACGAAGGCCTGCCCGCGTTGCAGCAATGGCTGGGCAGCGCGCTGCACAACCCCGTCGCCTTCGTGCCACGCCTGATCGCCGACGACCAGGCGCTGATCAGCCAGACGCTGACCGAGCTGGTCGATGCCGAAGGCTGCGCGCTGGTGCTGACCACAGGCGGCACGGGGCCCGCGCCGCGCGACGTCACGCCCGAAGCCACACTGGCCGTGGCCGACAAGGTGATGCCTGGTTTTGGCGAGCAGATGCGCCAGATCAGCCTGCAGTTCGTGCCCACGGCCATCCTCTCGCGCCAGGTCGCGGTGATCCGCGGGCGGGCGCTGATCATCAACCTGCCGGGCCAGCCCAAGTCCATCCGCCAGACGCTGGAAGGTTTGCGCGGCGACGATGGCCGCACGCCGGTGCCCGGCATCTTCGCGGCCGTGCCCTACTGCATCGACCTGATCGGCGGGCCTTACCTGGAAACGCGCGGCGAGGTCTGCCAGGCCTTCCGCCCGCCAGCGGCGCGGCGCGAGACCGGCCGCGCCTGAACGCTCACACGTAGCGCCGCGCGCGCGGGTCGCGGCAAAAGCCCCAGAGCTGCATGCGCGCGCGCTCGGCGATGCGGATGGCCAGCGAGGTCGGCGCCGAGATGGTGGCCAGCGCCGGGATCTGCAGGCGCGCGCACTTGCGCACCAGCTCGTAGCTGGCGCGGCTGGACATCACGACAAAACCCTGGGCCGGCTCGGGCGCGGCCACGCTGCCTTCCAGCACGCCGCCCTCACGGAACCGCAGTTGGCCCGTGCGCGCCAGGCGGCCGATGAGCTTGTCGAGCGCGTTGTGGCGGCCCACGTCTTCCAGCACCTAGACCAGCGTGCCGTCGGGCCGCGCCCAGCCGGCCGCGTGGACGGCGCCGGCCTGGCGGTTGAGGGTTTGTTGCGCGGGCATGGCGTCGAAGGCGTCGAGCACGGTCTCGACCGACAGGCCCGCGGCCCAGGCCGGCACGGCCACGCGTTCGGGCTCCAGGTCCAGGCCCTCCAGGCTGTCGATGCCGCACACGCCGCAGCCGGTGCGCCCGGCCAGCGCGCGGCGGCGCGCCTTGAGCCGTGCAAAGCAGTGGGCGGCGATGTCCAGGTGCACTTCGCAGGCCTCGGTGCCGGCGGGCAGTTCGTGGGCCTCGTCGCCGCAGGCCACCGTGGCCTGGGCTTCGATGCCACGGCAATCGGCGGGCGTGTCGATCAGCCCTTCGCTGAGCGCAAACCCCAGCGCGAAGTCTTCCAGATCCTGCGGCGTGGCCATCATCACGGCGTGCGAGATGCCGTTGAAGACCAGCGCGACCGGCACTTCGGCCGCCACCACGTCGTCCACGGTTTCCGGCAAGGCCGGACCGCGCGCCAGCCGCTGCACACGTTGCGGCACCAGCGGCGCGGTCATGGCGCGCGCTCCACGGCATCAGCGTGCAAGGCCTGCGCTTGTGCCAGCACCGCCAGCCAGCGGTCGCGCTGCGCGCTGCCGGCCTCGGTGATGAAGGCCAGCCAGCGTTCCTCGTCTTGCGCCACCCGCACCCAGCCCGGGCCGGGCACACCCGCGACGGTGGCGGCGCTCATGGCGGTGAGCTGGCGCAGCAGCACGCTCGCGCCCTGCCCCAGCCGCTTGCCCAGGCGCGGCAGCGACATGCCGCCGGGCGATGGCACCTCGCCCAGTTCGCACAGGATGGCCAGCGCCAGTTCGTCGATGCCAGCGAGTTCATCGAGCAGCGCCTGGCGGGAGTCGGCTTGCGTATCCACGGTCATGGCGGGCAGCTTAGCACCGCGGCCGGCCTCATGCCGGCAGGCTTTCCTCGCGCGCATCCACACCGGCCTGAACGACTGCGCCGGCCGCCTCGTGCGGCACCAGGATCACCGGCACGGCCTTGGACGTGGGCGTGCCCGCGATGAGGGCCCGGGCCGCGAGCGGCACCAGCGGATTGGTCTCGGGGTAGTAGGCGGCGATGTTGCCGCGCGGGATGTTGTAGGCCACGAGCTTGAACTTCTCAGCGCAACGCTCGATGCCATCGTCCCACACCGTCTTCATGTCGATCCAGTCGCCGTCCTTCAGGCCCAGTTGCTGGATGTCCTCGGGGTTGACGAAGACCACGCGGCGCTGGCCAAAGACGCCGCGGTAGCGGTCGTCGTTGCCGTAAACGGTGGTGTTGTACTGGTCGTGCGAGCGCGTGGTGATCAGCGTGAAGACGACCGTGTCGCGCACCCGGGCACGCGCGCGGTGCACCGGCGTGTCGGTGGGCACGGGGTGAGCGTAGAAGTTGGCCTTCTTCGTGGCCGTGTTCCAGACGCGCTCGCGCGCGGTGTTGCGCAGGTGAAAACCACCGGGCACGGCCACGCGGCGGTTGAAGTCCTTGAAGTCGTCGAAGACTTTCTCGATCTCGTCGCGGATGCGCGCGTAGTCCTCCACCAGCCACAGCCAGGGCGTGCGGCTCTTGCCCGAGCCCGAGGCGCCGATGGTGGCCTCGGCCAGGTGGGCGATGATGGCCGGCTCGGACATCAGGTGCTCGGAGGCCGGCGGGTTGATGCCCGACGAGATGTGCACCATGCTCATCGAGTCCTCGACCGTCACGCCCTGCGGGCCGGCGGCCTGCATGTCGATCTCGGTGCGGCCCAGGCAGGGCAGGATCAGCGCCTCGCGCCCGTGCACCACGTGGCTGCGGTTGAGCTTGGTGGTCACGTGCACGGTCAGGTCGCAGTTGCGCAGGCCCTGCCAGGTGGCGTAGGTGTCGGGCGTGGCAGCGGCGAAGTTGCCGCCCAGCGCAAAGAACACCTTGCCGCGGCCGGCCAGCATGGCCTCGATGGCCTCGACCGTGTCGACGCCGTTGCTGCGCGGCGCGGCAAAACCGTAGACCTGCTCCAGACGGTCGAGCAGCGCCGCCGGGGGCTTTTCCCAGATGCCCATGGTGCGGTCGCCCTGCACGTTGCTGTGGCCGCGCACGGGGCACAGGCCCGCGCCTTCGCGGCCGATGTTGCCGCGCATGAGCAGCAGGTTGCCGATCATCTGGATCGTGGCCACCGAATATGGGTGCTGCGTGATGCCCATGCCCCAGCAGGCGATGGCGCGCGGCGCGTTCTTGTAGACCTCGGCGGCGGCGCGAATCTCGGTCTCGGTCAGGCCGGATTCCTGCGTCAGCAGCGCCCAGCTCTCGGCGCGCAAGTCGGCCAGCAAGGCCTCGAAGCCCGTGGTGTGCTCGGCGATGAAGGCGTGGTCGAGCACGGCCTCGCCCGCATCCTCGCGCTCGACCAGGTGCTTCATCATGCCCTTGAGCAGCGCGAAGTCGCCGCCCGCGCGCAACTGGTAGTAGTGCGTGCTGATGGGCGTGGAGCCGCCCGTGGCCATCTCGAGCTTGGCCTGCGGGTCCTGGAAACGTTCCAGCCCGCGCTCACGCATGGGGTTGAAGCTGACGATGCGCGCGCCGCGCTTGGCCGCGTGGCGCAGCTCGCCCAGCATGCGCGGGTGGTTGGTGCCCGGGTTCTGGCCGAAGATGAAGATGGCGTCGGCGTGCTCGAAGTCTTCGAGCGAGACCGAGCCCTTGCCCACGCCCACCTGCGGGCGCATGCCACTGCCGCTGGGCTCGTGGCACATGTTGGAGCAATCGGGGAAGTTGTTGGTGCCGTACTCGCGCACGAACAACTGGTAGAGAAAGGCCGCCTCATTGCTGGCGCGGCCCGAGGTGTAGAAGATGGCCTGGTCCGGATCGGGCAGCGCGTTGAGGTGGCGCGCGATCAGGCCGAAGGCGTCGGCCCAGGCAATGGGCACGTAGCGGTCGGTGGCCGCGTCATAGGCCATGGGCTCGGTCAGGCGGCCCTGGTCTTCGAGCCAGAAATCACTTTGTTCGAGCAGTTCGCTAATCGTGTGTTTGGCGAAGAACTCGCGCGTGACACGGCGCGCGGTGGCCTCGGCGGCGACCGCCTTGGCCCCGTTCTCGCAGAACTCGAAGGTGGAGGCATGGTTGCGGTCGGGCCAGGCGCAGCCCGGGCAGTCAAAACCGTCGGGCTGGTTGGCCGACAGCAGTGTCTTGGCCCCCTTGAGAGGAATGTCCTGGTGCAGCAGCGCGTTCTTGACGCTGCGCAAGGCGCCCCAGCCGCCGGCCGGGCCCTTGTAAAACTCGATTTTTTGGTCGCTCATGGGGCTCTCTCCTTGGCAGCGCCGCGCTCCGCCAAGAGCACGGCGCGGGGGGCAGGCTTGCCGGCCTGCCGATCTCAATGGAAGAACTTGGTCGCGCTCAGCAGCGTCTTGTAGATGCCCCAGGCCAGGGGGATCAGCACCGCGCCCCAGGCCAGCGCCACCCAGGTCGGGCTGACCGGCTGCACGGCGGCGGCCACAGACCCACCGGCGCCGGGACGCGCCGTCAGCTCAGCGGCCGACGCCGCCGCCTTCTCGTGCGCGAGCTGCTTTTCGTGCGCCAGTTCTTCGTCCGACATGAAGTGTTTGTCGGCAATCGGTCGCACCAGCAGGTTGGCGATCAGCCCGACGACCAGCATGCCCACCAGGATGTACATGGTCTGGTTGTACACCTGATCGCGCGGCAGGCCCAGTCCCAGCTGGTATTCACGCATGTAGTTGACGACCACCGGGCCCAGGATGCCGGCCGTGGCCCAGGCGGTGAGCAGACGGCCGTGGATGGCGCCCACGTGCTGGGTGCCGAACAGGTCGGCCAGGTAGGCGGGCACGGTGGCAAAGCCGCCGCCGTACATGCTCAGGATGATGCAGAAGGCCGCCACGAACAGCAGTTGGCTGCCGGCCGACGCGCTCGACGGGATGCTGGCGTACAGCAGGCCGCCCAGCACGAAGAACACCACGTAGGTCATCTTGCGGCCCAGCTTGTCCGACAGGCTGGCCCAGAAGAAACGCCCGCCGATGTTGAACAGCGACAGCAGCGCGGTGAAGCCGCCGGCCACGGCCGCGATGGCCGCCAGTTCGTCCTTGCCCAGTTCGGTGAACGGCTTTTGCAGGCCGACCAGCGCGCCGCCGAAGACTTCCTGCAGCATGGGCGAAGCCATGCCGATCACGCCGATGCCCGCGCTCACGTTCATGCACAGCACGGTCCAGATCAGCCAGAACTGCGGGATGCCCCAGACCTTCTTCACGTGCACGTGGCGGCGCGTGATCATGGTGTTGCTGACGGCCGCGGCCGGCGCGGTCCAGCCCGACGGCGTCCAGCCCGTGGGCGGCACGCGGTAGCCCAGCGCGCCGGCCAGCATGAAGGCGAAGCAGATCAGGCCCATGACCAGAAAGGTCTGCGCCACGCCGACGTCGGTCGGGGTGGAGAAGAACTTCATCAGCTCGACGGCCAGCGGCGAGCCGATCATGGCGCCGCCGCCAAAGCCCATGATGGCCATGCCGCGCTTGTCCGGGAACCACTTGATGAGGGTCGACACCGGCGAGATGTAGCCCAGCCCCAGCCCGATACCGCCGATCACGCCCGAGCCGAGGATCATCAGCCAGAACTGGTGGCTGTAGATGCCCAGTGCCGACAGCAGCATGCCGCCGCACCAGCACAGCGCGCTGATGACGCCGACCTTGCGCGGACCCACACGTTCAAGCCAGCCGCCCCAGATCGCCGCGGAACAGCCCAGGAACACGAAGAACAGCGTGTACATCCAGCCCAGCGAGGCGATGCGCCAGTCGCAGCTGGTGGCGAACAGCTCGGCAAAGAAGCTCATGTCGGCCGCGCAGGTCTGCGCGCCAGTGCCCGCCGTCTGCAAGGCCTTGGACAGCGGCAGCCAGAACACGGAAAACCCGTAGGCCATGCCGATGTACAAATGGATGGCGAGCGCCGCCGGCGGCACCAGCCAGCGGTTGAACCCTGGCTGCGCGATGGTGCGCTCCTTCTCCAGAAAACCTGCCATGTTAGATTTCTCCAGTTATTTCAGAATTTATTGAAATCACTGACAGTCACGACTAGAATGCCGCGGTCAGAGACTCTCCTCGCCTTGCCAACCCACAAGGTCCGGAGCCAGTGGCAGGCTCCGAGGCGGGCGGATTGTTCGCGGCCCCCGGAGCCGCGTCAAATCACATCGAGCTATCGCCCCATTAGCGGCGCGAATCGTGCAAGGCCTGCGCCTTGTCCCCGCTCATCTTTTTCCGCACGACGCAGCCTGCCGGCACGGTGGCCGGCACGGCATGCCTGATGAAGACCGAAGGTTATTGCGCGGGCTGCGGCAGGGGCACGAGCGGCCCGCTGTGCGCGGCCGCGTGGCGGATCCATTGCGGATCGCGGCTGAATTCGAGCGCCGCCTGCAGCGTGCGCGAGGGGCGCCCGCCCGCGGGCACCATGAAGCCGATGGGCGTGCGCAGATCGGGCCCCACCAGCGGCGCGGCCTCCAGCTCGCGGTAGCCGCTGACCGCCGAGACCAGCGCGCCCGGCAAGATGCCCTGCAAGTCGCCGTCGAGCACCGTCACCGCCAGGCTGAGGATGCAGTTGGTCTCGATGGCCGGCTGCACCTGCGCGCCGGCCATGGCCAGCGCGCTGTCCACGATGGTGCGGTAGTGCATCTCGGGCGTGAGCAGGCACAGCGCCTGCTGCGCCGCCTGCATCCAGGTGGTCGGTTCGGCGATGCGCAGCCGGTCGCGCGCGGGCTGGGCCGCGCGGCGCAGCAGGAAGTAGTGTTCGGTGTACTGCGGCAGCGCGTCCATGCGGGCCTGGCGCTGGTCGATGCGGTCGATGTAGCCCAGCCCGATGTCCAGCGACAGGCTCTCGATGCCGATCTCGATCTCGGGTGAACTCATCGAGCGCAGCACCGGCCGGATGCCCGGGTGGCACGCCTGCAGCAGCGTGGCAAAACGCGCGGCCACCGGCATGGCCGCGGGCACCGCGCCAATCGACAGCCGGCCCTGCGGGCGGCCGGCGGCGCTGTCGAGTTCCTGTTGCAGCATCTCCTGCTCACGCAGGATGCGCTGGGCGCTGGCCAGCACACGCTCGCCCTCGGGCGTGAAGCCCACGAAGGCGCGGCCTCGCTTGACGATCGCCGTGCCGAATTCCTCTTCGAGCGCCCGCAGCGCATTGGACAGCGCCGGCTGCGTGATGTAGCAGGCCTGCGCCGCGCGGCCGAAATGGCGATGCTCGTTGAGCGCCACCAGGTAGCGCATCGAGGCGATCAGGTTCACGTGTTCTTGCTGATGGTGATGGACGGAAACTTGGCCGAGTAGTCCTTGGCCTGCACCGCGATCTTGAGCGCCACCTGGCGCGCCACGGCCCGGTAGATCGCCGCGACCTCGCCGTGCGGGTCGGCCGCCACCGTGGGCGTGCCGCCATCGGCCTGCTCGCGGATCTGCAGGGCCAGCGGCAGCGAGCCCAGGTAGTCCACGCCGTAGTCGGCCGACAGCTTCTTGCCGCCGTCGGCGCCGAAGATGTGTTCGGTGTGGCCGCAGTTGGGGCAGCAGTACACGGCCATGTTCTCGACCACGCCCAGGATGGGCACGCCCACCTTCTCGAACATCTTGATGCCCTTGCGCGCGTCCAGCAACGCAATGTCCTGTGGCGTGGTCACGATCACCGCGCCGTTGACCGGCACGCGCTGCGCCAGCGTGAGCTGGATGTCGCCCGTGCCCGGCGGCATGTCGACCAGCAGGTAGTCCAGCTCGTGCCAGTTGGTCTGGCGCAGCATCTGCTCCAGCGCCTGGGTGGCCATGGGGCCGCGCCAGATCATGGCCTGGTCCTGCTCGATCAGGAAACCGATCGACATCACCTGCACGCCGTGGCCTTCGAGCGGCTCCATGGTCTTGCCGTCGCTGCTGGCGGGCTTGCCGCTCACGCCCAGCATCATGGGCTGGCTGGGGCCGTAGATGTCGGCGTCGAGCAGGCCCACGCGCGCGCCCTCGGCGGCCAGCGCCAGCGCCAGGTTGGCGGCGGTCGTGCTCTTGCCCACACCACCCTTGCCCGAGGCCACGGCCACGATGTTCTTGACCTGCGGCAGCAATTGCAGCCCGCGCTGGGCCGCATGGCTGATGATGCGTGTGCTGAAGTTGGGCCGCACCTCGGCGGCCGCGTCGATCTGGCGCACGGCCGCGGCCAGCGCATCGCCCAGCGCCGGCCACTGGCTGCGCGCGGGGTAGTTCATCTCGACGTCGAAAAACACGCGCGCACCGTCGATGCGCAGGTTCTTCAACTGCCGGGTGCTCACGAAATCCTTGCCCGTGCTCGGGTCCGCCACGGTGCCCAGCGCGGCGAGCACGGCCTGCTCAGTCAATGCCATCTCGGTTCTCTCGTCTTTCATCTTCAGGGATCCGCATAGTCTAGGGCTTCCCTATTCAGACACCACCGGGGACCGGCAAAACCCCTGAGGCTGGCACAGCGGCGACAATGCGGATCCACTCCGCGCTTTCCCTCCTCCTCGCCTCGACCGCGTTTTCGCCGCCCCGATGAAATTCCCGAAGTTCAAGCTGCCGCCCAATTCCCTGTTCGCCATCCTGCTGCGCTCGCGCTGGTGGATCAGCTTCTCGCTGGCGCTGGCCATCACGCTCATCGCCTTCGTGGCGCTGCCCGTGGCCTACGCGCCGGTGGGCGCCATGGGCTCGCTGCCGTTCTGGGCCATCGGCGTGGTCGCCTTCGGCCGCCAGTGGAACCAGCCCTCGGCCGCGCAGCGCGAAGCGGCGCTGGCCCGGCTGCTGAGCATGAACGGCCGCGAGTTAACCGCCCTGCTGCAGCGCGGCTTCGGCGCCGACGGCTACACGGTCCAGGCCACCAGCCGCACCGGCGCCGACCTGCGGCTGGACCGCGCAGGCGCCCTCACCCTGGTGCAGACGCGTCGTTTCAAGGCCAGCAGCCTGGGTGCCGAGCCCCTGCGCGAGCTGACCCAGGCCATGGCCGCCGAGGGCGCGGCCGACGGCATCGTCGTGGCCTGCGGCAGCGTCACCGAACAGGCCAGCCGCTGGGCTGCCGAACACCACATCCGCGTGCTGGACGCCGAAGCGCTGGTCGACTGGCTGCACCGCCGCAAGCTGCTGTGAACAGCGCCACGCGCCGTAAAATGACCGGTTCCCCCCGAGCCAGCCTTGCCCCAGCCTGAGTCCGCAACGATGTCCCAACGCAAATTCTTCGTCACGACCGCCCTGCCGTATGCCAACGGCACCTTCCACATCGGCCACATCATGGAATACATCCAGGCCGATACCTGGGTGCGTGCGCAGCGGATGCAGGGCCACGCGGTCAACTTCGTGGGCGCCGACGACGCGCACGGCGCGCCGATCATGATCGCGGCCGAGAAGGCCGGCAAGACGCCGCAGCAGTTCGTGGCCGACATCGCGGCGGGCCGCAAGCAGTACCTCGACGGCTTTCACATCGCCTTCGACAACTGGAGCAACACCGACAGCCCGGAAAACCACGCGCTGTCGCAGCAGATCTACCTCGACCTCAAGGCTGCCGGCTTCATCGAAAGCCGCACCATCGAACAGTTCTTCGACCCCGAAAAGAACATGTTCCTGCCTGACCGCTTCATCAAGGGCGAATGCCCGCGCTGCCACGCCAAGGACCAGTACGGCGACAACTGCGAGGTCTGCAGCTCGGTCTACGCGCCGACCGACCTGATCAACCCCTACTCGGCACTGTCGGGCGCCAAGCCCGTGCTCAAGAGCTCCGAGCATTTCTTCTTCAAGCTGTCCGACCCGCGCTGCGTCGCCTTCCTGACCGAGTGGACGCAGGACGGCGTGCACGTGCAGCCCGAGGTGGCCAACAAGATCAAGGAATGGTTCGGTGTGCGCACCAACCCGGACGGCACGACCAGCGAGGGCCTGGGCGACTGGGACATCTCGCGCGACGCGCCCTACTTCGGCATCGAGATCCCCGACGCGCCCGGCAAGTATTTCTATGTATGGCTGGACGCGCCCGTGGGCTACCTGGCCTCGCTCAAGAACCTGCTGAACCGGCGCGGCGAGGACTACGACGCCTACATGGCCGACCCGGCGCTTGAGCAGTACCACTTCATCGGCAAGGACATCATCACCTTCCACACGCTGTTCTGGCCGGCCATGCTCAAGTTCAGCGGCCGCAAGACGCCGACCAAGATCTGCGTGCACGGCTTCCTGACCGTCAACAACGGCGAGAAGATGAGCAAGAGCCGCGGCACCGGCCTGGACCCGCTCAAGTACCTGAGCCTGCAGATGAACCCCGAGTGGCTGCGTTACTACCTGGGTGCCAAGCTCAACGGCAAGAACGAAGACATCGACTTCAACCCCGAAGACTTCATGGCCCGCGTCAACGCCGACCTGATCGGCAAGTACGTGAACATCGCCTCGCGCGCGGCCGGCTTCATCGCCAAACGTTTCGGCGGCAAGCTGGGCACGGTCAGCGAGGACGGCCAGGCCCTGCTGGCGCAGTTGCGCGGCCAGAGTGACGCCATCGTCCAGGCCTACGAAAGCCGCGACACGGCCCGCGTCGTGCGCGAGATCATGCAGCTGTGCGACCGCGTCAACGAATACGTGGACGCCAACAAGCCCTGGGACCTGGCCAAGCAGGACGGCATGGACGCGCGCCTGCAGGACGTCTGCACCACCTGCATCGAGTCCTTCCGCCTGCTGACCATCTACCTCAAGCCCATCCTGCCGGCCGTGGCCGAACAGGTCGAGGGTTTCCTCAGCGTGGCGCCGCTGCAGTTCGCCGATGCGCAAAGCCTGCTCGGCGCGGGCCATGCCATCGGCCTGTACAAACACCTGATGCAGCGCGTGGACGTCCAGCAGCTCGACGCTCTGTTCGAAGCCCCGGCCCCGGTGGTCGAGAAGGCCACGCCCGGCGGCGAGGAAATCGCCGAGACCATCGGCATCGACGACTTCGCCAAGATCGACCTGCGCATCGCCAAGATCGTCGAATGCAAGGCCGTCGAAGGCTCGACCAAGCTGCTGCAGCTCACGCTGGACGTGGGCGAAGGCCGCACGCGCAATGTGTTCTCTGGCATCGCCAGCCACTACAAGCCCGAGGACTTGGTGGGCAAACACACCGTGGTGGTCGCCAACCTGGCGCCGCGCAAGATGAAGTTCGGCGTCAGCGAAGGCATGGTGCTGGCCGCCAGCCACGCCGACGAGAAGGCGCAGCCCGGCATCTATGTGCTTGAACCGGTCGCTGGCGCGCAGCCCGGCATGCGGATTCATTAAACGCCCCCCGAAGCGCCTGACGGCGCTTGGAGGTCAACGTGGATCGGGCACGCTGTTGGATTCGTCGAGCGTGCGCGCCGTGCGCAGCAGGCGGCCCTCAGGACCACCGAAGGTGGCGGTGAAGCTGTAGCTCTGGCTGCCGTTTTCCAGGTAATGCCAGGTCCAGTCGGTCTCGCCCTTGAGCGCATAGGGAACGACACGCGCCGGCCGGCCGTACAGGCGCCGCATCTCTTCCTGCGACAGGCCGGGCACGGCCAGCGCAAAACGCTCGGGCGTGAGCACCTGGACCAGCGCGGTCATGACGCCGTTGGCGCCGACGGTGATCATGTAGTTGCGGTGTCCCTTGGGCTGGCGGTTGTACTCCAGCGTGCGGGCGCCGCCGGCCTCCGGCCAGATGTGCTCGGGCTCGCCCATGGCGGCGCGCACGTCGGCTTCG
This sequence comes from Paracidovorax wautersii, assembly GCA_009912175.1. GTDB lineage: Bacteria > Pseudomonadota > Gammaproteobacteria > Burkholderiales > Burkholderiaceae_C > Comamonas_F > Comamonas_F wautersii_A. Next base: position 41,633 of record WNDQ01000014.1, on the reverse strand, counting down.
GTCGAGACGCCCTCCTCCAGCTTCTCGATGCGACGGCTGTCACAACCGGCCAGCACCAATGCAGCCATCACCACCAGCGCCGCGACGGCGACCCACCCCAGATGCGTCTCCAGCCAGTACATTGCGTTTTGCCACATCATGCGTCCCCATTAAAATCACGCCCGGCCGGGTTATTTTTCCCGGTCCGCATCCTCCCCACCAGAAAGCCGCAGTTTATGTCGTTCTTCCGTCGCCCCGACTACGTCTCCGATACGACCCGCTTCCTCCAGGAACTGCACGAGGAAAAGCCCTCACTCGAAGCCGAGCAGAAAGCCGGCCGCGCCCTGCTGTGGGACAAGGACATCAACCGCGAAACCCAGGCCGAAGCCGCCCGTGCGCGCGTGCGCCAAAAACCCTATGTCTACCAGGCCGACGGCAAGTAAGCCCACCGGGGCGCTTCGGTTTTTTCCCTGACGGATCCATGAGCGACGACACCGGGCTTGAAACGCCTGCCGCCACCGACCTGCCCGGCCAGCCCGAGGTGGTCGACCACCTGGCCGTGGCGCGGCTTTATGGCGAGCCGCTGTTCGCGCTGCCGCAGGACCTCTACATTCCGCCCGACGCACTCGAGGTCTTCCTCGAAGCCTTCGAAGGGCCGCTGGACCTGCTGCTCTACCTGATCCGCAAGCAGAACTTCAACATCCTCGACATTCCGATGGCGGCCGTCACGCGCCAGTACCTGAGCTATGTCGAGGAAATCCGCAGCCGCAACCTGGAGTTGGCTTCCGAGTACCTGCTGATGGCCGCCATGCTGATCGAGATCAAGTCGCGCATGCTGCTGCCGCCCAAGAAGACCGACAGCGGCGAGGAAGCCGAAGACCCGCGCGCCGAGCTCGTGCGCCGGCTGCTGGAGTACGAGCAGATCAAGCTGGCCGCGCATCAACTGGGCACCCTGCCGCAGATCGGCCGCGACTTCCTGCGCGCGCAGATCCACATCGAGCAGTCGCTGCAGCCCCGCTTCCCCGACGTGGCGATCAGCGAGCTGCAGGCGGCCTGGCGCGACATCCTCAAGCGCGCCAAGCTGGTGCAGCACCACACCATCACGCGCGAGGAGCTGTCGGTGCGCGAGCACATGTCCATCGTGCTGCGCAAGCTGCAGGGCCGCAAGTTCGTCGAGTTCGAGGAGCTGTTCGACCCCAGCCGCGGCAGGCCGGTGCTGGTGGTGACCTTTGTCGCGCTGCTGGAGCTGGGCAAGGAAACGCTGGTGGAAATCACCCAGGCCGAGGCGTTCGCGCCCATCTACGTGCGCCTGGCCTACACGCCGGCCTAGTGGTGCCCGAGGGGCCGACTCCTGCTCAAAAAGCGGGCGGAATGCTATAATCCTTGTCTTTCTAGCGGCACTGTTGCCTGTTTCCTGAAGCAGGCAATCGATCTTCTGAAGCTTTCGGCCTGGGGTTTTCGCCCCGCCCAGACCTTCAATGTCGCGTGGGCCTGGACCGTTCGGCGCTCGTGGATCGCGCCGATACCGCAGTCGGTTTGGGTCGCCGGCGTGGCGAGGTCGCCCAACCCGTATGCAGCAGCCCCGCGCTGCCCGCCCCAGGGACGCGACATCCGCTATCGGCCCTGCATGTTGAACCCCTGCAAACACGCGGTGATCCGGCTGTTGGCCTGGTGCTCTCGCAAGCCCGGGACAGCCGTCCCGCACAATGTTGTCGTCGTCAAAGGATAGGAAAAAGATGGCCAAAGAAGAACTGATTGAAATGGGCGGCCTGGTGACTGAAGTGCTGCCGGACTCGCGTTTCCGCGTCACGCTGGACAATGGTCACCAGCTCATCGCCTACACCGGCGGCAAGATGCGCAAGAACCACATCCGCATCCTCGCCGGCGACAAGGTGTCGCTGGAGATGTCGCCCTACGACCTGACCAAGGGTCGCATCACTTTCCGCTTCATCGCCGGCCGCACGCCGCCGACGCCGCGCGGCAACCGCTGATCGCAGCGCTGCCATCGGGCAGCAGCAGATCCTCGCAAAAATGGCGCCCTTTCAGGCGCCATTTTTCTTGCCCGGGCGGTCGGCCTTGCAAGGCCGCCGCATGGTCGCTCAGCGCCGCCGCACCAGCGCAAACAGCAAGGCCACGGCCAGCGCGACAAAGGCGATGAAGGACCAGTTGGCAATGCTCAAGCCCAGGAAGGTCCAGTCGATGGCCGTGCAGTCGCCGCTGCCGCGAAAGATCATCGGAATGGCGCGGCGCAGCGGAAAGGTCTCGATCATGCCGTAGAAGTCGCGGCTGCACGACGCGAACTCGGGCGGATACCACTGCAGAAAACTCTGGCGCGCCGCCACAAAAGCCCCAAAACCGGCGGCGACGACGGCCAGCACAACCCCCACCAGGTGCACACCGCGCGACTTGGGCAAGGCCGACAGGCCGGCAATCAGGCCGATGACGATGAAGGCATAACGCTGGACGATGCACATCGGGCAGGGCTCCAGCCCGACGACGTGCTGCAGGAACAGCGCAAAGGCCAACAAGGCGACGCAAGCGACGAACACCCAGCCCAGCACGCGGCGGCGGGATGCCAGAAAGACATTCAACAAGATGGGGACTCCTCGAATCCTGGGGAAAGCCGGGACGGCCAAAACCCGCACATTGTGGCGCAAAGCAACGCCCCCCGCCCGGCGTGTGCACATCCGCATTTCCGTGGCTGTGCGAAAACGCACACCACGGCATGGCGGGCCGTCACACTCACCAGAATCCGCCCAGAAAAAAGGCCTCTTTCGAGGCTCTTCACCGCATCGTCGGGCTCATCGCCCAAGCTGCTTACTTGTTGGGCTGCGGCGTGATGCGCAGGTAAGGCTTGACGGTCTTGTAGCCCTTGGGGAAACGTTTGGCGATCTCTTCGGGGTCCTGCAGGCTGGGCAGGATGACGACGTCGTCGCCGTCCTTCCAGTCCACCGGCGTGGCCACCTTGTGGCTGTCGGCGAGTTGCAGCGAGTCGATCACGCGCAGGATTTCGTCGAAGTTGCGGCCCGTGCTCGGCGGGTAGGTGATGGTCGCGCGGATGGTCTTCTTGGGGTCGATGAAGAACACGCTGCGCACCGTGTTGGTGGCCGAGGCGTTGGGATGGATCAGGTCGTAGAGCTCGGCCACCTTGCGGTCCGCGTCGGCCAGGATGGGGAAGTTGACCTCGACGTTCTGGGTCTCGTTGATGTCCGGAATCCACTTGGTGTGCGACTCGGCGGTGTCGACGCTGATGGCAATGGGCTTGACGCCCCGCTTGGCGAATTCAGTCTTGAGGGCGGCGGTGCGGCCGAGCTCGGTCGTGCAGATGGGCGTGAAATCGGCCGGGTGCGAGAAGAACAGCACCCAGCTGTCGCCGGCCCATTCGTGGAAGTGGATCTCGCCCTGGCTGGAAGCCTGTGTGAAGTCTGGGGCCTGGTCTCCGAGGCGCAGTGTCTTGCTCATGGATGTTCTCCTGTGACTGTTGGGTGGGAATGGAAGACAGACAGACGATTGTGGCCCTGTCCTTTCTTATAAAGAAATACTCTTTCCTCTTAAATTTATCGTCGTTTTTCATATAACCCAACCGGCCTGGATCACCACCGCCATGACCACGGCCACAAAAAAGCCCGGGATGCCAATAAGGCATTCCGGGCTCTGGTGCTCGACGGCGGGTCGGCGGCGGCCCTGACGCAGGACCACGCCGCCCAAGCCGGGCAAGGCTTGCTTACTTACTCGACCACGGTCTTCACGCCATCCTTGTAGGTGTAGAGCGTGTAGGGCGCATCGACCAGTTCGCCGTTGGGCTGGAACTTGATGGTCGTGGTCACACCCTGGTAATTCGATTCCTTGAGCTTGGGAATGTAGACCTTGGGATCGATCGAGTCCGCACGCTTCATGGCGTCGGCCAGCAGCATGGTCGCGTCATAGGTGTAGGGGCTATAGACCTGGAACTGGCCCGGGAAACGCTCGTCGTAGCGCTTGCGCCATTCCACGCCGCCCGGCATCTTGGCCAGCGAGGCACCGCCTTCGGCACAGATGACATTGCCCAGCGTGGCGGACTTGGACGACAGGTCGGCAATCTTGGTGGTGCAGATGCCGTCGCCGCCGAAGTACTTGACCTTGGTCATGCCCAGTTGGGCAAGTTGGCGCAGCATCGGGCCTGCCTGGGAGTCCATGCCGCCGAAGAAGATGGCGTCGGGGTTCTTGGCCTTGATGGCCGTCAGGATGGCCATGAAGTCGACGGACTTGTCGGTCGTGAACTGCTGGTCCACGACCTTGGCGCCATCGGCCTCGGCGGTCTTCCTGAAGATGTCAGCCACGCCCTGGCCATAGGCCGTGCGGTCGTCGATCACGGCCACGGACTTCAAGCCCAGCGTCTTGACCGCATAGTTGCCCAGCGCCGCGCCCAGCGCGTTGTCGTTGGCGATGATGCGATAGGTGGTGTCGTAGCCAGGCTTGGTGAGGTCCGGGTTGGTCGCCGCACCCGTCACGTGCGGAATGCCGCAGTCGTTGTAGATCTTGGAGGCCGGGATGGTGGTGCCCGAGTTGAGGTGGCCCACGACACCCGCGACCTTGGCGTCGCACAGCTTCTGCGCGACGGCGGTGCCCTGCTTGGGATCGGCTCCGTCATCCTCGGCCGCCAGTTCCCACTTGACCGTCTTGCCGCCGATGGTGATGCCCTGCTTGTTCAGGTCCTCGATGGCCAGGCGCGCGCCATTCTCGTTGTCCTTGCCGTAGTGGGCCTGGGGGCCGGAGATGGGGGCAACGTGGCCGATGCGGACCACCAGATCACCGCCGCTGGCCGCGGGCGCTGCCGCGGGGGCAGGTGCGGCGCTGCTCGTCGTTGCAGCAGGCGTCTCTTCCTTCTTGCCACACGCCGCTGCAGCCAGCGCTGCGGCCACCACGACGACTGTCAACTTCCATTGCATATTCAGCCTCCAAAACCTCAGGGTTTATTGAACATCCGAAAGCATTTCACTGCCTGGCACCACGCCAGGCTTCGTTCAGGTGGAACTCGGCGAGAGCACTGGACGCAAGTTCTGCGCCACATGCACACCATTCGGCCGGCCTCAGTTTGCCCCATTTGGTGCACCGCAGATTGCAGGTTTACCCCAGGCGTGAAGCCCCTTTCTGTCGCGGCCAGGACCGGCGATGATCATCGGTCGACAGGCTCAGGCACCGCGCCGCTGGGCGCGTACGCGCTATGACCTTCACGAAAGGCGCAAGTGCGCGCGCCGGTGACGCGGCATTGCCGCAAGCACGGCACGGTCACCACATGCGTGCGTGGTGCACCACGTGTTCGAGGGCCTCGCCAATCTGGTGCGCCGTGGGCCACACCCAATTTAGCCGCCCGCCACGTGATTCTTCAGCGCGTAGCCGCGGTCCTTGTAATGTTTCCAGCGCTGGCGCGCCAGTGCGACGCCTTCGGCGTCATGCTCGGGCGTGGGCAGGATTTCGATGAGGCGCTCGAACCGCTCGAAACCCTGCGGCAGCTGGCGGCTGAGGTTGACCAGCACGGCCACCTCGATCGCGGGCAGCGCGCCACCCGCGGCGTCGTGCAGCACGATGGGGCTGGCGGCCAGCATGTCCGGGTCGTCGCTGCTGCGGCAATGGGGCACGAACTCGGTGTCGCCCAGCGCCCACAAGGCCTGGTCCAGCGGCGCCAGCAGGGGCGCGTCGACCGTCACCAGCACGCGCGCGCCCTGGCTGCTGGCCTTGCGCAGCAGCCGGCAGGCGTACTGGCAGGGATCGGTGACGTTGGAGTGGAAATCGATGCGGGTCATTCGGCTGCCGGGGCCGTGCGGCGCGCAGCGGCACGGCGGGCTGGCGGCTTGCCAGCGCGCGCGCCACGACCGGGCGCCTGGGTGTTCTGGACCTGGTTGAGCAGGTACTGGAACAGCAGGCCCACGGGACGGCCGGTGGCGCCCTTGGCCGCGCCGCTCTTCCACGCCGTGCCGGCAATGTCCAGATGCGCCCAGCGATAGGCCGACGCAAAACGCTGCAGGAACTTGGCCGCCGTGACGGAGCCACCGGCGCGCCCGCCCACGTTGGCGACATCGGCGAAATGGGTCTTGAGCGCGTCGGCGTAATCGTCGTCCAGCGGCAGGCGCCAGGCCAGGTCGCCGGCCTGCTCGCCCGCGGCCAGCAGATCGGTGGCCAGCTGCTCGTCGGGGCTGAACAGGCCGCTGCGGTGATGGCCCAGCGCGATCACGCAGGCGCCCGTGAGCGTGGCAATGTCGACCACGCTCTGCGGCTTGAAACGCTCGGCGTAGGTCAGCGCGTCGCACAGCACCAGGCGGCCTTCGGCGTCGGTGTTGAGGATCTCGATGGTCTGGCCGCTCAGGCTGGTGACGACGTCACCCGGCTTGACGGCGCTGCCGTCGGGCATGTTCTCGCAGGAAGGGATCAGCCCGACCACGTTGATCGCCGGCTTGTACTCGGCCAGCGCGCGGAAAGTGCCCAGCACGCTGGCGGCGCCGCACATGTCGAACTTCATCTCGTCCATTTCGCCGGCCGGCTTGATGGAGATGCCGCCCGTGTCGAAGGTGATGCCCTTGCCCACCAGCACGTGCGGCGCCACCGACTTGGCCGCGCCGTTGTAGCGCAGCACGATGAAACGCAGCGGCTCGGACGAGCCCTTGGCCACGGCGATGAAGGAGCCCATGTCCAGTGCCGCCACTTCCTTCGGGCCCAGCACCTCGACCTGGACCTTGGGCAGCTTGGCCAGCGCGCGTGCGGCACCCGCCAACAGCGTGGGCGTGGCGTGGTTGCCGGGACGATTGCCCCATTCGCGCGCCAGCTCGACACCCAGCGCCAGAGCCTGGCCCTGCGCCAGGCCCTGCTTGCCGCCCGTCGTGGGTGTGAGCAGCGTCACGCGCGCGAGTCGCCGCGCGCGCGCCTTGGGTTTGGTGAAGGTGTAGACATAGGCGGCGTCGGCCGCAGCCTGGACCACGGTGCGCACCCAGTCGTCGTCGCTGGCCGCCAGCGGCGCTGCCAGCGCAATGGCTGCCCGGCTCACCGGCGCGTCCTTGAACGCCGCCAGTGCGGCGCGAACGGCGGCAGCCGCGGCCCGCGCGCTGCCGTCACCCACCCCCGCGAACACCAGCCGGCGCGCGGCAATGCCCGCGGCGCCATACAGATGCAGCGACTGGCCGGCCTTGCCCTCGAAATCGCCCGCGGCCTGGGCCTGGGCGATCAGGCCGGCCAGGCCTTCCTTGCCCTTGGGTTTGAAACCTTCGGGCACGAGCACGACCAAAGCATCGGTCTTTTCATGGGCGGCCGCGGCGAGATCGGCGGTCTTGAGCGCAAAGTCCATAATCGGCGTTTTCCTTCTTGAAGCCGCCCGCTGGGCACACGCAACAAAACGCGAGGCGGCGGCATGGCTTCGGGCCATAATTTTTTCAATGTTATTCCATTCTTCCATACGCAAAGAACTGGCGCGGACCTTCGGCGCGACCTTCGTCGTGCTGGTGTCCATCGTCATCAGCATGATGCTGATCCGCAGTCTGCGCCTGGCCGCGCGGGGCTCGGTCAGCCCCGCCGACGTGATGATGGTGATGGGCTACACCGTGCTCGGGCACATGTCGACCATCCTCACGCTCAGCCTGTTCGTGGCCGTGGTGGGCGTGCTCTCGCGCATGTACCACGACAGCGAGATGGTGGTGTGGTTCTCCAGCGGCCGGGGCCTGCGCAGCTTCGTGGCGCCCATCTTCCGTTTCGCCTGGCCCATCCTGGCCGCCATCCTGGCGCTGGCGCTGGTGATCTGGCCCTGGGCCAACCAGCAGATCGACGACATGCGCGCCAACTACGAGCAGCGCGGCGACATCGACCGCGTCGCGCCCGGCCAGTTCCAGGAGGCCTCGAACGGCAGCCGGGTGCTGTTCATCGACAAGGACGCGCCTGACAGCAAGACGGGTTACAACGTCTTCGTCTCCACCTTCAGGGACGGCAAACTCACCGTGACCTCGGCCCAGCGCGGCCATCTCGAAACCCAGGGCAACGACCGCGTGCTGGTGCTCGAGCACGGCCGCAACCTCGAGAACTGGCAGGACCCCGCCGCCAACAAGGGCGTGGCGCTGCGCATCGCCGACTTCGACCGCTACAACATCCTGGTGAGCCAGGCGCCCCTGGCCAACGCCGCCGAGGACAGACCCGTGCGCACGCGCAGCACGCTCGACCTGATCGAGAACGGCGACCGCAAGGGCCATGCGGAGCTGTCGTGGCGGCTGGGCCTGGCGTTCGCGGGCTTCAACTTCCTGCTCATCGCGCTGGCGTCCACGCGCATCAACCCGCGTGCCGGGCGCAGTCTCAACACCATCTTCGCCTTGCTGGCCTTTGTCGTGTACTACAACCTGATCACCGTCGGCCAGAGCTGGATCGACTCCGGCCGCATCGGCCTCGTGCCGTGGCTGGTCGTGCTGCATGGCGGCATGCTGGCTTTCTCGCTGGGCTGGCTCTACAAGCGTGAATTCAACTGGTCCTGGAAGGACCTGCTGCCCGGTGCGCGCCGCGCCGCCGCCCAGGGAGGTGCCGCATGAAGACGATCCGGCGCCTGATCTACAAGGAAGTGCTGCAAGCCGTGCTGCTGGTCACCATCGGCTTTCTGGCGCTGTTCTACTTTTTCGACCTGGTCGACGAGCTGCAGGACGTGGGCCGCGGCGTGATCCCCTACCGGGTCAGCGATGCGCTGATCTACGTGACGCTTCAGGTACCCGGCCACCTCTACGAGCTGCTGCCGATCGCCGTGCTGCTGGGCACGATCTTCGTGATGGCGCGTTTTGCCCAAAGCTCGGAATTCACCATCCTGCGCACCAGTGGGCTGGGGCCGTGGCGCGCGCTGCGCACGCTGCTGGCAATGGGGCTGGGCTTCGTCGTGCTGACCTTCTCGCTGGGCGACTACGTTTCGCCGTTCTCCGACCGGGCGGCCCAGTTGCTCAAGGCCGCGTCCCAAGGCGACATCTCGGTCGGGCAGACCGGCGCCTGGCTGCGCGAGGCCCAGGGCAAACACCGCTACTCGGTCAACGTCGGCGCGCTCGCCCCCGACAACAGCATGCGCAACATCCGCATCTACGCCTTCGACGAGCAGGGCTACCTGTCGTCGCTGACCGAGGCGGCCAGCGGCCGCTTCGCGCCGCATGGCTGGGCGCTCGAAGGCGTGTCGCGCAACAACTTCCCGCCGCCCAGCGCCAATGCGGTGCAGGTCGAGCGCCAGCAGTTGCCCAGCTACACCTGGCCGACCGAGATTTCCGCCGAGATGGTCTCGGCCGCCATCCTCAAGCCCGACCGCATGAGCACTCTGGCGCTGTTCCAGTACATCCAGCATCTCGAAGCCAACGAGCAAAGCTCGCAGCGCTACGCCATCGAGTTTTGGAAGAAGGTGTTCTTTCCGCTGAGCTGCCTGGTGATGGTGGTGCTGGCCCTGCCCTTCGCCTACCTGCATTTCCGCTCGGGCAACATGGCCGGCTATGTGTTCGTCGGCGTGCTGATCGGCATCAGCTTCTTCCTGCTCAACAACGTCTTCGGCTACATCGGCAACCTGCGCGACTGGTCGCCCTGGATTGCCGCGGCCGCGCCGGGCATTCTCTACAGCCTGCTCTCGCTCGGGGCGTTCGGCTGGCTGGTGCTCAAACGCTGACCCGCCCCAAGGCGCGGACCCCGACCATGCCCGACAGCGCACCCGCCCTCATCCTCTTCGGCCATGGCTCGCGCGATGCGCGCTGGGCCGAACCCATGGAAGCCGTGGCGGCGCGCACCCGTGCGCTGCGGCCCGGCGTGCCGGTCGCCTGCGCCTACCTGGAACTGATGCAGCCCGACCTGGCCACGGCCTGCGCGCACGCCGTCGCCCAGGGCGCGCGCGACGTCGCCATCCTGCCCATGTTCCTGGGCCGCGGCCGGCATGCCCGCGAAGACCTTCCCGAACTGGTCGCCCAGCAGCAGCGCGCCCACCCGCAGGTGCGCTTCGAATTGCGCACCGCCCTGGGCGAAGACCCCGCCATGGTCGAGGCGATCGCACAGTGGGCTGTCGGCGGCACCTGAGCCGGGCGCCCCCACTCGCCCTGGCTTGCGAGGGCTCATAACCGCGGGTTCTTAGATATCCGTTGCATAATGGAAAGATCCATTAGCGGTTATTTCGTATAAATCCATGAACCTGCACCAATTCCGATTCGTCCAGGAGGCCTCGCGGCGCGGCCTCAACCTCACGGAAGCGGCCAAGGCCCTGCACACCTCGCAACCCGGCGTGTCCAAGGCCATCATCGAGCTGGAGGAAGAGCTGGGCGTGGAGATCTTCGCGCGCCACGGCAAACGCCTCAAGCGCATCACCGAGCCGGGCGAGCACGTGCTGCGCAGCATCGAGGTGATCATGCGCGAGATCGGCAACCTCAAGCGCATCGGCGAGCAGTACAGCGCCCAGGACAGCGGCACGCTCTCCATCGCCACCACCCACACGCAGGCGCGCTACGTATTGCCCACGCCCGTGGCCCGGCTGCGCGAGCAATACCCCAAGGTCAACGTCAGCCTGCACCAGGGCTCGCCCGACCAGGTCGCCAAGATGCTGATCGACGAGGTCGCCGAGATCGGCATGGCCACCGAGTCGCTCAACAACTACCCCGAACTCGTCACCCTGCCCTGCTACGAATGGCAGCACGTGCTGGTCATGCCGCAGAACCACCCGCTGGCCAGCAAGAGCCACGTGTCGCTGGAAGACATCGCGCAGGAACCCATCATCACCTACCACCCGTCCTTCACGGGCCGCACGCGCATCGATCAGGCCTTCGCGGCCAAACAACTGCAACCGCGCGTCGCGCTGGAGGCCATCGACTCGGACGTGATCAAGACCTACGTGCGGCTGGGCCTGGGCATCGGCATCGTGGCCGAGATGGCGGTGACCGAAGACCCCGCCTCCAACGCCGACCTGGTGGTGCAGCCGCTGGGCACGCTGCTGGGCCACAACGTGGCGCGCGTGGCCTTCAAGCGCGGCGCCTACCTGCGCAACTTCGTCTACCGTTTTGCCGAACTGCTGGGCGACCGCCTCAGCCGCGACCTGATCATCAAGGCCATGACCGGCACCGACGAGACCAACTACCGACTCTGACCCTCCGATCCGCGACCATGAACGCCCCCGTTTCTGCCTCCACCCTGCAGCCGCGCACGCCTGCCCTGCAGACCAAGCTGCCGCGCGTCGGCACCACCATCTTCAGCGTGATGTCGGCCCTGGCCGCCGAGCACAACGCCGTCAACCTCGGCCAGGGCTTCCCCGATTTCGGTTGCGATCCGGCGCTGACCGACGCCGTGGCCCAGGCCATGCGCGAGGGCCACAACCAGTATCCGCCCATGCCGGGTGCGCTGCCGCTGCGCCAGGCCATCGCCGCCAAGATCGAGGCGCTCTACCAGCGCCGCTACGACCCGGCCACCGACATCACCGTGACGGCCGGCGCCACCCAGGGCATCCTGACCGCCGTGCTGGCCGTGGTGCGCGCCGGCGACGAGGTGATCGTGCTCGAGCCCTGCTACGACAGCTACGCGCCCAACATCGAGCTGGCCGGTGCCACGGTGGTCGGCGTGCCGCTCGTGCCCGGCACCTTCCGGCCCGACTTTGCCCGCATCGCCGCCGCCATCACGCCGCGCACGCGCGCCCTCATCGTCAACACGCCGCACAACCCCAGCGGCACGGTCTGGACCGAGGACGAGATGCGCCAGCTCGACGCCCTGCTGGCGCCCACCGACATCGTGCTGATCGCCGACGAGGTCTACGAGCACATGGTGTTCGACGATGGCCGCCACCACAGCGCGGCCGAATTTCCGGGGCTGGCGGCGCGCACCTTCATCGTTTCGAGCTTTGGCAAGACCTACCACGTGACCGGCTGGAAAGTCGGCTTCGTGGCCGCGCCCGCGGCGCTCATGGCCGAGTTCCGCAAGGTGCACCAGTTCAACGTGTTCACCGTCAACACGCCCATGCAGCACGGCATCGCCAGCTACATGGCCGATGCGGGCCCGTACCTCGGGCTGTCGGATTTCTACCAGCGCAAGCGCGACCTGTTCCGCGCCGGGCTGGCCGCGACACGGCTCAGGCTGCTGCCCTGCGAAGGCACCTACTTCCAGTCGGTCGACATCTCGGCCGTCAGCGACAAGACCGAAGCCGACTTCTGCCTGTGGCTGACCGCCGAGATCGGCGTGGCCGCCATCCCCACCTCGGCCTTCTACAGCGACGGCTTCGACCAGCGCATCGTGCGTTTCTGCTTTGCCAAGCAGGATGAGACGCTGCACGAGGCGATCCGGCGGCTGGCCCGGCTGTAATCGAGGAATAGCGGCGCTTTGCCCGCTGTTTTCGGCGCCTCCCGCACGCCCGTGCGGCAGTAAGGTGAGCGGCTCGCCCGCCCTTTGGCGGGCCTTGTTGCAACGCCAGGCGCTCCTCATGAAAAACCACCGAATCGGCATCCGCCTTGCCCTGGGCTTCGGCCTGCTCATCGCCTTTTCCCTGCTGATGCTGGCCAGCGGCATCCACCAGCTCAACCAGATCGCCCAGCGCACCCAGGCCATGATGGCGCAGCCGCTGGAAAAAGAGCGGCTGGCCAGTGACTGGTACGGCGTCATCAGCGCCAGTGTGCAGCGCGCCACGGCCGTGGCCCGCAGCAGCGACGATGCGCTGACCGCGCTGTTCTCGGCGGAAAACGCGCGCGCCAGCCAGCTGTCGTCCGAGCGCCAGAGCGCTTTTGCCAAGCTGATTGCCACACCCGCGGAAAAAACGCTGTTCGACCAGCTGACCGCCACGCGCCAGACCTACATCCAGGCGCGCGATGCCATCACGCAGGCCAAGGCCCAGGGCCAGCTCGACCAGGCCGTGTCCCTGTTCGACCGCGACTTCCTGCCAGCCTCGCGTACCTACCTCGATCAGTTGCGCGCGCTGCGCGATCAGCAGCGCGCCAACATCGACAGCATCAGCCGCGAAGTCGAGCAAGGCGCCGCCGACGGCCGGCTCGCGCTGGGCCTGATCGGCCTGCTGATTGCCGCCGTGGGCACCTTGCTGGCCTGGCGGCTCACACGCAGCATCGTGCGGCCGCTGTCGCATGCCGTGCAGGCCACGCAGGCGGTCGCCGCGTGCGACCTCACGCATGACGTGCGGCCCGACGGCCGGGACGAAGCCGCCCAGTTGCTGCAGGCCCTGCAGACTATGACACAGCGGCTGCGCGATGTCGTGAGTGAAGTCCGCCAGGGCTCCGAGTCCATCGCCGGGGCCTCGGCGCAGATCGCCAGCGGCAACCTCGACCTGTCCAGCCGCACCGAGGAACAGGCCAGCGCCCTGCAGGAAACCGCGGCCTCGATCGAGGAACTGACGTCCACCGTGCGCCAGAACGCCGACAACGCGCGCCAGGCCAGCCAGCTCGCGCAGGCGACGGCCGAACAGGCGCAGGCGGGCGGGCGGCTGGTGGGCGACGTGGTGCAGACCATGGGGGCGATCGACGCCTCGTCGCAGAAGATCGTCGACATCATCGGCGTGATCGACTCCATTGCCTTCCAGACCAACATCCTGGCGCTCAACGCCGCCGTCGAGGCCGCGCGCGCGGGCGAACAGGGCAAGGGTTTTGCCGTGGTGGCCGGCGAGGTGCGCACACTGGCGCAGCGCAGCGCGCAGGCGGCGAAAGAGATCAAGGACCTGATCGGCCATTCGGTGCAGACGGTCAATGCCGGCAACCGGCTGGTCGAGCAGGCCGGCGCGGCCATTGGCGGCATCGTCGAGGGTGTGCGCCGCGTCAGCGACCTGGTCGGCGAGATCAGTGCCGCCAGCCAGGAGCAGACGCTGGGCATCGACCAGGTCAACACGGCCGTCAGCCAGATGGAGCAGGCCACGCAGCAGAACGCCGCGCTGGTCGAACAGGCGGCGGCCGCCACGCAGTCGATGCGCGAGCAGGCCGCGCAACTGGTGCAGGCCGTCAGCGTCTTCCGGGTGGACGCGGCCCTGGGCGCGCGCGGCCCCGCTCACGAGCCTCATCACGACGCAGCGCGCCCGCCCGCCCCGTCGGCCTCATCAAGCCCCGCCCCGGCACCGGCGCCTGCAGCCCCGCGCCGCGAGCCGGCGCCCGAACCCCAACCCCAGGCCCGCGCCCGCACGGCCGCGCGCGCCGGCCAAAGCCATCAGCCCCCGCTGCTCAAACCCACGCCCAACCGGCCACCGGCGCGGCCCGTGGGCAAGCAGGGACCGGGCAACTAGGCGGACTGGACAACGTTCTGAGCAAGCCTGAACCCACGGGGCGGTTCTGCCTCACGCCGGCCGGTGGCCGTAGCAGGTCTTCAGCGCCGCATAGTCGTAGAACGACCGGGTTCCCGCCACGCGCGCGCCATCGCACGCGGCCTGGAAGTCGGTTTCCTTTTCGTTGTAGAGCATCTTGACGATCAGCCGACCCGAGGCGTCGGCGTACACGTCCCACTGCACGTTGGCCGCCATGGGCGAGACATACTCGCCACGCCACGGATTGGTCGCGTAGCTGTAGTCCTGGTTCAGCGGCACCTGTTGCAGCACGTTCTTGAGACCCAGGCGCGAGGCCAGCGGGATCATGATTTCGGCATGGGCAAAACGCAGCTTGGCCGCGTGGCTGCGGTCGCCGCGCGCGATGGCATCGACCTCGTTGAACAGGTCGTCGACCAGGATCTGCGCCATCTTGTAGGTCGCCTCGCCCTTCTCGGTCATGCCCGGCCCCTTGTCGTAGAAGTCCGACGCGTCGTTGAGTTCGGCAAACACCTGCGCGTCGTCGGCCGGCATGTAGGGCGCGAAGTCGACGCCCGCCTCGTCGCGCATGGCCGGCGCGATCACGTACAGCTCGTACAGCAGCGAGCCGGCGGCGCCCAGGCTGTCGATCACGGTCGCGCCGTCGCCGCTGAGCGTGGGCGAGAACTGCCCGTCGCTGCTGGTAAAGCTCATCGTGCCGGTGTTGGCAAACGTGTAAGTGCCGCTGGCAATCTTGTCGATGAAGGCGCTGGTGAACAGGCGCGCCAGCACCGCGCGGCCGGCCGCCGTGGCTTGGGCGCCCGTCATCAGGTTGGCCTGCTTGGCCAGCAGGTCGGCGTCCTTTTTCTTGTAGGCCTGGTAGGCCAGACTGTCCTGGTAGGTCACGTAGCGCGCGTCGTTGGTGTTGGTGACGGCGTCGGTCTTCTTGTCGAGCTTGTGGAAGTAGAGCAGGAAACGGTCGGTGCCGTCGGGCTGCGCCACGGCCGTGCCGGTATCGGGATAAGGCGCGGGCGCCTTCGGGTAGACGATGCGTGTGGCCAGCGCCGGCTGCGCCGTCTTGAGCGAGCCAACGAAAAAGTTGGCGCTGTCGACCGCGCGATCCACGCCAGAAGACACCACCTGGATCTGCCGGCTGCCGTCGGCCGCCACCTGCTGCCAGTAGGCGGGCAGGCGCTGCAGCAGGCGCACGGCCAGTTGCTGGTGCTCGCGGATGCCGACCTGGGTTTCGTTGCCGTAGCCCGGCGTGGAGATGCCCGCCACGCCGTAGCCGAGCAGGAAGTTGGCCTTCATGATGGCCAGCACGTCGTCGCCCAGCCGCTGGCCCAGCGGCGTGAGCGCGCCGTCGGCCTGGGCCTGCTGCCACAGGTTGTAGACGGCCAGGTCGTACTTCAGGCTGGACAGCCCGCGCGAGCCGTGCCGCGCGACCATCTCCGTATAGACCGGGGTGAAGCCGGACGGCGGCGCCTCGTAGGCCGTGGCGTCTTGCGGCGCCCGGTACGGTGCCTTGGTCTGGTAGTAGCGGTCGGCCCGCGCGGCCTCGTTGACCACGGCCACGACGTCGGCGCTACTGCCCGCGTCGGCCAGGGCCTGCGCGATGCGCTGGAGGCCGTCGTTTGAGGCCTGCTGCAGGCGCTGGCGCACGGCGGCGTCGGACTCGCGGTTGAAGTCGGCGAGCACCGACGCGTCCGGCACGTCGACGGCCAGGGCCACCGCCGCGCGGGCGGCCTCAAAACTCAGCCCTTGCAGTTGCATGGCCGCCACCACCGACGTCGAATGCAGGCTGACCACGCCCGTGGCCTGGCTGGGCGCACGCAGCACGAGGGGCGCGGACACCGCCGTGCGCTGGCCGGTGGCCGGGTCCAGCTCGGTCGCGTCGGTGCCGATCTCGGCCACCACGCCGGCCGCACTTCCCGTCAGGGTGAAACGGCCGTTGTCGTCGGTCCGCGTGCTCGGCTCGCCGCCGTCGCACCGGCCATTGCCGTTGCTGTCCAGGCAGACACGGGCGTTGGCAAAGTAGCTGCCAACAACCACGCCCGTGACCGTGGTGCCCGCGCTGTCCTGGCCGCCGCTGGCGGCCGTGTTGTCGTCCGAGCCGCCGCAGCCGGCCAGCAGCGCCGTGGCCAGCACAGCAGCGACACCCCATCGCACACGGCGTATGGCCTTGGGCACGTGGGATGCAGGCGACGAAAGCGTCGAAGAAGAAAGAGGGAGCGCGTCAACGCGCGGGGACATACGGCACAGCCGCGCTGAGAGGTCTGTCATGAGTCGGACGTCTGCCTTGGTGGAGTGGTTGTTGGCAAAAAAACACCAGCAGCCGTCCCAAGGGCTACGCCCGCCAGCGCCGGTCGGCGACTATGGCGGGATTTCATGACAGCGCCGTGTCAACTGCTCAACTGCGCCCAGACCTTCTCCAGCCGCTTGACGCTCACCGGCTGCGGCGTGCGCAGCTCCTGCGCAAAAAAGCTCACGCGCAACTCTTCGAGCAGCCAGCGGAACTCCTGCATGCGCGCGTCGACCGCGCCCTTGCGTTCGGCCACCAGCCGCCAGTAACGCTGCTCCTGCGGCTTGAGATCGGCCAGGCGCGCGGCGTCACGCGCGGGGTCGGCGCGCAGCTTGTCCAGGCGCAGCACGATGGCCTTGAGGTAGCGCGGCAGGTGCTGCAGCGCGGCCCAGGGCGTGTCCATCAGAAACCGTTTTCCGACCAGTTTTTGCAACTGCTGATCGGCGTCCTTGACCGCGTCGGGCTGGATCTTGGTGTCCTTGATCTTGCGCGCGGCGCTGGCGTACTCGGTCAGGATGCCGGCGGCCAGGCGCGCCACCTCGCCTGCGATCAGCGTCAGCCGGCCGCGCCCTTCGTCGATGCGGCGCTTGAAGTCGGCCTCGGTGGTCGGCAGCGGGTCGAGCAGGAAGGCGCGGTCGAGCGCCACGTCGATGATCTGGCCACGCAGTTCCTCGGCCGTGCCCAGCGGCATGTAGGCCACCGCCATCTTCTGCAGGTCGGGGATGTTTTTTTCGAGGTACTTGAGCGCGTCCTTGATCTGCAGCGCAAACAGGCGGCGCAGGCCGGCGCGGTGGCGCGCGGCGGCGGCCTCGGGTTCGTCGAAGACCTCGATGGCCACGGCATCGCCCTGGTCGATGAGGGCCGGAAAACCGATCAAAGTTTGTTTGCCGCGCTCGATCTCCATCAGCTCGGGCAGTTCACCAAAGGTCCACTGCGTATAGCGCTGGTCGGCGGCAACCGCGGGCGCGGCCCGGCCACCCGCGGCAGGCGCTGCGGCACCGCCACGCGGGCTTGCAGCCGCCTGGCCTGCGGGTGCGGCCACGGGCTCCGGCGCCGCCGGCACATTCGCGCGCAACGCCGCCAGCGCCTGGAAAGCGCCGCGCGCCATCACGCCCAGCTCGGCCTTGAGCGCACCGAGGTTGCGGCCATGGCCCAGTTGGCGGCCGTGCTCGTCGACCACGCGGAAATTCATGAACAGATGCGGGCTGAGCATGTCGAGCTTGAAGTCCGTGCGCTTGACGTCCAGGCTGGTTTCGCGGCGCACCTGCTGCAGCAGCGCATCGGTGAGCGCGCCCTGGCCAAAACGCTCGGGTGTGCCCAGCAGGCCTTCGAGCCGGGCGGCCGATTCGGGCAACGGCACGAAGCGGCCGCGCGACTTCTGCGGCAGGCTTTTGAGCAGCGCCTGGATCTTCTCGCGCAGCATGCCCGGCACCAGCCATTCGCAGCGCTCGTCGCTGACCTGGTTGAGCGCGAACAGCGGCACGTCCACCGTCAGGCCGTCCTTGGCGTCGCCCGGGTCGTGCAGGTAGGTCGCGCGGCAGTCGATGCCGCCCAGCCGCACGTTGCGTGGAAAGGCGTCGGTGGTGATGCCGGCGGCCTCGTGGCGCATGAGCTCGTCGCGCGTGAGGTGCAGCAGCTTGGGGTTGCCCCGGCTGTTCTCGCGCCACCAGCGCTCCAGGTCGCGTCCAGTGCAGATGTCGGCCGGCAGATGCTGGTCGTAGTAGGCGTAGATCAGTTCGTCGTCGACCAGCACGTCCTGGCGGCGCGACTTGTGCTCCAGTTCCTCGACCTGGCGCACCTGCTTCTGGTTGTGTTGCAGGAAGGGCAGCTTGGCTTCCCACTCGCCGGCCACCAACGCCTGGCGGATGAAGATCTCGCGCGCGGCCATGGGGTCGATCTTGCCGTAGCTGGTGCGGCGGTTGTTGTAGACCACGATGCCGTAGAGCGTGGCGCGTTCGAGTGCGACCACCTCGGCGCCTTTCTTCTCCCAGTGCGGGTCGAGCAGCTGTTTCTTGATGACGTGTGCGCCCACCTCTTCGAGCCACTGCGGCTCGATGGCGGCGATGCCGCGGCCGAACAGCCGTGTGGTTTCGACCAACTCGGCCGCCACGATCCAGCGGCCCGGCTTCTTGCGCAGGTTGGCGCCCGGGTGGCGGTAGAACTTGATGCCGCGCGCGCCCAGGTACCAGTCATCCTCGTCGCTCTTGCAGCCGACGTTGCCCAGCAGGCCCGAGAGCATGGACAAATGGATCTGCTCGTAACTCGCGGGCGCCGCGTTGATGGCCCAGCGATGCTCGGTCACCACCGTCAGCAACTGGCTGTGGATGTCGCGCCATTCACGCACCCGCCGCACGTTGATGAAGTTCTGGCGCAGCAACGATTCGTACTGGCGGTTGCTGATCTTGTGCGTGGGCGCATCGGCCACGGCCGTTGCCGCAAGCGCAACGGGCGCGGGTGCCTGCGTGCGCTGCGCGATCGGCAGCACGGCCGCCGATGCTTTTTTTACGTCGCCGCGCCGGGTCGCCATCTCGCGCCGCGAACTGGCCACGGGCGCACCACCGCGTGCCTCGTGCAGCCAGGTCCAGAGCGTGAGGTAGCCGCTGAACTCGCTTTTTTCGTCGTCGAACTTGGCGTGCGCCTGGTCGGCCTGGGCCTGCGCTTCGAGCGGGCGGTCACGCACATCCTGCACCGACAGCGCCGAGGCGATCACCAGCGCCTCGGCCAGCGCGCCGCGTTCGCGCGCCTCCAGCAGCATGCGCGCCACGCGTGGATCGAGCGGCAGGCGCGACAGCTCGTTGCCCAGCGGCGTGATGGCGTTGGCCTCGTCGACCGCGCCCAGTTCCTGCAGCAGTTGGTAACCGTCGGTGATGGCGCGGCGCTGCGGCGGCTCGATGAAGGGGAAGTCTTCGACCGAGCCCAGGTGCAGCGACTTCATGCGCAGAATCACGCCGGCCAGCGACGAGCGCAGGATCTCGGGGTCGGTGAAACGTGGGCGCGACTGGAAGTCCTTCTCGTCGTAGAGCCGGATGCAGATGCCGTTGGCCACGCGCCCGCAGCGGCCGGCGCGCTGATTGGCTGCCGCTTGGCTGACGGGCTCGACCATCAACTGTTCGACCTTGTTGCGAAAGCTGTAGCGCTTGACGCGCGCCGTGCCGCTGTCGATCACGTAACGAATGCCGGGCACCGTGAGCGAGGTCTCGGCCACGTTGGTCGACAGCACGATGCGCCGGCCGCTGTGGCTGTCGAAGATGCGGTCCTGCTCGGCCTGCGACAGGCGCGCGAACAACGGCAGCACCTCGGCGTTGCGTAGCACCGGACTGTGCGCCAGGTGCTTGCGCAGGTGATCGGCCGCTTCGCGAATCTCGCGCTCGCCGGGCAGAAAGATCAGGATGTCGCCGCCGTCGCGCGGATCGCGCCACAGCTCGTCCACGCCATCGGCAATCGCTTCGTTCAGGCCGTAGTCACGCGACTCCTCGAACGGCCGCCAGCGCTGCTCGACCGGGAAAGTGCGGCCTGAGACGTAGATCACGGGCGCCGACCCCTGCTTGGAGGCGAAATGTTCGGCGAAACGCTCGGCGTCGATGGTGGCCGAGGTCACCACCACCTTCAGGTCGGGGCGGCGCGGCAGGATCTCGCGCAGGTAGCCTAGCAGGAAGTCGATGTTGAGGCTGCGCTCGTGCGCCTCATCGATGATCAGCGTGTCGTAGGCCTGCAGCAGCGGGTCGGTCTGCGTCTCGGCCAGCAAAATGCCGTCGGTCATGAGCTTGACCGAGGCGTCGCGCGAGAGCCGGTCCTGGAAACGCACCTTGTAGCCCACCACCTCGCCCAGCGGCGTCTTCAGCTCGTCGGCAATCCGTTTGGCGACCGAGCTGGCGGCGATGCGGCGCGGCTGGGTGTGGCCGATCAGCCGGGCGCGCTCGCCGGGCTTGGCGTTGGCCTTGCCACGGCCCAGCGCCAGCGCGATCTTGGGCAGTTGTGTGGTCTTGCCCGAGCCAGTTTCCCCGCAGACGATGATGACCTGGTGCGCCGCCATGGCGGCCGCGATCTCGTCGCGCCGGGCCGAAACGGGCAGCGCATCGGGAAACGTGATCTTCAGGGCGGGGCGGGCGGGCAGCGGGGGCGGGACAACGGACATAGGGGCGTCATTATTCCAAGCCCTGGGCCGCCACGCTTGCCGTCTGGTCCACAATAGCGGCCCATGTCCGCCGCCACCCCCACGTCTTCCCCCGCCATCGACGCCGGCCGCCGGCATGTCGTCGTGATCGGCGCGGGCGTGGTGGGCGTGGCCAGCGCCATCGAGGCGCTGCGCGCCGGCCTGGCGGTCACGCTGCTCGACCCGCATGCATCCGGCAGCCCCGAAGCGGCCAGCTACGGCAACGCCGGCTGGCTGTCATCGCATTCCGTCATTCCGCCCGCCGGGCCCGACACCTGGCGCCAGGTGCCCGGCTACCTGCTCGATCCGCAAGGCCCGCTGGCGCTGCGCTGGGGCTACCTGCCCCGCGCCCTGCCCTGGCTGGTGCGCTACCTGCTCTCGGGCCGCACGCCCGAACGTGTGGCGCGCGCCGCCCACGCGCTGCGCGCCCTGCTGCAGGACGCGCCGGCGCTGCACCAGCGCCTGGCGCAAGAGGCCGGCTGCGCCGAGTTGATCGAGCAGCGCGGCCTGCTGCACGTCTACCCCGACCGCGCCGCCTTCAAGGCCGACGGCCTGGGCTGGCGGCTGCGGCGCAACGAGGACATCGCCTTCGACACGCTCGACGCCGACGCCCTGCGCGCGGCCGAGCCCGACCTGGCCGCGCGCTACCAGTTCGGCGTGCGTGTGCCCGAAGCCGGCCACTGCCGCAACCCGGGCGCCTACGTCGCGGCGCTGGCCGCCCACGCACAAACGCTGGGCGCGGTGCGCGTGGCGGCCCGCGCCACCAGCCAGGGCGACATCGACTGCCAGGCCACCGTGCTGGCCGCGGGCGCCTGGTCCGCGCCGCTGGCCGCCGCGGCCGGCGACCGCGTGAGCCTGGACACCGAGCGCGGCTACCACGTGATGGCCGACCTGCCGGGGCCGCCCGGCCCACGCACGCCCACCATGGTGATGGACCGCAAGTTCATCGCCCACCAGATGGCCCACGGCCTGCGTGTGGCCGGCCAGGTCGAGATCGGCGGACTGAGCGCCGCGCCCGACTGGCGGCGCGCGGCCATCCTGCGCGCCCAGCTCGCCGAAACCTACCCGGCCCTGCCGCGCGACGCGCTGCAAGAAGCCAAGCTCTGGATGGGCCGGCGCCCCAGCACGCCCGACGGCCTGCCCTGCATCGGCGCGGCCAGCGGCTGCGCCGACGTCATCCACGCCTACGGCCACGGCCACATAGGCCTGGGCTCGTCGGCGCGCACCGGCCGCGTGGTCGCCCAGTTGCTGGCCGGCCAGCCGCCCGAAATCGACCTGGCCCCGTTCAGTCCCCAGCGCTGGCGACGATGAACCGGCTGGCCCCGGGCGCCCCAGCGCCCGCGCCAGCCATGCGCCCACACGGCATCCGCACTACACTCGCGCCAAACGCCGCGCGCCGCGCCAGGCGGCCACCAGGCCCGATCCGATCGGCCTGGCGGCAGCCGGCATGACTCCAACACCGTCGTCCCCATCCGCCATGTCCGCTGTTTTCAATTTCACCTTCGTTCCCTGGTTCCGCTCCGTCGCGCCCTACATCCACATGCACCGCGGCAAGACCTTCGTGGTGGGCGTGGCCGGCGAGGCGATTGCCGCCGGCAAGCTGCCGGCCATCGCGCAAGACCTAGCGCTGATCCAGAGCATGGGCGTCAAAATCGTGCTGGTGCACGGCTTTCGGCCCCAGGTCAACGAGCAACTGCGCGCCAAGGGGCACGAGGCCCGCTACTCGCACGGCCTGCGCATCACCGACGAGGTGGCGCTGGACTGCGCGCAGGAGGCCGCCGGCCAGTTGCGCTACGAGATCGAGGCCGCCTTCAGCCAGGGCCTGCCCAACACGCCCATGGCGGGCGCGACGGTGCGCGTGGTCTCGGGCAACTTCATCACGGCGCGGCCCGTGGGCGTGATCGACGGCGTGGACTTCAAACATTCGGGCGTGGTGCGCAAACTCGACACCGCCAGCATCCAGCGCAACCTGGACTTCGGCTCGCTGGTGCTGCTCTCGCCCTTCGGCTTCTCCCCCACGGGCGAGGCTTTCAACCTGTCGATGGAAGAAGTCGCCACCTCGGTGGCCACCGCGCTGCAGGCCGACAAGCTGATCTTCCTGACCGAGATCCCGGGCATCCGCATCGAACCCGGCCAGCCCGAATCCGAGGACAACCCGATCGACACCGAGCTGCCCCTGGACACCGCCGAAAAACTTCTGGCCACGCTGCCCGCCGCGCAGACGCCGACCGACACGGGCTTTTACCTGCAACACTGCGTCAAGGCCTGCAAGGGCGGCGTGGACCGCAGCCACATCCTGCCCTTTGCGGTCGACGGCGCGCTGCTGCTGGAAATCTACGTGCACGACGGCATCGGCACCATGGTGGTCGACGAAAAGCTCGAAAGCCTGCGCGAGGCCTCGGTCGACGACATCGGCGGCATCCTGCAGCTGATCGAGCCGCTGGAGAAAGACGGCACGCTGGTCAAGCGCAGCCGAACCGAGATCGAGCGCGACGTCGCGCAGTACACCGTGATCGAGCACGACGGCGTGATCTTCGGCTGCGCCGCGCTCTACCCCTACCCGGAAGCCAAGACGGCCGAGATGGCCGCGCTCACCGTGTCCTCGGCCGTGCAGTCGCAGGGTGACGGCGAACGTATCCTCAAACGCATCGAGCAGCGCGCCCGCGCACTCGGCATGGACACGCTGTTCGTGCTGACCACACGCACCATGCACTGGTTCATCAAGCGCGGCTTCCAGCCGGTCGAGCCCGACTGGCTGCCCGAGGCGCGCCGGCGCAAGTACAACTGGGACCGCCGCTCGCAGGTGCTGGTCAAGAAGCTGCACTGAAGCGGGCCGATCCGGCCCCACCAGCAAGGACCCAGCAAAAAGGGCGGCTCGTCGGCCGCCCTTGGCGATTGAGATTGGATTCGCGCGCCTACTGCAGTTGGACCGAGCCCGACACCGTCGCCTTGCCCGCCTCCACCGGCAGCGGCGCGTCCTCGGCCGCCTTGGCGGCCATCGCCATCATGCGCGGCTGCGGCGCGTAGCCACCACCGCCGTCGGTGTTGACCGAGACCTCGCGCAGGCTGTAGCGCGAGAAGCCAAAGCCCTGCGCCACCTCGTTGGCCCGCGTCTTGAAACGCTCGATGGCCTGGGTCTGGGCCTGCTGCTCGACTTTTTCGCGGCCCTCGCGGCTGAGGCTGAAGCCCACGTCAGCGATCACCAGGGTCTGGATCTGGCCGGCCAGCGTGCTGATGCGCGCGAAGTCCCGGCCCTGGATCACCAGCTCGCTGCGGCCCTGCCAGGTGCTGATCTTGCCGTTGCGGTCATAACGCGGCGACAGCGAGAAGCCGCCGGTGCGCACTTCCAGCCGGCCCGGCGCCTCGGCCGCCTTGGCCTGGGCCAGCGCGGTGTCCAGCGCGGCGCGCAACTGGGACTGCACGGTGGCGGCGTCCGCCGCCTCGCGCGTGGCCGCCAGGGTGATCGTCAGGAAGTCCTGCGGCACCTCGACCGAGCCCGTGGCCGAGAGCTGGACCACATTGGCCGGCACCGGGATGCCCGCCACCACCTGGGCAGCGGCCGGCCAGGCGGCGACAACACAGGCGGCGAGCATCGCGCCCCCGACAGTGGCACGCAGGGCGTTTCCCGTGGCGGGACGCAGGCGGGATGGCGATGACTTCATAAAAACTCCACGAACACATCAAAAAGAAAAGCGAGACCCGGCACCCACGCGGCTGTGCGGCTCAGTCGGCACCGGCATCTGAACAGGCCCTTGGACCTGTCGGACTCCTTTTATAGGAGACGGCGCGGTTCCGAGCATGTCAGAGAGAAGCTCATTTTGTGTGTCTCCTGCATCCATTTATTGCACGATACGGAACCAGCCACCCCCGACATCGCTCCATGGCAGGGCCATGACATGCAGAAGACGGCCCTGATCGGGGCAACACGACTTGCCTGGCATGTTTACCTCCTATTTTGAAAAGCCCACAAAAAAAGACTGTATGCCTTCCATTCCTCTCCGAGCCGACAAGATCGTCATCGTCGATGCCGACCCCCGCGCGGCGGATCTGCTGCGCCGCTACCTGGCGCAGGAGGGTTTTTCGGTCACCCTGGCCGAAGACGGCTCCACGCTCAACCGCATCCTGCAGCGCGAGAGCATCGACCTGATCGTGCTCGACCAGTTGCTGCCCGGCGAGGACGGCCTGTCGATCTGCCGGCGCCTGCGCGGCAGCGACGACCCGACGCCCGTGATCATGCTTTCGGCCAAGAACGAGGACGTCGACCGCATCATCGGCCTGGAAGTCGGCGCCGACGATTACCTGGGCAAGCCCTACAACCCGCGCGAGTTGCTGGCGCGCATCGGCGCCGTGCTGCGCCGCCGCCCGCGGCTCGAAGCGCCGGGCGCGCCGTCGTCGGCCCAGGAAGTGTTCAACTTCGGCCCCTACCTGTTCAACCTGGGCAACCGCACGCTGCACCGCGGCGACGAGGAAATGCCCCTGACCACGGGCGAGTACGCCATGCTCAAGGCGCTGGTGCGCCACCCGCACCAGCCGCTCACGCGCGAAAAGCTCGCCAAGCTCGCGCGCGGCCGCGAGTTCGACCCCTACGACCGCAGCCTGGACGTGCAGGTCTCGCGCCTGCGCAAGCTGATCGAGCCCGACCCCGCCACGCCGCGCTACATCCAGACCGTCTGGGGCATCGGCTACGTCTTTGTGCCCGATCAGGCGCATCACTGAACGCCAGAGCGTGTCATGCGCTCTAGAATCGCAACCACCCCGCCGGCGCCTGCCGGCGCCGTTGCGATTGCCGGGCTGGCGGGGGCTTCAGAACGTCCCTTGCACCACCGCTTGCCTTTGACCTCCCCCACCTCCCGCCCCGCCGCCCCTCCCGCAAGCCCTGTCGACGCTGGGCGGGCGGCGATCGCGGCCGAGCTCGTGGCCGTGCTGGTCGCGGTCACGCAGGGCCAGGCCCGCATCCTCACGACCCAGGACGGCCAGGCGTTGCCCAGCGGCGCCTTCGGCACCCAGCACCGCTCGCTGCAGGCGGGCATGCGGGCCTGGGTGGAGAGCGAGACACACCACCCCATCGGCTACATCGAACAGCTCTACACCTTCGCCGACCGTGACCGTGCCGCGGCGGACGAACGCGCCATCTCGGTGACCTACCTGGGCCTCACGCGCGAGGATGCGCGCGCCGCCAGCAGCCCGGCGTCCGCTTCGTCGGCGCAATGGCGCGACTGGTACCACTACTTTCCCTGGGAAGACCAGCGCCAGGCCCGCGCGCGCGAACGGCTGGTCCAGCACATCGTGCCGGCCTTGCTGGCCTGGCGCGACGCCGCCCACGACGCGGCCGTCGCCCAGCATCGCCGCCTGCGTGTGGACACGGCCTTCGACCTGCAGAGCGCGGGCTGGAACGAGGACTTCGTGCTGCAGCGCTACGAGCTGCTCTACGAAGCCGGCCTGGTCGCCGAATCCCTGCGCACGCGCGCCCAGCCACCGCTGCCCACCGTGGCCGCGCTCACGGGCCAGCCCATGCAGCAGGACTTTCGCCGCATCCTGGCCACCGGCATCGCCCGCCTGCGCGCCAAGATCAAGTACCGCCCGGTCGTGTTCGAGCTCATGCCCGACACCTTCACCCTGCTGCAGCTGCAGCAAAGCGTCGAGGTGCTCGCGGGCCGTGGCCTGCACAAGCAGAATTTCCGCCGCCTGGTCGAGCAGCAGGCCCTGGTCGAAGAAACGGGCGCCATGACCAGCGGCACCTCGGGCCGCCCCGCCAAGCTCTTTCGTTTCCGCAACGACGTGCTGCTCGAACGGGCGATCTCGGGCAGCAAGCTACCCGTGTCGCCATGAAGCACCGCCTCTTGCGTGTGAATCGCTGATAATGAAACCGCCCCGCGCAGCGCCGCGGGTTTTTTCGACACCACTAATACTCAAAATGAGCAATAAACAAGACACCGAGACATTCCCCAACGCCCGGCCCGTGGCCCTGCCCCGCGTCCTGGTCGAGCCGCAAGTGCGCGCGGCGCTGCTGGAAGACCTGGGCCGGGCCGGCGACCTCACCAGCGACGCCATCGTGCCGGCCGACCTGCGCAGCACGCTGCGGCTGACGGCGCGGCAGGCCGGTGTGCTCGCGGGGCTGGACGTGGCGCGGCTGGCGTTCGAGCTGATCGATCCGGCCATCGCCGTCACCCCGCTGCTGCACGATGGCGCGCGGCTCGTGCCTGGCAGCGTGATCGCGACCATCGACGGCCCGGCGCGCAGCATCCTGACGGCCGAGCGCGTGGCGCTCAACTTTCTGGGGCACCTGAGCGGCGTGGCCAGCGCCACGGCGCAGATCGCCGACAGCATCCGGGGCCAGGGCGTGCGCCTGACCTGCACACGCAAGACGCTGCCCGGCCTGCGTGCGCTGCAGAAATACGCGGTGCGCGTGGGCGGCGGCAGCAACCACCGCTTCGGGCTCGACGACGCGATCCTGATCAAGGACAACCACATCGCGCTGGCCGGCAGCCTGGAGGCGGCCGTCGCGCGCGCCCGCGCCGCCGCCGGCCACATGGTGCAGATCGAGGTCGAGGTCGATGCGCTCGATCAGCTGCGTGCCGCGCTGGACCTGGGCGTGGGCCTGGTGCTGCTCGACAACATGGATTTGCCGACGTTGCGCGAGGCCGTGCGCATCAACGCAGGGCGCGCGGTGCTCGAAGCCTCGGGCCGCGTCAATGCCGAGACGGCGCCGGCCATTGCCGCCACCGGCGTCGACCTGATCGCCGTGGGCTGGATCACCCACAGCGCGCCGGTGCTCGACATCGGGCTCGATGCCTGAAGCTTTCGGAGCTCAGTCCAGCTCGCGCAGCATGCGCTGCCAGAACGCCAGCCGCTGCGCCATCGTGGACACCAGGATGTGTTCGTACAGCGTGTGCGCGCCGTCGCCGTCCGGCCCCAGGCCGTCGAGCGAAGGCAGGCCGACGGCGGCGGCAAAGTTGGCGTCGCTGCCCCCGCCCGTCATGGGCGCGGCGGCCAGCGTCCAGCCGCTTTGCTGCGCAACACCCTGGGCGCGCGCGAGCAGTTCAGCCGTGGCCGGCGTGGGCTCCATGGGCGGGCGATTCATGTCGGCCTCGATCTCCAGGCGCACGTCGGGGTCGTGCGGCCGCAGGGCGCGCATGCGTTCCAGCAGCGCCTGGCCGCGCGCCATGTCGGGCACGCGGAAGTCGGCGAACAGCTCGCAGCGCGAGGGCACGACGTTGCGCGTGGTGCCGCCTTCGATGGTGCCGATGCTGACCGTCACGCCCTGGGCGTAGTCGGTCATGGCCTCGATGGCCAGGATCTGGTGGCCGATCTCGCGGATCGCGCTGCGGCCTTTCTCGTGGGCCACGCCGGCGTGCGACGGCCGCCCGTGCGCCACCACGCGCAGCATGCCGGTGCCCTTGCGCGCGGTCACGCAAAAACCGGTGTTGGCGCGGGCCGGCTCGCACACCAGGCCGTAGCGCGCGCGGCGCGCCAGGGATTCGGTCAGCGGGCGCGAATGCAGGCTGCCGATCTCCTCGTCGGGCACCAGCAGCAGGTCGACCGGCAGCCGCGTGGCGCCGGGTGCCGAGACGGCGCCCAGGGCCTGCAGCGCCAGGTAGACGCCGGCCTTCATGTCGTAGATGCCGGGGCCGTAGAGCTGGTCGCCCTCGGCACGCCAGGCATTGCGCGCCAGCGTGCCCACGGGGTGCACGGTGTCGAGGTGGCCGATGATCAGGATGCCGGGGCGCTCGTCGCCTTCAGCCCGGTTGCTGGCCACCAGCGCGGGCGCCGGCGTGCCGTCGAGCGTGATGCGCGAGGTGCGCAGGCCGAGCGCCTGGGCGCGCGCCTCGACCAGCGCCACCATGCGGGTGACGGCGCCGGTATCGGCCGAGGGGGATTCGCATTCGATCCAGGCCTGCAGGTCCTGCAGCCAGGGGTCGAGCACGGGAATGGAAGCGGTGGGAAGCGAGTCGGAGTTCGTGGGCAAGGCGGACATGGGATGACACAACAGCACGGAAGCGGCCCGGCGGACCGCAGGCGCCAGTATCGCGCAGCCCGGCCGCGGCTTCAGCCGGGCAACTGGCGCACGCCCGACGCGTCCGAAGGCTGCTCGGCCGCCTGGTTGTGGTTCCAGGGCACCCTGGGCACGCCCGCCTGGTTGACCGGCGCCGGCTGGGCGCACGGACAGGCACGGTCCTGGCTGGCACGCGCCAGCGCAAGGTAGCGGCGCTGCAGCGCGTCGAAGCGGGTGTCGGCGCCCAACTGCTCTTCCAGGAAAGCAAAGGCCGGCCACATCAGAAAACCCGGGGCGTCGGTGACGCTGCTGTCCTCGGACCAGCCGCTGTAGGCGGCCACGGTGCGCTGGACGGTGCGCGCCTCGCGCGCCAGCGTCTCGCAGTCCAGTTGCGTGTAGCGCAGCGGCGCCGATGCGGGCGATGCGCAGCCCGCCAGCTCAACCACCGCCAACACCCCCGCAGCCGCGGCGACGCCACGCTGCCTTGAACACGCCAATGCCATGCTTTCTCCCTGATTGGCGGCGCTCTCCAGCGCCACCTCCTACACATACGATTGAGCGCAGCCTACAGCGCTCCTGTGCCCCACACATTGGGGATGACACGGTATGCCGTGTGCCCGACGGACGCAAGCAAGGAATGTGCTCGCCTTCCAACACATCAGTGTCGCGCCGCCATGTTTCAGGGCAACGACACCCACCCGGAGTTCGCCAAAACTGAGCGGCAAGCAGGGATGTGGCGCCCTGGCTCGCTCACAAAGCCCTAGCATGCTGACTCCAGGACAAGCGACGACGACAGGATCACAAAAATGCAACAACGCCGCCTCTTCGGCTTTCCGCCGGCCGCCCGCAACACGGCGGGCCAGATCCACGGCTGGCTGGGCGCCATGGCCGCCGGCATCCTGCTCGCCCTGCCCGCCGTTGCCCAGACGCCTGCGGCCCCGCTGCAGATCCTGAGCGTGAGCCCGCAGGGCAGCACCACGGCCGAGGTCCGCCAGATCGTCGCCAAGTTCAACGCCGACGCCGTCGCCTTCGGCGACCCGCAGGCCGCCGCGCCGCTGAGCGTGGGCACCTTCCGCTCGCCGACCGGCCA
Organism: Paracidovorax wautersii; assembly: GCA_009912175.1. Classification (GTDB taxonomy): domain Bacteria; phylum Pseudomonadota; class Gammaproteobacteria; order Burkholderiales; family Burkholderiaceae_C; genus Comamonas_F; species Comamonas_F wautersii_A. The sequence goes on along the minus strand of WNDQ01000014.1, from coordinate 11,916 downwards.
GGCGGTTGGCGGCACCGCCAGCTACCGCTTCGACACGGGCGGCCCGGCCCTCCAGCGGCTGCGCCCGGGCACCTGGCAGGACATCGAGGAAGAGCAGACCTTCGTGCTCGAATTCAACGCGCCCGCCACCCCGCAGAGCGTGCAGGCCCACGTCTGGTGCAAGCCCGAGGACCTGGGCGAGCGTGTGCCCGTGCGCCGCATCACCGGGCAGCCGCGCGCCGATCTGCTGGCCACGCTCAAGCTCACCGCGCAGGCCCAGGCCGCGCCTGACCGTTTTCACGTGCTGGCCTGCAGCCGGCGGCTGACGGCCGGCACCGAGCTGCAGCTGGTGATCGAGCCCGGCGTGAGCACGCCCTCGGGCCTGGCCTTCAGCAAGGCCCAGAGCCGCGCCTACAAAGTGCGCGCGCCCTTCACCGCCAGCAGCAGTTGCGAGCGCGAGAACGCCCAGGCCGCGTGCATGCCGATCCGGCCCATTCAGCTCAGCTTCTCGGCGCCGGTCACACGCGCCCAGGCCGGCGCCGTGCGCCTGCGCGACACCGCGGCCGGCGGCCAGAGCCTGGTGCCGCAGCTGGAGGAAGAAGGCGGCGCCGACGACGTGGTCAACTCGGTTCGGTTCCAGCCGCCGCTGCCGCCGCGCGCGCAGTTGCAGATCGAACTGCCGGCGGGCTTCCAGGACGCCTCGGGCCGGCCGCTGGCCAACACGGCCAATTTCCCGCTGGCCGTGCCCACGGCCGACGTGCCGCCGCTGGCCAAGTTCGCGGCCTCGCCCTTCGGCGTGGTCGAGCGTTATGCCGAGCCCGACGGCCCGCCGCTGCTGCCCGTGACGCTGCGCCGCGTCGAGGCCGAACTGGCCGTCAAGGGCGTGGCGCAGACCGCGCCAGCCGCGGGCGTCGTCAGCACCCTGCGCCCGGGCGACGACGCCGACATCATTCGCTGGTCGCGCCAGGTCGGCCGCTACGACACCGCCACGCCCTACGACACCGTGCGGCGCGAGCGGCTGCGCGCCGACGGCGTTCAGGCCCCGCCCATCACCGGCGACAACGACCGCCACTGGGTCGCCACGCGCCAGGTCTCGCTGCTCGATCGCCAGCGCGATGCCCGCAAGCTCGACCTGCCCCGGCCGCTGAACCAAGACCCGCGCCCGTTCGAGGTGGTCGGCATTCCGCTGCAGCCCGGCTTCAACGTGGTGGAGATCGCCTCGCCGCTGCTCGGCCAGTCGCTGCTGGACGCCAAGTACGGCGCCGGCCGCACGATGTACGTGCGCACCTCGGCCCTGGTGACCAACCTGGCCGTGCACTTCAAGCTCGGGCGCGAGAACGCGCTGGCCTGGGTCACCAGCCTGGACAAGGGCCGACCCGTGGCGGGCGCGGCCGTGCGCGTGTCGGGCTGCGACGGCACCGAGATCGCCACCGCCGTGACGGGCGAGGACGGCATCGCGCGCTTCGAGGGCCTCAGCCCGCAGGCCCCCGTCTGCCGCGCCGACGACGACTACCGCCAGGCCTACTTCGTGAGCGCACGCGCCAAGGACAGCCATGGCGGCGCCGAAGACGACCTGGCCTTCACCTGGAGCGACTGGACCCGCGGCATCGAGCCCTGGCGCTTCAACCTGCCGACCGACCTGAGCGCACGCCCCGACACCCGCCTGCACACCGTGCTCGACCGCACCTTGCTGCGCGCGGGCGAAACGGTGTCGATGAAACACCTGCTGCGCACCGAAACCCGCCACGGCCTGGTCTATGGCCCGATGCGGCTGGCGCGCGCCGTTGCCACCCACGTGGGCAGCGGCGACGAGTTTGAACTTGACCTGAACGAGGCCAGCGGCACGGGTGCGACCAGCGAATTCGCCATTCCGCGCGACGCCAAACTCGGCCAGTACGACATCACGCTGACCGCCGCGCCCGATGGCGACGCCGACTCGAAAGACGCCGTCACGCAGACCACGGGCAGTTTCCGTGTCGAGGAATTCCGCCTGCCGGTGCTGCAGGGCCGCATCGCGCCGGCCAGCGGCGAGCCGCTGGTGGCCACGGCGCAGGTGCCCACGCGTGTGCAGCTCGACTACGTCGCGGGCGGGCCGGCCGGCAACCTGCCGGTGCAGGTCTCGGCCCTGGTGCGCAGCAAGGCCATCGACTTCCGCGACTACGACGACTTCCAGTTCGGCCCGCCGCGCGCACGCGGCAACGACGACCGCGACGAGGACGCCGAGGGCGAAGACAACCCCGGCCCCGACGACCAGCGCATCGTGCTCGACAAGGCGCCGCTGGTGCTCGACCGCCAGGGCCAAGGCCAGCTCGACGTCGGCCCCCTGCCCGCCGCCGACCGCCCGCGCGAGCTGGTGCTCGAAGCCACCTACGCCGACCCCAACGGCGAAGTGCAGACGCTCAGCAGCACACAAAGCCTGTGGCCCGCGGCCGTGGTCGCGGGCATCCGCACCGAAGGCTGGGCCTCGGTCGGCAAGTCGGTCGCGCTGCAGGCGCTGGCGCTGGACCTGCAGGGCCGCGCGCAGGCCGGCGTGGCGCTGTCCGTGCGCGCCGCCATCCACACCACCACCACCAGCCGCAAACGCATGGTGGGCGGCTTCTACAGCTACGACCACCAGCGCAGCACACGCGATCTGGGCGAGGTCTGCAGCGGCAAGAGCGACAGCCGCGGCCGGCTGGTCTGCACCGCCAAGCTCGACACCGCCGGCGAGATCGAACTGGTCGCCACCGCCACCGACGCCCAGGGCCGCACGGTCCAGGCCGCCAGCTCGGTCTGGGTCACCAAGCAAGGCGAGCTGTGGTTCGACGCGCAGGACCACGACCGCATCGACCTGCTGCCCGAACAAAAGAGCTACCAGCCCGGCGACACCGCCGTGTTCCAGGTGCGCATGCCCTTCCGCCAGGCCACGGCGCTGATCACGGTCGAGCGCGAAGGCATTCTGGAAACCCACGTCGAGCAGCTCGCCGGCAACGACCCGACGGTGCGCCTGAAGGTGGGCGCGGACTGGGGCCCCAACGTCTACGTCAGCGCGTTCGTGCTGCGCGGGCGTCTGATCGACGTGCCGTGGTACTCCTTCTTCACCTGGGGTTACAAGTCGCCGCGCGAATGGTGGCGCGCCTTCCGCTACGACAGCCAGGACTACGTCGCCCCGACCGCGCTGGTCGACCTGAGCAAACCCGCCTACCGGCTGGGCGTGGCCGAGATCCGCGTCGGCCTGGCGCAGCGCCAGCTGGCCGTGCAGGTGCAGGCCGACAAGCCGCGCTACCAGGTGCGCGAGCCGGCGCAGATCACCATCACCGTCAAACGTGCCGACGGCCAGCCCGCGGCCCATGCGCGCGTGGCCGTGGCCGCCGTCGACAAGGCCCTGCTAGAGCTGTGGCCCAACCGCAGCTGGCAATTGCTGGACGCCATGTACCAGCGCCGCAGCTGGGGCGTGCAGACGGCCACGGCGCAAATGGAGATCATTGGCCGGCGCCACTACGGCCGCAAGGCGGTGCCGGCCGGCGGCGACGGCGGCGCGCGCGGTCAGACGCGCGAGCTGTTCGACACCCTGCTGCTGTGGCAGCCCGACGTGCAGCTCGACGCCCAGGGCCAGGCGCGCCTGACCGTGCCGCTGAACGACGCGCTCACGAGTTTCCGCATCGTCGCCGTGGCCGACGTGCCCGAAGCGCCCGATGCGCCAGACAGCAGCGGTGGCAGTGCCGACCCCGCGGGCCTGTTCGGCACCGGCTGGACCGACATCCAGACCGGCCAGGACCTGCAGATCATCAGCGGCCTGCCGCCGCTGGTGCGCGACGACGACCACTACCGTGCCCAGCTCACGCTGCGCAATGGCAGCGAACGCGCGATGAAGATCGAGGTCACGCCACGCGCCACGCTGCTCACGCTGGCGCCGCAGACGGTCGAACTGGCGGCCGGCGAATCGCGCGAGATCGGCTGGGACGTGCAGGCCCCGCCCGCGCTGGCGCAGACACGCACGCAAGCCATCCTGTGGGAGATCGAGGCGCGCGACACCGCCGGCAGCGGCGCGCGTGATGCGCTCAAGGTCAGCCAGCGCGTGCTGCCCTCGGTGCCGGTCGCCGTGCAGCAGGCCACGCTGGTTCAGCTCGACCCCGCGCAGCCTTATGCCCTGAGCGTGGCACCGCCACCCACCGCCCTGCCCGGCCGGGGTGGCGTGCAGATCGCGCTGCAGCCGACGCTGGCCGCGGGCCTGACAGGCGTGCGCGACTGGTTCGCCAACTACCCCTACGCCTGCCTGGAGCAGCAGGCCAGCAAGGCCATCGGCATGCAGGACACGGCCGCGTGGCAAGCCCTGATGCAAACGCTGCCGACCTACCTCGACGCCGACGGCCTGGCCAGCTACTTCCCGCCGTCTGCGGGCGACGCGCACGGCGGCAGCGACACGCTAAGCGCCTACCTGCTGGCCGCCAGCGACGAGGCCGCGCGGCTGAACCCGGCCTTTGCGATGCCCGCCGAATCGCGCGAGCGCCTGGAAAACGCGCTGGCCGATTTCGCCGAAGGCCGCCTGCAGCGCCGCTTCTGGAGCCCGCGCGCCGACCTCGACGTGCGCAAACTCGCCGCCATCGAGGCGCTTTCGCGCCACGGCAAGGCCACGCCGCGCCAGCTCGAAAGCATCACCATCAACCCGGGGCAATGGCCCACCAGCGCCGTCATCGACTGGCTCGCCATCCTGCACCGCCTGCAGACCGTGCCCAACCGTGCGCAGCAGCTGGAAGGAGCGCAGAACGTGCTGCGCACGCGCCTGAGCTACCAGGGCACGCGCCTGATCTTCAGCACCGAAGCCAGCGACGCCTGGTGGTGGCTGATGGCCGGCGGCGACGTCAACACCGCGCGGCTGATCCTGGCCGTGCTGGACGACCCGGCCTGGCGCGACGATCTGGGGCGGCTGGCCAATGGCTTCATCGCGCGCCAGCAGGGCGGCGCCTGGCACACCACCACGGCCAACCTGTGGGGTTCGCTGGCGCTGCAGGCCTTCAGCCGCCGGTTTGAATCCGAGCCCGTGGCCGGCACCACGCGCGCGCAGTTGGGCGCGGCGCAGGCCTCGGTCGATTGGCGCCGTGTCGAGCCCATCCCCGCCAGCGAACAGCCGCACGCCCAGGCCTACTACGGTGCGCCCGCGGCGCCCGGCATGCTGCGCAACAACACCATGGCCCTGCCCTGGCCCGCAGCGGCCACCGCCGCCGCACCGGCCGAATTGCGCGTCACGCAGGACGGCAGCGGCCGGCCCTGGATGACGCTGCAATCGGTCGCGGCCGTGCCGCGCACCACGCCCGTGTCCGCCGGCTACACCGTCAAGAAAACCGTGACCGCCGTCGAGCAGGCCCAGCCCGCGCTGGCGGCCGGCACCTACCGGCGCGGCGACGTGCTGCGTGTGCGGCTGGAAGTCAACGCCACGGCCGACATGAGCTGGGTGGTGATCAACGACCCGATTCCGGGCGGCGCAACCATCTTGGGCAGCGGCCTGGGCCGCGACTCGGCGATTGCCGTCGCGCGCGGCACGCCGGGCGCCGATGCATCGTCCGAGGCCGACACGTCAGCGCGTTACCGCTGGGACCAGCCGTGGCTGGCCTACCAGGAACGCGCCTTCGACGGCCTGCGCGCCTACTACCAGTTCGTGCCCCGAGGCCGCTTCACGCTGGAGTACACCGTGCGCCTGAGCAATGTGGGCGACTTCACGCTGCCGCCCACGCGGGTCGAGGCGCTGTACGCGCCCGAGATGTTTGGCGAATGGCCGAACGCACGCATCCGCGTGCAAGGCCGGTAACGTCGATCAGGACGGCGGCATGGCGCCGCCGCCCGCGTCCGTCAGAGCCATCGGCATCAGGCGTAGAGCACCGTGCCGGCCCGCAGCACCGCGGCCGCGCGCTCGGCGCCCAGCACGCGCGGCAACGGCTGCCACACGCTGGCGTAGGCCGGCATGTTTTGCGGTGCGAACGAGGTGTGCGGCCAGTCCGAGCCCCACACCATGCGCTCGCCAAACCGTTCGGCAACCCACGCGACGTGGACGTCGAGCGCGTCGTAGGGAAACGCGGCGTCCAGCCGGTACCAGCCCGACAGCTTGATCCACGCGCCCTGCTGCGCCAGGGCCTGCAGCGCAGCCGGCGCTGTCACGCCGGCACGCAGCCCGGCCAGGTGGTCGAGCACAAAGGTCAGCCCCGTCTCCTGCTGCCAGCCGGCGATGTCGGCCAGGTCGCTGGCCTCGGCATACCACTGCACGTGCCAGCCCAGCGCACGCAGGCGCGGCGCCAGGGCGCGCAGTTGCAGCGGCACGTCGGCGCGCGCGCAGCCCACGGGCGAGACCAGGTTGAAACGCACACCACGCACACCCGCCGCGTGCAGCGCGGCCAGGTCGGCGTCGGTGATGGCCGGGTCCACCACGGCCACGCCGCGGTGGCGGCCCGGCGCGCGGCCCAGGGCCTGCGCCAGCACCCGGTTGTCGGTGCCGTACACGCTGGGCTGCACCAGCACCAGATGGCCCACGCCCTGCGCGGCGGCCGCCGCCTCGATCTGCGGCAGCGGCCGGTCCACGGGCTGGTAGTGCCCGGCCTGGACCGGCGCGGCGGCATCGAAGACGTGGACGTGGCAGTCCCAGCCGGACGCCACGCCCGCGCCTTCAACCTGCGGTGATGTTGCGCTCACGAATGATCTTTCCCCAGAACGTCTGCTGCTGCGCGATGAAGGCGGCTGCGGCCTTGGGCGAGGTGTCGGCCGGCACGTCGCCACCCAGGCCGTGGATGCGCTGGCGCACGTCCTGCCCGTCCAACGCATGCCGCAGCGCGGCCACCAGGCGCTCCTGCACGCTGGCGGCGACGCCGGCCGGCGCCAGCACGGGGTTCCACTCCAGCACCTGGTAATGCGCCACGCCCGCTTCGGCCATGGTCGGCACCTGCGGCAGCGAGCGCGCACGCTGCGTGTTGGTCACGGCCAGCGCCCGCAGCTTGCCCGACTGGATGTGCCCCAGCGCCGAAGCCACGTTGGCGAAGAACAGCGGCACCTGCCCGCCCATGACGTCGTTGAGCGCGGGCGCGCCGCCGCGGTAGGGAATGTGCGTCAGGCGCACGCCGGCGCGTTCCTCGAACAGTTCGCCCGCCAGGTGCTGGGCCGAGCCATTGCCCGACGAGGCAAACGCCAGTTCGCCCGGCTTGGCCTTGGCCTGCGCGATCACGTCCTGCACGTTCTGCGCGGCAAAGCTCGGCGCGCACACCATGACGTTGGGAAAGGTCGCCAGCACGGCCAGCGGCGTGAAGGCCTTGTTGCTGTCGTAGGGCAGCGTGGCGTAGAGCGACGGGTTGACCGCGAACGACGACGCGTCGACCAGCAGCGTGGTGCCGTCGGGCTTGGCGCGCGCCACGTAGCCGGCGGCGATCTGGCCGCTGGCGCCCGGACGGTTCTCGACCACGACCGGCTGGCCCAGGGCCTCGGCCATGCGCGGCGCGATGATGCGCGCCATGATGTCGGCCCCGCCGCCCGGCGGGTAGGTCACCACCAGCGTCACGGGCCGGCCGTCGCCCACGCTGCTCGACTGGGCGTGCGCCCAGGGAATGGCCAGGCCGGCGGCCGCGGTGGCGGCCGTGGCCAGCAGGTCGCGGCGGTTCAGGGAAAAGCGGTTCATGGCAGAAGTCCTCCTCAGGTGATGTTGACGGTGTACTGAAAGGCGTAGGCATCGCCGCGCGTTTCGCGGTATTCGACGCAGCGGCCGGCCAGGTCGTAGGCGCAGCGCGTGGCGATGACGCAGGGGTGCGACGGCGGCAGCGCCAGCAGCTCGGCCTGGCCGGCGCTGAGCACGCCAAAGGCGATGTGGTCGACGGCGCGGTTCACGTGCACGCCGCAGCGCTCGGCGTACAGCGGGTACAGCAGCGGCGGCCAGCCCGCCGGGTCGTCGGCCTTGTCCGCCAGCGCCTCGAACGCAGCCAGCGGCAGCCAGATGTCTTCGAGCAGACAGGGACGGTCTTCCAGGTCGCGCAGGCGCTGCAGCCGCAGCCCGCCCTCGCCCGGCGCCAGCCCCATGGCGCGCGCCACGTCGGCCGGCAGCGCCAGCCGCTGGCGGCGCAGGATGCGCGACTGCGGTACCTCGCCCGTGCCCCGGCCGAAGCGGAAGAAACGCAGCAGCGACGCGCCGCTGAGCGTGCCGCGCACGAAGGTGCCCTTGCCATGCACACGCTCGACCAGGCCCTGCTCGCTCAGCAGCGCCAGCGCCTGCCGCAGCGTGCCCAGCGCCACACCGTGCTGCTGCGCCAGCAGCTGTTCGGACGGCAGCGCCATGCCGGGCGCCCATTCGCCGCTGACCACGCGTGCACGCAGCGATTGCGCCAGCGCCGCATAGCGGCTCTGGCCCGGCTCGGCCACCACGGCGGGTGGGCTGGGTTTGGTTTTTGTCATCTGGTCATCTAGATGTCTAGTCGGCCGAATTGTGCGGGCACGACGCAATCCAATTCCTAGTGGAAAACCCTAGGATTTATTCCACCTGTTGGGCTCGTTTGCTTACACAGAGGCCCGGCTTGAAGCCTGTTTCACCCCCCGCAAACCGGGCACCAGCCCGGCGCATGAATGCCGGACAATCGGCTCCAGCCATGACGTCTATGCCCACCACCACCGCCGCCCACGCCACCGCTGCCTTCGTGCGGCAGCGGGCGGGCCAGGGCGCCATCCTGCTGGCCCTGGCGGCGGCCGCACTCGGCCCGGTCGCGGCCTGGGCGCTGCCGACCTTCGCCGAAGTGCGCGCCGCCTATCGCCCATCCGACACGCTGGTGCTCGCGCGCGACGGCCAGGTGCTGCAGCGCCAGCGCACCGACGACACGGTCCGGCGCGGCGCCTGGACGACGCTGGCCGAAGTCTCGCCCGCGCTGCGCATGGCCATGGTGCTCAGTGAGGACAAGCGTTTTTATGACCACAGCGGCATCGACTGGGCGGCGGTCTCGGCCGCGGCCTGGGGCAATCTGTTCCACCAGCGCACGCGCGGGGCCTCGACCATCAGCATGCAGCTGGTCGGCCTGATCGACGACGAGGATGCGCCGCGCGCGGGCCAGCGCTCGCTGCTCGACAAGGCCGGGCAGGCCGTCTCCAGCCAGGTGCTCGATCGGCGCTGGCGCAAGGACGAGGTGCTCGAGGCCTACCTCAACCTCGTGCCGTTTCGCGGCGAAGTGGTCGGCATCACGGCGCTGTCACAAACGCTGTTCGGCAAGGCGCCGCACGGCCTGGACGAGCGCGAGGCCGCCATCGCCGCCGCCCTGGTGCGCGCCCCGAACGCCGCGCCCGCGCGCGTGGCCCAGCGCGCCTGCGGCGTCTGGCGCGAGATGTTGCGCGCCCAGAGGCGGCCCGCTGAAGGCAGCGCGGCGGACTGCGCCACGGTCGAGCTGCTCACGCAAGCCGCCCTGCTGCGCCGTCCCTACGCCGCCAGCAGCGGCATCGCGCCGCACGCGGCACGCCAGGTCTTGCGTGCCTGGCCGCAGGCCCATCCGGGCGGCGCACCGCTGCCGGCCGCCATCGCCACCACGCTGGACGCGCGGCTGCAGCGCATCGCCGTGCAGTCGCTGGGCCAGCACCTGCGCGAGCTGCGCCGGCGCAACGTCAACGACGGCGCGGTGGTGGTGCTGGACAACGCCAGTGGCGAGGTGCTGGCCTATGTCGGCTCGTCGGGCGAGCTGAGCCAGGCACGCGAGGTCGACGCTGCCGCCGCGCTGCGCCAGCCCGGCTCCACGCTCAAGCCGTTTCTGTATGCGCAGGCGCTGGCCGAACAGCGCATCACCGCGGCCTCGCTGCTCGACGACGCGCCCACGCACATCGCCACACAAGGCGGCCTCTATATTCCGCAGAACTACGACCGCCACTTCAAGGGCTGGGTCTCGGCGCGCACCGCGCTGGCGTCCTCGCTCAACGTGCCGGCGGTGCGCCTGCTGGCCATGGTCACGCCCGACGCCTTCGCGCGCCAGTTGCGCACGCTGGGCCTGGCCCTGCCGCAGCCCGGCGACTACTACGGCTTCAGTCTTGCCCTGGGCAGCGCCGAGGTGAGCCTGCTGGCGCTCACCAACGCCTACCGCACGCTGGCCAATGGCGGCCGCGCGGGCGAGGTGCGTTTCCTGCCCGGCGTGCCCGCCGCACCCGGCGCGCCCGCCATCGACGCGCGCGCCGCCTTCGTCGTGGGCGACATGCTGAGCGACGCCAACGCGCGCGCCCGCACCTTCGGCACCAACAGCGTGCTGGCCACGCGTTTCTGGACCGCCGTCAAGACCGGCACCAGCAAGGACATGCGCGACAACTGGGTGATCGGCTGGTCGCGCGACTACACCGTGGGGGTGTGGGTCGGCAACGCCGAAGGCCAGGCCATGTGGGACGTGAGCGGCACCAGCGGCGCCGCGCCGGTCTGGGCCGACCTGATGGCCGAGCTGCATCGCAGCCGCCCCAGCCTGGCCCCCGCACCGCCCGCCGGCCTGGTGCAAGAGCGCGTCGCCTTCGGCCCGGCACCCGGCCGCGAAGCCGCCGGCCCGCTGGAAGCCGCGCGCAACGAATGGTTCCTGGCCGGTACCGAACAGACCCGCTTCGCGCCAGCGCTGCCGCAGGCTCAACCAGCGCAAGCCGCCACTGCGGCCGCATCGCCCGCAGCCGTGGCACGCATCGTCTCGCCCGTCTCCGGCACCATCATCGCGCTCGACCCCGACATTCCCCCGGCCCACCAGCGCCTGACCTTCAAGGCCCAGGGCGACGGCGACCTGCGCTGGCTGCTCGACGGCCGCCCTTTCGGGCGCGGCGCGCAACTGCCGTGGCTGCCCATACCCGGGCGCCATCAGGTCCAGTTGGTGTCGGCGCGCGGCGAGGTGCTCGACGCCATCGTGCTGGAGGTGCGCGGCGCGGGGTTTGTGGCCGGGCGTTAACGTCTATTACGTATTTTTCGATTGAAATAGACCCCGTCAGTACCACCAAATGACTATTCTCTGGACGCACAGTCAGTTTCCGCCTGTTTGTGAGGACTGTGGCCTATCATCAAGATTTTTTGGAGGGATGAATGCGTATTTCTGTCATGGGTGCTGCAATTGCCTTGATGTTTGCCTACCAAGCAAACGCGGCCGGTCCTGTCGGATTTGGTCCAATCAAAGTCGGCATGTCCAAAGAAGAGCTGCAAATGCTCACAACTGTGGACTCCGTTTATCTGAACGCTCCATTGGAGCCCAATCCTTCTAAATATTCCGAGTCCATCCCAGGCGTTGAAAGGCTCAAGGCATTCATCACGACCGACATTTCCCCCAAACCACTGGCAGCGACCTTTATATTTTCGGCCAATTCTTTGAAGTTCTTCAAAATCTACCTCGATAACGAGTACCTCTTGGATCACGTCAAAGAAAAGATCACAGAAAAATATGGAGCACCCCAAATCATAGACAAGCGAAAGGAAGAGCAATGCATTTACAAAAATGACTCCAACTTCAAAATTCAAAGTGGCTCGCTAGACTACCGGTGGAGTGAAAAATCGAATGACACCATCGTGACGACCGTAGAAACCTATGTATTGGATATGTGTCCAACCAGCCTGAGGACAGCAATCCCAGCCAGCAAGAGTTACGCACTATCAATTGGCGTCAGCAATCCCAAAAAAGCCAAGACAGACAACTGATCTTGCCCCCGTTTCACGGACACCCCTATAAGCGATTAACTATCGCAATAGGAGGTGGACGATGACCAAGAGCAAGGCAGGCAGAAAGGGGCAGGAGTTCAGCCTGGAGTTCAGGCAGCAGGCACTGTTGCGAGCGGCCACAGAAGGGGTAACCACGGTGGCTCGTGATCTGGGGTTGCAGCCTGCCCAGCTGTACAGTTGGCGCGCCCAGGCGCGGCGGCACGACCAGGACGATCAGGCACAACGCTTGGAGTTGGCCGAACATGCACGGCTCAAACGTGAAGTGGCGCGGCTGGAGGAGGAGAACGCTT